>CAZPGB010000042.1:0-52440 GCA_964585945.1 uncultured bacterium | reverse complement strand
CGCTTTTCAAGTACGAATGACCGTGATCAGCTCCGTTCTACGCAACTGCAGGGTGGATTGAGCCTGCGAGAAGTCCGATTGCCAAAACGCATGCGATGAAGCGTGCCATGGTTCCTCCTCATCAGGGTCACATTCTCTGCGCATGAAAGCTCGCGCGACCACCGGAACACGATGGGAGTGTACTCCTTCGCTGGGCAGCTCGACAAGCCTTGCGCACCCGCCCGGCACGCAGGCACCGTCCGCCGGACGCGTCCGCTCGCCGTTGCAACCGACGAGCAGACAGGTGCGTAGCAGCGGATGGAGGTGCTGACCCATGAGGAAACGTCCGCACGCGATGAAGGTGGGGTGCGTTCCGCTGGGCGCCAGAGTCTGCGCCATCGGAACAGTGCTCCTGGGGCTGGTCTTAGGGCTGGCTCTAGCCCCGGCGCTTCGTGCTTCGGCCCAGACGGTGTCGGGATTCGATCCCGAGGCCACTGCAGCCTTCATCCAGCAGCAAGCCGACCAGGATCGCTTCTCCGGCACGGTGCTCGTCGCAAAGAACGGCCTGCCCGTCTTTACGGCCGCGCACGGCTACGCCAACCTGGACCATCACGTTCCCAACAAGCTCGACACCAGGTTCAATCTGGGCTCGATGAACAAGATGTTCACGGCTGTGGCGGTGGCGCAGCTCGTGGAAGCCGGCAAGCTCTCGTTCGACGATGCGATCGTCGAGCACATTCCGGACTATCCCAATGAGGAGGTGGCCCGCAGCGTCACGGTCCATCAGCTCCTGACCCACACCTCGGGGCTGGGCAACTACTGGACGCCGGAGTTCCAGCGGACGTCGAAGGAGCTCTTTCGGGAGGTCGCGGACTACCTGCCGCTCTTCGTAGATCAACCGCTCCTCTTCGAGCCGGGAAGCGCTTGGTCCTACAGCAACTCGGGGTTCATGGTGCTGGGACTCATCATCGAGCGCGTCAGCGGGCAGAGCTACTTCGACTACGTGCGGGAGCACATGTACGAGCCTGCGGGCATGATCCACACCGACGCGTACGAACTGGACGGCGTGGTGCCCAATCATGCCGTCGGCTACACACGGCAGGGATCCCGAGACGGTGAGCTGCGCAACAACCTGTTCCTGCACGTCGTGAAGGGCGGGCCTGCCGGCGGCGGCTACTCCACCGTGGAGGACCTTCTGCGCTTCAGTCGAGCCCTTCTGGACCACAAGCTGCTGAGTCCCGAGATGACGCGGCGCGTCCTGGAGAGCAAGGTCGAGACCGATGGGGCCAAGCGCACCTATGGCTACGGGTTTCGCAATCTCTTCGAGAACGGGCAGCGTGTTGTCGGTCACTCCGGCGGGTTCTCGGGAATCAACGCCTACCTCGATATCTACCCGGAGCTCGGCTACACGGTGGCGGTCATGTCCAACCGGGACATGGGGGCCACCGAGGTGCGCGATCAGATCCTGGCCCAGCTCATCGGCAAGACCCAGGAGATGCGGGACCGCGAGCTGGCCCAAGCGGTGCTGGAGGAGATCGCCCGCAACGGGTTCGACGGGGGCCGGGCGCTCTACGAGCGGAGGAAGAGCGAAGGCACCATTGCCGAAGCGCGTGTCAACAGCTTCGGCTACATGCTGCTGTCCGAGGAGAGGATCGCAGAGGCCATCGACGTCTTTCGTTTCAACGTCTTCCTGTATCCGGAGTCGGCCAATACCTACGACAGCCTGGGCGAGGCCCACATGACGGCCGGCGACATCTCACGCGCCATTGACTACTACGAGGAGTCCGTTGCGCGTGACCCCGGAAACCAGAACGGCATCGAGATGCTGCGCAGGCTGCGCCTGGAGCAGGGGCGCTGACGAGTCACGCAAGGGTTCGGGGCCACGAGCATCGCCAACATGGTTCCCCTTCCCCCTCGCCGGTAGGGTACACTTGGCGCGGCTGATTTCCGTAGCAACGGCGTGCCGCGAGGGGGCCCATGAGACGACCATCATCCGCGGATGTGAACTGCAGCGCGTACCGGCGACAAGCCTCGGCAGAAGCCCGGGGCGCGCCCCGGTGGCGTGTTGCGCCTGCAGACTGCGGCCGAGGCCGCGGGCCCCATTCCGTCGTTGCCCGTGCGATCGCGAAGGGGCTCGCCGTCGCCACGCTGGCCGTGCTGGCGTCGGTCCTCGGCGCCGGATGCGAGCGCGAGTCCCGACCGAGCGACATCATCCTCATCACGCTCGACACCACGCGGGCGGACCGCTTGCGTTGTTACGGAAGCGACATCGCCTCCACGCCCCACCTCGATCGCTTCGCGCACGGCGCGGTTCAGTGCATGCAGGCGATCACGCCCGTGCCGCTCACCTTGCCGTCCCACGCCTCCATGATGACGGGCCGCCAGCCGCCCGAACACGGGGTTCGCGACAATGCCGGCTATCGGCTGCCGGAAGAAGCGGTCACGCTCGCGGAGATCCTGGGTGAGCAGGGCTACACGACCGCCGCCTTCGTCAGCGCCTACATTCTGACCCCGCGCTTCGGTCTGTCCCAGGGGTTCGAGACCTACGATGCCGATCCCATGAACGAGCGCCCCGGGGCGGAGACGACCCGCGCGGCCGTCACCTGGCTCGAGAGCATCCAGAGCATCGAGAACCTCGCGGACCGCGCCGGCCAGGGCACCCCCGAGAACCTCGAGAGCGATGGCGGCGCCCGGAGTGCGGAAGGGTCGCCCATCTTCCTCTGGGTGCACTACTTCGATCCGCACACCCCGTGGACGCCGCCCGAGCCGTTCGCCTCGGAGACCCGGGGGACGCCCTACGACGCGGAGATCAGCGCAATGGACGCGGCCGTCGGCGACCTGCTGGCGGCACTGCGCCGCGTGGGACGATTCGATGCGGCCCACATCGTGATGGTGGGCGACCACGGCGAGGGGCTGGGCGATCACATCGAGCGCGAGCACGGGATCTTCCTCTACGAGGAGACGTTGCACGTGCCGCTGATGTGGAAGCTCCCGGGCCAGACCCAAGGCCGCCGGGCGCTGCAGCTCGTCAGCACGGTCGATCTCTTCAGCGCGATCTTGGAGCAGGCTGGTGTTGCGCTCCCGGAGGGCCTTGCGCGCGGGGTGTTGAGCTCGTTGCTCGAGGATCCGTCGGCACAGGGCGCTGCCGGCGTCTACGCCGAGACGCTGCACCCTTTCGTGGCGCACAACTGGAGTCCGCTCTACGTGTGGCGCACGGAGGTGTGGAAGCTTGTAGAAGCGCCCGAGGCAGAGTTGTACAACCTGCGCGCAGATCCGGAGGAGCGCGCCAATCTGGCCCGCGACCGTGCGGCGGTGCGAGAATCGCTGCGCACCGTCCTCGACGACTACCGGCGCGGCCTGGCGGCGGTGCCCGCCGATGCGGCCACGCAGCGCTTGACCCCGGAGGCCGAAGCGCGGCTGCGCAGCCTCGGCTACGTCACCCTCGGGGCGAGCACCGAGGCCGCGGGCCATGACACGTTGCCCGATCCGAAGCGGATGGCGCCGCTCGAGGTTCCGTTGGCCGAGGCGCGCGTGGCGGCCGAGGACGGCCGCTGGTCCGACGCGGAGATCTCGTTCCGCGCGGCGTTGGCGGCCTCGCCCGGGAACGTCGCCGCACTCGAGGGCCTGGGACGCGCGCTCCTTGAGCAGGGGCGCCCGCGCGAGGCGAGCGAGGCCCTCGAGCGCGCTCTCGATCGGAGCCCGCGGTCGGTGGACGCGCTGGAGGCGCTGGCAGCGGCCCGGGTCGCGCTGGGCGAGAAGGAGGCCGCGCTGACGATCCTGCGGCGCGCGCAGCGGGTGGCGACCGCGGCCGAAGAGGCCCGTCTGCTCGAGCAGCAGATCGAGATCCTGTTGAGCCTCGGCCGCTTCGCGGACGCCGCGCAGTGCTGCGCGGAGCTGGATAGAATGTTCGCCGCCCTGGGCCGCGCGACGCCCTGGCGCACGAGGGCCCAGGCCGCGACCGCGCTCGGAAGCCTGGGCATCGGCGAACCCTCTGCCGATCCCGAGGTCCTTGCGGTTCAGCTCCAATCGCTGGCGATCCTGGAGATGGGGGCGGAGTGGGAGCGGCTCCTGAATGCGGCGCGGGAGATTCACGAGGCCGGTCTGATCGACAGCCTGGCCGCCACGACCCGACCCGACGCGCCGTCGACCCCGGTCCGGGTCAGACGCCGTGCACGCTGAAGCTCGCCCAGTAGAACGGGTGCGGCCACGTCTGGCGAACATCCCTGGCGGCCGCGACCAGCGCGCGGCCCGGATCGCGCCGCGCCTCATCCGACGTGTAGTGTGCGTAGAAGGCGGCCATCAGGTCCTGCGTGGCCCGGTCGTGGACACGCCAGGTGCTCGCCACGAGCTGGCGGGCGCCCGCGGCGAGGAACCCGTGGGCGACGCCGGATAGATCATCCCCTTTTCCTGTGAAGACCTGACCCGAGTTGCACGCGCTGAGCACGACGAGGTCAGCGGTCAGTCGACTGCCCAGCAGGTCGACGAGAAAGAGACCGCCGTCGAGCGTCGCCAGTCGCGAGAAGAGCGGGTTGTCTTCTCGGAAGACGCCGTGCGTGCTCAAGTGGACGATGCGGCAGCGCTCCATGTTCGCCAGCACGTCGGCGGCCCGCGGATCGCGCAGCACCTGCACGTCCGGCCCCTCGAAATGCCGGCGGATCGCCTCGAGCTCGTCTGCGACCGCCGCCGGACCCGATGCGATCGAACCGCACAGCAGCACGTTGCGCTTGCTCGTCGATCGTCTTCTGCGCAGCACGGTGTCCGCGGTCGGACAACGGGTCACGATGAAGCGGTGGTCGATCGGATCGTCGCCCGCGTAGAGACACTCGAAGGGCACGCGGTGCAGGAAACGGTGCGGGATGACCAGCAACCGCCCCGCGGCGGGCAGAACATCTTCCAGCGGGCGCAGCAGAGCGTCGTACAGCGCGCCGAGGACGGCCCGCGCCGAGCGCACTTGGAACGGCGCGTGGGCCTCGTTCTTTGGCGCGAGGGCCAGCGAGTCGAGCTGAAACCGCACCCGGTCGACCAGCTCGCTGAGCTCGTCCAACGGCGTATCCAGAACGCGAAAGGTCTCCTGGTCGCGGTTGAGGACGAGCACCAGCACGCGGTCGCGCAGCGCGAAGAACTCCACGACGGTCTCGTCGGCACGAAGCCTGCGGCGCACATCGGCCGGCGTGGCCGTCCCGCGCCACGGCTGGGCGGTCTCTTCGCGGGCCTCGAGGCGGCGCAGCTTGTCGCTCAGGGAGCTTTCCAGCTCTCGGGCTTGACGCTGAAGATCCCGGATGGCGACCAGATCGGGCGGTCCCGCCTCGGGGTACTCCGCCTCCAGCAGGCGCCGGGTGAGGGAGTTCAACTGAGCGCGTTGCTCATCGAGCTCCTCGGCGCCGGTAGGACGCCGAACACCGGACCGTTCGCGGAAGCCGCGCGCGCGGGCCGCCTCGACCATCTGGAAAAGCGCGTCGAAGCGCGGCCGCCGACCCTCAAGGGTGAGCTCGATCATGTCGCCCAAGACCTGCACGCGCTCTTCGAACGAACGAGCCCGAAGCTCGATGCCCGGGATGAGGCGCCTCTCGGCCTCGACGTAGCGCACCGCCGTGCGCACCCGGCGCTGGGCCTCCCGCTGCCGTCCGGCCGCGCGGGCGATGCGACCGGCCAGGTGCCACACCTCCACGTGTTCCCCCGCCGGGAGGTAGGGTGTGCCGGCGCGGGCCTCGGCCAGGGCGCGCTCGGCCTCGGCGGGCCGGTTGCGCGCCAACAGCGCCTCGGCTCGCACGCGTCCGGCCTCCGAAAGCGAGCGCCGGACCTTCGCGCGGGCGAAGGTGCGCGCCGCCCGTCCCGCCAGGCGCGCGCCGCAGCTCGGATCACCGCGCAGGAGCGCCAGACGGGCCTGAAGCAGCAAGACCGCCGCGCGCTGTAGCCGGTTCTTGCGCTGTGCGAAGAACGCCTCCGCCTCGGCCAGCCGTGCGCCGGCCGCCTCCACGTCGCCGTTCAGGATGAGCCCCCGCGCCCAGTGGAGGCGGGAGATGGCCGCGTCGAGGGCCATGTCTTGAGCGGTGAAGGCTTCCACGGATTGAGCCGCCAGATCCCTCGCCTCGGCCGCCATGCCCAGATCCAGATAGATCTCGGCGCGCCCGCGCAGCGTCGCGGCGGTCATGTCGTGCATCTCCTGGCACGCGAACACATCACCGGCGTCTTCGAGCAGTTGGAGGGCCGTGCGATGGTTGCCGTGAAACGACTCCAGGAACGCGTGGTTGTAGCGGGCCAGCGCGCACAGGAGGGGAAGATCCATCCGCTCGCAGTGCGTTTCCGCCTCCTGGAAGAGCCGCTGCGCCTCCGCGACCCGCGAGAGGTTGGTGCAGGCGATGGCCTGGTTGACCAGCATGGCGACCCAGGCCGTGTCGCGGATGCCGGCCCCGTCGTAGATCGCCAGACCCTTGCGGTAGGCCTGATAGGCCTGCGCGTGTTCGTCACGCTGATAGTGGACGTTGCCGAGGTTCACGTACAGCTTGCCCAGATACGCCATATCGCCCGCGCGCCTGAGGAGGCGTTCGGCGCGCTGGACCAGGCGGCGCGCCTCGGCGTCATCACCCAGGAGCGAGAGCAGGTGGATGCGGCCCACCAGGATCTGACCCAGAAGTTGATCGTGGCCCCGGGCGGCGGCGGTGGCGCGCTCGTAGGCGTTGCGGGCATCGGGCATGCGGCCCGAGAACATGGAGGCCTCAGCGTGGGCACGCCATGCAATCGCGCGGACCACCGGCTCGATCTCGCGCACTCCCACTTGAATGTGCGCGATGAAGGCGCTTGAGATCAGGTGGGCGTCCATGGGATTGGACAGCACGAGGGAGGCGACCCGGTCTCGAATCGCGGCTGCGGCGCCGGCGTCCAGGGTGACATCGCCGGAGCGCAGCAGCGCGACCACCTGGTCCGGATCGGCGGAAGACCAGTACGGGTCGGCTCCGCCGCGCGCGGCGGGATCCTGCCGGGATCCGGCACCCATGACGTATCTCCTCGGATAGTGGGAGGTCGCGTTAGGAGAATGTTACGGGGGAGCTTAGCCGCCAGGGGCGGATGAATCAATCGGGTGGATTGTGGATCGAGAACTCGACCTGGGCTACTCGGTCGGGATCCGCAGCCGGATCCAGTCGTCACCAGCGATGATGCCGATTTCGTCGATATCGCTACCAACGCTTCGCAGGCGAAACTCCCCGGTCTCCGTCAGGGGCGCCTCGATCAGGCCTTCGCCCGAGGCGACAGCCACGTGCGTCCCGGAGGGCAGCATCGAGTCCTGTCGCGGCACGAGCTGGCCCATCACATCCCGGACGGTCTCCGACTTGCCCGGCATCAGGGAGAGGGTCACCAGGTAGCCGGGCGTCTCGTAACGGAGCATGCGCGGCGACGAAAGCGTGGCGCCGCGCAACGCGGGATCGGGGACCCGGGAGTCGGCGACCTGCGTGGCCCAGATCTCCCGCATGGTTGCTCTCAGCCTTTCGACGAGACCGGAGAGCGCGCCGGCCGGTTGAGACTTCCGCTTCCCGGCCGGGTCGGCCAGGTGATCGGCGATGCGCGCCATCGTCCTCGCCACCAGCGCCGAGGGAGGGACGGGGAGCCGCGCATCCGAAAGCAGGCCCAGCAGTTCGCGGGCATCTTCCTCCAACTCTCTGCATTGCGGGCAGTCGTCCAGGTGAGCGCGGGCGGACGCATGGAGCGCCTCCGGCTCTTCGAGGGCCCTTAGGATCTCGTCCCAATGCACATGCCGTTCTCTCATCGTCGCTACCCTCTTGTGCCGATTGGTCTAAACCAACCCCGGCCATGTTCGATGGGAGAGAAGGCTTCGGGCCCCTTCACGCCCCGAGCCACCAGCCTCTCCCGGATCGCGGCTCCACCTACGCGGACGTATCGGAGGGGCCGTTTGATAGGTCCGCGAGGACTTTTTTCAGCTTCCCGAGGCACCGGGCGCGGGTCGGACCGATGCTCCCCACCGGCATGTCCTCGCGCTTTCCGATCGCAACGTAGGACGGTGGCGGCTCTTCTAGGTAGAGCGCGGTCAGCAAGCGCCGGCAGCGGGGATCCAGCATCTGCAGGCCGTCGAGGAGGCGCGCGATCTTCTCGAGCCGCTCCAGACGCTGCAGCGGCTCCTGGGGCTCTCGTCCGGCGGTCTCCGTGTCCAGAAGCGCATCGGGGTTTTCGAGCCGGGCCTCCGGGCGCTGGCGGCGAAGCGCGTCGACGCTCAGGCGGTAGGCGATGGTGTAGACCCAGGAGGCCAACCGGTCCGGGCTCTGCAGGGTGTGAATGGACTGCAGAGCCTTCAAGCAGGTTTCCTGGAACAGGTCGTCGCGGTCGATGCCCTTGACCGCGAACCGGCCCACGACCGCATAGATCAACCGGCCGTAGCTGTGGAGAAACTCCTGCCAGGCCCGCTCCTCACCCGCCACGAGTCCATCCACCAACTCCCTGGCATCCATCCGCGTCTCCGCTGTCTCACCGGCCTCGGGGGTGCGCCGTCGTGAGCGTGGCCCCCAGGCGCAGCGCTGGGGGCGATAGTAGGGACAGCGGCCCGACAAAGCAAACGGGCGCCGTCCGCCGCCCCGGTCGCGGCGGTCAGCGCCACTGATCGGCATGCGGATAGTCGGCCAGCACCCGATCCCGGCGCCGCCGGCCCATCAGGACGTGGTACCAGACCGCGTACCAAACGCGTGCGCCCCAGCAGAAGGGCTGCAGCAGGGGCGTCTCGAACACCAGGCGGCGGGCGGGTCCCGAGCGCAGGAGCGTCTCGACGGATGCCACCGTGTTCTGGCGTGCGGTCTGGAAGGCCAAACGGGGCAGCTCGGGCATAGGGCGGCCTTGCTCGTCGCGGACGTCGATCGCATCCGGCTCGCGACACCCGATGCCCGCCTCCTGGCACACGGCGAGGTGGCGGATCGACAGGGGGTCCAGGCCCATGATGCGCGCGGCCACGGCGTCGACCGCGACGGGATCGGCGCCGCTCAAGACGAGATTGCAGATCCTCGGGCGGCCCGACTTGGGGCCGTTGCCCTCCAGGGCCACCGTGGCGTCCATGACCGTGAGGTCGGGCCGCAGCACGGTCGCCAGGTCGCGCAACACCTCGTTGACCACCGGATGGAAGTTGTGTCGAAACGTGGGCAGACAGCCCCACTGGTTCTTGATCGCGCCGGAGATCGTGGTCTTGCCGTGCGTCTTCATGACGGGGATCGTCACCAGGCGGGTGCGCGTGAGGATCTCGGGCAGCTCCAGGGCGTCGAGCGCCAAGGGATCCTTCACCGGCACGCGGACGAAGGGCTGGCGGCTGAGATTGACCCACTCGACGTCATAGCGGCGGCAGAGCTCAACCATGCGGGTTTGTTGCAGAGCCCGTTCGATGTTGACCAGCACCTGGTCCGCCTCGACGAGATAGATCCGCCCCGCCCGCTTGCGGATCGCGCGGATGACGCCCTCCACCACCCGCGGCGATGTGACGGCGCCGGGCAGGAACAGATCCCAGCCCAGATTGGGCTTCAGGGCCACGTCGGCCCCGGCGGGAATGCGATCGCGCCAGCCCGCGGCCTCGACCGCCGCCTCGGCCGCGGCCCGGGGGTCGCGACGGGCATCCACCAGCGTCACAACCGGCTTGCCAATCTCTGCCATCGTGATACCTCTGAACAGCGTTCCGGTTCGGGCCGATAAAGATACTGCTGTTCGCGGTTGGGTATCAGCCTCATTTCTGTGGCGTCTATCAGGTCGGGCTGTCCCGCGCCCTAGCCTCGGGGACAGGGTGGCGGCAGAATCCGTCCGAGAACAATCCGACGTCCGCGCCATGTCGCGAGGTTTCGGCACCATGGGATCCAGTCTAGCTGGCAGCGCGGGCCCGCGCATCGGTCGGGCCGTGCTCCTGACCTGCCTTCTGCTGGCACTCGTCGCCAGCGGCCTGCGCATCGTGCACCGTCTCGATCCCTATTTCGGGACCCGCGTCCCCCACATGCACGACGGGCGCATCTTCCTGGAGCAGGTTCGCCGGGAAGCGGAGACGGGCGTGCTCTACCAGACGGATCGTCCCCGCTTCTATCATCCCGGCAGCCACGTCTACAAGTTTCCCCCGCCGGCCGCGGCGGCCCTGAAGCCGTTGGTCCCGATGGCCCCCAAGCATGGGCTGCGGTTGTTGCTCGCGGCGAATCTGCTGGCCTGGTGCGCGTTCTTTGCGCTGAGCGCCCGGGCCCTGCGCCCCACGGCGCCCCGGTTGGCGCTGCTGGCCGTGGTGCTCCTCAACTGGGAACCCTTCTGGGAGAGCGCCATCGGGCCCCAGCTCGAGACGTGGTTGACGCTCTGGGTCGCGCTGGGCTTCGCCGGCATCCTATGGCGACGTCCCTGGCTGAAGGGGCTGCCCTTGGGGGTGGCCGGGGCTTTCAAGGTCTACCCGGCGTTTTTGCTCTCCTACTTCGCGGTCCGCCGGCAGGCGCGTGTCCTGGTGGCCGGCGTGGTCGGCGCCGTTCTCACCTTCGGCGGCGCCGCGCTGATCCTCCCAATCCAGCACACCTGGGTCTACTTCACGCAGGTGCTGCCCGGACTGGGCGGCACCGCGCTGGCCTTCTACAATGTCAGCGGCGCGAGCGTGTTGGGGAAGATCGCCATCTGGGCGCTGCACGGCCCGGCCGTGTTGCTGGAGGCCGGCACGCACCAGATGCGCGTTCTCGAGGAGCCCCAGTTTCGCACCGCGCGCATCCTGGCGCTGATTGCGTCGGCGGCGGCGCTGATCCTGCTCCTCGGGCTCGTGGTGCGCGCCCTCCGCCGGGCCTCGCGGCGGTCCGATCCGCGGGCGGAGGCGACCGGGTTCTGTATGACAATCTGTCTGGTTCTCTTTGCGATGCCGACCAGTTGGGTGGACTATCAAACCATGCTGGCGTTGCCGTTCATGGCGGCCGTCGCCTGGGCGCCGCCGCCCAGGGAGGCGCCGCGCATCTGGGCCCTGCTCGGCGCCGTCATCGTGCCGCTGATGTTCAGCCTGAGCTTCGACTGGAACAGCGTGTGGGCCGGCATGCTCGCCGGTGCGATGCGAGCGGCGATTCCGCTGATTCTCGTGGCGGTACTGATCCGCATCCTGGACCGGCCGTGGCCGGGTCCGACGGAGGCGACGGCGTGAAGCGTGTGGGCGTCATCGGCGGCGGCGTCGGCGGGTTGATGGCCGCCTGGGAGCTCAGCCGGGCGGGCCTGGACGTCGAGCTGTTCGAGGCCAGCGGTGAGCTGGGCGGCCTGGCGGGCGGATTCGACTTCGACGGCCTGCGTCTGGACCGCTTCTACCACTTCATTTGCCGGGGCGACCGGACGTTGTTGCAGACCTGCGAGCGGTTGGATCTCGCGGACCGCGTGCGGTGGCGGCGGGCCACGACCGGCTTCTTCCACAACGGCCACCAGTACAACTTCGGCAGCTCATGGGACCTGCTGCGCTTCTCGCCTCTGGGGATGATCGACAAGCTGCGCTTCGGGCTCCACATCCTCAAGGCGCGGGGTCGCCGATCGTGGGCCGAATTGGAGCAGATCACCGCGAAGCAGTGGCTGATCGAGGGCGTGGGCGAGCGCGCCTACGCGGAGATCTGGGATCCGCTCTTGCGGATCAAATTTGACGACGACCATGATCGCGTCTCCGCGGCCTGGATGTGGCACCGCATTCATCGGGTCGCCAGTTCGCGGCCGCACATCTTCGCCCGTGAGAAGCTGGGCTACCTGGTGGGTGGGTCCGGCGCCCTGTTGCGTGCGCTCGAAGAGGAGCTGCTCGCCCACCAGGTGCGGATCCACCGGCGCACCGTGGTCGAGGGCCTATGGCTGGAGGGGACGCGTTGCCGCGGGATTCGGGTGGGGGGCGAGACGCGCGCCTACGATCATGTGATCTCGGCCGTGCCGCTGCCCGTCTACCGGGAGTGGGCGGCGCAGGTCGCTCCCGACTATGCGCGGGAACTGGAAGCGGTGCGGTTCATCGGCGTGGTTTGCATGGTGCTGCGGATTCGGCGGCCGATCACGAAGCGCTTCTGGCTGAACGTCCACGATCCCCAGATCGCCTTCAACGGGGTGATCGAGTACAGCAACCTCGACCCCGACTGCGCTCCCCCGCGGGAGAGCATCGTCTACATCCCCTACTACCTGCATCGCGATCTCGAACGCTATCGGTCGGCGGACCGGGCGCTCTTCGAGGAGTACACCGGTGCTCTCGCGCGCATCGACAAGCGGTTCACGCCCGACGACGTCGCGTCCTACCGTGTCTTTCGCGCGCCCTACGCGCAGCCGATCTGCCACACCGGCTTCGCGCAGCATGTGCCGCCGCACCAAACGCCGTGGCAGGGATGCTGGATGGTGGAGTCGACGCAACTCTATCCGGCCGATCGCACCATCACCGGGACCCTGTGGCTCGCCCAGAACGTGGCCCGCATGATCGTTGAGCGGGAAGGGCTGCCGATGACCATCCCACCGCCGCCCGAGGACTGCTCCGAGATCCCCTGTTGATCAGCGGCCGCCCCCATCCAGCATCCGGCCCAGCGCCCGGGTATCGTGCACCGGCGCCCGGCATGCGTAATCGCGGCAGACATAGGCGGTGGCCCGCCCGCCGATGGCCTTCTGCGCCTCCAGGTAGGGGACCAGGGAGTAGAGCGTGTCGCGATAGGCCGCGATCTCGCGGTCGGCGGGACGTGGGGATTGGTCCCCGATGTCCGGGTTGAAGAGCAGCACCGTGTTGGGCCGGAACGACCGCGCCACGGACTTGCGCAGCAACGTCAACTCCGGATCGTCGAGCCGTCCGGCCAGCACCACCTCGGTGACCGGGCCCAGCGCGAAATCGAGGGCGGCCAGCATGGCGGTGTGGCTGCCCGGCGAGCGCTCGATGCGCGTGTAGAAGGTGCGCACCGTGTCGCGGCCCTTGCTGATCAGCTCGCTGTCGCCGGTCAAGTACCCCAGCCGCAGCAGGAACGTCGCGGCGGCGGCGTTGCCCGAGGGCAGCGCCCCGTCGTGGATGTCGAGCACCGGGGCCAGGAGCTGCTCACCGTCCTTGCCGGCGTAGTTGAAGGCGCCGTCTTCCCGGGCGAACAGCCGCACCAACTCGCGCGCCAGATGGACGGAGGCGCCCAGATGATGGGGATGGAACGTGGTTTCGTAGAGCGCCAAGAGGCCCATGCCGAGGAAGGCGTAGTCGTCCAGGAAACCGGCCGCGTCCGCGGCGCCGTCTCGGTAGTGGCGCAGCAGACGCCCCTCCCGCCACAAGTTCTCCTCGACGAAACGGGCGGCGCTCTGAGCAGCGGCCGTGTAGCGCGGCTCGGCCAGGGCGCGTCCGGCCCGCGCCAGCGCTTCAATCATGAGACCATTCCAGGCCACGATGATCTTCTCGTCCCGATGGGGCCGCGGGCGCTGGTCGCGGGCTTTGAGCAGCCGGTCACGCGCCTCACGCAGTTCGTCGCTCAGCGGGGGAATCGGCAGCGAGCGATGGAGGATGTTCTTGCCTTCCCAGTTGCCCTGCGGGCTGACGCCGAAGTTGCGCCGGAACGTGTGCCCCAGGTGATGCCCGAGAACGTCGTCGATCTGGTCACTCTCCCAGACGTAGAAGGTGCCCTCTTCGCCCTCGCTGTCGGCGTCCTCGGCGGCGAAGAAACCGCCGCCGGGATGGGTCAGGTAGGCGAGCACGTAGTCGAGGATGCCCCGGACGACGCCGGCGTAGGTCGCATCGCCGGTGACCAGATAGGCATCGGTGTAGGCCAGCGCCAGGCCGGCCTGGTCGTAGAGCATCTTCTCGAAATGGGGCACGAGCCAGGCGGCATCGGTGGCGTAGCGATGGAACCCGCCGCCGAGATGATCGTGGATGCCGCCGGCGGCCATCGCGTCGAGCGTGTGGCGGACCATCTCCAGGGCCTCGGCGTTTCCCGTTCGGTGCGCATAGCGCAGCAGGAAGCCGATCACGTGCGGGGTGGGGAACTTGGGCGCGCCGCCGAAACCGCCCTGATCGGCGTCGTAGCGCTGCCGCAGGCTCTTGAACGCACCTTCCAGGACGCGTCCGTAGAGCCGCGTCGATCCGCTCTCGGCGCCCGCCGGCTCACCCTGCTCCTTCAGGAAGGAGGCCACCTTCCGGGCGGTCGCGTCCACCCCGCCGCGCCGGCTGGACCAGGCGTGCGCGATCCGCTCGAGGAGCGACTTGAACCCCGGACGGCCCAGGCGATCATCGGGCGGGGAATAGGTGCCTCCGTAGAAGGGCTCCAGGTCGGGGGTCAAGAAGACGCTCAGCGGCCACCCTCCTTGCCCGGTCATCGCCTGCACCGCGGTCATGTAGATGTGGTCGAGGTCGGGACGCTCCTCGCGATCGACCTTGATCGGCACGAAACGCTCGTTGAGCAGGGCGGCGATCTCCTCGTCCTCGAACGACTCGCGCTCCATCACGTGGCACCAATGACAGGTGGAGTAGCCGATCGACAAGAAGATCGGTTTGCTCTCGCGGCGGGCCTTCTGAATCGCTTCCTCGCCCCAAGGATACCAGTCGACGGGATTGTGGGCGTGCTGCTGGAGGTAGGGACTCTTCTCGTGGACCAACCGGTTGCCCTGGAGGTCCTCCGCTTCGACGGGCGTCTCCGGCGAAGCGCCGCCGCCGCCCCCGGCACTGAAGAACGGCACGAACAACAGCATGCTCAACCTCCCAACATGTCTGAGGGTTGGACGGAAAGAAGGATGCACCGCGACCGCACGCAAGAGCGCGTTAGGCATTGCACAACTCGTGCCACTTGGTCCGCGGATGCGGATAAGCCTCGCCACGCTGAATCCAACAGGCACAGAAGCAAAGGGTTCCCCACGAGGTGCGGCGAACCGCCCGGTCCGGCGGTGCGGGGCCCGGAAGACCCGTTTTGCAGAATGCATCGCGCACATTGCCCGTCGCGCGGGACCGGAGTGCAGGTGCGGCATCTCCAACGCGTGGCTTCAATTCGCCCGTCGGGTCCGGGTCTCGACGCCTGGAGACGGGCCAGGCGCTGGTTCCCCCGGGGCCGTGCGTTTGGGGAGATGAGAGCGCCGGGACGATGCTCCCCGGCGGCCCGGGAGCTGCGATACGAAGGACGTTGCGCGGTCAACGACAGGATGGGGAGGAAACAGGCATGAACAGCGTGTCCAAGACAACGATCCCAGCGATGCTGGCGACGATATTGGCGATCGGCGCCCTCTCCGTGGCGGGCTCGGCGCAGGCCGATGGACCTCCCGGTCCGCCGACGCCGCCCGCCGTGCCCGAGCCCGGAGCGCGCGCTCTCGCGCGACTGCAGGCGTTGGATCTGACCGCAGAGCAGCAGGATCGCATCCGCGCGATCCACGAAGCGCAACGCGCCGAGCGGAGCCAGCGGGGCAAAGAGCTGAGGCGACTCGAGCATGCGCTGCAGGGCGAGATGCTGGAGGAAGATCCCAGCATCGACGTCCTTCGCGATCTGGTGACGCGGATGGCCGACCTGCGCGCTCGCGAAGAGTTGGCCCGCCTCGAGGTGGAGCTCGAAGTGCGCAAGGCGCTCACCGAGGAGCAGCGGGACCGCTTGCTGGCGATGCCGCCGCCCCCGGGGGCCCCGCGACCGCCGGTTCGGGACGGACGGGGACCTCACGCCGGCCGTCCCGATTCACCACCGGCTCCCCCTGGGCCGCCGGTGGGAAGTCCCCGTCCGGGTGTTTCTGGAGCGCATGCTGGGGAGCCGTGAGGACGCCCGGGACCTGACCCAGGAGACCTTCTGGCGCATCTACCAGCAGTCGGTGCGCTACCAGGCTCGGGGGCAGTTTCGAAGCTGGCTGTTCCGTATCGCGGGCAACCTGGCGCGCAGTGCGCTGCGCCGGCGCCGGATCGTACGGTGGATCTCCTTCGACGTCCGGCATCACGATCGCCCTGCCGGGCGCGCGGACCCGCTGGCGCGCATCGAGCGGGAAGATCAGCGCGGCCGCGTGCGCCGTGCTCTGGCGAAGCTTCCGGACCGCCAGCGCCAGGCGGTGCTCCTGTTGCGCTACGAGGGGATGAGCTACGAGGAGATCGGCCGGGCCATGGACGCGACCGTGCCGGCGGTGGAATCGCTGCTCCAGCGGGCTATGCATGCCCTGCGCGCGGCGCTGGCCGCGCCGGAGGAGCGCCGCTGAGCGGATCGCGGATGCGCACGACCGGGGAGGCAACGACGATGGAACACGTCGACGAGCAGCTCCAGGCCTATCTGGATGGCCGGTTGAGCGCGGCGCAGACGCAGCACGTGCGCGACCACTGCCGCACATGTGTACGCTGCGCGCGGGCGCGCGCCGAGGTGGAGGCCGTCTATCGAGCCCTAGAGGAGGACCGGCCCAGGGGGGACGAGCCTTCCCTGTGGCCCCAGATCCAGGTGCGGCTTCACCGGGAACGCGCGGCGGCGGCCGCGATGCGCCGCCCGGCCTTCGTCCTGGGCGCCGCGGCCGCGGTGGTGATCGGAGTGGCCGCGGGCCTGCTGGTGGGCTCGTCGACGGCGCGTGGGCCGACCGACAGTTCGCGGGCCGCGACCTTCGCCGGCGGCTCGCTGCTGACCGACGAGGCGGGCACCACCCTGGATGACGTCTACCTGGGGGCGATGTACGACGAGGGTGAGGTGAGCCCATGAAACGCGGGTGGTTTCTACTGCTGGCCCTCTCGGTGGGGCTGAACGCGGGGCTGCTCTACTCGGTGCTCTCGGCTCCGCGCGACCGCGGCTTCCTGGCGCCGCCGCCCTTCATCGAGCAGCCCGGCGTGCCCCCGTTGCGGCCCATCGGGCGGCCCGGTGCGCCCTCACCGCCGCACGAGCCCGACGTACCGCCCGTCCCCGAGACCGCGCGCCGACGGTTGGAGGAGATGCAGCGACGACTGCAACTGGACGCATCCCAACACGAGGCGATGGAGAGGGTCATCACCGAGACCCTGCCCCTGATCCTGTCCGCGCGCTGGGAGGTGCAACAGGCCCGCCGCGACGTGCACGACGCCTATCGCGGCCGCAGCCCCGACCCGGCCCGCGTGCACGAATCCATCCGGGCGATGAACCGCCGGCAGGCGATCCTCGACTCGCTGGTCGCCGAGGCGATGCTCAAGGAGAGCGCCCTGTTGGATGAGGATCAGATGCGCCGCTACTTCGACTGGCTCCGGTGGGGTCGGCCCGAGCCGCCGCCGGGGCCGAGGCGCTAGGCCTGGCGATCGCCGTAGATGCCGAACCCCAGGTACTCGATTACGGGAACGTGGATGTTCCCGAAGCCGCGCTTGCGGAACCAGAGCGTCGCCTCCTCGGGCGTGTGCTCGAAGCGATACGCGCAGGTCAGGCCGTCCATGAAGCTGATCAACTGCTCCTGGGCCGACTGGGGCTTCTCCTTCGTGGAGCTGATGGCGTTCTTGATGCGCCGCTTGAGCAGCGCGCCCGGCACGAAGGTGACCTTGAAGAAGGCGGCGCTCAACCCATGAGGGAGACGTTTGAAGAACTGCCTAAGGACCAGCATGAAACGATGATGCCAATCGCTCTCGGGCTTGTACAGCCAGACGTAGAAGCGGCCCCCCGCACGGACCAGCGGCGACAGGCAGGAGAAGGTCAACTCGGTGTTGGGCGTGTGGTGGATGACACCCAGAGAGATGAGGATATCGATCGAGGAATTTCGAAAAGGAGGGTTCATCAAATCTCCCTGGACGAAGTGGACGTTGCTCCGGCGGTTGCGGGCGTGTCCTTCCACCACGCTGGTGCCCAGGTCGACCCCGATCGCCAGGTCGAAATGCTCGCCCAGCATGGACGTCAGGATGCCGTTGCCGCAGCCGGCGTCCAGGATGACCTTCCCGCGGCACTGCTCGGGCGTCATCTCGAGGGACGTGCGCACCACGTGCTCGAGACGCTCGCGGGGCTCATAGCCCCACGTCGCCTGCCCTTCGCCCTGGAAACTCCACTCCATCGCGAATCCGGACTGGGTGCGCTTCTGCCGGCTGAGCAACCGCCGGGCATGGGCCAGGCGTTCGGGCGTGAAGTTGCGTTCCCAGACGCCGGATTCGATGTTGGGGCGCATCCGCTCGAAGAACCGGTAGTAGTCGACCACTGCGTCGGGGACGAGGCGCGGCACCCCGGCCAGGATGGGGTAGAGTTGCAGGCACTCCCGACAGGTCAGAAACCCCGCCGTGATCTCTTCCCCTTCCTCTTCCAACGGCGTCGGGAGAAGAGGACCCCAGCAGTGGGGACAAGCGAGATAGTCCAGCAGAACGCGCTTCATGACCCATCCTCGCAAGCCGGTGAGGCGCCGTGTCCGCGGCCGGTCATGGTCCTGCAAGCCGGCGCGGCGCCGTTTCCATTGCCGGCTATGGGTACCACAATCCCCTCCGGGTTTTCAATGACTTAGCGGGATGTGGCGCCGACGGTTGACAGGGCTCGGCGCCGCTGCGTACCGTGGTCCGGATTCTGTCGGCCGGTTCGGCCGTCGACGGTCGCCCAGACCCGCGCTTCCAGGCCATTCATCAGCGGGCCGCCGGCGAAGCACGTCGGCTCCGGGTCCGCCGATGGCGGTGAAGGCCGTGGGGGCGCGGGGGCGTAGATGATCTGCATTATCGGGAATGCACCCAGCTCAGGCAGCACATTCCTGGCCGACCTGCTGGACAGCTCCCCCCACAGCGTCTGCGGTCCCGAACTGAATCTCTTCTCCAACCGCAAGATCTATGACTTCGAGGTCTATCGCTCGCGGATCACCGTTACCTCCTCGTCGGGATCGATTCACCGGAAGCGGTTGGGACTGAATCTTGATCGCCTGTACAGCTATGGGCTGGACCGCCGGCAGTTCACCCAAATGGCACAGGCGTTCACCAGCTTCCCCGAGTTCATCGACAAGTTCGCGCGGCAATACAAAGCGATGCGGGGCAAGGATCAGAGCGCCGTCTTCTGTGAGAAGACCCCCGAGAACATCAATGCGATCGGCGAGTTCCTGGAGACGTTCGAGAAGGGCTACTTCATCCACATCGTGCGCGATCCGCTGCGTGTCCAGGCGTCCCTGCTTCGACGGGGCTTCGCGCCCAGGGTGGCGCTGCTCACATGGCTCCTGGATGTCGCCATGGTTCATCCGTACCGCGAGCACCCCCGGGTGCTCACGATTCGCTACGAGGAGCTGGTGCGCCGGCCCTTCGAGCTGGCGGTGGAGCTGATCGAGCGGCTCAGCGGCCGCGCCCTGGCACCGGCTGAGCTGCAAGAGCGCTACGAGCACAACGACTACCGCCGCGAGCACTCGAAGAAGATCGCCAGCTGGACGGTGCGGGAATACGGGACCGTGCGCGACGCGAATCGCCAGGAACTGGTCGCAGGGCTGCGGCGGGACGCGGCCACTTTATGGGGCGTGCGCATTCGCCAGCGGTATGCTGATGCGTTTGGCATGTCCGCCTTGAGCTTCCGTGAAGCGGTGACACACTACGGCTATGCGGATGCGTTGAGGGCGGACCTGGGAACGGATGCGGCGCCCCGCCGAATCCCGGCGCTGACAGCAGCCGACGCGCAGCGGCTCACCCGCAAGTGGCTTGGCGACCTCGCGCACGGTGAAGCCCGCCTTGGCCAGCTCTCCGACTATCTGTGTCCGGTCGAACCGGTCTGAGTTTGTCTTCCCGGTCCCGCTCGACGGCGTCGCTCAACGCGTCAACAGCAGTTTGCGCGTCACGCTCTTGCCGCAGGCCTCGAGCCGGTAGAAGTAGAGCGCGGGCTCCACGCGCTCGCCGGCCTGGTCATACCCGTTCCAGGAAACCTGGTGGGGCCCCGCCCCCAGGCGGCCCTGCACCAGCGCGGTCACGACCCGCCCCGACAGGTCGAAGATCTTCAGATCGACCCGGCTCTCGGCCGGCAGCTCAAAGCCGATCGTGACGTCCGTCCGCGCAGGGTTGGGCCGGTTCTGGAAGAGCCGCAGCGCGCCGCGGGCGACGGGCCCGGGACCCGCGTGGCTGAAGGCGCCGACCGTGGCCTCCGCGCCCTCGTTGCCCGCAAAGTCGGTCGCCGTGACGTGGAAGAACGGATAGTTGTGTCCGGTGATGTCGAACGTGGGCTCGGTGGTGTAGCCGAGTCTCGTCGCCGCCGGCGTGAGATGGTCCACCTCGGACCCGTAGACGGTGAAGTAGTTGAAGTCCTCTTCCGGTGACGCGTCCCAGACAAGCTGCGTGGGCTCCTCGTAGCGCAAGCCGGTCGGCACGGCGGGCGCGAGATTATCGACCGAGTAGCCGCTGTCGGGCGCGGTGTCGAAGAAGAGCGTGGCGCCCCCCAACGACCCTTCCGCGCGCACAAAGAAGACCGACCAGCAGATGCCGCCGGTGGCGGTGGAATCGCACAGGGTTTCGCAGATAGTGCTGTACTGTTCCTCGAAGCAAGCCGGAACCTCCTTGACGAAGTCCCAATCCCCCGGCGGATAGGACGCGCCCGGTTCCACGACCACGTGGGGTTGCTGCCGGCCCGCCGCGCCGCCGTCGTGCTCGTCGATCCGCCTCCAGATCAGATAGGCGGCGATCGTGGTGTCGGCCCCGGGGCAATCGTTCGGCTGCCGGTTCCAGCGCAGACGGATGCGGCGGCCCTGGTCGTTGCCCACGTCGGTCACGGCCGTAATGGCATAGGGTGGCGGGGGCGGCGGCGGTTCGCAGCCCACCGGGAGGGCCCCGATCAGGTCACATTCCGGGTTGGGAGGGGAGAAGGGGGCGCAGGGGGAGATCGTCTGCAGGAACAGGTTGCCATCCTCCGGATCGCAGAAGAGCGGGTCCTCCGCGATGTTGCCGTTGGTGCCGTACTGGTACGCGATGCACCCGACCCAGTCCCCGCCGGCATTGCCGTAGAGATCGCAACAGCTCAGCTCGGCGTAGGCGCTCTCGCACCGCACGGCCTCGCCCGAGGGGCTGCCCGCGATGATGGTGTTCTCCAGAACGGGGAGCGAACCGCTGGCCGCGAGAATGCCGGCTGCGCCCCAGGCTGATTCGCAGTTGTAAAAGGTGCAATTGCGCAGGACCGGCTCCGAGAACTCCTCGCAGCACACCGCTCCGCCATAGTCTGCGGAGTAGCTGTCGATGAAGACGCAGTCCTCCACCAGAGCGGTCGTGTTGAGATTGAAGTAGATGGTGCCTCCGCAATAGGTCGTCGAGCGGTTGTCGATGAATTCACAGTTCGAGATCAACATGTCGATCGCATTGCGCGTGACGATCGCGCCGCCCTTATCCGACTCGTTGTCGACGAAGCGGCAGTCGAAGATCGTGGCTATGTACTCGTGCACGTAGACGCCGCCGCCCCGCCAGGCGTCGCAGCGCGTGAAAAGGCAGTCGCTGATGTTGGGAGACGCTCCGTAGAAGCAGCAGACCCCGCCGCCGTATTCCGAGCTGCAGTTGTCGAAGACGCAGTTGGTGATCGTCGGCGACGAGAAGTATGCCCGCACACCACCCCCCCGGCGAGTCGGCTCGTCGCCCCACACGTAGGCGTTGGTGACGGTGATCCCGGTCAGCACCGATTCCGGCCCCTCCTCCGAGGTCAGGCTGAATCCACGGTGCATGTCCTGGGAACTGGCCTGGCAGTCGATGATGCAGGTGGCGGGATCGCCGCTCTGCGACCGAATCGTGATGGCCTTGCCGAGGTAGTCGACATCGCGGTTCCCGTCGCCGGTGTAGACGCCGTCCTCGAGCTCGATGACATCCCCATCTTCGGTCGCGTCCACCGCGGCCTGGATGGTGGGGAAGTCCCCCGTTCCTTGGGGATTGACCACATAGGTGGTGGCGGATGCGGCGCCCGCGAGAAGAATCGCGATGAGGAGTATGAAGAGGAGTGAAGAGCGCATGGGTGGCCTCCTTTCGCACGATCGTGGCGGTTGCGAGTTGGACACGAGAACATATTATCACACGGGCACCCGGGTGAGAACGAGAAGGCGCCGGCGCCTTCTCCCACTATCCGACCACACGCACCCAGGCGCGGTAGGCGAACCAGAGCAGTTCGCGCCAGCGGACGCGGGTGATCGAGCGCCGCGCACCGTGGGAGGATAGGGTGCGGCGGATGCGGCTCAGGATGCGGCCGGGGGAGCGCGGGGCGCTCAGCCAGTAGAAGACGCATTCGGGAAAGAGCCAGCGGTAGAGCAACCCCACCTCGTAGGCACGTATCGGCTCCACCTCGATGCCGAGAAGCTGCGAGTCAACGAGCTGTTGGGCCACGTTCATGCCGGCCTGGATCGTCAGGTCCGTGGTGCCCCACACCTTGGGATTGCATTCGAGCAGGTAGAAGCGTCCCCGGGCGTCGCGGATGAAATCGAGCTCGAGGATGCCGTTCCACCTCAGGTGACGCAGAATCCGCTCGGCGTAGGCCAGAAGCTGGGGCTCGTGAGTCGTGATGTTCATCAAGCCCCCGCCGCCAAAGTCGCGCGCGGTGACGATGCGTCGTTGCGACAGTAGGGACAGCGGTTCTCCATCCCAAGCGCAAGAAGTGACGTCGTGGAGTTCGCCGGCGATGAACTCTTGCAGCATGAACGGAGACGCGGGCGAGGGGTCCTGCGCCGAGGGCTCGGCGCGCTGCCAGGCCTCCCAGGCGCCGGCGTCGTGGAAGAAGCGCACGCCCTGGGATGCGAACGCGCGCAGGGGCTTGATCAGACACGGAAAGCTCATCGTGCCCTGTTCAAGGGCGGCGCCGACATCCGCGCGGCTGCGCACCATGAGTGCCGGCGGGACGGGGACATCCAGAAGCCTGCACAGCTCGTGGGCCTGCCATTTGTCGGCCAGGCGAACCTGCTTCTCGTGGTCTTCGACCAGGAGCCTGGCCGAGGTGGCCGCTTCGACTTCCCGCTTGGCGGCGGCGACGGCGTCGGTGACCGTGGTGCCCGTGGGGATGACGGCATCGACATGCATGCGCCGGATCGCATCGATCAACTCCTGCTTGAAACGGTCCGCGTCCTCGACCGGATCGGTGTAGGCGAACACCTCGCGCACGCGGCGGGGCAAGAGGAGCCGGCGCCGCAGGTCGAAGCCGCGGCAGCCCCGCGCGCCGGCGACGAGTCGCAGGGACGGATCCAAGCGTTCGATCACGGCGAGCGCGTTGCGCAGGTAGCACTCCAGCACGAGAAGGGTGGGACCGGTGTTCGCGGACGGACGCGTTGCGGCAACATCCCGCCCCTGGTTGGCAGAAGGGTTGCTCATGACGACACCACTGCCGCGGTCAATCCGGGGGCGACGGATCCTTCCCAGCGCAACGTTCCGTGCCGCACGTCGGGCGGCGCATCGAGCAGGCGACCGCCGAGCTTGACGAACCCGTTCATCTCACCCGCCCCGCTGAACAGCTCGGGGTGAGCGGCGTAGACCGCGGCCTCGGCGAGACAGCCGATATCGGCGCTGACGCCGTTGCCCAGCACGACCCCCAAACCACGCTCGGCGGCCTGGCGGGCGAGGGCGACCAGGTCGCCGGGCGAGCCGTTCTTGAACAGCTTCAGCTTGATGAACCCGGCGCCGATCTCTCCGGCGCGGTCGACGTCATCCGGCGTGACGATCGGCTCGTCGAGCATGAGCGGGATCGTCTGAGCGGCGCAGAGGCGGCGCATGCCGGCCCAGTCATCGGCGGGCAGGGGCTGCTCCACCAGTTCCACGAGATTCCGGCGGGGATGATCGAGGGCGGCCAGGAAGCGCTCGGCGGCGCCGACGTCGAAGCCGCCGTTGGCGTCGAAGCGCACCCGCATGTCGGGCGGCAGCTCCTCCAGCAGCGCGCCGGCGGTGCGAACGTCGGCTTCCACGTTGCGGCCGATCTTCACCTTGATCGTGCGGTAGCCCGCCTTGCGCAGCTCGGCGACGGCGTCCGGCAAGTCCTCCGGACGGCTCGGGGGCAGAGGGGCGAGCAGGGGCACGGCGATGTGAGGGGGCAGACGAAAGCTCCCGGCGGCCATCTCGAGCGCGGTCAGGACGGGGGACCGGGCGAACGGCCAGCCGGAAAGCCGCTCGCGGACCAGGCGCGCGCCGCGCTGCACGTCGAGCCGCTGCAGCTCGGTGAGCACCGGCTCGAGCTGGATGCGGATCTCCTCCGGGGTCTCGCGGCTGTAGCCGGGGAGGGCCACCGTCTCCCCGTAGCCGTGGCGCCCGTCGGCGAGCCGGATCAGAACGATCTGCGAGCGGATCTCGGTCACCGTGGTGAACGAGAGCTCGTAGGGCGTGGTGAGGGGCAGCGTGACCTCGCGCAGCTGTGCCCGCTCGATTCGCATCGTCCGTCCTTGCCCCATCGCGCGCATCGGGTGCGCGGCGACTACAGGGTGCCCGACTTGTAGGAGAAGGTGAGGTTCGGCTTCTCGCCCAGCGCCTGTTGCCCGGCCTTGACCACCCGGGCGAGCGAGTAGATTCGATCGCACGTCTCGCGGGCCTGTTCCAGCCCCCACGCGTCGTTGAGCACCGCCTCGCGGGGCCCCGCCCAGGCCATGGTTCCGAACTGGCCGGTCAGGTTGCCGTTGCCCACCGGAATGCAGTTGTTGCGGATGAACGGCAACCAGGTGGTCATGATCGCCGTCTCGCTGCCGCCCGAGCGGCGGCCGGCCACCGCCAGGACACCGAACACGCGGTTGGCCAGCGCGAAATCTTGATGCCGCAATACACGCGTGCGCATGACGAACTTGGTGAACAAGTCCGACGGCATCCCGAAGTAGACGGGGGTGGCGATGGCGAAACCGTCGGACCAGAGCAGCGCGTCGAGCACCTTCTGCACGTCGTCGTCCTTTTCCGCGACGCACGGCAGGAACTCGCCGGTGTCCTTCGCCTTGCCGCAGACGTTGCAGGCGCGGCAGGCGGTGATGTTCAGGTCGCGCAATTCGATGATGCGGAAGTTGATCGCATCTCCGTACTTGGCGTCCAGGTGCTCCTTGCAGTGTCGGAGCATCGTCGCGCTGTTGCTTCGGTCGCGTGGGCTGCAGCCGAGCCCCAGCATGTTGACCACCATAGTGTTTCCTCCGGCCTTCCGCCTGACCTCCCCGCCCCTAGCGTCTGCGATTGGATCGCTTGGGCGTGTGGATCCCACACTCGAGCTTCGGTTGGCTGTTCCAGCGTCCGGCGCGCTCGTGCTCGCCGGGCTTCACCGGCGAGGTGCAGTGGACGCAGCCCACGCTCGGGTACCCCTGATCATGCAGGGGATTGTAGGGGATGTTATTGGACCGAATATAGTCCCAGGCCCGATCGAATGTCCACGCGACCAGCGGCTGCACCTTGATGACGCCGCGGCCGTCCATTTCGACCACGTCCGCGTCGGCGCGGGAGATGGACTGATCCCGGCGGATCGCGCTCAGCCAGGCGTCCCGCTCGTGGATGACGCGCAACAAAGGTTCAACCTTCCGGTAGTGGCAGCAAAGGTCAGGATTTAGCGTCCAGGGGTCAGGTCCCACCAGCTCGACGAGCTGCTCCATCGTGGTGACCGGCTCGAGCACGCGGAAGCGGATGCCCCACTCGCGCTCCAGTCGGTCGCGCAGCTCGATGGTCTCCTGGAAAAGGTGTCCGGTGTCGATGGTGAAGATCTCCATATCGGGTTTCCGCTTGCGCAGGAAGTCCAGCAGGATGATGCCGCTGTAGCCCAGCGCGGTCATCATGCCCAGACGGTCGCCGAAGACCCCAAAGGCCCAGTCCAGGATCTCGTCGACTGACTTGCCGTCCAAGGCCGCGGCGGCCTCCTCCACCTGCTCGAGGCTGAGCTTGGGCTCGTGCACCATGTTGCGTCCTTTCGCGCTCGCACCCTGCCGAAATCCGGCGCCTCCGGGGTCTACCAGGGGTGCTGGGCGGGGGGGCGGTCCGGCGCCCTGCCGGCCGGCGCGATCCCCGACCTCTCAAACATTTCCTGCAGCCAGAGTTCCACGGCCGCCAATTGCCACACCGAGCTGTAGGGCGCCCGGCCCGCTTCCACATCGCGGCGCGCGCGCTCGATCGCCTCCGCGTCGAACAGGTCTCGCGCCTTCAGACGATCCAGGCTCTCGCGCACCAGCGGCTTCAAGTCGGTGTGGATCCAGCGATGCATGGCGAGGCTGAAGCCCCGCTTGCGCATGCTCAAGCACGACGGGTGAATCCAGCGCTCGGCCACGCGCCGCAGGATGTACTTGGGGGTGTTGCCACGCACCTTCAGGCGGGACGGAATGCGAAACGCCAGCTCGACCAGCTCGTGATCGAGGAGCGGCACGCGCCCCTCCAGCGAGAAGAGCATCGTGAACTGATCCACACGATACACGTGGTGGTTGCCCACGTAGTGCATCATGTCCAGATAGTTGAACGCCTCCACCGGATCGGAGAATGCGATTCCGTCGGGGTTGTACAGCGAGCGCAGCCGCCGAGGCGTGTCATAGTCACCCGAGGCGCCGGCGTAGAGACGTCGTTTGCGGGACTGCGGCTCGTGGCCGTACAGAGCGGTGTACGCTTCCTCGGGACGATGGGCGGAAGCCAGCTCGGCCAACTGGCGCCACTTGAAGCCCAGCGGCGCAAGCATCCGCGCGAAGGGCGCCAGCGCCCGCAGCCGGGGCCAGCGCAGGGCCCACCGGTAGTAAGGGTATCCGCCGAACAGCTCGTCGCCGCCCAGGCCGTTCAACACCACCTTGATCCCGTTCTCGGCGACGAACTGGGAGATCACGTGATTGGGAGACAACGAGAAGAAGGGCTCTTCATAGCAACGAATCATCTCGCGCACATGGGTGAGCACGCTCTCGGGCCGCACCTGGCGGATGTGATGGGTCATGCCGTACATCGCGGCGGTGGCCTTGGCCTGGGGCAGCTCGTCCATCTCCCGGTACTCGGGAGCGAAGCCCAGCGTGAAGGCCCGGATGCCCGGGTGCGCCTGCGCGGCGATGGCCGAGACCGTGGTCGAGTCGATGCCCCCACTCATGAACGTGCCGACGTCGACATCGGCCAACAGGCGACGCTCGACGGCCTGCTGCAACGCGTCGTCGAGCTGCGCGGCGGCGTCGACCTCGCTCAGGCGCGCATCCTGTGTGCCCACCGGAAGCCGCCAGTAACACTCCTTGGCGACGATGCCTTGGCGCGTGATCTTCATCCAGTGGCCCTGCTCCAGGGCGCGGACGCCGTCGAAGCAAGTGGTCGGACGGGGCGCCACGCCCAGGGTCAGGCAGTGGTAGAGCGCTTCGGGGTCGACGCGGGGCTCATAGAGCCGCGAGGCGATGATGGTCTTGATGTCCGACGCGAAGACGAAGAGATCATCGGAGAGATGGTAGTAGAAAGGCTTGATGCCGATCCGGTCGCGCGCGCAGAAGAGGGTCTTCTCGCGATCGTCCCAGATCGCCAGCGCGAACATCCCGTTGACCCGCCGCAGGAAGGCGGGCCCTTCGAGCGCATAGGCGCGCAGGATCACCTCGGTGTCGCAGCGGCTGGCGAAGGTCTCGCCGGAGGACTCGAGGTCGCGGGCGATGTCGCGGTAGTTGTAGATTTCGCCGTTGTAGACAATCCAGTAGCGCCGGTCGGGCGTGCACATCGGCTGGTGGCCGAGCGGCGAGAGGTCGAGGATCGACAGGCGCCGGTGGCCCAGCGCCAGGCGCGCGGCCGACCCGTCGACCTGCGCCACGTGCTGGTGCGGGTGGCCGAGCGGCTCGGCTTCCGGGGCCCGCGGGGCGGTCGTGTCGCCGCCGTAGGCGCGGGCCGGCTCACCGGTGGGATATGCCAGCAGGTAGCCCTCGTCGTCGGGCCCCCGATGGCGCAGCGTGTCGGTCATGCGCCTCAGGGGAGGCAGCACGCTCTCGGGACGGTCGCCCCGGGCCAGAATGCCGCAGATTCCGCACACGCCTGATGGATCCTTCGAGCTGGTCCCAGCCGTCCGCGCGTCACACCATGTCCGCGCGTCGCAGACCGGACAGTATACTCGCGGCCGGGAAGATGCACCACCCCGGGACCATCCGGCCGGGCGCCTCCGGGATCAGGCCGCGCGCGCCGTCAGCCGGCGCACGTTGACGTACACCAGGGCGTTGCTGACGATGTAGTAGAGGCTCATCGATCCGCTGAGGGCCCACAACATGAGAATCGGATCCGAGCGCAGCAGAACCATCGCACCGAAGCGTACGATGATCGAGACCACCCGCAGGCCGAGGATGATCTCCTGTCGGCCGATGATCGAGTAGGTGGTGCCGATCGGCGCGTTGATGAAGCCGAAGTACAGCCCGAAGATGATGATCCGGATGTAGGCGCCCGACGTGGCCCATTCCGGGCCCGCATACACCTTCACCAGGGTGGGCGCCACCAGCAAGGCCAGCGCCAGGGGCACCAGGCCGATGAGTGCCAGCTTGCGGACCGTGTTGAGGTAGACCTGCATCAGCCGGGCCGGGCTCTCGTTGTAGGCCGCCGAGGCCTCCTGGTAGTAGACCTGGCCTACCGAGGTCTGCACGAGATTGAGCGGGGTCGTCACCAGGCGGTGCGCCAGGGTGTAGAAGCCCACGATCTCCGCCCCGTAAAAGCGGGCGAAGAGAAACACCGGCAGCTCCAGCGATAGCTGGTTGATGAACATCGACACGGTGTTGATGAGCGGGAACTTGCGGTGCTTGCGGGCGAAGAGGCAGAGCAGCCGTCGGCGGATCCTGCGCAAGGGGATGCGGGCTTGCGCGAGAATCATCCCGGCCGCCACCAGACACCCCACGGTGTAGCTGACGAAGAGCCCCAGGAACGAGGCCTGGGCCAAGCCCAGACCGATCGACCCGGCCTGCGTGACGGCCGCCTGCACGACGTTGTTGGCGGCCAGCCGCCCGAACGCCCGCTCGCGCACCAAAATGTACCGCACGCCGAGAACGAGCCCGGTGGCGAAGATGGCCGCCACGACCAGCGGCTTGTAAGGCGCCAGCCCCTGAGCCTTGAGCAGGCCCAGCAGCGCATCCCCGGCGAAGGCGAACAGCAGCGCGAAGAGCACGGTGGTGCCGACCAGCGCGAGCAGCGTGAGCACCACCAGGTGGTCGGCCTCGCGCTTGAAGCGCGGCAGCACGATGGCCAATTCGTACTTGAGCGTGCTGAGGATCGAGAAGGTCATCGCGACCGACAGCATGAGCTGGAAGAGGCCGAAGTCGCTTACCGCGTAGAGTCGGGTCAAGACGGGCAGGGCCAGGAAGACGATCAGGTTCTTGAGCGACGAGCCGGTGAACAGCTTGAGCACGTTGCGCGCGAAGGGCGTGCCGAGTCCCGGGATGGGTCGGGCGAAGTTGTCGGGCAACCACTGCACGCTTGCAGCTCCCTCTTCCGGGAAGCGGACAGCCGGCGTGGCGCGACGCCGGCGGGGTCACGTCCCCCAGGGCGCGGGACGCAACCCATCCCGCCGCCGAGGCTTCTGATCGGCAACCGCCCGACGGTACGTATGGCTAGGGGAGGATGTCAATTGGAGTCAGCGGCCGGCCCGCATCCAACCGATCCGATCCCGCTTGCCTCTTTTGGCCCTCGCGGGGATGTGGTACTGCTCTAGGATCTGTAACGCGAAGGAAGCCGGGTCGATCCGCAGGTCGGGGCGGCTTAAGGACGGTCAGGTGTGAACGCACACTTCCTGTATCAGAACCGGCCCTACGCCGATGCCATCACCTATGCCGCCCGGCTGCTGCTGGATGCGCTCGATCTGCAGGTCGATTGCCGTCCGTACGACGGCGTGCCGGAAACCCGCAGCAGCATCGCGGACGATGCCGATCTGGTGGTCTCCTACGGCCGGCAACCCCCGGAAGGGGTGCGCGGCCGCCACCTGCACATTGTCGAGGGCGGTTTGTTCGGCCCCGCTTTCCTGTGCCCCTGCTCTTTGCCCACCGGCCCCCCGACGATCTTCGGGGGTGTCCCCATCGTCTTCGCCGCTGACGGGCAACCGGTCGTGCGCGAAGGCGACCGGCTGACCACGGGCCTGGACCTGATCGCCTCGAGCCTCTTTCTCGCCAGCCGCTACGAGGAATTCCTCCGCCCCGAGCGCGACGAGTACGACCGGTTCGAGACCCGCAGCGCCTACGCCTATCGCCACGGCTTCGGCGACCGGCCGGTGGTCGAGGCCTACGTTGCGCTGCTGCGCGACTGGTTGCGCGAGCTGGGCCTGCCGGTCGCGCGGCGGCGCATGATCCCGGAGCACGAGTTCGCCGTCTGCCTGACGCACGACCTGGATCAGCTCACGCGCGGCTGGCTGGAGGCGGGGTTCCACGAGCTGAAGCAGGTTCGGCGTCCGCTGCGATCCGCGCTCAACATCGCCCGCCTGGCCTACGACAAGGCCCGCGGACGCGATCCCTACTGGAACTTCGATGCGATGCTGGGCATGGAAGAGCGCCGTGCCGTTCGTTCCTGCCTCTACTTCCTGCCGCAGACCGGCCATCCCATGGATGCCCGCTACGACTGGCATCAGGAACGGTTCGGGCCTCTGTTCCGCAGGTTGCGCGACGAGGGGTGGGAAATCGGCCTGCACGGTAGCTACGACTCGGCCCGCGACGAGCGGATGCTCGCGCTGCAGCGGCGCGGACTGGAGGAGATCTCGCAGGGACCGGTGTACGGCGTGCGCCAGCACTACCTGCGCTTTCTGGTTCAGGACGGATGGCGACGCCAGCAGGAGGCGGGATTTCTGTACGACTCGACCCTGGGGTACGCCGACGACGCGGGATTCCGCGGCGGCCTGGCGCGGCCCTTCCAACCCTTCGATCTGATCGCCAGGCGGAAGCTCGATCTCTGGGAGGTGCCGCTGGTGATCATGGACCAGACCTTCCGAACGTACCTGAAGTTGCCGGTGGAGAAGGTCTGGGAGCGCATGGCGCCGGTCCTGGAGCAGGTCAAGGCCCACCGGGGCGCGGCGGCGGTTCTCTGGCACAATACCTTCTTTGCCGGGTACAAGTTTGCGGGGTTCGAGCGCGTCTACGATCGGATGCTGGAGTGGGTCGCGGCCAACGGCGGCATCTGCACCACGGCGGAGCAGGCCGTGCGCTGGTGGCAAGGGCGCTGACGGTCGCCGGCACACCGATCTCGGCATCCGCCCCACGCGATGCGGCCCACACCTTCGGCGACTGGACGGGGAGCGCTTCGTGCGAGGAAGTTTGCTCATAGCTCTGCTGCTGGCGACGGCGCTGCTGCCGATCGCCTGCCAGCGAGCGGTGCGCGATGGGGGCGGGGACGTGTCCGGACCGGACGAGGCCTGTCCTCCCGTGCTCGGCGTGCCGACGGGCTCCGGGCGCATCGCGATCGCACTCAATCAACGGGTGGATGCCGGGCGCGCGCCGGCGCCGGGCAACGACGCCGAGCGGATCGTCTTCCGGCAGCTCTACGAAACACTGGTGCGGGCCGACTGCTGCGGTCGCCTGCGGCCCGGCCTGGCGGTCGATTGGCGGTCGGAGCACAACGGCCGGCGTTGGATCTTCACCTTGCGCGAGGAGGCGCGCTTCTGGGACGGCGCCCCGGTCGCCGCCGGCGACGTGCGCCGCGGGTGGGCCGCACGACGACGCGCGGCGGACGTTGATGAGGCCTACTTTCCGTGGAGCTGGATCGCCGGCGTGTCCGAGCTGGAAGTCGATCCGCGCACGGTGGCCGTCGATCTCGCGGTCGCCGTGGAGACGCCGGGCATCTTCACGCACCCGGCCCTGGCGGTGACGCGCTGGGAGGGCACATCGCCGTGGCCCCTCGGCTCGGGAGCCTTCCGACCGAACGCCGAAGCGGCGGCCGAGCGGGGGGAACGCGGGGGGGCGACGTTGCACTTCGTCCGCAATCCGTATCATCCACAGATGCGCCGCGAGGGAGAGATCATCGCCCCCACCGCGCTGCGCGTCGATCTCCATCCCGGCGCCGATCCACGCGACCTGCTGGCGCGCAGACCCGACCTCACGCTGGTGCGAAGCCTGCGGGCCGCGGAGTTCGTCGACCTGTTGGATGACTACCTCCGGGCGCCCCTGCCCTATGACCGCACCTACGTTGTTCTGTCGACGCCGGCCGAGAGCCTGGATGCGCGCGATCCGCAGACCTACTTCCAGGCCGCGCGGTTCGAGGTGTTCGATCCCGTGCGCGCCTCGCTGGCCGCGGAGACCATGGATTCGGATGCGACCGCCGCGGCCGACCTGGCCTTCGTCCCCGACGACCGCTACTGCAAGGCCCGGCCTGTTCGGCCGGCGCGGCTCGAGGACTGCCCTGAAGGTCTTGTGCCCGAGCAGCTCTACGGACAGGTCCGCTGGGTGACCGGTGAGGACCGCGTGGCGTACGGGCCCTTGCGCCTGCTGTACGATCAGAGCGATCCGGACGCGGTGCGTCTGGCCGAGCGGTTGGTCGGGTTCTGGCCCGAGCCGGCGCAGGAGTATTTCAGCGGCGCCGAGGCGATGGGCTGGACCTTCCTGCGCGTGGTGATGAATGCCGGCCGGGATGAGGTGCCGCTGGCCGTGGGGGTCACCGACGAGCGACTGCGCAGCCAGGCGCTGCGTCCCGGCGGCCCGCCCTGCATCCTGCACAGCCCGCACCGGATCGCCGACGATTGCCTGGCCGCCTGCGCCTTCGCGGCGCGCTATCCGGGCCGCGTGCTCGTGCCGCTCGTCTCCACGCGCGCGCAGCTCGTGACACGCCGCGGATTGGGCGGCTTGCAGATCGACTGGGACGGCACGCCGGTCTTGTCACGGGCCGGTTGGGGAGCGCTGGACGTGCGCGGTATGGGAGCGGTGCCATGAGCATCCGCGCGCGGATCCTCGTGCTGTCCGCCTTTCTGGTGCTGCTGCCGTTGCTGATTCTGGCCGGCCTGATTCGGACACACATCAACGGGCTGCTCGCACACCAGTTCGAGGAGCGCGTGGATCGCGTGGCCGAGGCAGTGCGGCAAGATCTCGACCTGCGGGACGGGACGCTTCGCGAGCGCCTGGCGGCGCTGGGTCGCTCGATGGCCGACGACAACCGCGTGCGCCGGGCGTTGCTGGAGGATGCGGGACCTGAACACCGCTATCTGCTGGACTACGCCGAGCGCGTCATGCCGCTGCTGGGTCTGGCGATGCTCCAAATCCGCGACGAGCAGGGCGCGGTTCTGAGCTCGGGCCACTTCCACGGCGAGCACGGTCAGGTCGACCCCGAACTCGCTCCCCTGGTCCAGGGAGCCGGCGGCGCGCCGCTGCTCATGAAGGTCATGGCGGCTCAGGGCGCGTTCCTGGCGCTGGCGCGGATGGACTCGGTGCGCCTGGGAGGACACGTACTGTGGCTGATCGGCGGGGCGCGCGTCGATGAGGCCTTCCTGCGGTCGCTGGCGGGCGGAGCCGATGCGGCGGTGTCGCTGGTCTACCCGGGCGACCCGGCGGCCGGGCCCGGCGGTGCCGGGCAGGCGGTAGCCGGCGGGATCACCGTGGGCAGCGGCGCCCTCTCCTCGGATCCGCGCGTCCGCGACCGCCTGACCGGCGCCATCGAGGTGCGCAACGGTGGCATCGGCGTGCGTCTGCCCACCGCCGATTTCTTGATGCGGAGCTGGAAGGGGCCCTTCCTGTTGGGATCGGCCGCCGGCGATCGCCTCCAATCGTGCCTGTGGGTCGTCAGCCATCCGCGCGCCGCGCTGGCCCAGGTGCACCGCAACATCGACCGTTGGTTGCTGGTGGTGCTGCTCTCGTCTCTGGTCGGCACGCTGCTGCTGGCCGTCTGGCTGTCGATGCGCATCATGAGACCGTTGCAGGACCTGGCGGAGAAAACGGCCGCCATCGACCTGGGTCGCCTGCACATCGGATTCGAGACCCGGCGACAGGACGAGGTCGGCGCGCTGGCGCGCCTGCTGGCGGCCATGACCGAGCGCCTGCGCCGCAGCGCCGAGCAGTTGCGCGCGGCCGAGCGCCACGCCACCTTGGGTGAGATGGCCCGGCAGGTGAATCACGACATCCGCAACGGCTTGGCGCCCATTCGCAATGCGATCCGTCACCTGGCACAGGTGGCCGAGGAAGCGCCCGATCGCATCGGCGCGGTCTTCGGCGAGCGGCGGGCGATGCTCGAGTCGAGCGTGGCCTACCTCGAAACGCTGGCCGACAACTACGCGCGCATTTCCACGCACCCGGTCCGCCGGCCGTGCGACCTCGGGGCGATCGTGCAGGAGGTGGTGCGCGCGATGAGCGGCCGGGCGCGTCCCCTCGTGCAGGCGGTGGTGGCGCCCGGGCTCGATGCGGTCAGCGCCGACCCGGTCGCGCTGCGCCGCATCGTCGAGAATCTGGTGCGCAACGCGTGCGAGAGCATCGGCGACCGTCAGGGACGCGTGCGGATTCTGGTCGACAACGCGTCCGACGATGGGGACGCGGGCGTGCGCCTGGTGGTCAGCGACACGGGTCCCGGCATCGCACCCGAGGTGCTGCAGAAGATCTTCACCGACTTCTACACCACCAAGCGGGGCGGCGCGGGATTGGGCCTGAGCATCGTGCGGCGACTGGTGACCGACTTCGGCGGCCGGGTGCGGGCCGACAGCGTGCCGGGAGAGGGCGCGACCTTCACGGTTTGGCTACCCAGGGCGGAGGACGAGCATGGGCAGGCAGATTCTGATCGTCGATGACATCCCGGCGATGTGCGAGCAGTACGCCTACGATCTCAAGCGGCTGGGCGGTTACCAGACGCTGACCGCGCACAGCGGAGAGCAGGCGCTCGAGATCGTGCGCGCGGAGCCGGTCGACTGCATGATCCTCGATCTCGAGATGCCCGGCATGGACGGCTTCGACGTGTTGAAGGCGTTGCGCAAGGCCGAGCTGGCGATTCCGGTGATCGTCTACACCGGCACGGGCAACTACGAGCGGTGCGTGCGCGCGGTCAAGCTGGGCGCCTACAACTTCATCGACAAGGGCGAGCCGATGGAGCGCGTCGTCCAGGAGATCGAAAACGCGCTGGAGCGCCACCGTCTGCAAGCCGAAGTGAGCGGTCTGAAGGAGCGGTTGGGCGAGGACAGTCCCTTGATCGGGGAAGCGCCCGCCATGAAGAAGATGAAGCGTGAGCTCGCGCGGCTGGCCCCCATCCCGAGCACGGTGCTGATCACGGGCGAGAGCGGCAGCGGCAAGGAGCTCGTGGCTCGCGAGCTTCATCGGCTCAGCCCGCGCTCCCGCGGCCCCTTCCTTCCGGTCAACTGCGCCGCGCTTCCGGAGAACCTGATCGAGAGCGAGCTGTTCGGCCACGAGGCGGGCGCCTTCACGGGCGCGACCCGGCTGCGCAAGGGCGCCTTCGAGGCGGCCGGAGGCGGATCGCTCTTCCTGGACGAGGTCGGCGAGCTGCCCGCGCCCGCACAGGCCAAGTTGCTGCGGGTGCTCGAAGATTTGAAGGTGAGTCGCGTGGGGGGGACGCGCCAGATCGACGTCGACGTGCGCGTGATCGCGGCGACGAACCGCGACCTGGAGGAGGAGATTCGGTCGGGACGCTTCCGGGACGACCTCTACTACCGGCTCAACGTCCACGTGCTGCGGGTGCCCCCCCTGCGTGAGCGGATCGAAGATATCCCCGCGCTGGTCGAACACCTGATGGACCAGATGGCGCGACGCCTGGGCACGGAGCCCAAGGAGGTGATGCCGGCGGCGATGGCGGCGCTGCAGGCCTGCGATTGGCGGCGCAACAACGTGCGCGAATTGCGCAACGCGCTGGAGCGGATATTGATCTCCGCCGAGGGGCCGCGCGTGCAACCGGAGCACCTGCCGTCGGAGCTGTCGGCGGCGGGGCGGGGCGGCGCCGCGAATGGGCCGCCAGGGATGCGGGGTGCGGAGGATCCGGGGATCGCCCCATCAGAGGTCGGCCCGGCGGGCAGGAGTCTCCGAGATCGCAAGGAGGCGGCCGAGCGGCGGATCGTTCTCGAAGCGCTCGAGCGGCACGGCTGGCACATCAGCAAGACCGCGGAAGACCTCGGCTTGGCGGACCATTCGAGCCTGCTCAAGGTGATGCGGAGGCTGGGGATTCGGCGCGGCTGAGAAGCGTCCGCGCAGTCGGCCCCCGTGCGTCGCGGATGCGAAGGTCGCGCGGTCAGTTGTAGTAGGGGTGTTTCTGCGGCCGCCTTCGGGGCGGATCGATGCGCACGAGAGTGATGCCTTGCAGGAGCCCGGCTTCGTGCAGGGCCATGATCGGTTCCCGATTCGTCTGCATCGCGTCGAGCACGATGAAGATGCGGAAGCCCCGATCGAGAAGACCGGCCACGGTCTGCAGATCCGGAACGTTCATGTAGGCGGGGCAGTCGGCGTAGTACATCGCCTGGATCGCCTTGTAGTCCCCCACGTTGAAAATGACCTTCTCGCCCCCAAGGTCGCCGATCTCGCGCATGGTGCGACGGAAGGCGTCCTGATCGTACAGGAAGTTCCAGGGCCACACCGAGTAGTCGGCGCTCAAGCGCTCCGCGGCGGCCGAAACGACGTGCACGAGACCCAGGCCCGAAAGGAGAAGCGCCGCCGCCAGGCGCGCATGGCCACGCCACCACGGACCCCGCGACACGCGCGCGCCCCCCTGGCGCACCATGCCCCACGAGCGCACCAGCAACCATCCGACCAGCAGCAGAAGGGCCGGGATTGCAGGGGCGACGTAGGCGTGGAGCTTCGTTGCCATGATCGAGAAGACGAGATAGGGCGCGACGGCCCACAGCAGGATGGCGCCCAACACCCGGTTCCTGCGCCGCCACACGACGACGACGGCGGCGAGGATCGCTGCGGCGAGCAGCGCATAAGCGGCCGGCCCGAGGCCGCCGAAGTGAGCCGGCACCAGCTTCAGGTACCACCACGGCGGGTGATGGTGACCTTCGATGGCGGCGAAGAGGTGCCGGAGCGTGTACTGCGACTCCCAGCCGTATTCCCGGGGCCAACGGATCGCGCAGTAGATCTGCCAGGGTGCGGCGACGACCAGCAGCGCCGTCAAGGACAGACCGAGTTTGCGTAGCCGAACGGATGTCCGCATGTCGCCGCCCCAGGCGAGGAGGAGGCCGGCGGGTAGCACGATCATCGACGCCACCGACTTGCACAGAAACGCGAGGCCGAGGGAGGCACCGGCCAAGATGAAATAGCGCCGGTGCCCGCGAAGTCCCGCGGCTGCGAAGAACAATATCGTGAGCTGCCCAAAGAACACGTTGGTCGCATCGATATGGTCGGTGGGGATCGTCCCCGACGTCAGCCGGATCAGCAGGGGGTTGAAGGCCAGCAGCAGCCCGCCCAGGGCGCCGGCCCACCGTCCAGGCTCTCCCCAGGCGAGCCCGCCCAGGATGAAGAGCAGGAAGATCGCGAGCGTTCCCAGCAGCACCGCGGGCATGCGGAGGTGGACCTCACCGTCACCCGCGACGGCAATCGAGGCGGCCATGAGCCAGAGAGGCAGAGGCGGTTTGTGCAGCCAGATGTGGTTGGAGGCCCATTCGCGGTAGTCGTAGTCGAGTAGCGGCCTCTCGTAGAGGGTGGGGACCAGCGGGTGATCGGTCAGGTTCTTGGCCACCAGGGCATGGAAGGCTTCATCCCATTGGCTGATGTACGCGTGATCCGCGGCCTCGAATCGCAGCCAGAAGCCCGCGCACAAGGCTACGGACAGAATGACCACAGGTGGGCTTCGCTTCCAACTCACATCGCTTGCCTCGGTTGCGGTCCCCGTCAGGCCACGCCGGGTCATCTTTCGCTGGTGCGGAGCCTACCTGCCCCGCCGTGTGGTCGTCAATCAGTGCGCGCCGGTGCATTGCATGTCGAACCTTGGAGACGCCCGACGCGTACTGGCTTCGTGAAGACGATGGTTGCCCGCCCCCTCAGGAGGAATTCTCATGTTGTTCGGCAATCGGAGGTTCCACGACCCCACCGCGTGTCTCGCTTCATGGGCTGGGTTCATGACCGCCATGATCCTCGCGGGCACCGTATCCGCCCAGGCGGGGCAGGAGGTTGTGGTCGACGGCGTGCCCCACGTCCGCAACCCGTCGACCCCTCCTCAGGGCGTCGAGACCCTTCATCTGCAGGAGATCTGGAGCGTCGGAGGTCCCGGCGAGGAGGACGTGCTCTTCGGTCTCGTCAGCGATATCGGGGGTGACGAGGACGGCAACTGCTACATCATGGACGCCCAGCTCTGCCAGGTGCATGTCTACTCGCCGGAGGGGCAGTGGATGCGCACGCTGTTTCGCCAGGGTGAGGGGCCGGGGGAGGTCCAGTCTCCGCGCGACATGGTCCTGCTGGGCGACGGAAGCGTGGGGCTGGTCGAGGAGTTCCCCGGCAAGATCGTACGCGTGGATCGAACCGGACATCCGCTCAACAGCATCACGCCCGGAGCCGAGGACCCCACGCGGGGCGGATGGGTCGGCCTGATCATGGCGTGCAGCCGCGGAGGCCGCCTCATCTACTCGGGGCAACATCCCGGAGAGGATGCCGGCCCGGGCAAGCAAGCGCGCGTCTACTTCCTGGAAAGCCAGGCCGAGGACGGGGGAGCCGGGGTCCGCTACCTGCAGACGGAGACCCTCTGGGACTTCAGCGACTTCGTCTTTTCGGAGACGATTGATACGCCCCCCTTCTGGTGGGCGATGGAGATCGGTCCGGACGGCCGCATCTACACGGTCGCCGACCGGGACCGGTATGCCATCTCGGTCTATCGTCCCGACGGCACGCTGGAACGGGTCATCGAGCGCGACTTCGAGCTCTGGAAGCGCACGCCCGAGGAGCGCGAGCGGGCACGGTTGCTCTACGAGAGCGCGGTCGGCGGTATGAGCATTCCCTATCGCATCGACATCGAGGCGTTCGAGCCCGCGATCTCCTACTGGCACCGGGCGCTGCGTGTGGACGACGACGGGATGCTCTGGGTCGTGAGCAGCCGGGGCATTCGCGAGCAACCCAACGGCATCATGCTGACCTACGACGTCTTCGACCCGGCCGGCCACTTCGTCAAGCAGGTGGCGGTGGCCTGCGAGGGAGACGGCTTCGGCGATGTGCTCTTCTTCTTGGGCGACGATCGCATCGTGCAGGTGAAGGGCTACATGGACGCCCTGGCGGCGCAGTTCGGACGGGGGACCGCCTTCACGGCCGAGGGCGAGGAACACATGGTGCCCGAAGTGGTCTACTATCGCATCGCGGACTAGCGGCGCCCGTGCTTCGATGCGGCCCGCACACCGACCAGAACGAGTGTCGTCGCCAACGCCGCAATCCCCAGGCATCCGATCTGGATCAGGATTCCAGCCCCCAACGCGGCGGCGAGCGCCGCGGTCCAGCTACCCGTCGCAAGCGAGAACGGCGACACGGTCATCAGGAATAGCACCGTCGACAGGTCGGCCGAGAAGAGGAAGCGCACCATGCCGATCAGGGTGCGTAGGGGGCGGAACGACTCTCCCTCGGGTCCCAAGATGAGCTTGCGGACCTTCTCCTGCTCGACACCGTAGACATCAGCCGACATCCAGACCACCGAGATGGTCAGGAGCTGGAACACCAGACCGATACCACCGGCCACCAGCCAGACGATCCACGGATCGAGCGCCGTCATGGGCGCAGTGTGGATCGCCGCGATGGGTGCGGCAACAGGATTCCGGTCTGCGGATGGACCCATCCCCTCCACCGCGGGCATCGGTCAGTGAAGAAGCGCTCCCACCTGCCCCGCGCCAGCGTCCAGATCGCCTTCGGCCACGCCCTAGGCGACAGCGCCGTCCGCAAGCGCGCCTCGGCGCGCTCGCTGCGCCACGCCTATGCCACTCACCTGGTGGAGGCCGGATGGCCACACCCTGAGCGCGGGGCGAGACGATCCCCATGCCCAGCACCGTGGCCGAGATCTTCCGGTGCCAGGGTGCCGACTACCGGGCACGCATGCGCGCGCACATCCTGCCCAGTCATCGGCGGGTCATGGAGGACATCGTCACGTGCCGCGGCGCTTCGTGCGGGTGCGCTCCTACGGCTTCCAGACCCGCCGCAGCTCAGCACAGCTCAAGCGTCTGCAGAAGGCCTTGGGAGCCGTGGAGCCCCCGACGACTCGCGAAACTCAATCCAAAGTCTCGGAGGCCACCGAACCCGGCGGTTCCTCGCCCGTCCCTGCCTACGCTCGTTGCCCATGGTGTGGCCAGCCGATGTACGTCATCTTGGTGCCCCCCGCGAGCCCGTTGGCAAGGACACCCACACCGTCGGCCTTCGGACCGTGGGGGAGAACGCCGCCATGAGCGATCCACGACCCATGCTACGCCCTTCACATCACGCCCACTCTACACACGCTGCGACCGGCGTGGGGGCGGAGCTACAATCAAGATCTTCGGTTCGGCAGCCATGTCCAGCACGTCGGCTTCTACAAGATCGCCGGCTACCCAACCCAGCGTGCTATCCGCCGGCCCTCGCGCCTTCCCTGGCTGCGCTCAGGCCCGTTCGCACGTCGAAACTGCGCGCGGCACCCCTTGCGAGATGATTCAAACCCCAGGTGCCCCCACCGCTTCGCTCAACCAGGATTGCATGGCGGCTGCGCGCCATGCGAATCCTTAACTCGTTGTGCAGGGCGACATCATCGTTGGACGTGAGCACCTGAAGTGGCCAAAACGATGTTCCGAACCTCTGCCGCTCGCATGATCACAGTCTGCACGGTGGGAACCGCCACCCCGTCCGTTCGTCTTGCGAGTCCGACGACGCGGATCCTGGTGCCGGCCTGCAAGGCTGTGAGTGTCGGATGCGTTGAAGGCTGGAGAGGGGCCAGCGAGACCATGCCCCTTGGCTCGGTTCCCTGATCCACGCTCAACCGAAGCGTGAGCGCGCATCCCCCGTGAATCGGTTCCGGCGCGGCAGAGGCAAGGCCGCCCACTGCCGCCGTCCCGAGATGCTCGCTCCACGAGCTGTCGGCGGCTGCCCAGAACGCCGGGCAGACCAGCTGGAATGGGCACCACCGGCAAGTCTCAGGCGATGGGGTTGCAAGCTCAGGAACACCAGCGGTGCCGGAGACTGCGCCGTTGTACTCGTCGAGCAGCTCAAGGGCCTCTGCGGCCACGCGTTCGCAGCCAGCCGGGTCCAACTCGACCCCGACAGGTACGCCTTCCATCGGGAGTAGCACGCCGCGAGTGGGCCAACGCCCAGTCGATTCCTTGACCAAGAATGCGTAGAGCTGAAGCTGTCGGACGTACGACGCCTTCACGACATCGGCCTCTCCGTGCTCAAAGACGTCGCCAGTCTTGTAGTCGATCACGGCGTCGTCACGCAGAAGATCTGGACGCCCCACAAGTCGGCCGCCAGCAGCAGTGAGCCAACGCTCGTGGCCGTTGGCCGCGTGACCGTCGCCAGCGGGCGGCGTACCCGCATTGGCCTCCGCTGCCTCTCCTTCGCCCGCGACCTCCTGCGCCCGCATGAGCGCCATGGCCCGGATGAGATGGTAGCCCGGCCAGCGGTGTGGAGCGCCGAACAGGCGGTCGAGGGGGTGCGCCTCCGCACGCTCGTGCTGTTCGCCGACCGCTTGTTCCCACACGTCGTCGGCGGCGGCGTTGCTCCTCTGCTCCCCCGCGGCCGCGAGGACCTCGTGATACGCCGTACCGAGCCAGGCCTTCGGATTCCCGAGTACCAGTGCTGTGGCGTTCTGCACGCGGGACAGCCCAGTCCGAAGGCCGCAGAGTCGCAGCAACTCCGCAAGGCTCGGGCTTACCGTCGAGATCGCACTCAGCTCGAGCGGAGGGGGAACCGGCATGATCAGAACGGCCTCCGCAGCACCTCGAACACCGACTTGAAGCGCACTTGCTGGCACCCTGCCGCCACGGCCTGCGCGTAGGCGGCGGCGAGCTGTGGTCCGAAGCCGTTGGGATCGCAGTCCCACAGGGGGTGCGTGATGATCTCGGCTTGGTTGGCTCGGCGGCCCGCATGCAACCCGCCGAACGTAACCTGCTGCCACCCCGGCAATGCCGCGAAGTAGGGGCCTGCTGCTGCGGCATCGAGGCCTTGCCAGTATGGAACGGTGAAGTCGATCGAAGCCGAGGGGTCCAGCGCCAGCCGCGCGAGATCGAGCCCCAGCCGCCAGTCGAGAATGCTGTGATACGGCAGGTTGCTGAAGTCTCGAAGGCAGTCCGGACAGGAGGTGGTGCAAGCGTTTGGCCCAGGCCCTGCGTGCTGCTGGCCCACCAGGAAGCCATGGAAGGTCGCGTTCCCTTGGCCCACCATGTACTGGAGCAGGGCCTCGGTCTCGGGGGGATCGCCCAGCAGCGACGCGTACCCCGCGCCGTTCTCCAAGCTGTCGGAGATGAAGATCTGCCCGATAATGTCGCCGCCCGCGTCCCGAAGGACCCGCAAGCCGACCTTGATTTCGCGCTCGTGCACGTCTAGACGGTCAGCAGCGGCTCGCCGAGCTAGGAAACCGAACGAGTACAGCGCGGCGCGGACACCGAGACCGTCGTCGCCGACGGGGGACGTCCGAACTCCCGCCGGCCAATCGACGATCCCGAGTACCATCACGTCGGTCGTCTTGACTGAGCCCAAGGCTCGCTGGTCAATCCCGGCGCCGGGATCAATCGGCGGGTTGTTCACGCCGACGTTCGCCAGCGACGGGCGTGTCACCCACGTTTCACCTTGCGCGAGCTTCTCGAAGTCGAACAGGCGGCCATCGTTGTCGTTGATGACGTAGACCGTCTCCTGGTCTGCCCACACCTCAAAGTTCGCCCGCTGCGTCACGGGCAGCGGCGTCACCCCCATCTTTGGTCGCGAAGCTCGCGGGGTCCACTCGAACGTGCCGTCGAAGTCACGGCTCCGACCGTACCACGTTCGAAACCCCGCCGGCTGCGACAGGCTGGTAATCCTGTACCCGGGGTCCTGCTGTGGCGTTGCCCCACACACGGGACAGCTCGCGGGCGGGGGTTGAGTGCCATCGACGGCTTGGCACGCCGAGCAGACCCCGACATCAAGCGGCGGACCCAGCGGACTGGCGGCCTCCGTGGGCCGATTGCCCTGAGGCCGGTAGTCAACAACGCCCACCGCCGTGTGGATCAACCCGTCCTTCACGGTTTCCGAGCCCGGCGCGAACTGGCTGATCGCGATATCCAGTTCACGATCGACTACGTCATCCGGTGGCCACGGATACGCGCGCGTCGGGCGGTCATGGAACAAGTACCGCGTCCGTGTCGGGAAGCCGAACATCGGCAGCACACCGGCGTTCGCGAGCAGCTCGCTCAGAGCATCCTGCGGGTAGCGAGGATCCGTAGAGACCGCAGTGACGTCCCGGGCTAGCTGCTGGGTGCAGAAGTTGATCAGCACCTGGCGCTGTGCCTGGAGCACCGGGTCGCTGTAGGAAAGCAGGACGTCCGTGACCCTGCCGACCTCGATGGCGTTCTGCTGGAGCCAGCCCGAAACAAGTTGCGCCGTCGTGGCCCCGGGAGGACTGCCCGGCGGTGGCTGCTGCGGCGGCTGGTTCCATGCCGAAGCAGCGCCGAACTCGCCATGGACGCTCTCGCCGCCACCACCTGCGAACAGGTTGAGCGCCGCGAAGGCCTGCCGCAGCATCTCCTTTGCCAGGACCCGTTTGATGATGCTCTCCCGGCGCATGTCCACGTACGGCTGCGGAGGCGCATCCGACGTGATGCGCTGGGGGCGCTGGAAATAGTAATCATCGTGACTCCGGCCTCGGCAAAGCGTCAGCGCCACGGACATGCCCGAACCTCGCCGGCCAGCTCGACCGACGCGCTGCTGGTAGTTGAAGCGCATGGGCGGCATGTTCGCCATCATCACCGCGACAAGCGTGCCGATGTCGACGCCCGCTTCCATGGTTGTGGTGACGCTCAAGAGGTCCACCGGGTCGGCCAGGGGGTTCTCCTGCGGTGCGGGCAAGCAGATGTCCTGGAACAGCCGCTGCCGGCGCCTTGCATCCGACTTGTTCGTCTGGCCTGTGAGCTCCTCGCAGTTCAAGCGGAAGAGGTTTCCGGCCAAAGTCGCGAGGTAGGAGTAGTAGTCCGGTGACAGCTGGGCACCTGCGGTCGCCTGCGCCGGTCCTAGTTGAGCCAAGCAGTCGGCGCACACGCCTCCGGACGGATTCATGTGCGTGCGCCGGCATTGGGTGCATTCGAGGTAGTTGGCGGTAGGTCCCGCCAAGCAGAGCGCGGGCACGTTCAGGTAGAAGTGAGCGGTGTTGAGGACGCCCGCGGCCGTCAGGAAGTCGAATACGTCGTTCATGTAGCTGGCCGGATTCAGCCCGGCCTGCTGCGCGATCGCCGTGAGGTAGGCCAGGACATAACCAGGTGGCGAGTTCAGCGACGAGCAGGAATGCGTCGAGAGACGCTTGCGGGTTCCGAAGAGGAAGATCGCACCGTCGGCGCCTTCCTGGACCGATTGAGCAGGCGCTTGTGTCGCGAGACGGTCGACTGTTGGCAGCGCCAGCAGGAGGGACTCGATGCTCCGGCGCCCAGAAGCAAAGATGATGTCCATCAACTCGACGAGGGCCCCTTCCTGGAGCCGGGTCAGATGCACCTGCTGCGGCTGGGTTAGCTGGCCTGGCGGCTTGGGTGTCGGTGCAGCGCCCGTCGGCCAGAGATGCAGGTCTCTCCAACTGCCCTGGCGGTCCTGCGGGTTGGTCCACATGACTGCTTGCGTGTAGCCCGCCGGGTTCATCCCCTCAGCGAGCATTCGCTCTGCGACGTCAGCAGCGATCTGGGTCAGCCGAAAGGGGCCCGCCGCAGCCCTCTGCAGGATCTGTTGTGCCGCCTGCTGGTTCGACAGGCCTGGGTACGTTGCGCATGGAATCGCTGCCGTTGCCTGGTTCAGTCCCATCGCTAGCGCGGTGGCGTCGGCCTGGTGGGTGCTCGCGAAGGTTGCTGCGGCGGCCTGATCTTCCGGCGACAGTTGAAGCCCCTGGCACTGCGCGGCGAAAGCCTGCGGGCCGGTTCCTTGCTGGGCGATGGAAGCCACAAGGGCTTGCCGGAGCGCATCCCGGTAGTGGGAGAAGCGCATCCCGGCCGACAGCTTCGCAGCATCTTGCCGGCTGTCGGAGAACACCACGAGCTTCCGCTCGCTGGAGAGTGGGGGCTGAGCCAGGTCTCTGAGAAGCGTGTCAGACAACACCTGCGCGATCTTCTGGAAGCCCGTTCTCTGAGTACGGATGGGGGACCGGATGACGTCGCGGCCGCGCCAGTCGGCATCGCACCTCGGGCAGATGGACGGGTAGCCCTCACGTCCTGCCGGCGGACCCGGGGGGGTCGCGCCATGAACGGCCGGCACGTAGTAGAGGTAGCCTGGAATGTTCCCGGCCTGGAGACCAAGCCCCACGCTCCCGTCAGCCGGGTCGAAGCTCGCTTCTCGCCAGCGCCGGGGGATTCCATCCTGGGTCCACTGAGGAGTGCCAGGAGCCTGGCCACCTGACGCAGGCCAGAAGACGGCGTAGCGATCGTAGTCGCGGTCGAACGATGAGAGATCTGGAGCGGCCTCGAGGTTTGGTCGGTCCGGGCTCAGGTACCACTCGTTCGGGTTCCCTGTTTCGCGTCGATAGCCCCCGAAGAAGACCTCACCGCATGGCTCGCAGTAGAGGAGTTCGAGGACGCGTGAGCCGCACTGGCAGGTCAGCGTGGGGACGTAGTGCAGGGCTCCTGCTGGGCACGCGCTGGAGCGCGCGGGGGCCTGAGTGCACCCGGGAGTCGTGCACGCCCAGAGTCCCTGGAGGTTTCGCAGCATGAGGTGGACGCGCATCGGCAGCGGCGCCACGGCGGAGGCGTTGCGCGCGTGGGACAGCGCGGTCAACAGGCCGTCTAATGCATCAATCGCCTGCTGACCCGGTGCACCAGGGAACAGGACCGGGGCGAGCTCCTGAGGGGGCCGCGGCACGATCTGTTGATTGACCGTGGATCCGAGCCGGAGGGCATCAGGTGCCCCGACGTGAACGAGCGCAGCGTTGAGCCCCTCCTGCAGCGTCCCGCCTGCGGGCTGCGGAGGTGCTCCGATGGCCGCGAGGAGGGCGGTGGTCGATTGAGACAGCCCTGCAGGCCCTGCGGTGGCAACGGCCTGCCCGAAGGCCTCAAATGCTGCGGCGTGTGGAGCGAGAGTCGCCGGCGCGCCGGGATTCGGCGGAACCACGTACGTTGAGCCGCCGATGACCTGGAATCGGTTCTGATCCCGACCGAAGAACTGCTCGAGGTATTGCAGCCCCGCGGTGCCGCTCTCGAGCGATGCACTCGAGGAGATGATCCTGAGTTGGTCGGAGTTCGGAGCAAGGCCGAGTCGGTCGAGCAAGGCACGCAACAAGTACGCGACCTCAGTCCCCGGAGTACCCCTGTACGTGTGGAGCTCGTCCACTACGAGATGGAAGACGCGCTCCGGGGACTCCGCGAGCCACGCGCGCGTCTGATCGAAGATGCTCGTTTCGATCGCCCGCATGAGCATGATGTTGAGCATCGAGTAGTTGGTGATGAGAATATCGGGCGGCGTGTCCTGCATGTCCCACCGGGACCACATCTCCGCGCCGTCCATGCTCTGGAAAAAACGCTCGGCCGCGCTACCCACAACCGCCTGCGTGTCCTGATGAATGCTCCGGAGCTCATCCCGAAGACGTCCGGTGTTGGACGAGGTGCGTTCGCCTGACACCGGGGTTCGGCCGGTGTACCGGCCGAAGTAGATCAGGTTCCCGTGCCGGCGAGCCTGCAGCCAAGATCGGGCGCCCGGACTATCGAGAGCTTCGCGCAGGCGGGCGAGCTGATCCTCAACCAGCGCGTTGAGGGGGTACAGGATGAGGGCTCGAACAGCAGCAGTCCGGCCCTCATGGCCCCGTTGTGAAACGCGAGGAGCCCACCGCCGTCGTGTGCCTTGCATAGTGAAGTGGTTCCACCAGTCCCACGGGGTCGGCCGCTGGCCCGGCGCGGGCCACGCCGCGGACTCGCGGACGATTGAAGCCACCACGGGCAGCAGGAAGCACTCCGTCTTTCCAGAACCCGTCCCCGTCGTGACCACGGTATCCACGCCGTTGACGACGACCTGTTCGAACACGTCCCGCTGGTGCTGGTAGAGCGTGAGGCTGGGGGGGAAGAGCCCTTGAGACACGAAGTCGGCGACTTCGGTGATCTCAGCCTGTTGCCAGCTCGCCCCAAGGAGGGCCTGCGCGGCCTGCGCGAACGACTGGTTCGACGACCGGTACGCCGGCACGGGCTCGATCAGTGGGTACCGGTAGATCCGACCGTCCTGGTCGAGGAGCTGGCGCCGCTCCGCGGTGAGGTCGCCGTAGCGGATGTCGAACGGGCTGTCGAGGTAGCGTAGGTACATGTCCCGCAGATTCTCGAAAAAGCGGATCGGATTGCTCATCTCACCTCCTGCCGGAGTAGCTGGGCAGCGAGACGCGCTACCTCTGGCGGAACGCTGGTGTACTCCAAGCGGCCTGACGGTGGATCGAAGTCGGGGAGAAGACCAGAGCAGAGAACAAGGGCGCGTTCGATGAGAAGGGGCGGCCTGCAAATCGCGGGAACGGACAGCGTCTTGGTTGCGGCATCGTAGGCCAGGAGGCCGCGCCTCCTCCGCATGACTGCGTACTTGCCGACTTGAACCGGGACGCGGTAGGAGCGCCCGCGCCAGCGTAGGTAGTAGAAGCGCTGGTGCTTCATCACGAACCGGAAGAGTCCGCTTCGTTTCCGCATCGCGTCGGTCGCCGTGCATTCAACCCATCCAAGACGCGACGACGAGAAGCGGTGGACCGTCCAACCGGGGGTCTCTGGGATTGCCATCCTGAACCATGTGGCCGGATCGCGAACGCCGGGTGCTGCAGACAGGATGGCCGTCGCCGCATCTGGCTGGACGAGGAGGCCCAGCCGCGCCGCGCTGAGCGCCTGGCCGGCGCCGCGAACGAGGATCCTCTGGGGCATGCCCGGTGCATCTGCCGTGACGACGTGGAGATCGGCAATGCGATCCAGTCTCTGCATCAGCTCCGGTGAGCGAGCTCCGCAGAGAAGGCCCTCGCTCGGGTCGCCCGGAAGCAGGGCGACCGTAGGCGGGACTACGCGCCAATCATGGCCTGCCTCGGTCGAGAAGAACTCGACGTGGCTCAGGCGCTGCAGGGCGAAGCGGGCGCGCTGGTAGACCGGCAGGTCTGAGCTGGTCCGGGCAGGCCGGTCTCCCTCGTCATCCGCATCAGCCTGCTCGAAGTCCTGTTCGACGCACAGCTCCTCGACAGCCCCGCGGAACTGGGGCCAAGAGCCCTGTCCCTTTGCCGAGAGCCAGAGAAGAAGGTGGTCAAGGCTCACCGGCGCAACCTCCTCCAGAGATTCCGCCCGAGCTGCTTGTACTCCCGCCAGAGGCCGTGTGTCGCCGGAGATGCTGGTTCAACTGCCAAGCCCTTGCGGCTGGCGTCGAGTACCAGTCGACACCACCGCTCAAGGTCATGGCCGCCCTTTGCGGACGGCCAGCTTGCGTCGCCACATCGCGCCGTTGGTTCTCCAACAAGAAGGATCCTGTTCGTGCGCTTGTCGCAGGTCAGGGGTTGGGCCGGTAGCGCCCACACGGGATCGAATGGAGGCAGTCCCAGGCACATCGCGCCCCGAACCTCCGGCCGCTGGCGTACGAAGAACACGTCGCCTGGGCTGGCTCCGAGGAGCACAGGATTGGCAGGTGCGACCTGGACCACTTGTCGCTGAGTCGACTGCGCATCGGTCGCCACAGGACGCACCAGCGGGCCACAGATCTCGAACTCGTGGCCCTCACCTCCCGCGCCGCGGAGCGCGAAAGAGTAAGCTGGCCAATACGTCCAGCTGGCTTCGCAGCGCACCAGCGAATAGCTCTTGTTCGAGCTGCTGCACCAGATCTGGTGGTCTCCCTCGGCGTGCCAGCCCTGGGCCGTGAAACCACCCTGTTCGGACTCGGTCGCCTCCTGGCCGTCGATCAGAACCGACTCAGTGTGCTCTGGGTCTCCGTAGATTTGGATGGCCGGCGGATAGCCGAGCAGCCAGGAGTTGTAGGCGAGGCGGATGCCTCCTTCGAGCGCTATCTCGATTTCAGGAAGGGGCCGCAGAATATTGAGAATGTCGGCGTCGCCGCTCTGGGGCACTGGATTCTGGGGAACGACTCCTCGGAGCACCCGCCAGCCAGACGGAACACCATCATCCTCTCCGATCTTGATCCAGCCGGCGCACCCAGCCGTCCGGAGCACCGCCTCGACCTCGCTGAGCTGCGTCGCTGTGCAGAGCACGACGTGATCGCGACCGACGGCCAGCCGCGGGCAGGAGACGAACCCGCGGTGCGTGGTGCCATGAGCGAGCACGAACACCTCGCGGCCAGACAGCAGCCACTCCTGGCCCGTGTCCCCATGTTTCCAGACGAACCCCGTGCGAAGGAGGCCTCCGAGGTTGTCCGGAACAACGTCCTGATACCAGTCATCCTGCAACGCCCGGAGTTCCACGTCGCCCGCCGCACTGGAGACGGCAAGCTCCTCGGGGAGCCCAGGCAACCGTTTCGGCAACAACGAGATGTTGCAATACCCACCGCGCTGGAAGATGACGCGTACCTCGATGACGGCTGGCCGGCCACGCGTGGGTGACCTACTGGCGTCCTCCGAGCTGGACCGTGGCTTCGAGGGCTGTCGCCGCGGCGGCGGCCCTCCCACCGGGGCGCGGTACTGTGGTGCGCGCCGTGGCAGTTTTTCCCGCGTGGGGGGCTGTTCGAGGCGGTCATCGGCCTCAGGCCCTGCATTCAAGACGTCAGCATCTGAGCCGATCGCACGACCGTCGCTCGTCGAAACCTGCCCCTCCTCGATAACCTCCCCAATCACCTCATCGCTGGCGGGTGCGAAGTCGGGCTCTTCGCCTGCATCGGGCTCTGGAGCATCGAAGTCTTCTTCCGCGCCAGTCTCCGGGGCATCTACGAAATCAGTGCCGACTTGAGGGTCGTTGATTTCGCTACTGGCCTCACCGCTTGATGCAACGATCTTCTCGTTCTCGGACTCATCTGGCAGCTGGCCGACGTAATCAGCCGGACCGTCGCCCTCCCGCCTCTCCGCAAGATGCTCGGCGGGCGTCCCAGTTTCGGCAGCGTCATGGGCCTCTTGCTCGCCAGCTTGCTTGAGGTCGGTCTCCGCATCTGGGCCAGCGGTCTCTTGTCCAACAGAGCGTGCTCGCGCGCCGTCGTCGGACGGGTCCCCTGGCTCCCCAGGAGGCGCGCTAACCTCGTCACATGGCTCGCTGGTAAGCAGATCCTCGGCCTTGACAGTGGCGGCCACGTCGACGACCCCGACCTGTGGGATGCCTACATCACCGTCATGATCCTCGTTTCGCCCGCCAACCGCCTGCCCGTTCGACTCGCAGGTCGTCCCGGAGTGCGGGACATCGGCCGCGTGGAGTTCTACGGGGCTCTCTCCGGCATCGTTGCATCTGTTCGGGAGGCCAGCTTCCTTCGCGGGCAACGCGGCCCCCTCAAGGTTCTCAGTGGTGGGTGCAGCCACACTTGCTTGGGGCTCGGCGTCCTCTACACGCGAGCGAGCCTCCAGGGACACGCCCCCTCTGTGCCCGCCGCCAACTTGTCCTTCAGCCCGCCTCGCGGCCAACCTCCCGCGTACGGAGTTCAGCCACGAATGCAGAGCGAAGGCGATGGCTCGGAGAAGCGCGCGCATACGAGATCAGCCCGCCTTTGGAATGAGTCGCGTCTCGGGTGCCGCCGATGCGCGGAAACCGGTGGACGACTGCCTAGCGTGATGCCGGGCAATCGTATTCATGTCCTTGGACGCCAGCCTGCTCGCGGCCTGTGCGTTGGGTGACTCGACTTCGGCGCTCGGTAGTTGTAGCGGTGACAAGCCACGCCTCTCGCAAGCACCTCGTGCCGGGCAGCTCCCGCAACGAGGAGTTGCGGACAGACACGCCCGTTGTCCATGCACGACCAAATTGATGTGGTAGGGCCGCCTGCGAACCGCGGGGACTGCCGCCTGCAGCGCGTCGTGCAGAGACCGGCGGCGGTAGACAGCCGATCGGGGTAGCACACCGGTCCGCCGGAAAATCCTGAAGCTGTTCCCGTCCACCGGGAATACTTCACGCCGGAGGCTATAAAGCAGCACGCAGCGGGCCCCCTTCCACGACAGCCCCGGAAGCCGCGTGAGAAGGCGCTCTGCGTCGACGTCGCCCATTTCGCGAAGTGTGTCGAGCGACAGCTCCCCGAATCCTTCGAGGACTGCTTCTAGGAGCCGCTTGATCGATCTCGCCTTCTGCCGCTGAAGGCCCCCAGCGCGCAACGCACGAGCGATCTCGTCGAGCGAGGCTCGCGCGGCATCCTCCCATCGAGGGAAAGCTGAGCGTAGGCTTCGCCACGTCTCCCGTAATCGCAACAGGTCGGTCTGGAAGCTCAGGATGATGTAGAGGGCCTCATCGAGGGCATTCTCTTGGTTGCCCAACGACGCCTCTGGTGCTCCGTACTCGGCATCGAGGAGGTCGTCGAGAAGGAGCAGCCTCTCCCGTCCCCCTGGCGCCAACCGGAATCCTGAGGTCATCTCGCCTTCCTCCGCTGTCATGGCGCGGCCAGCTGTACCAGAATCCCGTGTATGAGGAGAGGCGGGACGGAGTTGCCGATCATCTCGTACGCATGGCGGCGGCAAGTTAGTTCTTCCGGGAACGAGATACGGTCCGGAATGCCTTGTAGGCGCGCGTACTCGCGTACCGACAAGGACCGGTGCTTCTCGTAGTGGTACACGCAGTCGTACTTTGTCGAGAGTGCGGTCGATGGAGCGTCGGGGTGTAGCCGTCGATAGGCCGAATCGTAGCGACGCGACAGGCCGTTGAGCTTGTCGGCCGGTATGTCTCGCGCACAGCCTCCCGGGGGGATCATCGCCAAACGATGGGCGGTCTCGTCGCGAACCGCTGGGGTGCGCGTGTTGCTGAGACGGTCCGAGGACGCCGCTCGTATAGCCCGCTGGTAGCTGTTGCGGGGAGGTGTAGCATAAAATCGGGGGATTTCGGGCTCGCCCGCGCCCAGCAACGGAAGGTCGGAAAGGGCCTGATGCCCCGAGGTCATCGATAGGTCATCCGGGTCGGCGAGCCGATCCGCGTAGGACTGCAGGTCATCTGGAATCTCGCCACCGTGCCGGAGCGCTGCGTAGAGCTTTGCCAAGTCCGGAGATTGATTGGGCAGCCGCTCCTCGCCTGACCCACTGCGGACCGCAAGGATCAGAATCCGCCGCCGCGCTTGAGGCGTGCCAAAGAGAGCCGCGTCGTACACGCCGTACTCGACTTGGTACCGCAGCCCACGTGGCCCGGGCCGCTGCAGATTCGCGAGCAGCCCACGCAGGGTCCCGCCGTCACGATGGCGCGCCAGGTCCGGGACGTTTTCGATCAGCACCAGTCGCGGACGGAAGATAGCGACGTACTCGGGCATCGCCAAGAGGACCTGGTTGTGCGGGTTCGGCCTGCTGTGGTGGCCGTTGCGGATCTGGCTGAAACCCTTGCAGGGAGGGCCGGCTGCGAGGAGATCAACATCACCAAGACGCCCACGATCTCTCTTGATGGTGGCTCGACCCTCACTGGAGAGGATATTGCTGGAGCTTGCGACCGGATCGCGAGCGTTGTGGTTGTATATGGCAACCGCGTCCGGCCAGGAGTCGTAGGCCTTGACCACCTGGTAGCCGGCAGCAGCGAGTCCGATTCCGATGCCGCCCATGCCGCAGCACAACTCGACCGCCGTACGGTCCGGACGAGGCGGACGCTCGGGCCAAGCTAGCTTAGATAGTTTCTGTTGCCCGAAGCCCTGTTTGAATCTCGTCGGGTGTTTGGGGTG
>CAZPGB010000041.1:0-53284 GCA_964585945.1 uncultured bacterium | reverse complement strand
CCCTCCGATGAGCATCCTCCGACACGGCTCAAATCGGAGGCGGTGGATTCTGGGCTATGGAGCACCTTGAATCCTGCGATGCATTGCGCGATGCTTGGCGGTTCCGTACATCGGTTTCGATTCCGGTGGAGATACGACCCGAAGGGGAGTGGACCGCATGACGATCAATCAACGCGTGCTGCTGCGACTCGCTTCCATGATGTGGATGAGCCTTTTCCTGCTGGGGCCTGCCGAAGCCGGAGAGCTCGGTGAGCGCGATGGGGTCCCATGCATCCGCAACAGCGCGACGCCATCGGAGGGCGAGCAAACGTGGCGGTTGCACGAGCTGTGGCGCTTGGGAGGTGAGGAAGACGCCGACTACCTGATGGGCAGCATCCGCTTTGCGCTGGCAGATGAAAGCGGCACGATCTTCCTCCTCGACCAACAACTCGCGCAGGTGCATCTCTTCAACCCCGATGGCACGTATGTGCGCTCCGTGGGCCGGGAGGGCGATGGCCCCGGTGAGTGCCGCGGACCGATCGGCATGACCTTGCTGCCCAACGGGGGCATTGGAATGATGCAGGCCTTCCCGGCGCGGGTGGTCGTCGTCGACCGTTACGGCGATCCCGGGGACCCGATCGACCTGCGCGGCTCCGACGCGGCGGACGGCGGCATGCGCCTCGCGTTCAACGTGCAGTATCGCGGTGGCACTCTGGCCTATTCCGGTCACGAGTCCAGTATGGGAGCGGGTGAGGATGAGCGCGATGTGTTGGCGATCTGCACGCCCGACGGCCTCGAGAAGGCGGTGTTGCTCGAGGCAAGACATCGCCCCGTTGACGAGACCATGCGCTGGGCGGAGAAGGAACGCTACTTCGTTCACCATGGCCGTTGGGCGGTGGGCCCCGAGGGTCGCGTCTTCGTGGCGCCCGAGTATGATCGCTATGCCATCCATGTCTTTGACGACGAAGGCGCACGGGAGCGCATCATCGAACGCGAGTATCAGCCACGCCAGCGCACCGAAGAGGAGAAGGCCGGCCGCGGGGTGCATATCGAGAGCAATGGCATGGAGATGCCGATCAAGAACGTGGTCGAGGATCACGATCCCTGCATCCGCTGGTTCTTTGTGACCGAGGCGGGTGAGCTGTGGGTTCATCACAGCTTCAGTCGCGCGGACTTGCCCGAGGGGATCATGGAGACCTTCGACATCTTCGATCGCGAAGGGCACTACGTGCATCGCGTTCAGATTGCCGGGGAGCCGCGCGCCGAGGATGACATCCTGTTCCCTGTCAGTTCAAAGCGGTTGGTCATGATCCGGGGCTTTCAGGGCGGGATCAGGATCACGACGGGCAACAGCGGCACGTCCGCCGGGGGGACGGGAGATACTTCGACGGAGGTCGTTTGCTACGAGCCTGAGCTCTGAAACCGGTGCGCAGTGCCTGCGGGGTGGCCAATCTTGGGATCACGGCCGAAGCTCGTACGTCAGACACCAATTGTATTCCTGCGCGAAGGCCTGGTAGCGGATGTCCGTGGCGCGCTCTCCGAGCACGTCGACGATCTCCTGCTCGCTCGGGAAGTTCTTGATGATGTCGAAGGTCCTTCCATCGGGCAGCGTCCTGCACTCGATCAGGTCCCCATCCGCATTTCGTCTGCGTCCTCGCGCCTCGTAGGCGCCGGGTAGCAGGTCGGTGAAGACCACCAAAGCTCCGGGGAGCAGCTTGCCGTGGAGAGCGGTGAGGAACTCGGGGATCCGGGCCCTGGGCATGTGGGACCACCACCAGGCGGCGAAAGCGGCCGAGAAGCGGCCGGCAACCTCCGTGAGCGCGTACGCGTCGCTGGTCACGAGCCGTACGTTGCTCGCATGGGACAAACGGACGGCCGCCTTGGCGATCATGCCCGGGTTGATGTCCGTCGCGACCACCGAGTGGGTGGTCTTGCAGATGGCCTCGGTCCAGTAGCCGGTCCCACAGGCGATCTCGAGCACATCTCGATCTCTGAGCTGTTCCTGGAACCTGGCCTTGATGGGCGCCCGCAGCGATTCGGTGGCGGGATCGAGATACCCGGCGGTGAGGTCGTAGACCTCCGCTCTGGCCGCGTAGTACTCCACGACCCCATCTGCGCCTGATGTCCGGCCCCTGCTCGACATGGCGTCGTCCCGGTAGGAAGCGCGCACGCAAGGATGACGATCACACCTTCAGCATCCTCCCCGGAGGATCGCACGTCAATCCACGACTGGGGCTCCTCTGCAGCGCAGCGCCCGACGTTCCAGCCTGCATCGACAGAGTGGGTTACCCCTCTCGCGGCCCGACGCACTCCCCGTCCTGCCCCTCGAACTGCAGGCAATAGAGCCGCGCGTACACCCCGCCGGAGGCCAGCAGATCGTCGTGCCGCCCGCGCTCCACGATCTCGCCCGCGCGCAGCACCAAGATCTGGTCGGCGCTGCGTACGGTGGACAGACGGTGGGCGATCACGATCGAGGTCCGCTCCTCCAGCAGCGCCTGGAGCGCGTCCTGGATCAGCAGCTCGGTCTCGCTGTCGACGCTGGCCGTGGCCTCGTCCAGGATCAGGATCTGCGGCGCGAAACTGAGCGCCCGCGCGAAGGCGACGAGCTGTCGCTCGCCGGTGGAGAAGCTGGAGCCGCGCTCCGAGACCTGGCTGCGCAGGCCGTCGGGCAACCGGCGGACGACATGGTCGGCGTGGCTGGTGCGGATCGCCTGCTGCAGGCGATCGTCGGGAATGGCGGTTTCCCACAGGCGGATGTTCTCCTCCAGCGATCCGGAGAAGAGGAACACGTCCTGCTCCACCGTGGCCATCGCCGAGCGCAGCGTGCTGCGGGGGAGGCTGCGCGTGTCGATGCCGCCGATCGTGATGCGGCCCGAGGTGGGATCGTAGAAGCGCTGCAGCAGCGAGGCCATGGTGGTCTTGCCGCTGCCGGTGGCGCCGACGATCGCCGTCGTGGTGCCCGGAGGGATGGTGAAGCTCACGCCCCGCAGCACAGGCGTCTGGCCGTCGTAGCTGAAGTGCACGTCCTCGAAGCGGATCTCGCCGCGCGGATCGAATCGCGCGGTGGCCTCGGCCTCGGCTCCGGCCGCGGCGGAGACGGCAACGGCCTCATCCGCTGCACCCACGGTTGAGCCGGCATCTTCCTTGATCGCGCCCGCGGGCAAGCCGGCGTCCTCCTCGGGCTCTTCGTCCAGCAGCGCGAAGATCCGCTCCGAAGAGGCCATGGCGTCCTGCAGGATGTTGAACTTGTCCGACAGGTCGCGGATGGGGCGGAAGAAGCGTCCCGCGTACTGGATGAAGGCCACCAGCTCCCCGAAGGTGAGGGCGTCTTGCACCACGCGCCCGCCTCCGTACCAGAGAATCAACGCCACCGAGATCGACTGGATGAGCTCCACCAGCGGGAAGTAGAGTGCGAAGGCTCGCACCGACTCCAGAAACGCATCCCGGTGCGTAGCATTCAGCTCGTCGAATTCCTTCTCGTTGCGACGCTCCCGCTGCAGCGCCTTGATCACCGTGATGCCGCCCAGGGTCTCCTGCAGGTAGGCGTTGATGCGCGCCACCGCCACGCGGATGGCCCGGAAGGCGCGCCGCACGCGGCGGCGGAACTGGATGCTGATGAAGAAGACCGCCGGCAGGGAGGCGAAGGTCACCAGCGCCAGCGACGGGTTCATCACGACGAGAATCACCATGATGCCCAGAAGGGTGAAGATGTCGCCGAAGATGGCGACCACGCCCTGGGTGAACATCTGGTTGAGCACCTCGACGTCATTGGTCGCGCGGGTGATCAGTCGGCCGACCGGATTGCGGTCGAAGAAGCGCAGCGGCAGCCGTTGCAGGTGGCGGTAGATGTCGCGTCTGAGCCGCAGCATCGCCCGCTGGCCCAGGAGGTTCATGGTGACGATCTGGGCGTACTGCAGAAAGCCGGTCACGATGAGCAGGCCGAGCCAGAGGGCGCAGATTCCCAGCAGGCCCCGCGCATCGCCTTGGGCGATGTAGCGGTCGATGCCGATGCGGGTGATGAGCGGGCCGGCCAGGTTGGCGAGGGAGAAGACGATCAAGAGCGCGGTTGCCAGCAGGAGCAGCCCTAGCGACGGCCGCAGATAGCGCAGCATGCGGGCCATCAGCTCGCGATCGTAAATCCGGCCCAGCTTCTGCTCCGCGTCGTGCGGCCGTGTGTCGGGTCGGGCCGCCATCAGCGTCCGCCCTCCGCTTCGATTTCCGCGGCCAGCCGCTGCCGCTCGTACAGGCGCGCGTAGAGACCTTCCCCGGCGAGCAGGGTCTCATGGGTGCCCTCGGCGGCGACGGCGCCCTCGTCCAGCACCAGGATCCAGTCGGCGTGCTCCACCGCCGAGATGCGGTGGGAGACGATGATCGAGGTGCGATCCTGCAGGTAGCGACGGAGCTCAGCGAGCATGGCGACCTCGGTCTCGGCGTCGACGCTCGAAAGCGTGTCGTCGAGCAGCAGGATGTCGGGCTCGAGCAGTAGCGCGCGGGCCAGGGAGGCGCGCTGGCGCTGGCCGCCCGACAGCGTGATGCCCCGCTCGCCGACGAGCGTCTCGTAGCCCTGCGGGAAGCCCTCGATCTCGGTGTGCAGATTGACCCGCGCCGCCATCTGGCGGATGCGCTCCGGCGGCGCTTCCGGCTCGCCGTAGCCGATGTTTTCCGCCACGGTGCGCGAGAAGAGAAAGGCGTCCTGCGGCGCGTAGCCGATGATCGCTCGCAGGTCCTGCAGGTTCCACTCGCGGGCGTCGCGGCCGTCGATCCGCACGCTGCCCACGGTGGGGTCGTAGAGCCTCAGCAGCAGCTTCAGGATGGTGCTCTTGCCCGAGCCGGTTCGGCCCACGATGCCCAGCGTCTGCCCGGGCTCCAGCCGGAAGGAGATCGCCCGCACCGCGGCGGCCGCGGATTCGGGGTAGTGGAACGTGACGTTCTCGAAAGCCACGCGCGGGTCCGGCCGGCCCGTCACCGTTCCCGAGAGCACTTCGGGCCGCGTGCCCAGGAGGTCCTGCAGGCGGGCCGCCGCGCTCGCGCCCCGCTGGAACATCGTGATCACCCAGCCGATCGCGATCACGGGCCACGTCAACTCCACCAGGTAGGCGGAGAACGCGACCAGCGAGCCCAGGCTGAGCTGGTCGTGAATCACCTGCCGCCCGCCGACGTAGAGCGCGATGGCGAGCCCCACCCCCGCCAGCGCGTTCATCGCCGCCATGAACCGCGCCCGCAGGCGGGCGACATCCATATTGGCGCCCAAGTACTCTTCGTTGAGGCGACCGAAGTTGGCCGCGCAGTTGCGCTCCTGCGTGTAGGCGCGGATGACGCGCATGCCCGAGATGTCTTCCTGCACCCGCGACGACATCTCGCCGAACAGGTCCTGCACCCGGCGCGAGCGGGCGTGCATCTCGCGCCCGAAGAAGAAGGTGACCACCGAGATCAGGGGGTAGGGTGCGAAGGCCACCAGGGTCAGCCACGGGTCGATCGCCACCATGAGGGCGATCGAGAAGGCCAGGGTCAGCGTCATCGTGAAGGCGTACATGATGCCCGGCCCGGCCACCATGCGCAGGGCGCTCAGGTCGTTGGTGAAGTGGGCCATCAGGTCCCCGGTCCTGCGGCGGCCGAAGAAGGCCAGATCGAGGCTCTGGAGGTGGCGGAAGAGATCGGAGCGCAGATCGTACTCGATGTCCCGCGAGGTGCCGATCAACCACCAGCGCTGCAGGTAGAGAAAGAAGGCGCCGAAGGCCGCCACGCCCACCATGGCGCCCGCCCAGGTGAGCACCCGGCTGAAGGGTTCCTCGGCCCGGAGGGCGTCGATGGCCAGCTTGAGGAACCAGGGGATCAGGCGCGAGAGGGCCGTCGCCAGCAGCATGGCGCCCAGCCCCATGCCCAGCGTGCGCCGGTAGCGGCGCAGGTACGGTATCAGCAACCTGAGATGATGGATAGCTGCCTCCCGCTGTTCCGCGCGGGCAACCCGGCTCGCGGGGGCCCGCACGCGTCCTCGGAACACACGGCAATCCCGCAGTGTACAGCAATTGTGACGGTCCGCCACGGGGAACCCACCGCGGGCCGGATCCACGGTACCCGGCCACCATGCTCCCGAAATGGGTGCGATGCTCTGGTGATGCGACTGATGCGGCGACATTTCCTGGCTTTCAACGGGATCCCAGCGGCTCTATGATCGCAGTCTTGGTTTTCGCAGCCGTGGTTTCCATACCTCATGAGATAAGCAGACCATTGGAAAGGAGTGGGCCCATGCCCAATTTGTCCGAAACGAATCTGGCGCTCTTCATCGACTTCGACAACATCGCGCTCGGCACGCGCGATATGGGGAAGCGCTTCAACATCCACCCGCTGGTCCAGCGGCTGCTCGAAAAGGGCAAGATCGTGGTCAAGCGGGCCTACGCCGACTGGAGCCACCACACCGAGCACATGGCCGGCCTGCACGAGGCCGGCATCGAGCTGATCGAGATCCCCAAACCGGCCGTCTCCGGCAAGAACAGCGCCGACATCCGCCTGACGGTCGACGCGATGGACCTGTGCCACGGCAAGGCGCACCTGGACACCTTCGTGATCGTCTCGGGCGACTCCGACTTCACGCCCCTGGTCGCCAAGCTGCGCGAGAACAACAAGGCGGTCATCGGGGTGGGATGCCGCAACTCGACGGCCCACCTGCTGGTCAACAACTGCGACGAGTTCATCTTCTACGACGATCTGATGGAGGATCGCAGCAAGCGCGACGCCGACTCCCTGCGCGACGTGCCGGCCGAGCAGCGCAAGCTGTTCGACTTCCTGCTGACCACCACACGCGGTCTGCTCCGCGAAGGACGCGAACGGCTTTACTCCTCGCTCATCAAGGACACCATGCGCCGCAAGCGGCCCGACTTCGACGAGGGCAATTACGGCTACGGGACCTTCGGCGATCTGCTGGAGGATGCCAAGGCCCACGGCATTCTGCAGGTCGAGCGCGACGAGCAGGCCGGTGGCACCTGGGTCGTCACCGGTCTCGGACAGGCGACGCGCCGGCGCCGGCGACGCTCCTCCTCGCGCGCGGGATCGCGCAGCAGCAGCGCCGCCAAGGTGGAGGCGGAGAAGAAGACCGCCGATGCCCCTACGGTACCCGATGCGGCGCCTGCGAAGAAGACCCGCCGCCGCACCAGCACGACGCGGCGACGGACCAAGAAGAAGGCGGCCGTGTCCAAGTCGTCGGCCTAGGGATGAACCGCCGGATCGCCGGCGGACAGGACGAACTGCGCGATCACGTAGCCCACGTAGATCACCACCAGCGGCAGGCCGTACCAGCGCCGAAACACGCCGCGGCGGTTCGCCGCGAAGATGTAGAGCCGGAACAGCAGCAGGATGACGATCATTGTCGGAAGGTGCAGATAGAGGAAGATTCGCGGAACACTGGCGCCGACCTCCACCACCGGGAGACGCGCCGCCACGGCCGACGCTCCGATCACGAAGAGAACGTTCAACACGTCCGCCCCGATGACGTTGCCGACCAGCAGCTCCCGGTGCCCCTTCGCAATGCTGGTGATGCCGACCACCAGCTCGGGTAGGGAGGTGCCCATCGCGACCAGGGTCGCCGCGATCACCACCTCGGGCACGCCCCAGCGTACGGCCAGCACCGTGACCGAGCAGATCAACACGCGGCTGGAGAGAATCACCAGCCCCAGACCCACCACCATCAGCCCGGCCAGCACGCCCAAGGCGCGATGACCGGTGGCGGGGGGGACCTCCCCCATTGGATGTTGGCGACTCCAGCGCACCGAGACGATCATGTAGGCCACCAGCAGCGCCAGGAGCAGCACACCCACCGGCCGGCCGAGCGCCGCCTGGTCTCCGCGGGCCAGGAAGGCGCCGTAGCAGAGAGCGGCCAGCAGCAGGCCCGCGCCGAACTGGACCCAGCCCTGTCGGCTGAGCACGAAGCGGTCGGCGGGCAGGACGGCGGCGAGACAACCCAGACCGAAGATGAATCCGGTGTCGGCGATGATCGAGCCCACCGCATTGCCGAGCGCGAGGCCCGCCTGTCCGCTCCACGCGGCCATGACCGACACGGCCGCTTCGGGGCTGGTGGTGCCCAGCGAGACGACGGTGGCGCCCACGATCACCTTGGAGATGCCCAGCCGATAGGCCAGCCCCGCGGCGCCGTCGACCAGCCAGCCCGCGCCGCGGATCAAGCCCGCGATCGCCACGGCGGCGATGCTGAGCAACAGGATCATGGGCAGTGGGTCGAACCAAGCCTGTGGAATCACGTGTTCCATGGCGGGGAGCATAGCCCAGCCGCGGCGGGGGTGCGAGTGGAAGCCGATGGACAGCGGGCGCGAATCGGCCGATCATCGAACGTGACATGGGTTTGCTCAAGGGGAGGCTCGACATGCCCGCCAAGCTGGACTACGGACGACCGCTCGACGAGCGCGAGCTGATGGCCTATGCGGATGCGGCCAGCGACGCCTTCAGCATGACCCCGGAGGAAGCCCGCGCCAAGTTCAGCCAGCTCGGCCCCGAGACCATGCGGGTGATCCGGCGGCGCGGGCGGATCGTGGCCGGGCTCCTCCGCCATCCAGCGCACCAGTGGTTCTGGGGGCGGAGGCTGAGCTGCGCCGCGATCGGGGCGGTGGCGACCGTTCCCGAAGCCCGCGGCGAAGGCATCGGGCTCCAGATCATGCAGACCGTCGTGCGGGAAGCTCACCGCGACGGGATCGCCGTCTCGGCGCTCTACCCTGCCACGCGGCGCTTCTACGGCCTGGCCGGCTACGAGCTGGCCGGCGGTCACTACGAGACCACCCTCTTTATCCAGCGGGTTGCGGTGCGCGCGCGCGACCTGGAGATCCGGGAGGCGGAGCCGGCCGATCTCCCGGCCCTCGCGCGGGCCCACGCGCGCGCCGTGGCGCAGGATTGCGGGCCTCTCGATCGGTACGCCCCGGAGTGGCAGGAGGGCGTGCAGATCTGGGCGCCGCCCTGCAAGAGCTACGTGGTGTTGCGCAAGGGTCGCATCGAGGGCCACATGCGCCGTCTGATCGTGCGCAAGGACCAGACCATCAACACGCGCGAGTTCTTCGCCGCGACCCCCGAGGCGGGCCGGCGCATGCTCGGGTTCATCGCCGATCACCGCACGCAGGGCGAGAAGATCCTTCTCTTCGGACGGCCCTTCGATCCCCTGCTGATGATGATGCCCGAGCTCGCGTTCCAGGTCCGCGCGCGCGACTGGTGGATGCTGAGGGTCGTCGATGTCGAGCGGGCTCTGCGGGAGCGCGGCTACGCCCCGGCGGCCGCCGGGCGTATGGTGTTGAGCGTACAGGACGATCTGGTGTCTGAGAACCAGGGCCGCTTCACGCTGGAGGTCGCTGACGGTCGCGGACGGGTTCGTCGCGGAGGACGCGGGGGCGTGCGCATCGACATCCGGGGGCTGGCGGCGCTCTTCACGGGCCACCTGTCCGCCGCGCAACTATCTGCGTGGACCCCCCATCTGAATGCCACCCCCAAGCAGGCCGCGGTGCTGGACGGCCTCTTCCAGGGTCCGCGACCCTGGATGGGGGCTTCATTCTAGCGACCTGTGCCGCGTGACATAGCCCGGCCTACGGCAACCCCAGCCACTGCCGCAGTCGCCCGAAGAAGGTGGAGGAGCTCTGCAGCCGCCGGCCGATGCGTCTGAGGCGCGAGATCCGCTGCCGGTTGTCGGCGGCGGCGGCGGGCCGGCGGAACTCCTCGATGTAGGAGGCCAGGACCTGGATGAGCAGGTCCACGCGCCGGCTCGCCAGGTCGATCTCCACCCGCCGCCGTCCGATCAACGCGCGTCGCGCGGCCTCGAGCTGGTCCTCCAGCTCCAGCAGCGTGGTGGAATCCCGGCTGTCCGAGAAGCGCCGCCCCATGTAGGCCAGCACCTCCATCAGCAGCTCGGGCTCGCCGGCATCCAGTCGGATCTTGATGCCCATCTGCGCGTGTCCTTTCCCGTCCCGCCTTCGCCGGGATTGTAGCCCATCTGGGGGGCTCTGACAGGCCCTTCGCCCCATGGTCCGGCACGGTCGATAGCGGGAACTCCCGGTTCCGGCAGGAGCCGTAAGTTCCCCATCGGAGCGCAATCCGCCGTCCAGACTCTCGATTGTGGAACCGGAGGGCCGCCCAGATGTCCACAGGTTGTTGCACCGCGAGGAAATCCGCGACGGCTGCGGCCAGCGCACCTTGAAAGAACGGTCCCCAGGGCGCTACACTCGCCCGATTGCGGACGGGTCACCAAGCCGCCGCGAACGGTCCGTCGCGGGCCGGAGCGCAGGACAACCCTCGCGGCATCCGCGGTCGACGCCGATGGAGGTCAGCCCATGGCCTGGGAATACAGTGAAAAGACCAAGCAGCTCTTCATGGATGCCGTGCACGGGAAGCCGGGCACCCACCTGGGGGAGATCGAGAATCCCGACGGCTTCGGCGAGCACGGCTCGATCGCCTGCGGCGATGCCTTACGCTTCACGTTCCGGGTCAAGCGTGATCCCCAGGATCCGACGAAGGACGTGATCACCGAGGCTCGCTACCTGACATTTGGTTGCACATCCGCGATCGCGGCGTCGGAGGCGTTGTGCGCCATCATCGAGGAGGGCAGGTACACCCCGATCGAGGCCCTCAAGATCACCAATCAGGACATCGTCGACTACCTCGAGGGTCTGCCCTCGCAGAAGATCCACTGCTCGGTCATGGGGGCCGAGGCGCTGCAGGCCGCGGTGTTCAACTGGGCCCAGAAGCGGGGGGTCGACCTGAAAGAACTGGGGGTCGACATCCGGCCCGATGAGCAGGAAGAGGGCCGCATCGTCTGCCAGTGTTTCAACCTCACCGAGCCCTACATCCGGCGTAAGATCAAGGAACTGGGCCTGAAGACCATCGAACAGATCACCGCCAACATCAAGGCGGGCGGCGCCTGTCAATCGTGCCACCACGCGCCCGGCGGACTTCAGGACCTGCTCGACGAGGTTTGGGGTCCGCAGGAGACCCGCTTCAAAGAGGTGACCGATCTGCCCGAGCCTCCCGAAGGAGCGCCGGGGGGGGGAGAGCTTTCCGCCTATCAGCTCGGCAAGCGGATCGAGCAGGTCATCGAGGAGAACGTGCGTCCGATGCTGGCCAAGGACGGGGGCGACATCGAGATCGTCGACATCAAGGGACTGGTCGTGTACGCCAGGCTCAAGGGGGCCTGTGCCACCTGTTTCGCTGCGGCCAACACCCTGAAGGTTCTCGTTGAGGGAGCGCTCAAGGATCACGTCGATCAACGCATTCGGGTGATCAGCGTTTGATCGACTGCCGCACGGATCGTTCGCCGCCTGGACAGGGCTTGCCCGGCCGGGAGCGCGGCCATCTGACATTCCGTCGCCATCGCGCCCGAGCGGTGGGGATCCTGTGAGTTACGGAAGGCGAGGTGCAGCTCGTGAAGACCATTTACGTCGACAACAACGCCACGACCGCCATCGCGCCCGAGGTCTACGAGGCGATGATCCCGTTCCTGACCTCGGCGTACTTCAATCCAAGCTCCATGTATTCGCCGGCCCAGCGCGTGGCGCGGGCCGTGACGGATGCGCGCACGGGGATCGCCGCGTTTCTGGGGGACGTCCACCCGGATGAGATTCTCTTCACCTCCTGCGCCACCGAGAGCAACAACCTGGCGATTCGGGGGGCGATCCGCGCCAACAGCCTTCGCAAGCACATCGTGACGACCGGGGTGGAACATCCGGCCGTGTACGAGGTCGCGAAGGACCTCGCCCGTGAAGGCTTCGACGTCACCTTCCTGCCCGTCGATCGGGAGGGACGCCTGGAGATCGGCGACCTGATCCGCGCGCTGCGTCCCGACACGCTGCTGGTCACGATCATGCACGCCAACAATGAGACGGGCGTGATCTTCCCCGTGGAGGAGATGGCGCGTGTGGTGAAGGAGACCGACGCGTCGATCGTGGTCCACACCGACGCGACCCAGACCGCGGGCAAGCTGCCGCTCGACCTGACCAAGCGCTTTCGTTACGTCGACATGCTCTCCTTCTCGGGCCACAAGCTGCACGCGCCGAAGGGCGTGGGCGCCCTCTACGTGCGGCGTGGGACCCGCTGGCGCTCCACGCTCATCGGCGGTCACCAGGAAAAAGGGCGCCGGGCCGGGACGGAGAACGTGCCCTCCATCGTCGGCATGGCCAAGGCCTGCGAGCTGGCCGCGCGCGATCGCGACGCGGAGATCCACCAGCTCCAGCGCCAGCGCGATCGGCTCGAGGAGGCGCTCACCGAGCACATTCCCTATCTGGAGGTCAACGGCCGCGAGGCGCCGCGGCTGCCCAACACGCTCAACCTGGCCTGTCACTACATCGAGGGCGAGGGCATTCTGTACCAGCTCGACGAGCACGGCATCTGCGCGTCCAGCGGCTCGGCCTGCACGTCGGGATCGCTCGAGCCCTCGCACGTCTTGCGGGCGATGAAGGTGCCGTTCACCGCGGTGCACGGCTCGGTTCGGTTCAGCTTGAGCCGGTACAACACCGACGATGAGATCGACAAGATCATCGAGGTGTTTCCGCAGATTGTCGCCAACCTGCGCAAGATGTCGCCCTACTGGGACAACAAGACCAACGCGCCCCGCCCCGAGGCGGAGGCGATGGTCCGGGAGAGCGGAGAGTCGTAAACCGGAGAGTTGCGATGAAAACCGACGAGGTCCTGATCACGCGCGCCATCATCGATCGCTACTTCGAGAAGCTGAAGGCATCGCTGGACGTGGACGTGGCCATCGTGGGCGGCGGACCGTCGGGCCTGGTGGCGGCCTACTACCTGGCGAAGAGCGGCCATTCGGTGCGCTTGTTCGAGCGCAAGCTGTCCATCGGAGGCGGCATGTGGGGCGGCGGCATCCTCTACAACGAGATCGTCGTGCAGGAGGAGGCGCTGCACATCCTCGACGAATTCGACCTCCGCCGCAGGCCGTACGAAGCGGGTCACTACACCGTTGACGCGATCGAGGCCGTCTCGACCTTGACCAGCAAGGCGGTCAAGGCGGGGACGGTGGTGCTCAACTGCATGACCGTGGAAGACGTGGTGATGCGGCCCGAGCGCGTGACGGGCGTGGTGGTCAACTCCAGCCCGGTCGACATGGCGGGCCTGCACGTGGATCCGATCTCGATGCGCGCCCGGGTGGTGGTGGACGCGACCGGCCATGCCACCGAAGTCGTGCACGTGGTGCAGCGCAAGGTTCCCGGCAAGCTTCTCACCCCCAGCGGCAAGATCGAGGGGGAGCAGTCGATGTGGCCCGAGGAGGCCGAGCGGCGAACGCTCGAAAACACGCGCGAGGTCTTTCCCGGACTCTTCATCTGCGGCATGGCGGCCAACGCCGTCTTCGGCGCGCCGCGCATGGGTCCGATCTTCGGAGGCATGCTGCTCTCGGGCGAGAAGGTGGCCGGGATGATCGCCGCGCGGCTGCGCGAGCCCGCCGCGGCGAGCTGACCGCGGGCCGCCGACCGCAGCCGTCGCCGCGGCACGCCGACCACGGGCCGCCGACCGCAGCCGTCGCCGCGGCACGCTGACCACGAGCTTCAGACGGCCGTCACCACTCCCGCTCGGCGATCTCCCAGTCGGACGCGCGGATCATGCCCACGTCCCAGAGGCAATCGCGCACCTCGCCGTAGTCGAGCGGCTCGCGCCAGCCGGCGCACTCGGCCTCGCGCGCCGCGGGGTTGTGGCGGGGCATCTCGCGCAGGGCCCGCGCGACCCGCTCACGCAGGTCCGGTTCGGTCCAGTCGCAGGCCACGAAGGGCCAGTTGGGATAGAGCGGGGTGCTGTGGGCAAAGGGGAAGCCGTCTTCCTGCGCGTCGATCACGCGCAGATCCTCGCGGCGACAGCGGCCCCGGCTCACCATCCACTCGATGGTGCCGGCCCGCACGACGCCCACTTCGATGGCCCCCTGCAGCACGAGATCGATGACGCGCGCATCCGACCCGCCTTCCTTGAAGAAGAAGCAATCGCGCTGCGGGTCGATGCCGTGTTGCAGCATCAATCGCCGTGCGGTTTGATAGCCGTCGAACGAACGGCGTCGTACGCACATGAACCGGCGCCCCCGGATGTCGGCCAGCTCGCGAATGGGGCTGTCGGTTCGCACGATGACGGCGCTGCCGGTTTGGGCCAGCGCGCGACCCAGCGGGTTGGAGACCAGGGTGGCGATCGGCTCTCCGCCGAAGCGCTGCTGCAGCACGCAGTGAAGGGGCGCCGACAGGATCATGAAGTCCAGTTCCTGGCCGGCGAGATGTGTCTCCAGCTCACGCGGCAAGAGCGGCAAAATGCGGCACGGGCGCCCGATGCGGCCGGTCAGATAGTCGGCGGTCGCGCGCCAACGCTGTAGGCAGGCTTCCCGCCCGTGATCGGCCGCCACCCCGATGCGAACGGGACGGGCGTGCGCCGCGGGGATATGCAGCAGCGCCATTGCAGCCACGACCCAAGACCATCGCTTCGCCCATGCCATGGCGGACTCCTCCGCAGCCGCTCACGCGCAAGCCGACTCGAGCCTTGCGCCCCGAGGGCGTCCACCGAACTCATCGGCACTTCGGCCGCGTACCTCCAGCGGGGCCCACGCCCCTAGGGTCCGACCAAGATGAGCTTTCCACAGGCGATGGGCAGCGTGATGTGTGGGTCGACGCCGGGCAGGGATTGGACCGTCTCGGGCAGCGGCAGGTCGGCGTCGACGCCGTGGAGGTAGACCGTGCGCTGGCCGAACTCGGGGGACTCGATGTTCATCTCCTTGCGCAGCGCCTCGGCCAGCGCGTCGCGTGCGATGGTCTGCCGGTAGGAGAGCGTCCCCGTGGAGTCCGCGACCGGATACGAATGGACCTGGATGTCGAGGCTGGCGGGATCGGCGTGGAACGGCACCAGCGTTTGGCCCGAGACCGGTTGCGTTTCGATGAGGTCCACGATGCCGTCTCCGTTCAGGTCCTGATCCATCGAGGCGCAGATCGACCCGCGCACCTCGGGGAAGCCGTGGTAGTGCATCAAGTGCATCATGGCCGGAGGGGCGTTCTCGGCCTCGACCTCGATGTAGATCGAGTCACGGCCGACCTTGAGCACTACGGTGCCGGTGGTCGCCATGCCGGTGACCTGCTCGTTGATCGGTTGCAGGTCGGCTCGGAACTCGCGCAGGACGCCATCGGCGATCTCGGACGGGCATCCCAGCGTGAGCAACGACAGTCCAAGGGTCAGACCCCCGGCCAGACCGATAACGCCGAGCGCTCGGTTTCTTTCGATGGTGCGGATGAAACGGGTCCGTATGGTTCGCGGGAACATCGGCTCTCCCTTCTGCCCGGGACTACCGTCCGGCGGGCCCGGGCCTCTGAGCATCCTGAGGGCGGCACGTGGGTTGAGTAGATCCTTGCACGAGGCTCGGGGGCTATCCGGGGATCTCCGGGGGACCGGGTGGGGAAGCGGCGTAGCGCATTGTGGGGCCGGCCCCGCGCATTACGGGGAGGCCGAGCTTGCGTCCACCGCTCACGCTCGATCGCCGGCTGGCAGGAATCAGTCTTCCGCCTGCAGCAACTCCTCCACGATCAGGTCGACGCACGTGCGGCTGCAATGCGGGAAGTCGACTTGGAATGTCTGGCTGCGCACCGTGTCCGACACCAGAATCTTCTCATCGAAGGCGTCCACGAGCCGGCGCAGGTTCTCTTCCTTGCCGTTGACGTAGGGGAGCGCGTGGGTGACCCAGCCGTGCACCTCGCTCGCGCCCTGGGACAGCAGAAACTTGCGGGCGCTCTTGAGTGTGGTTCCGGAGATGACCATGTCGTCGATGAGGAAAACCCGCTGACCCTTCAGACTCTCATCCATCTGGCCCTCGAGGAGCACCCTGTGCGTGCTCACGCGCCGCTTGTCGACCTGCTGCATCTCGTGGCCGAAGGGATTGCGCCGCTTGCCCGGCGTGCTGACGAAGACGATGTTCTCGTACTCGTCGAGCTGCTGGATCTCCTTGGTGATCCGCCCATACATCGACAGCGTCTGCACGCGCCCCGAATCCAGAAGGTCTTGGAACCAACTGAAATCCGGCGGCACGTGCGGGTCGATGGCGACGATCCGCGTGACCCCCGCTGACAGCAGGGCGCGCAGCGTGGTGTGGCAGGCGTTGGTCTCGCCCGTCCGGTAGATCTGATCCTGCTTGGAGAAGGGCAGATGCAGCGCCAAGAGCACGATCTCGCGCGGGGGCTGCAGCTCGTGGAAGCGACGCTCGGTCTCCGAGACGTACTCGACCGATCGGGGCTGGGTCAGGATGTCGATCACCTGCAGCGTTTCGACCACCCGGTCGCCGGTCGTGAAGTTGTGCCGGCTCTGCTCCCCTGAGCACGTGAAGCTCTGCAAGACGCAGACGCGCTTTTGCTGGAAGCGCTCAATCGCCGAAATCGCGGTGTAGACGTCGCTGTTGGCGAACTTGCGGGAGTCGTCGTAGTTGCGATCGGACTTCGTCACCGAGTACCCGGAGCGCAGAAACGCCTTCTCGAGGTGTTCGGCTCCACTGCAGAGGAAGAGCTCCCAATCATCCTTGTTTGGCATGGCGTTCTCCCCGGGCGCCGCGAAGGGCGCCGTTGGGCGCACTCGGCTCCTAGCGCACGAACAACATCTCGGCATAGGTCGGCAACGGCCATAGGTCGCTGGGGGCCAGTTGCTCCAGCGCATCCGAGGCCGAGCGCGCCTTCACCATCGCCGGCAACAGATGGTCCCGAATATGAACGGCGCGCGTGTCGGCCGACTTGGGATGCTTCGCCAACGCGGCTTCCATCGCCCGCATCGCCTGCCGAAGCTGCTTGACCAGGTTCATCAGGTCCTTGAGCTGGGCGGTGGTTTCGAGATCCTCGCACTGGGCCGCGGCGCCGGCCGCAACGAGCTGGGCCAGCTCGGCCTGGTAGCGCAGGGCCGCCGGCAGCACTTGACGGGCGAGCATGTCCAGCAAGGTGCGGGCCTCGATCTCGAGGATCGTGTTGTACTTCTCGACCTGCACATCGGCCCGGGCCTTGAGCTCGCGGGCCGAGAGCACGTCGTACTTGGAGAACAGGTCGATCGCGGTGCGCGACTTGAGGGCCGGCAGCGCGTCCACCGTGGTTTTCAGGTTCGGCAGCCCCCGCCGCTCGGCTTCCTTGTGCCACGCGGCCGAGTAGCTGTCGCCGTCAAAGACCACACGGCGGTGCTTCTTGATCACGCCGCGTAGAACGCTCATCGCGACCGACTGCAACTTGGCCGGCGCGGGGTTCTGGCCCGCCTTGCGCTCCAGCTCGGTGGCCATCACGTCCAGCGATTCGGCCACGATCGTGTTGAGCACCGTGCCCGGCCAGGCCACGGTCGCGAGGGAGCCGACGGCCCGGAACTCGAACTTGTCGCCGGTGAAGGCGAAGGGGCTCGTCCGGTTGCGGTCGCTCCCGTGCCGCGGAATCTGCGGCAGCGTGCGGGCGCCCAGATGGAGCATGCCGCCTTTCTTGGTGGAGCGCGGGTCGCCCTGCGCCACCTGGTCCAGAAGATCCGACAGCATGTCGCCCAGAAAGACCGAAATGATCGCCGGCGGGGCCTCGTTCGACCCCAGCCGATGATCGTTTCCGGGCCCGGCGACCGACGCGCGCAGCAGGTCCCCATGCAGGTCCACGGCACGGATCACGGCTGTCAGGAAGACCAGGAACTGCATGTTGGTGTGGGCGTCCTCCTGCGGATTGAGCAGGTTGATGCCGTCGGTTGTGGCGATCGACCAGTTCATGTGCTTGCCCGACCCGTTGACGCCGGCGAAGGGCTTCTCGTGGAGTAGACAGACCAGATCGAACTGGTCGGCCGTCGATTGCAGGATGTGCATCACCAGCATCTGGTGGTCGGCCGCGACATTGGTTTCCTCGAAGGAAGGGGCCAGCTCGTACTGGCCCGGCGCCACCTCGTTGTGGCGCGTCTTGACGGGCACGCCCAGCTCGTAGAGCTGTCGCTCCACCTCGGTCATGTAGGCCAGCACCCGTTCGTGGATGGCACCGAAGTAGTGGTCGTCCAACTGGTGCCCCTTGGGCGGCGGCGATCCGAGCAGGGTCCGGCCGCAGATCTGCAGGTCGAGCCGGGCGTTGTAGAATTCCTTGTCGACCAGGAAGTACTCCTGCTCGGCGCCCAGCGTCGTCACGACGCGCGCGTTTTCGCTGCCGTTGCCGAAGAGACGCAGAATGCGTACCGCCTGCTCGCAGACCGCCTGGATCGATCGCAGCAGGGGCGTCTTCTTGTCGAGCGCCTCGCCGTGATAGGAGACGAAAACGCTGGGAATGCAGAGCGTGGCGCCGGCCGCGCTCTTCAGCACGAAGGCCGGGCTGGTGGCGTCCCAGGCCGTGTAGCCGCGGGCCTCGTACGTGTCCCGGATGCCGCCGGAGGGGAAGGAGCTGGCGTCGGGCTCGCCCAGAACGAGCTGGTCGCCTGAGAAGCGCGTGATGGCGCCCCCGCGGCCGTCGGGACGCAGGAACGCGTCGTGCTTCTCCGCGGTTGCCCCGGTGAGGGGTTGGAACCAGTGGCAGTAGTGCGTGGCGCCCTGCTCGGTGGCCCACTCCTTCATGGCCAGCGCGACGGTATCAGCGATGCCCGGCTCGAGCGGCAACCCGAGCTGGACCGTCTGTTGCAGCTTCGCGAAGACCTCCGCCGGAAGGCGCTTGTTCATTGCCTCCCCGGTGAAGGTCATGGAGCCGAAGACGTCCGCCGGCGAGTAGGGCCGGCCGTCCGGAGCGCCGAGAGGGCTGCGTTCGGGTGCCAAGGCTACACCTCCATGTTGATGCAAAAAGGCGACGGCGACCGAGGCTCCGGTCATGCTCGGACAGCGCGGGACGCCAGCACCGCATCTCGTCCCGCCCCGCGATGGCGCGCAGTCTAGTCCAGGGCCTGCGGCCGCGCTACCGGGAGTTGCCCTCGCGTCTTCGGGCCCGATCCCCGCGGCCCCGATCCCCGCGGCCCGGGTCGGCCCATGCAACCTCGCCGCCCCGGGCGCGTAGCTGGAAGCGAGACGGCGGATTCGACCGCCCACCCCCCTCTGGTTGGACGATCCATCACCAATACCATTCTCCTGGAAGGAGCAAGATGCGATGAGCAAGTGGCTTGCCGCTGCCCTGCTGATCGCGGGGGGCTCTGCGCCTGCCCGCGGCCCGCCTCTGCCGGGACCCCGGTGGAGGGAGGTGATCCCTTCGATCTGAAGCCGGAGGTCTATGAGCTCTCCAACGGTCTCGACGTGATCCTGTACGAAGACCACCGTATCCCGATGGCGGCGGTCAACGTCTGGTACCACGTCGGATCGAAGAACGAGAAGCCCGGGCGGACGGGCTTCGCGCACCTCTTCGAGCACATGATGTTCCAGGGCTCGGAGCATCACGACACCGATTACTTCATGCCGCTCGAGAAGGTCGGCTCCTTCGTCAACGGGTCGACCAGCGAGGACCGCACCAACTACCTCGAGAACGTCCCGAGCAACTACGTCGAAACCGCGCTGTGGCTGGAGGCCGATCGCATGGGCTTCCTGTTGCCTGCCATGATCCAGGAGCGGCTCGACAACCAGCGCGAGGTCGTGATGAACGAGCGACGCGAGCGCTACGACAACCAACCCTACGGCAAGGCCGATGAGTTGATGCTCGAGATGCTTTATCCCAGCGATCATCCCTATCACCATTCGGTGATCGGCCGGATGCACGACATCGAGGTCGCCACCCTGGATGACGTGAAAGGCTTCTTCGAGGATTTCTACACGCCCAACAACGCTTCGCTGTGCGTGGTGGGAGACTTCGACACCGATGAAGTGAGGATGATGATCGACAAGTACTTCGGACCCATTCCCCCGGGTCCTCCCGTCGATCGCATCCACTCCTGGGTGCCGCGGATGACCTCACCGAAGCGCTCGGTGGCCGAAGACGCGGTCTCCCTGCCCAGGCTCTACATGGCGTGGCATACGCCGGCGTGGCTCACGCAAGAAGACGCCACCTGCGATCTGATCGCGAGCATCCTGGGCTCGGGGAAGACCTCGCGTCTCTATCAGGAGCTGGTCTACGAGCGCCAAATCGCGCAGGACGTCAGCGTGTACCAGGACTCGCGCGAGCTGAGCAGCCTCTTCTTCATCCAGGTGACGGCCAAGGAGGGCCATGGATTGGATGAGATCGAAGCTGCGGTGGACGAGGTGCTGCACACGTTTCTGAAGAAGGGCATCCGCGGCGCGGAGCTCGAGCGCGCCCAAGCCGCCTGGGAAGCAGGGTTCGTGCGCGCCTTGCAGAGCATCGGCGGATTCGGGGGCCTGGCCGATCGGTTCAACCGTTACAACGTGCTGCTGGGCCGGCCCGACAAGATTGCGTGGGATCGCGAGCGCTACCGTGCGCCATCGGTCAAGGATGTCATGGCTTGCGCTCGGCAGTACTTGGACCTGGAGCGGCGCGCGATCCTGCACATTGTTCCGAAGGGTGATCTTCAAGCCTCCGCGGTCGAGGTCGATCGGTCGGTGATGCCCAGCCCGGGACCGGACCCTGAGTTCGAGCCGCCCGAGATCCAGCAGACCGCGCTCGACAACGGTCTCGAAGTCTACCTGGTCGAGGATCACCGTTTGCCCCTCGTGCAGGCCAACCTGATCGTCAAGTCCGGGTGGGCGGCCGATCCGCCCGAACGTCCCGGGGCGGGCGCGCTGACAGCCGCTCTCATCGACGAGGGCACCCGCCATCGCAGCGCGCTCGAGATTTCGGAGGATCTGCGCGAAATCGGAGCCAATTTCGGCACCTTCGGCGGATTCGATGCTTCCGGCATGAACTTGAATGTGCTGCGGGTGCACCTGGACGAGGGGCTGGAGCTGATGACCGACGTGCTCCTCGATCCCACCTTTCCCGAGGAAGAGCTCGAACGACTGCGCAGAGAGTATCTGGGCCGGATTCAGCAGGAGAACAGCCAGCCGGCTACGGCCGGCCTGAAGGTGTTTCAGCGGATCCTCTTCGGTGCGGATCATCCCTACGGGCAGCCGTATACGGGCAACGGCACCGCCGCTTCGATCGAGGCTCTCACTCGGCAGGATCTGCTCGACTACTACGCGCAGAACTACCGGCCCAACAACGCCGCACTCGTTTTCGTGGGGGACCTCACGCTCGCGGAGGCGGAGGAACGGGCGCAGGAGCACTTCGGTGACTGGGAGCGCGCCGATGTTCCCGGCCATACGGTGCCGCCGGTGCCGGCGCTGCCTGCAACCCGGGTGTGCATTGTCGATCGTCCCGACTCGCCGTCGAGCATGATCGTGGTGGGCAACGAAAGCGTGGCGCGCAGCGATCCCGACTATCTGGCAACGTCGGTCATGAGCAACGCCCTGGGCGGCAGCTTCATCGCCCGCTTGAACATGAACCTGCGCGAGGACAAGGGCTATACCTACGGCGCCTACACCCTGCTGATCGCCATGGGCGGCGCCGGCGCCCTGCTGGGCTACGCCCAGGTGGAGGCGGACGTCACGACCGACGCCGTCCAGGAGATGGTCAAGGAGTTCCGCGAGATCCGCGATGTGCGACCGCTCGACGACGAGGAGTTGGTCGACTGCAAGAACCAGATGATCCGCGGCTTTCCGCAGCAGTTCCAGTTCCTGGGCGGCATCGCCGGTCAACTGGGCCAGATCTTATCGAATGACCTGCCCCTCAGCGAATGGCGCACCTACATCGACCGCGTCGCGGCCATCGATGGCCCGACCGCCACGCGCGCGGCGCGCGAGCAGCTCCACCCCGACCGGATGCTCATCGTCGTGGTGGGCGATCGCGAGACGATCGAGCCCGGCCTCCAGGGGCTAGGTCTGGGTGAGATCGAGGTGTTGAGCCAGGAGGACCTGAAGGCGGCCCTGTAGGTTCCCGAGCACCCTTCTGTGAGGGCGCAAGCGGGCAAGAGCCCGGGGTGCGAGTTCGCTCTGTGGAGACCCGGAGCCCCTTGGGCTCCGGGTCTGCTCCACGGGGGCCTGGCCGCCGGGGCCTGGACCCCGGGGCTGCGGGGCGCCCTCTCAGAGCACGGCGGCTTCGGGGTTCTCTATAATCGATTGAATGGAAAGGGGTTGTGGGCAGGACGTTGCACGGCTCGTCAGGGTGCTTCGTGCTCGGGCGGGCTTCCCTCCCGCATGGCCACCCTCCGGCGGACTCCCGCCCCGGCTGGCCACCCCGGTCTTCGACCTTCAACCTGGAGAACTCCGCGGTGGGCATCTGTACCCCCCGTAGTGTACTCTTCCGATAGACTATGATCGCTGCAGTCGGCCCACCGGCGCACTTCTGGTGACCCGACGCTGCAGCGCGAACCATGGAAGGAGGTCCATCGACATGAGACGCTTCGCAGGACGCCTCCCGCGCGAGAATCGCCGGCGCGTTGCGCTCGCCGCCGGCGCCGGGTTGCTCGCCATCCTGCTCCTCGTGCTCAGCCAATCCACGCTCTCGCCCGCGGCGGCGGTGGAAGAACCCGTCGCGCCCCAGGGCGCCATCCGTGAGATGCCGGTCCCGACGCCCGATCAGGTCGGTCCCGAAGTGAAGTCGGATTTGCGCGACCTTCCCACTAGCCCGCCGCCCAACCCGCAGGTGGGTGATTCCTGGCTCTGGTGGCTCTGGATCCACTACCCCATGCCGCCGCACTTCGAGCAGCGCGTGTGCACCGTGCGCGGCATGAGCGAGCACGGCTATGTGGTGGTCGAGGATTCCCAGTGGGGGGTCAACATCGACCAGGACGACGTCGACGCGATCCTCGAGCGGTGGGAAAACAGCACCATCGGCCCGTATCCGGATCAGGGGATCTACCAGACCAACAGCCAGGTCTTCGGAGACCCGCCCGATGAGCTGGACAACGATCCGCGGATCTATCTGATGTGGTTCGACTTCGGCATCGCATCCGACGGATTCTTCTTCTGGTTCGACGAGTACCCCGACGGGATGTTCCCACCCTATCGCAGCAATGAGTGCGAGGTGCTCTACATGAACTGCGGGCACGGTCAGAGTCCTCAGGGCGACTACATGCTGTCGGTGATCGCGCACGAGTTCGAACACATGATCCACTGGAAGTACGACGAGGGCGAGGAGTCTTGGGTGGACGAGGGCATGGCCGAGCTGGCGATGTGGTTCTACGGCCGCCCCGACGTCATCAGCGCCTTCAACAGCAATCCCGACAACAACCTGACCGTCTGGGACGGAAACTGGGCCGATTACATCAAGACCTACCTCTGGTCGCTCTACTTCTACGAGCGCTACGGCGGTGAGCCCGCTGTCTACGACGTGGTGCACGAGCCGGCCAATTCGATCGCCGGCTATGAGGCGGTGCTCGACGCCCATGGCTATACGCAGGACTTCGCGGATGTCTTCGCCGATTGGACGGTTGCGAATTTCCTCGACGATCCCTCCATCGGAGATGGCCGCTACGGGTACGTGGGCGACGAGCTGCCACCGTTCAACGTCATGGGCACCTACACCAGTTATCCGGTGCCGACCACGACGCGATCGGTCAACCACTGGGCGGCCGACTATTACCGGTTCCAGAGCTTCGGGTCGAACAACGCGATCGAGTGGTCGTTCGACGGCAGCGACAACAACGCCTACGCGGTGCACTGCCTGGTGCTGCGCGGCAGCGGGGGCACGACGGTGATCCCGATGGCGCTCGATCCGGTGACGCAGAGCGGCGTGCTGCCCGTCGGCGGTCTCACGCATCCCGACGACCAGGTGATCCTGGCGATCGCCAGCACGTCCAGCGTCGGGACGATGACCTACACCTTCTCCGCGAACCCGAGCCCCAGCGCGGTGGGCGAGGAGCCGTACGTGATGGCGCCGGAGGCCGCATCCTGGTCGCTGCGCGCCGTGCCGAATCCCGCCGGCGCAGAGGTCCAGCTTCGCTTCGCCGGGCCCGCCTCGGGTGCGGTGAGCGCGCTGGGCATCTACGATGCGATGGGACGCCTCGTGCGGCGCCTGCCCGATGCCGAAGTCGGCGCGCCGGTGGCCTGGGACGGGCGCGACAGCCAAGGCGCCCTGGTCACGCCGGGCGTCTACTACGCCAAGGGTCTGGTCGGCGGCGAGGAGGTGCGCCGGCGGGTGACGATCGTGCGCTGATCGCACGACCCGACTTTGCGTGGAGCTTGCCCGGGGACCCTGGCGGTCCCCGGGCTGCGTTTAGGGGGCGATGAGCATCGGCTCGCGAGTCTCCAATCTCCAGTCTCCAGTGTTCCGCATGTCACGAGGTGATGGCCGGCACTGCCCTCCGCATGTCACGAGGTGCTCCGCGGCATCTTCATCGAGCCGTGTGTTCCAACCGATCCATCTGGGTTCGACGAGCTCACCGAGTTCACCCTTGTGCCCTTCCGCGAGGCCTCCTACGCTTGCACCCGAGGTCGCATGGTGAGACTGTCAGGCCTCGACGCGAGTGTTGTCTGAACCGGGGACAGGGAGCCGGATGAGACTGTGGAGGACAAAGGCGCCGGATCGACCGGACCCCAGCCCGCCTACCGGCCATGAGGGCACCGGCGCGCCGGCTGGTTCGGCCACCTCGCAAGAGCGCCCGCTCAAGCACCTCGCCTGGCGCCGCATTCTCCTGACCTTCGTCGGCTGCGCCGGCGCCTGGATCGTGCACCGGCTCCTGGGCGGACACCACGCGCTGGCCGTCTGGCTGACCGTAATCATCCTGGGTGCGGCGTGGCTCGCCGCGGTGCGCATGCTGCTGCTCGACACGGCGGTGCGCCGCTTCTGGGTTGTCTGGCTGGCGTTGGGGGCGGTCCTGATCATCGTGGCCGGATCCGACGCGTCCGGCTACTGGCTGGGGCTGGCCTTCTCGATCACCTTCCTCGTCTTCAGGCGTTACCGTCCCTACCGCTCTCTCTCGTCGGCGCGCCGCGCGTTGCTCTTCTTCATGGGGCTCCTTGCCCTGGCGTGCGCGGCCTTCGGGTGGGGCTTCGAGCTGCCGTCCGATCCGCAGTACTTCCATCTCCTGGGGCGCAACTTCGCCTCCTATGCCCTCGGCTCCCTGCGGGTCTTCTGGCTGATGTCGCTGCTGTGGATCTTCTTCGGGATGAGGCTCCACTTCCTGCACCTGAAGCCGAAGCTGGCGGTGAGCGCGCTGTTCGTCGCCCTGGTGCCGCTTGTCCTGGTGTTGATCCTGGCTGGACTGACGGTTCTGGGAGCGCTGGGCGGAAGCCGGGCTGCTCGCGGACACGCCATGCTGCAAGCGTGGGCGCAGCAGGTGGACCGCGGCATCGACCTGCAGCCGATTCCGTTCCAGAGGGTTTTCGAGGCCGATCTGGCCGGCGGTGTCACGGTGTTGCGCGGCGAAGGGCCCGAGTGGCTGACAAGCTTTCGGGAACAGTTGCTTCAGGATGCTGTCGGGGCCGGCGGCGAAGAGGATGCCGGTGGGGAGGGTGGCGGCGAGGACGGTGCCGGTGGGGAGGCTGCCGGCGAGACGGTGGCGGACACGACGGGTGCGGGCTCGACCGGCGCGGATGAGGAGGTCACCGACCGCACGCCCAGCGGCGTGCAGGTCCGCTTCGATGATGAGGAGACGCTCATCCGCTTCTGGGCGCCACGGGACACGACCGCTTACTTTCGCATTGGGTCCGAGATCTGGCTGCTGCGCATTGAAGGACTTCTCCAGCGTCGGCCGCGCGTGAAGGGCTTGGAAGTCGACAGCACCGCGCTCAACCATCTGGCGGACATTCTGCGCTGTCATACCGGGTTCTACAGCTCACAGGATCTCATGATCCGGGGCGCCGACGAAGCCGACCTCGATGTGGTCAACGACACCACCCGGCTCGACATTGACATTCGTGGGCGACACCATCATCAGGAAGAGCGCGCTCGCGCCCCGGCGGGCGAGGGCCGCGCGCCGGACGCGGGCATACCGGCTCCGTTGCCTTTGGAAGCCGGCGGCCGCAAGTTCTGGGAAGAGGATCTGCGGATCGGCGCGGCGCTGCTGGAGGTGCTACGCCCAACAGACGAGGGTTTCAGCACCGATCAGGTCATCCTCCACCTCTCGGCCTCGTTACAGGACCTGATGCAGGAATTCACCCTGGACGAGTACCGCCTCAACCAGGTGCTCGTCTTCGGACTCTTGATCCTGGCGGCCTTCTTCCTCGTCATGGAGGGGTTCGCGCTCTTCTTCGGCCTGCGCATCGCGACCGGCATCACCGGCGCGGTGGCCGAGCTGCACAAGGGCACGGTGCGCCTGGCCGCGGGCGACTTGGATGCGCACATCGAGGTCCCCAATGAGGATGAGCTGGGCGAGCTGGCCGATGCCTTCAACGACATGACCATGGCGGTCAAGCGCGGCCGGGAGGAGGCCGTGACGCGCGAGCGTCTGGAGCGGGAGCTGGAGACTGCGCGGACGATTCAGCAGCGTCTCTTACCGCACGAGTCGCCCATCGTGCCCGGCTTCGAAGTGATCGGGACGAGCGTGCCCAGCCTCCAGGTGGGGGGCGACTACTTCGATTTCCTCGCTCAGGGAGAAGGGCGCCTGGGGATCGCGATCGGCGACGTGTCGGGCAAGGGCATGCCGGCGGCGCTTCTGATGTCGAACCTCCAGGCTAGCCTGCAGGGTCAGGTGATCCACCCCAGCAGCGTGGCGGAGGTCGTCCAGCGCGTGAACGATCTCATGGTGAGGTCGACCGACGAGCAGATGTTCGCGACCTTCTTCTACGGCGTGCTCGATCGCAGCGCGGGCACCTTCACCTCGACCAACGCCGGCCACAATCCCCCCATCCTCTGCCGCGCCGACGGCTCGATCGAGCTGCTGCGGCGGGGCGGGCTGCTGATCGGCATGCTGCCGGGACAGTCCTACGAGCAGGAGTCGGCGGTGCTGCACGAGGGGGACGTCCTGGTGCTCTACACCGACGGCATCACCGAGGCCGAGGGGCCGGACGGGCCGACACCTCGTGGAAGCGATTCGGGAGGGCCGTCGCGGCCTGCGACCCGCAGGAGGGGTTCCGCGGCGCGAGCCGGGTCGGCCGACGGGCGCGATCAGGACATCGGATCTGGATCCGGATCCGGATCCAGAAGCGTGGCGGTGGCCACCGGCGGGTCACCGGAAGAAGAGCAGGACGCGCAGCAGGGCGAGACCGTCATGCTGGGCGACGAGCGGCTGGTCGAGATCATCCGCGAGAACGCCCATCTCGGCGCCGCCGGCATCCGGGAGGCCATCATTCGTGCGGTCTCCGAACACGTGGCCGGCATCCCCCAGTCCGACGACATCACCCTCATCGTGATCAAGCGCCAAGCCGAACCCTCATCGTGATCAATCGCCAGACCGACGCGTAGATCGGGCATGGTCCAGCACAAGTTGCATCTTGACAGGTAGTCAGACTTGTCATATATATAGAGTACCTATACATAGAAATACAACCCATGGGAAGGCGTCACCAGAGCGGGCGATCGGTCCCGGCCGGCCCGCGGGAGGACGGCGTGCCCGACCTGGAAGGTCAAAACCTGACCAAGAGCTGCAACGAGGCGCTCATCCTGGCCACGTTGGCCGGCGGGCCCAAGCACGGGTACCAGATCGCCCTCGAGATCGAGACGGCCAGCAACGGTTTCTTCAAGTTCTTCCACGGAACGCTGTATCCGATTCTGCACAAGCTGGAGAAAGACGGGCTCATTCGGGGCGCCTGGTCGGGAAGCGAGGGCCAGCGCCGTCGCAAGCACTACACGCTCACCGTCAAGGGGCGCCGTGCGCTCGAGGGACAGCGCGCGGCATGGCGCACCTTCTTCCAGCGCTTCTTCGAGATCATGGGGGAGGGCGAGGCATGATCATGGAGGAGGTCGACACATGAACCGCTTTCGCGACGTGCTGCGACAGGCCAGCGACGCGCTCGCTCTTCCGCAGCCGGTCAAGTCGCGTGTGCTCCTTGAGATCGCCGCGGACTTGGAGGACGCCTTCGAATCGTACCGCGCGCAGGGGATCGGCGAAGAGGAGGCTCAGCGCCGCGCGAGCGAGCGGTTCCAGATCTCCGCGGAGGTTTTGACCAAGCTGGTTGCCATCCACCGCACGCCGTGGCAGCGGTTCCTGGATCGGCTGTCGCTGACCGAGCAGGCGCGGTGGGAGCGGTTCGGGCTGCTTCTCCTGGTTCTCTTCCTCTGCCTGGTGGTCGGCGGACAACTCGCCACGACCGCTATCTTTCGTGATGCGGGCAGCTTCCTCTGGCCCGTTGTGGGGGCGGCGTTCGTGGGCCTCTACCTGACGCTGCGCAAAGCCTATCTGCTGTACATCAAGAAGGACCACCGCCTGCGCGATCTGCGGCGGGGCCTCGACGGCCTGGCCGGGCTGGCATTCGTGATGCTGGCCCTTGGGGTCTGGGGCGCGCTGGAGGGATTGAGGCAGACGGCCCTGTTTGCTGCCTCTTCATCGGCGAACGACTGGTTTCTGCTGCTGGGTTGGCTGATTCACTCGTCGGCCCTGCTCGCCCTGAGCCTGCTCGGTGCGGTGCTGACGCTGGTGGCCTGGTTCACCCTGGTCCGGAAAGTGGTGTCGATCGAACGGGCGGAGCTGGCTTTCCGGCTCGAGTAAGGGGCTGCCGGCGCGGCACTCGAAATCGCACCGACACGAGTCGCACGCGGCCAACGCACCACCCGAGGTCGGCAGACCTCGCGTTGGAGGAATGTCATCATGATCGATCTCATCCGCAGTGCCGGATTCTATGCCGCGCCCCTGGTCGTGCTGACCCTGGCGGTGGGGCTGCTCTTCGTGATTCGCGCCATCCAGATCTTCGGCCGGAGCGCTAGGGAGGGACATGCTCTCGAGACCGCCATCCACGCGATTCCCTTCTGGGGCTTCGTGACGGCGATCGTGGGCGTGCTGGGACAGTGCTCTGGCCTGTACAACGCCGCCAACGCGATCGCGAACGCGCAGGAGATTTCACCCAACGTCATCGCCCAGGGGTTTGCCGAGTCGCTCTCCACGACGATCTGGGGGCTGACGGTTTTGTTCCTTTCGGCGATCGGCTGGTTCATCCTCCGTGCGGGCGTGGCGCGCCGACGGGGGCGGGCGCGGGGCGAGGTAGGATGACAGCGGAACGCTGTAGCCGATTGCCTACGGAAGCTCTCGGATGCCGGCGACCTCCACCGGAGCCTCACGCAGCACCTCCCGGGCCGCATCGCCGTCGCAGGCGGCGAGGCGAATGCACACCCCGCAGTCCGAGCTGAGGTGTCGCGGCACCGGCGTCAGTCGGCAGGCAATCTCGCGCTCCTTGAGAAGCTTCTCGGCCCGGATGGCGTGGCTGCTGGTGTGAAAGAGGATGACGACCTCGGAGGGTGTCATTCGGGCACCTCCGTGCTCTCGCGCGCGATCGACGCCACAGCCGCCAGGGTGTGCTCGATCTGCGCGTCGGTGGTGAAGCTGCCCGGCGCCAGGCGCACCGTCCCGCCGGGAAAGGTGCCGATCGTCCGGTGCGCGGCCGGCGCGCAGTGAAGGCCCACGCGGCTCAGGATGCCGTGCTCGTCGTCCAGTCGCAGCCCGAGGTCCGATGACGCGACTCCAGCGATGCTGAACGAAACGGCCCCCGTGCGGCGGTGCGCGTCGCCGGGCCCGTTCACGGTGATGCCCGGGATCTCGCGCAGGCCATCGATCAGACGCTGCGTGACGGCAACCTGCCGCGCGCGGATCGAGTTGATGCCGCGCGCCAGGATCCATCGCACCGCCGCCTCCAGCCCGGCCAGCCCCACTGCATTGGGCGTGCCGCCCTCGAAAGCGTCGGGCAGAAACGCCGGCTGCTCCTCCGACTCGGACCGGCTACCGGTGCCCCCGCGCACGAGGGGCTGCAGGCGCTCGACATTGACCCTTTCGCCGATCACCAGGCCGCCGGTGCCGGTGGGTCCCAGGAGACCCTTGTGGCCGGTGAAGGCCAGCAGGTCGATGGCGTCACGACGCAAGTCGATGGGGAGCGACCCGGCGGTGGCGGCGGTGTCCACCATGAGCAGGACCCCCCGATCGCGCGCCAGACGACCGACCTCCGCCACCGGCGTCAGGGTTCCGCACACATTCGATGCGTGGTTCAACACGATGAGCCGCGTGCGCGGCCGCAGGGCCGCGGCGAGCGCCGTGACCTGGAGCGTGCCTTCCGGGTCGCAGGGCACCACCGTCACGTCAATGCTCCTGCGCTCGAGGTCGCGCAGAGGACGCATCACCGCGTTGTGCTCGATGGAGCTGGTGACGACGTGATCGCCGGGCCGCAGGAGACCATAGAGCGCCAGGTTGATCGCCGTGGTGGCATTGGGTGTGAAGACGATGCGCAGAGGATCGGGCGCTCCGAAGAGCTCGGCCAGCCCTTCACGGGCGCCGTCGACGATGCGGCCGGCTTCGATCGACAGCCGATGTGCCGATCGCCCCGGGTTGGCGCCCACGGTCTCGAGGAATCGCATCATGGCGTGCCCCACCTCGGGCGGCTTCGGCCAGGAGGTGGCGGCATTGTCCAGATAGATCAGCTCGGTATTGTACATGGTTCGTCTTGGCGTGTTGTTGTACATGACTCGTCCAGGCGTGCGCCCGATCCTCTCGCGGATTCTAAGGTTTGTGAATCGACAACTTGAAGCCGTCCTCGATCTCCTCGACCGTGGCCTCGCACCCCATGGAGTGCACCGTGCGCAGCACGTTTTCCCGGGAGGTGACGGTTTCGACCAGCACTTCCAGTTCCTGTCCATTCGGGAGGGCAGCCAAGGCCCTACGCGTGCGCAGGACCGGTTCGGGGCAAGAGAGCCCGCGAGCATCTACGGTTTCCATCGTTGTGTTCCTCCTCGGATCGATTGGGGTCGACCTACGCGTTGTTCCAGCGCTCACGCATGACAGAGCCCAGCACGAGGCAGAGCACGATGCCCAGCACCACGGCGATCTGTCCGTTGGGTCCGGGTCCGCCAACCTGAACCGCGCCGTCAACCACCTTGTCGGGCACACCGGCCAGCGCGAAGTTGTGTGCGAACGCGGCGCCTGTGATCATGCCCAGCACGAAGATGCCCGCGTCGCCATCCCCTTCGCCCGCCAGAAAGAGCTGACGCCCTGGACAACCGCCTGCCATCGCGAACGCCAGTCCGGCCAGCGCCATGCCCAGGAAGTTCCAGAGGTGCGCGCTGTGGCCGATCGGCATCGCCTGGATCCCGAGCTTGAACTGACCCAGGATCAGGTTCATCACCAGCGCCGCCACGACCAGGGCCGCGACGCCGCTGATGAGGTGGAAATCCCGCAGGAGAATCACGTCGCGCACCGAGCCCATCGTGCAAAAGCGGCTGCGCTGGGCCAGCACGCCGATGAGGAGTCCAGCGACGAGAGAGATGACCAAGGGCGCGTGCATGGCGCCCGGGCCCTTTTCGCTGAAGAAGATGAAGCTGGGCTTGACGATGACCATCAGGAGCAGGCCGAGGAACGCCAGCGGCATGATCCAGCCCAGGGCCGCCGGCCCCCGATGGGCGCGGCCGAGCGAGTAGCCCCGCCTGAGGAAGGCCACGCCTACCGCGATGCCTGCCGCCAGGCCGGCCAGGCCCACGACCGCATTCAGGTCGCCGCCCGAGAGGCGCAGGAGCGCACGCCACGGACAGCCCAGAAAGGCCAGCGCGCCGATCATGGCGAAGATGCCGAGGAAGTAACGCACCACGGGCGCCGATCCGGCGCGGGCCTTGAACTCGCGGAATGCGAGGGCGGCCGCCATCGACCCCAGCACGAAGCCCATGATCTCGGGTCGCAGGTACTGCACCACCGCCGCGCGGTGAAGGCCCAGCGCGCCCGCGATGTCACGCTCGAAGCAGGCCACGCAGACGCCCATGTTGGGCGGGTTGCCGAACCGTTGCAGGAGGGTGGCCAACAGGCCGATCGATGCTCCCACCAGGATGATTCCCGTGCGGGAGGCGAAGAAACGGGTGAGTGTGTCTCGCATTCCGCCTCGCTCTCCTTTCCTGTCCCGCCCGCTGCCAGAGGCTGGTTGGAAAGGGAGTCGACAGAAAAAGCCGCCGCCGGCACGCGCCGACGACGGCTGGGCATACGCGAATACGAGACGTTACCAGAAGGTCGTCCGATCCGAGACCATCAGCGTGGGCGCGCGACAAGAAACAGGGGCACCAACCGGTACCCGTGCGGCCACTCAGGTCTGTCGACGACCCGTCTGCATCCAAGCCGGTTTCAACGGGCTACTCCCATCATGACATCCAACTTCGGTGTGGATCCGGCACACGGATCCTGCGAACGAATGGCACCTGACGTCCACTCGCAGCCAAGTGTAGCAAGGGCAAGCGACGGGAGCAACCCCGCCTCGACCACATGCCTGCCTCGGCCACGGTCATCGCACAGCTCGGGGTCGCGGGACGGCCGGCGTCCGCGAGGCCCCTTCGTTTGCTATCCTCGCTGACAGGAGAGCTCAGCCGATCTCCACCAACTCGATGTCGAAGAACAGGTCGCGACCCGCCAACGGGTGGTTGGCGTCGACCGTAATCTGGTTCTCGTCCACCGCGGACACGCTGACGATGACGGTCTGTCCATCGGTGCGCTGCATCTGCAAACGCTGTCCCACCTCGGGGCTCATGCCCTCGGGCAGATTGCTGCGTTCCACGTCGATGAGCAGCTCTTCGCGGCGGGGGCCGTAGGCCTCATCGGCCGGAATGTGGACCTGCTTGGTCTCGCCGACGTCCATGCCCTCAATAGCCTTCTCGAAGCCAGGAATGACGTTGCCGGCCCCCAACTCGAACTCGAGCGGCTCGCGGCCGCGCGAGGAGTCGAACTGCGTCTCGTCGGCCAGCTTGCCGGTATAGTGCACCTTGACGGTATCGCCTTGCTTGGCCTTGGCCATCGCAACTCCCTTTGAATTCGGCGCAAGCGCCGCATGAGAAGGGGCGCGCACTCGAGCCAGACGCTCCGGCGGTGGTTCAACACCCCTCCACGACCCACGCGGGTCGGTTTCCATCATGGCGCCCACTGTGCCAGCCCCGGGCGATCCCCACAAGGGGAGTCCCCTGATCGTCGGCCTGCGGGACGGCCCCAGGTCAGGCCCGGTACTGTGGCCACGGTGTTTCGGGCCGTGGTATTTCGGGCCACGGTGTTTTGGGCCGTGGTATTTCGGGCCACGGTGTTTTGGGCCACGGTGTTTCGGGCCGTGGTGCTTCATGCGGGTCGTTGCCGAAGCGGCCAGCCCACGGCCCGTTCTTGCAGCGACTGGCCCTGGGGCTGCTTCTGCACCGGCTGGCCCTGGGGCTGCTTCTGCACAGGCTAGTCCTGGGGCTGCTTCTGCACCGGCTAGCCCTGGGGCTGTTCCTGCAGCGCCGCCATCGCCTTGGGCACGGTGTCCTTGGGACTGACCTTGTACCAGGCATCGATGATGCGGCCATCCTCGCCGACCAGAAACGCGCTGCGGATGATGCCCCGTGTCAGCTTGCCGTACAGCGACTTCTCGCCGTAGGCCCCAAACGCATCGGCCACCTTCTTGTCCGGATCCGACAGCAGCGGGAATCCGAGGTTGAACTTGGCGTCGAATTTGGCCTGGCCCTGCGGCGCATCGGGGCTGATCCCGACGACATCCGCGCCCAGACCGTCGAACTGGCTGCGGGCGTCACGCACGCTACACGACTGCGTGGTGCAGCCGGGGGTATTCGCACGAGGATAGAAGTAGACCAGCAGCTTGCGACCCTTGAAATCGTCCAGCTTGACCGTGTTGCCCGACTGGTCCTGCAAGGAGAACCGAGGGGCCTTGCTTCCAGGCTTCAGCTTCTTTTCCATGGTACCGATTCCTCCATCGCTCAGAGAGAATGCCCTGAGGACCGGTGATGTTTGCGACTCTATTGTACCCTTGTGTACTACAAGCCGATTTTGCCCAGGTTTCGCCCAGGTTCATTACGGCGGCGATTTTGGTCTCGGGACGTCTGGCACATTGAAGATGCCTGGGCCCCATGCGTCACTCCAGGTGGAACCGGGGCTTGGCCCGGGTCCCGGGAGGGTGCGATGGAGCGGCCGTCGACGGTGCCGAAGCCCGACATGGCAGGCCGAGAGGCGATCGGGCAGATGTCGTTCGCAGAACTGGTGCGAACCCATGTCGATCGCATCTACCGCTATCTTCTTGTTTTGGTTGGAGATACGGAGGCGGCGCGGGAGCTCACGCAGGAGACGTTCCTTCGCGTGCACCGCGCGATGCGCCAAGGTTCCGAGGGGCCGCGGCATGCCGGATACCTCTTTGCCGCGGCGCGCAACGGGGCGATCTCGCGCTTGCGGCGCCGGAAGACCGAGCTGCGGCACGTCGCCCAGGTTCCTCCTGAGCGGCTCGAGGAGTTGGCTCAAGCCGATCCGGGCGCGCATCCGGCCCGCCGCTTGGAGCAGCGGGCCATCCGGGAAGACCTCCGGACGGCGCTCGCCGGGCTGCCCGAGAAGCAGCGCGAGGTTTTCGTGCTCTCTGAGCTGGAGGGCTTCTCCTACGAGCAGATCGCTCGGGTGGTCGGCTGTTCGATGGGCACGGTCGCCTCGCGCAAGCATCACGCAGTGCGCGGATTGCGCCGGGCGTTGACGGAGGCGGGGTATGGATTCTGAAGGCGGGCGTGAGCGAGGCAGGCGCATTGACCGCGAGCACCAGGGTCGGAGCAATGGGCGCACGGACCGCGAGCACCAGGGTCGGGGCAATGGGCGCATGGACCGCGAGCACCAGGGTCGGGCCAACGGGCCGATGGACTGCGAGCACGTGCGCAGGCGCATGGTGGCGCTCTTCGATGGTGAGGTCGTGAGCGCGCCGGGCGAGGAGTGCATGGAGGGCGCGGAGATCGTGCATGCCGACGCGGCCTCGGAGTCCGGCGAGGTAGGGGAGCCCGCGGGTCCCACGGGGGCGGCAGACGTCGTCGGTGCCGAGGAGGCCGCGCAGATCCGTCGGCACTTGGCCGACTGTGCCGACTGCACGGCCGAGTGGTCCGCGCTCGCGAAACTGAGGGCGTTGACCCGCGAGCATCTGCAGATGACGGCGCCCGAGGGCCTGAAGGCGTCGATTCTGGCGGCGGCCGAGGCATCGGATGCGGCTGACGCAGCGGCGGATGCGAGGGTGACCACCGGCGCGGAAGGGGCGGTGCAGACGCATGTGGATGCGAGAGCGATCACCGGCGCGGGAGCGGGCACGGGAAGCATCCTCGCGCGCCTGATGCGCGGACTGCGCGTGCCCCGCGCAGCGCTGGCGGGTGCGGCGGTGGTAGCCGCAGTGGTCTTGATCGTGATGGGTCTGCGCATGACGCGCGAGGAGGCGGCGGCGCCCATCGAAAGCGGCACCGGGTTGGCCTCGAGCGGCCGGAGCGCGAGTGTACCGGCCGCCGTCGTGGTGCTGCGCTATGGAGAGACGAAAGGCGCGACCGCGCGACCGGCGATGGGAGGCCTCGACTTGAAGGGCCGGCTTTGAATGAAGGGGCGCGGCCGTCGTCCAGCAGGGGAGGAACCGTGATGCGTGAGGATAGGCATCGCCGCGGCACCGCGACGGGCTTTTGGCAGAGCGAAATCGTGAAGTCTACTGCTGCCGTCCGACGCCTTGTGGGCGTGCTGGCCGTGATGCGCTCGCCCGCGCTAGGGACGGCCGCGCTGCGCTCGACCACGCTGGGGTGGACCGCGCTGGGGACGGCCGCGCTGGGGCTGATCTGCTGGACCTCGGTTGCGTCCGCGGCGGGAACCGCGGAAGGGTCGGTGCGGGTGGAATTGCACGACGGCCAGGTGCTCGAGGGCAGGTTGCGGTTGGTGGAGCCGAGCGCCTACCTGCTGCAGACCGAGGATGTGCTCTACGAGTTGAGCGGCACAGAGATCGCGGCCGTCGACGGACGCACGGGCCGGCCGGAGCTGGATCCACCGTCCGAGCGCCTGATCCGCTACGAGAGCTACGAGATCATCCACGCCGACGGGCAGGTCGATCTCTGGAGCCATGCCCGCGTCACGAACGACTCACCGATCGTCTGGACCTATGTCAAGAGCGGCGCCGCGAAGCACGAACTGGACCTGATGGAGAGACTCGAAGCCTACGACGGCTACGGTCACCGCCTGGACCACCGGATCGAGCCCCGTGAGGACAGCGATCTGCACAATGTCATTGTCGACCTGGTGGTGCCCATCGCCCCGGGTGAAGCGGTCAACATCTCCCGGCGCTACACCGAGTTCGCGCAGGCCCAGAGGGAGGGCGATCGATGGACCTACACGGTGCACGGCGACTTCCCCGAGGATCGGATCTACTACCGCAAGCTGAGGCTCCCTCCGGAGGCGAACTTGGTGCGCGCCGATCCGTCGCCGACGGTTCACTTCGAGCACGACGGGTGCACGGTTCTCGCCTGGCGGCGCTACTATGCGCGGGGCGAGAGGTATCCGCTGACGGTGGTGTACGAGTTGGAGGATCAGGGCCCCTGAGCTGAGCTGGGCGGATGGCTGGCGTTGGACGATCAGCAGGAGGGGCGAGCCGTGCGCGATCGCGGCAATGTGGACACAGCCGAGGCGAGGCTCGCCAAGAGCTCGGGGATGCGGTGTCGGCGCGCGTTCATGCACAGACATGCACAGGGCCGAGTTTGCAATTCAATGAAATACAATCAATTACAGAGTTGCCCCGGGGCAACAAAAGGGTGCTGAACCCCCCGGCAGCCGGATCGGGAAATCCAGAGGGGGTGTACGGGTGCCGCCACAAGAGGGACCCCTCCCGATTCGCCCCGGGGCAAAAAGGGTGCTGAACGACGGCTCGCCTCTGGATCTCGCCCCGCCGTCGGTCCCCGCGCAGGTACCCCTTCACTCCATCACGCGGCCGACCTGCGTAGGAAGTCGCACAGCCGGTCCGCTTCGACCTGGAGCAGCGCGAACTCGGCGGGGGCGTCACGCAGGTCACCGCGCTTGGCCGTCTCCTCCAGGCGCAGCGCCGCTTCGCGCATGCACCTCGCACCGACGCTGGCGGACATGCCCTTGATCCCGTGTGCCAGGCGTTCCACTGTCTTGCAGTCGCCGTCCAGCAGGGCGTTCTTGAGCTCGCCCAACTGACGGGGGAGTTCCTCGCGTAGCCGCTGGAGCAGATCGTCGATCAGCGGCTCGTAGCCCCGGAAGCGCTCGCGCGCCTCCTCAAGGTCCAGCACGTCCGCAGGTGGCGCCTCCGAAGTCGCCAGGTCCGCTGGGTCCGCCGGAGCCGCCGGGGCCGCACCCACGTCCGCAGGTGGCGCCTCCGAAGTCGCCGGGACCTCCGTGGGTGCCAGGCCGGCACCCACGCACCCTTTGCCGCGGCCGTGCCGCGCCACAGCCTCCAGCAGCTCCTCGACGCGAATCGGCTTGCTCACGTAATCATCCATGCCGGCTGCCAGGCAGCGCTCGCGATCGCCCTTGAGGCTGTGGGCGGTCATGGCGACGATCGGCAGACCGCGCCAGCGGGGATCGCGGCGAATCGCTTGGGTCGCCTGAATGCCATCCATGTCCGGCATCTGCACGTCCATGAGAATCACATCGTAGGCTTGATCCTCGAGAAGCAGCAGCACCTGGCGCCCGTTCAAGGCCTCGGTGACATGATGGCCGGCTCCCTCCAGGATGGCCCGCGCCAGGCGCATATTGATCCGGTTGTCCTCGGCCAGGAGGACGCGCTGCGCATCCGGAGTATTGTCGCGCAGACGGCCGTGGCTTGCGGGCGCAGCTCCGGAGTCGGCACGGCCGTGGCTTGCGAGCGCAGGTCCGGAGTCGACACGGCCGTGGCTTGCGGGCGAACCATGGGCGTCGGCGCTGCGGTGGGATCCGGGCACCACCTGATGGTGGCCGGCGTCGCCGCGTGTCGGCGCGTCAGCCGTCGGCGCCGCGGGGTGCTCCGAGCCCGCGCCCTCGGAGGCGCGATCCAGGACCACGTAGAAGCTGAACGTGCTGCCCTTGCCCTCGCGACTGTTCACCCAGATCGCGCCGCGCATCAGCTCGACCAGGCGCTTCGAGATCGACAGCCCCAGCCCCGTGCCTCCGAATCGGCGGGCGGTGCTGCTGTCGACCTGCGAGAAGCTCTCGAAGATGACGTCCTGCTTCTCCACCGGGATGCCCACGCCTGTGTCGCGGACCGAGAAGAGAATCGTCACCTCGCCGTCGGTCTCGGCCAGGGTCGTCGATTCGACCGTCACCCGGCCCCGCTCGGTGAACTTCACGGCGTTGCCCACCAAGTTTGTCAGGATCTGGCGCAGCCGGAGGGGATCGCCATGCAGGCGTTGGGGAACATCGCTGCTGACGCGCTGGACCAATTCGAGGCCTTTCTCTTCTGCGCGCTGAGCCATCATCTGTGCCACCTGATCGATCAGCTCGGACAGATCGAAGTCGATCTCTTCGAGCTCGATGCGGTCGGCCTCGATCTTCGACAGGTCCAGGATGTCGTTGAGCAGGTTCAGCAGGCTTTCGGAGGAGGCCTGTACCGCCTCCAGGTACTCGCGCTGTTGGGGCGTCAGCTCGGTGCGCAGCGTGAGCTCGGTCATGCCGATGATGGCGTTCATGGGGGTGCGAATTTCGTGGCTCATGTTGGCCAGGAAGCGGCTCTTGGCGGTGCTGGCCGCCTCGGCCCCCAATGCCATGCGGTGGGCACTCAGGAGTTCGGCCTCGGCCCGCTTGCGTTCGGTGATGTCGAACATGATCCCGCGCAGGCCGACGGGGCGGTGTTCGCGCTCGATGGCATTCGCGCGCACCAGCACGGGAAAGACCGTGCCATCCTTGCGGCGGGCGTTGTATTCGAAGCCGCTGAGCTGCTGACCTCGCAAGACCTTCTGGACGTCGCCCCGTAGCAGCTCACGGTCTGTTTCGCTGAAGAAGTGGGTGACCTCGAGCCCGCCGGCGAGATCCTCCGGCTCGAAACCCATCGCCTCCAGGCCCTTCTGGTTGACGAACGTGATGCGGCCATGGGCGTCCATCTCGAACACGACTTCGGGCAGCATGGCCGCCAGCTCGCGGAAGCGCTGCTCGCTCTCCCGCAACGCCTCCTGGGCGCGCGCGCGCTCGCGGCGCACCCGTGCTTCGCGAAGCTCGCGCTCGATGGCCGGCACCAGGCGGGTGAGGCGGTCCTTGTTGAAGCAGTCGTGGGCGCCGGCGCGCATCATCTCGACGGCGGCGTCCTCGCCGATCGCGCCCGAAGCCAGCAAGAAGGGCAGGTCCTGACCCGACGCGCGCAGCAGCTCGAGCGCTTCCGGGCCGCTGAAGGCCGGCATGCGGTAGTCGGCGATGACGATGTCCCAGGTACGGTCTTGGAGCGCGGCGCGCATCGCGGAGGCGGTGTCGACGCGCGTGTGCTGCACGTCGTAGCCGGCCTTGCGCAGTCGAGTCAGGATCAGCTCGACATCGTCGGGCTCGTCCTCGACGAACAGCACGCGCAGGGGTGTCGACATGGGCTGGGTTCCTATCCTCTCGACGCGGCCTCGAGCGGGCCGCCCAGATCGGTGCGGAGCCGTCTGCCCGGGCCGTCTGACCGACCCGTCTCCTGGATTTCCGGGCGGGATGCATCCGGTAGGGGCGTATGGGCGCTTTGCGGCGCCCGCCCGATCCGCCATAATCGCCCCCATGGAGAGAATCGGCCTCTATCCGCTGACATTTACGCCCATATATAGGGACTACGTCTGGGGCGGGGATCGGCTGGCGACCGTCTTTGGCCGCAAGCTGCCGGGACCGGTGATCGCCGAGTCCTGGGAGATCTGCGACCGGTCCGAGGAGCAGAGTCTGGTCGCCGAGGGTCCGTTGCAAGGAACCGCGCTGGGGGCGCTCGTGGCCGAGTACGGGAGCGAGCTCGTGGGAACCGCGGCCCCGATGGCCACCCAGGAGGGCGCTGCGGACGCGGAGGCCGCCCAGGAGGGCGCTGCGGACGCGGAGGCCGCCCAGGAGGACGCTGCGGACCGAGCCCCAGGCGCTCGGGATCGGTCCACCCAGCGCTTTCCGCTCCTCTGTAAGATCATCGACGCGCGCGAGCGGCTCAGCCTGCAGGTTCACCCTGACGAGGAAGGTGCGCGACGCACGGGGGGCGAGCCCAAGGCGGAGATGTGGGTGGCTCTCGGCCCACGGTCCGGCGCCCGCGTGCTGCTGGGCCTGCGGCCGGGCACCGATCGGGACACCCTGGAGCGAGCCCTGGCCGCGGGGGCGGTGGAGTCGCTGCTGCACGACCTCACACTGGCCGTGAGCGAGAGCATCGAGGTTCCGGGCGGGACGGTGCATGCCATCGACGCGGGCTGCCTGCTCTACGAGGTCCAGCAGAATTCGGACACGACCTATCGTGTGTTTGACTGGGGCCGGGTCGGACCGGGTGGTCGATCTCGCTTGCTGCACGTGGAGCAGGGACTGGCGGTGATCAACTGGAGCGCGGCCGCCCCGCGCAAGAGCACACCCCGGCCCCTTGGCGCCGGACAGGGCTGGCAGCGCTGGGAACTCCTGCGGACTCCACAATTCCGCGTTGAGCGGATGCTCCTGGAGGGTTCCGGAGAGCTGGCCGGAGACCCCCGCAGCTTCCAGGCACTTTTCGTCGAGCGCGGGGCGCTGCGCATTGCATCCGGTCACCATACGCTGACCTTGTTCGCGGGCACGAGCTGCTTGGTTCCCGCCTGTCTCCCGTCGGTGCGCCTGGAGGCAGACGCGGACCCTCGACACGCCCCGGTCTCGATCCTGCGGACAAGGCTCTAGACCCCGCGGACAAGGCTCTCGATCCTGCGGACAAGGCTCTAGACCCCGCGGACAAGGCTCTCGATCCTGCGGACAACGCTCTGCCCCCCCGCGGACAAGGCTCTCGATCCTGCGGACAACGCTCTGGCCCCCGCGGACGCCGACTCTTGAACTGGGCGGGATGCGTCCCCTGCCGGCCCTGAAATCCCTGTGAATCCGAGGGATTTGGCCCCTTGCAGACCCCCGGTTGGGGCTGGTACTCTATCCGGTCTTGATTTCGTGCATGGTTTGAGCTCAACCCATAAACCCAGGCATGGCAGGAGGATTGACCCATGGCAGATTCCGTAGCCGCCTTCATGCAGGAGATCGTCGCCAAGAATCCGGCGGAGAAGGAGTTCCACCAGGCGGTCGAGGAGGTCGTCGAGTCGTTGTGGCCGGTGCTCGAGAAGCGCCCCGAATACCGCAAGGCCAAGATCCTCGAGCGCATCTGCGAGCCCGAGCGCGTGATCTTGTTCCGTGTGCCCTGGGTGGACGACAAGGGCGACGTGCAGGTCAATCGCGGCTTCCGGATCGAGATGAACAGCGCCATCGGACCCTACAAGGGCGGACTGCGCTTTCACCCGAGTGTCAACCTGGGCATCCTCAAGTTCCTGGCCTTCGAGCAGGTCTTCAAGAACAGCCTCACGACGCTGCCGATGGGCGGCGGCAAGGGCGGTTCCGACTTCGATCCCAAGGGCAAGAGCGACAACGAGGTCATGCGCTTCTGCCAGAGCTTCATGACCGAGCTCTTCCGTCACATCGGTCCCAACACGGACGTGCCGGCCGGCGACATTGGCGTGGGCGGCCGTGAGATCGGTTACATGTTCGGCCAGTACAAGCGGTTGCGCAACGAGTTCACCGGCGTGCTGACCGGCAAGGGCCTCAATTGGGGCGGCAGCTTGATTCGCCCCGAGGCCACCGGCTACGGCGCCGTTTACTTCGCGGCCGAGATGCTCGGCACGCGCAACGAGTCGCTCGAGGGCAAGACCGCACTGGTCTCGGGCAGCGGCAACGTGGCGCAGTTCACCTGCCAGAAGCTGCTCGACCTGGGCGCCAAGCCGCTCACGCTCTCCGACTCCAGTGGCTACATCTACGACGAGGCGGGCATCGACCGTGACAAGCTGGCCTACGTGATGGAGCTGAAGAACATCAAGCGCGGCCGCATCAAGGAGTACGCCGACAAGTTCAAGGGCGTCGTCTACACGGCGACCGATCCGAACCTCGATTACAACCCGCTCTGGAACCACAAGGCCGACTGCGCCTTCCCGAGCGCCACGCAGAACGAGATCAACGGCAAGGACGCGCAGAACCTGCTCAACAACGGCGTCTACGTGGTCTCCGAGGGCGCCAACATGCCCACCACGCCAGACGGCGTGAACCTGTTCATCGAGAACAAGATCCTCTACGGCCCCGGTAAAGCGGCCAACGCTGGTGGCGTGGCTACCTCGGGTCTGGAGATGAGCCAGAACAGCCTGCGCCTCTCCTGGACGCGCGAGGAAGTCGACCAGCGCCTGCAAGGCATCATGAAGGCCATCCACAAGGCGGCCCACGAGGCGGCCCAGGAGTTCGGCACCCCGGGCAACTACGTCAACGGCTCCAATATCGCCGGTTTCCTCAAGGTGGCCGACGCGATGATGGATCAGGGGGCCGTGTAGCGACAACGTTGCGCAGGATGCAGCCCATCTGTGCGCATGTTCCGTGCGCAGAATCGTGAGCTGGGCGGTCGGGGACTTGGGGTCTCCGACCGCCCAGTCGCATTTGAACCCCGAGCACTGCAGTCGGTATGCTTAACTCGGTGTCCGAGACACTCCAGCGCGGCATGCTCGAGGGGGTTCCATTGCGCGAGGCGGTTGTCGAAAGACCGATGGAAACGGGCCACGACGCGGTCGAGACGAGCAAGGGCACGAGCGCCAAGAGCGCTCGATCGACAGCTCTTTGGCTGGCCGTCCACGTCCTGTTCTCTGCCGTCATGCCACCTGCCGCATTGAGCGCCCCGACGTATGGCTATGAGGTCATCGACGTCTTCCCCCACGACCCCGAGGCCTTCACCCAGGGGCTCATCTTCAGGGACGGGTTCCTCTACGAGGGGACCGGGGGTGTGGGCACGTCGTCGCTGCGCAAGGTGGTGCTGGAAACGGGTCAGGTCATCAAGCGCTACGACGTGCCCGAACCCTATTTCGGCGAGGGCATCACCGCCATGGGGGAGACGTTCTTCCAGCTCACGTGGATGAACTACGTCGCCTTTACCTACGTGGAGGAAGACACCTTCCGATTGACCGAGACCTTTCCCTACGAGTGGCGCGGCTGGGGCCTCGCGGACGACGCCACGCACCTGATCGCCAGCGACGGCAGCGCCACGGTCCGCTTCCTGGATCCCGAGACCCGAGAGTTGATGCGCGCGATCGATGTGCACGACGAGGGACAGCCCGTGCTCTATCTGAACGAGCTGGAGTATATCCAGGGATCGATCTACGCCAACGTCTACAACCAGGACCGCTTGGCCTTGATCGATCCCGCCTCCGGTGCGGTGCAGGCGTGGATCGACCTCGGGGGGCTGCGCGATTCGGTATCCACGTATCCGAGTGCCACGGTCTTGAACGGCATTGCGTACGACCCGGTGGCCAATCGCTTGTTCGTGACCGGGAAGCGATGGCCGAAGCTCTTCGAGATCGATGTGGAGCCCCTGCACTGGGCCGGCGTGGAGGAACCGGATTCCCGGCCAATGCGCGAGGCGCTGCGAATCGAGGTGGCCTCGCAACCCTGCCGTGGCCGCATTGGGCTCACGCTCGATCTACCGCATCGAGCGAACGTGTGCGCGCGTCTCTTTGACCCGCAGGGGCGGATGCTGGGGACGTTGCTCCAGAGCTATTGCGAGGCCGGAGCGCACACCCTGCTGCTGGATAGAGACCAGGTGCCCGACGGTGTCTACTTTCTTCGTGTGGTCGTCGGTAGGCATTCAGCCGCACGACGGATTCTGCTGGTCAAGTAGCGTCGCTCTTTTCCCCTCTGACAGCCAGACCCGTGCAACTGGACAAGTCTGAGAATGGTAGTCAGTGTTTGGGCACGCGCCGACGAAGACCCCAGGAGCAGTCACCCAGGAGCTTCCACTGCCGATCCATCGCCTGCTACACTCACCCCAGAGCGAGTGACCCCGACCCCGCACTCCTTAAGGACGTGACGGTTGCGAACACTACCGACAGGAGGTTGATGGCCATGAGAACGATTCCCGTCTTGTTGTTCATCGGTCTCACCGCGGCCACCGCCCACAGCGATCCCACCAGTCTCTGGGGAGGCGTGCTGGTCGCCCACCATGTTTCCGAAATGACCATGTGCTACATCCCGCCGTCGGGCGACTATTGCGAAGGGTACCACCAGGGCTTCCCCATCTACAGCCTCGGTGAGGTCAACGCGCGGATCGATGTCACCGGCTACGCGCCGGCCTGGTGGTTCGTCCTCGCCGCATGGGAGCAGGAGGACAAGGAGTGGTGCGGTGTGGAGTTCGGCTTTGCCGACTATCACGCCCAAAGCTTCGCCTTATCGCGGCCGATCCTGCGACGGGGTTTGTCGGATTCGGGAACTGCGGTACCCCGACACTGCAGTTCGACGTGTTGGCGGACTCGCGCGGCAGCATGGGAATCAACGCACCCGGCTATGTCCCGACGTGGTCGTTTCCACGGGGGGCATGCTGCTTTCCCATGGGCGCGTGCGAGGAACTGCTGGAGGAGAACTGCCTGACTCACGGCGGGGACTGGCAGGGAGCGTTCACCACCTGCGATCCCAACCCGTGTCCGGCCGTATGCTGCTGCTATGGGCAGTACTTGGTCTGCATCATCGTGCCCGAGTCGGAGTGCCATCTGCCCATGTACTCGTGCTGGTGGTACCCCGAGCACGGAAGCTGCGATCCGAATCCCTGCCCTCCATTCACCGCGTCTAGACACGAGACCTGGGGCAGGATCAAGGCCCTCTACCGCTAGCGGACCCACGTGCATCGCGACGCGCCGAGGACGGACGACGCCTGAACTCGGGAGCTCCCTCCGGAGGAGCGCGATTTCGGGGCTTCCCCGATGTTGACGCGTTCCCCCTGTCCTCCGAGAATCCCCACCAGTAACAGTCCGCGCGATGCGGCCACCCACCGCCCGCCGGGCCGCGGCCCGGGGGGGGGGGGCATGCGGACGGACGTTCGTCTTCAGGGAGGAGAGAGTCGACACGATGAAAAACTGGCCCACGATCATTCTGGCCGTCGTGGTCCTGCTGCTGCTCTATCCCGCGTATCGCGGGCTCTTCGAGCTGCCGGGCCTGCAGTCGGATCGCACCCTGATCGAGTCGGAGATCAGCGGTCTACGCAAGCGCGCCGCCGAGCTGGAGACGCGCTTGAGCGAAGCCCAGCAGCGCGCGTCCCGCGGGAGCGGATCCCGCATCCTGCGCCTTCCGGATGACGAGGCGGTGGTGATCGTGCCGCAGCAGGCCGAGTTGCCCGTGGAGATCACCCACCGCCTGGGCGGCCGCGGATCGGTGCCGGCCGACGCCCCGATCACGATCCTGCTCAAGCGCCAGCAGGACAGCCGCGAGCTGTGGCGGCTGGAAGCCAAGGTGGGGGAGGTGTGGGACCCCGAGTCCGGAACCGTGGGTCTGCTGATTCCCACCGGGATAGTGAGCCGCGGCGAGTACCGGTTGGAGATCATGTCGTCGGAGAAGCGCGTCATGGGCTTCGTGGGAACATTCCGCGTCGAGTGAGTCGCGGCTAGGGCTCGCTCAGCCACATCAGCGCCCGCGAGAACGCCGCCTCCGTGGCGGCCACATCGAAGTAGTAGGGGTGGAACGCGAAACAGGCGATCTTGCCCCGCTCCAAGCCCAAACGCAGGTCTTCTTCGGTCGCGTAGGTTCGCCACGCGACGGGCTTGTCATTGAGATTGTGGCCCACGTCGCTCCAGCAGCGGGCGACGTAGATCGGCTCCAGCCCGGCCTCGCGCTCGTACCACGGCTCGATGCCCTGCTCCGTAGGGGTGGGCACCAGGCACTCGAAGTAGTGCGTTCCCCGCGCTCCCACAGGGCCGCCCCAGCGCGCGTAATCGAGCGGGATGTCGGGGAAAGTGGCGTCGGCCGCCACGGCCCGCACCAACGAACGCCGATCGCGCCACAGGTCGGGACCGCGCGCCTTGTCGACGGCGCCCCGCAGGTGCAGGTGCTGCCACAGGAATCCGAACTGGTTCCACGCCTGATCGGCACTCAGATCGTCGGGCCTGGGCTCCGCGGGCTCTTCCGCGCGCTCGGAGAAGGAGCCGGTGATCTTGGACACCGGACCCACCCATGTATAGAGCAGGAGGTTGCCCCCGGCCCCGATGTAGCGCGACAGCAGCATGTCGGTGGCCGCTTGCGTCAGTCCGACATCCGCGCCCCCGGCGCAGTCCCAGATCACCGTCTGGTACTCGCCGAGCGTGGAGAGAAAGCCGTCCGGGATGTCGACGGTGGGCTCGGTGGCCTCGTCGGGGAACATCGAGTGCGCGCCCGGCTCCTCGCCCAGCGGCAGGAACTCGCTCATGCTGCGCAGGACGTCCTCGCGCCAGGCGTCCTCGGCCGCGTCCCCACTGGGCAGCGCGTCGGCGTTCGGGCTTTGCGGCCGGCGGCGCTGATCGTCGATCACCAGGAACTTGCGGGTGAAGGCGAACTCGGCCACGTTGATCTTGACCACGCACTTGGTTTCCGTCTCGCGGCGGTTGGAGATGTCGCGGATCTTCAGGTAGAAGTAGCGCTCCAAAGGTCCGTCGGGCGGAAACGAGATCGCATCCTGCATCTGCTGGCGGGGCGCCCATCCGATCCAGCCGCCGAGGCCGTCGGTGGCCCGAAACGGCTCGGTGGGGTCCTCGGGATCGGGGATGTCGAAGCCGTAGTTGCAGGGCCCGGGCTCGGTGCCGCTGGCCGAGGCGTCGGCCACCCAGCGGAAACGGAACCGCTGGTTGGGCGCGACGGTCACCTCCCAGGGGTTGCCGAAGACCGGCGAATCGAAGCGGTGGGCGCCCATCGAGGGCTCGAAAACGACGACGGTGATCAGGGCATCGCGAATCTTGAAGAGCACCCAGTTCTGGTTGCGCCTGAACTTGCGCTCCATCGCCCCGGCCTCGTCGATAGCGCGGACGGCGAAGCCGTACGACGATCCCACCGTCATGCCCTCGATCCACTGCTCGGTCACATCGCCGGGCACCCGTTTCCACGCGCGCTGCGCGGCCTCGAAGTAGCTGGGATCCTCCGCCGGATAATTCCCTTCCTGTGGCGCCAGCAGTAGATTGCGCGACTCGCGGAAAAGCTGTTCCACGTCATCCTGCCGGGTGGGGTCGACGCCGGGATTGATCACGTGCTTGATCTCGTATTCGGCCGGCAGCTTGTCCGCGCTCGCGGCATCCAGGTCTTCCCCCACCCATGACATGCGCAGGGTGGACGCCCATCGCGCGCCATCGACCGGCTGCGGCCGGTCGATGCGGCTGGTGGGGGCGATGGTCTTGGCATTGAAGAACCGATGGTCGGGCTCCGAACGCATGAACTCATCGTCGACCGAGCGCACGTAGAAGGTGTGCCAGTCGCTGTAGTCGTCGTCTCCAGGATCGGGGGTGGTGGCCCGGGTGAAGATCATCTCGTCGAAATTCGTGGTGCGCTGCCAGGCCTGCTCGGTCACCGTGTCGTCGACGGCCCACTCGAACCAGCGGATGATGCCGTCGGTATCCGAGCCGAACCAGAAGAAGCGCACATAGTTGCCTGCCTCCAGGGAGTCCCCGAGCACGCCGCCGGTGATCTGGACGCGGGGGGGAAGATTGCGGTCGGCCTCGCCGATGAAGCCGTCCTCCGGAAGGAGGAGGCAGCCTGACACCAGGCCACCCAGCAGGAGGATTGCGAGCCGCCTCAGCAGCGACCAGTGTCGCATGCGACCATGTTGCAGCGTCTGAATGCGCGAAGCCATGCCCATCCTGAGCCCGGTTTCTCCATCGCCATGGGTTTCAAGCCACCCATGCTGGCATAACTCAGTCTAGTTGTCTATGGGTGCGACAACAGGGGGTTCAAGAGGGCCCGGGGAGCGGCCCTCGCACCTGATGAACTGGTTACAAAATCATCCCGATGCAACACGATGGCCCTCTGGAGCCCTAGACTGGGGGTGCCTTCAGCGGCCCGCCGGACGGGGCCACACGCGTGAGTGACCGGGGCCTCTCGCGCCACGACGGCAGCATTCCGCGGCCGGTCCGGCCGGTTGGGACATCCCTTCGAGTGATCGCGTATCCCCTCGCGCACAGGGAGGACCCAACCCATGGCCGCAACCGTTTCGCGCGTGCTTCTGCTCATCGCTGTCTGGCCCTGTCTCGTTTGGACGAACCCCGCCGCATCCGAGCTCGACGTGGCTCCCCCCGTCAACCCACCCGCCGCCACCGCGCCGGCCACCGGAGCGCCGGACTCCGGCGAGCGCGAGGAGGTGGTCTGGTTCGGCGGAGACAATGGCGACTGCCTGGCCTATCCCGGAGGCATCTGGGATTGGGACAACGTGGGCGCCGACACGATGCACTGCTGGCTCAAGACGGACGAATCGGTGATCTCGGTGATCCCCGAGGAGGTGTGGGGCCCCTGGGTGGAGGACGCCGGCATCATCGATTGCTCGCTCGAGGGCAACGTGCTCGGGTTCGTCGACGTCGAGGGCAGTCCCTACTGGCCGCCCGGTATTCCGCCCGGCCTCTGGCAAGCGGCCGGCTCGGGCGTGGTGCCGCGCACGGGATACGAGCCTCCCGCCTACAACACCGTCCACGTTCGCTGGAACCAGTTCAACCACCTGAACAGCGGCGAGTCCGGCACCTATTTCCGCACCGGCTATCAGATCTACCCCTTTGACGGCTTGCCGATGTGGTCGCCGCGTCTGGGGGACAACCTCTGGTACTTCGATCCGGGTCCGGCGTGCCGCGACTTCTACCTGAACCTGTCCGATCCGCAATCGGCCCAGCCGATTCCGACCGAGTGGGACTCGATGCGCTTCATCGTGGAGGTCTGGTGTAGCTGCGACGCGTTCATGATTCCGTGCTCGGCCGAGGGCGACACCCACGGCTCGCCCTTGATCGACAATGTCCAAGTGGGCCTGACCTATGTGCCCGACGCGCCGGTGATCGCCATCGCCAACGGTCACATCTTCCACGACGGCTTCGGACAGACGTGTCCCGAATACCTGCTGCCCTCCGACGTGGGAAACGCGGACATCGCGGTCGATCTCAGTGGCGCCAGCCCCACCTGCAATGACTGGCTCGGCGACTCGGCGGTCGTGACCGGCCCCACCGTGGTCGGGGAGGATGCCCGCTGGCTGGTGGATCTCTGCTTCAAGATCGAGCGCAAGGGCCCCCGCCAGGACTGGATCCCGGAGTATGCGCAGTGGAAGGCGCGGTTGCCGGGTGATCCAGAGGACGACTACGTCTGCGTGCTGATGGATTCGTTGGAGCTGTCACCCACGTACCCGTACCGCAACCGGTTCACCACCTACTTCCACGAGAGCGAGCCGGGCTTCGACGCCGCATCCGGAGACCTATCCAGCGCGAACGAGATCCTGCCCGACGGGATCTTCGTGCCGGGCACCCGCATCCGCTACTCGTACCAGGGCTACTGGTACAACGGCGGATCCCCCGGGCCCGATCGCTTTGTCCTGGGGCCCTACGAGTTCGAGATTCTTCCCGGGATGGAGGATGTGCCCGGGTCGCCCTATGACGTGCAGTGGCCTTGCATCCTCTACGTGGACGCTCACAACGCGGGCTCGGAGCATCTCTACCTGGCCGCGCTCGAGCAGCTCGCGCTGCGGGCCGACAAGTACGACTACTCCTCCTCGACGAGCTACTTCACCGCCCCCATGCAGCGTAGTTTCGGCGGCGGCTGCTTCAACCCCGGGGGCTACGGCAACAATGGCTGCACGTTCGAGCAGCTCCTGGGCTACCGGCTGATCCTGGTCGGTACGGGGGATCACGGGCCCGGCGCGCTCAAGGAAGAGGACTTCGAGCTCTTCGCCGACTGGCTGAGCGCCACCGAGTGCGGCCTGGCCGGCGTGCGCCGCGGCATCATCTTCGACGGCAACCGCGTGACCGAGATGATGGCCGATCCGGCCTCCGGTCTGGCGGTCGCGTTCGCCAACGAGGTGCTGGGCGTGACCCTGGTGGACCCGTCCTACCGCACGTACAACAACGACTGGCACGAGTGCATCCTCCTGGAGCCGACCGCGCAATCGCCCTTCGAGCCGTTGGGGCTCAGTCTGTTCGACAGCGACTTCAACGTTCTCGGTGTCGCCCCGGGCGTCTCGGGGGCAGTGGGCAGTCTGAGCTACTACTGCTATCTGGGCGGCTGCAATCAACCGCTCGTCGATCTCGCCCAGGTGGTGCGGGAACACAACCAGCCCGGTGTGGCCGATTGGCGATCGGTGGTCAGCGGCTTCGGCATGAACCATCTGTCACAGCAGGGGTGCGCGGGCGAGGATTGCAGCGACGACAGCGCCTGCGTGGTCGCGGGCATTGCCGACCTGCTCGCGCCGATGGTGGAGTGGATGAGCAGCGGCGCGGATCCCTTCGAGCCCTGGACCTATCCCTGCCTGCCGCCCATGGGTGTGGAGAACCGCCCGCACACCGTGGTGCAGGGCCCCGTGGACCATCTGTATGCGGCGCGGCCCAATCCCTTCCACCGCCGCGCGTCGATTCGCTTCCACCTGGCCGACCAGGGACACGCTTCGGTGCGGATCTACGATGCGACCGGCCGGCGTGTGCGCACGCTGGTGGACGCCGATCTGGGCGCGGGTGAGCACGATTGGACCTGGGACGGCACGACCGACGCCGGGCGTCCGGCGGGAGCCGGCATCTACTGGGTCCAGCTACGAACCGCAAGGGAACATCTGAGCAGCATGCGGATGCTGCGCTTGCGGTAACCGCAGCCGTAGATGCACGGGACGCCGTGAGCCGCGGGGGAAGCCATCGATCGGGAAGGAGTGGGCCATGGGGTCTGGGCAGTGCTCACTGAGAGGCATTGTGCTTCTGATAATGATGATGATGTTGTTGTTGTTGGGTGGGGCCGTCATCCCAACAGCCGGGGCGGAAGGTCCGCCAGGGTTCTCCGCGGGAGGGGGCGGTTCAGCATCCCTGCCGCGGTTCGAGATCGTGGATCGCGACGCCGCCGGGTTCACGCTGCGGCTGCAGGTGCAGGACCTCGCGCGCGACCGGGTCACGATCGGGGGCGTGGCCTACGAGATCTGGATGATCCCGGGCGGCCAACTCCACGGCCGCCCGGGTGAGCCGGCCCTGCCGGCCTTCGCCCGCTACGTGGAGATTCCGCCCGGCGCGGCCGTGCGCCCGCGCGTGCTCGAAACCGAGCAGCGACGATTCGACGGCGTCCGCCTGGCGCCCATGCAGGCCGAAGAGACCGCGTGTTTCGAGCTGGCGGAGCGCGTCTACGCCGCTGACCGATATCTGGGCGATGAGGTGGTGTCGGTCGGGTCGCCGGCCGTTCTGCGCGGCCGCAGGGTCGTCGCGGTCACGTTTCGACCCGTGCATTACAACCCGGCCCGCGGCGAGGTCCGGCTCCTGGACAGAATCGATCTGCGGCTGGAGTTCACCCCGGGCGATAGGCGCAACAACCCGCGCCGCGCGGATCTCGCGGGCCCGGTGCTGGATGGTCGGCGCGCGGACCTCGCGGCGCCGGTGCTGGATCCCCGCCGCGCGGACCCCGCGGCGCCGGCGATCGGCTCCGGTCACGCGGTCCCGAGCTCGCGAGTCGTCGCAGGCTGGCAGCCGGGCGGCGTTCTCTCGCCCTGGGACGATGAGGCCGGCATGGGTCCCTCGCCCACCGACATGAGTCATTCGGCAGCCGGTATGGGTCCTTCGCCGAGCGGCACGCGTCCTTTGGGTCCTGCTTCGCATCGGGGCACGTGGCTTATCATCAGCGCCGACGATCCAGATGTGGACGCGGCGCTGGCGCCCCTGCTCTCGTGGCGGCGGCGCATGGGCTATGACGTGGTCCACGCCACCACCACGCAGACCGGTGCGACGGCCGAGCAGATCAAGGCCTGGATTCAGCAGGCCTACGACACCTGGGAATCGCCTCCGGCCTACGTGGTTCTGGTGGGTGACGCGGGCGGCGCATTCGGTCTGCCCACCTTCTTCGAGCCCTGGTCCGGTGATAACGGTCCGGGGGACCACCCCTACGCACAACTCGACGGAGACGACCTGCTGCCTGATGCGTACATTGGACGCTTGTCGGCCGAGGACATCGAGACGCTGACGCGCATCGTGTACAAGATCGTCACCTACGAGACGACCCCCTATATCGAGGACCCCGACTGGTTCGGGCGCGTCTGCCTGACCGGCGACCCGTCGACTTCGGGTGCCACGTGCATCCAGATTCAACAGTGGCTCAAGGATAAGCTGCTCGATCTCGGCTATACGCAGATCGACACCGTCTTCACGGAGCCCTACCGCTCACAGACGCTGGCATCGCTCGATCAAGGCACGACCTTCTTCGGCTACCGCGGCTTCGCGGGGGTGAGCGGCATCAGCGTGGGGGACATTCTGGGTCTGCAAAACGGACCGCGCCTGACCTTCGGCGTGGTGTTGACCTGTGTGACCGGTGACTGGGTCAGCGGAACCGCCTTCAACGAGGCATTCTTGCGCGGAGGCATCGGCACCGGCACGCCGACCGGCGGTATCGGCGGCATCGCCACCGCCACCGGGGGCACGCACACGCGGTACAACAACTGTTTCTACGGCGGTATCGCCTACGGGCTCTTCTGGGATGAGGACTACCGGATCGGAGCTGCGCACGCGCGGGGCAAGGTCGAGATGGTTCTCAACTACGGCGAGTACGAGTGGGACCAGGCCGCGCGCTACTGCTACTGGAACACGCTGATGGGCGACCCGGTCACGGAGCTGTGGAGCGGCTTCCCGCAGGAGATCGTCGCCTCCTATGAAGCCGAGCTCCCTGTCGGCGCTACCGCCGCCAGCGTCGTCGTACACGACGCGTGGGGCGAGCCCGTCGAGGGCGCTTGGGTCCATGTGTATGCCGAGGACCGTGAAAGCGTGGGCGTGGCCACCAACGCCGACGGTCAGGTGACACTGCCGATCGACGGTCGTGAGCCGGGCGACGTGCGGGTGACCGTGACGGGCCACAACCTCTATCCCCATCGCGGAAACTTCACGATCGTCGAGCCGGCGCTCTTCGTGGGGTTACAGGGATATGAACTCGACGACGGACCGACGCCGCCCGCGCAGGGCAACGGCGACGGCGTGATCAACCCCGGCGAGACGATCGCGCTTGCGCTCATCCTCGAGAACTACGGTTCACAGTCGGCCGAGGACGTCCAACTGTCGGCGACCTGCGAGGATGATCTCGTCACGGTGCTCGCGGGGGGACCGATCGACTACGGCACGCTGGCGCCGGGTCAGCAGAGCTCGGGATCTTCGCCGGTCGTGCTGGCGTTCGATGAACGTTGCCCCCACGGATACCCGCTTCGCCTGGAGCTCGCCATCGAGAGCGGCGCGCAAGAGTGGCCCGCTTTGCTCGAGCTCGAGGTCACCGCCGCCGACCTGGTCTACGTCGGCCACGAGCTCGTCGGCGTGGGCGGGGTGTTGGATCCGGGGGAGACGGGCGAGCTCATCGTGGAGCTGGGCAACCGCGGCGCCGTGGAGGCCGGAGGGCCGGTGAGCGCGGTGCTGCTCTCCTGTAGCTAGTTTCTGTTGCCCGAAGCCCTGTTTGAATCTCGTCGGGTGTTTGGGGT
>CAZPGB010000040.1:0-54158 GCA_964585945.1 uncultured bacterium | reverse complement strand
CGACCTGGGCTGCCAAAACCCTCAACTGGCCACTATGCGAAGTGCGGAATGTAGGGTTCAGCTCTATCTGAAGGAGGAAATCCAGGCCGAGGCGCTGGTAAGGAACCTCCCGGGCTTCGCACGTTTCCTCTCGGTCGGCTCGCTCTTCCACGGTCAGGTACTGAATGTCGAAGGGCTCGCGCGTGACAGCGGGGTCGCGCGCACAACCGTGCAAGGATATCTCGACATTCTGGAAGATACGCTGCTGGCATTCCGAGTACGTGCCTTCGAAGGCAAGCTGCGGGTCAAGGAAAGGCGACATCCGAAGCTCTACTGGCTGGACTCGGGCGTCGTTCGGGCGGCCAGGAAGCAGTTTCACCCCCCTTCACCCGAAGAGCGAGGAAGTCTATTCGAGGGTCTGATCGCACAACTCCTGCGGGCCGAACAGGCGCTCGAACCCAGCCTCTTCGACGAGCTGTACTATTGGGCCGTCGGCAAGACTGCGCTCGAAGTTGACTTCCTCCTTCAGCGCCAGGACAGCTTGATCGCGATCGAGGCGAAGTCAGGCGAACGCCTGGCTTCGGCAGCTTTCGCAGGACTCAAGGCGATTGCCGAGTTGCCGAACGTTAGACGGCGGATTCTGGTGTACTGTGGCGAGCATCGGTACCGTCACGAGACAGGCGTCGAGGTGTTGCCCTTTGGAGACTTCCTCACGGAACTGAACAAGGGGTTGTCCCTACCGTAATCTCGAATGCCTGTCCCTCGCCAAAACCTCGTCCGAGCCGGTTTCTGACCGATTGCCTGGATCGTGTCGGGTGGGGGAGGCCGGCCGTAGGACAGGAATTACCTGCCGAGAGTGCGGACTCTGCTCGGACTGAAGCCGCGAGAGGTGCGAGGGTGGGCGTCAGACACAGCTTGGCGTAGCCGCGAATGGCGAATCCGAACCCGCGGGACTGGAATCAGGCAGCTGCCCGCCATTCGTACCTACGGTGCAGGCCGCCGACGCGGGGCAAGGAGACGACCTTCGTAGCCTGGGCGGATCGCGTTGTGGGCTGCCTGCTCACCGGGCAGTCCTTCTCCAGCCCAAGATGGCAGCGATCCTCGTGGTCGTACTCGACGTACTCGCGGAGCACGCGGCGAAGATGACATTCACCGAGGACGATCACGTGACCGAGAAGGTCTCATCTGGCCGAAAGCACCCAGGGTTCCGCAACACCGTTCTGCCAGGGGCTGCGGTAAGCGGTTCGCACAAGCTTGGTGCCCATTCCCCGGAGCGTTCTAGCGACCTCTCCGCTGAACTTAAAGTCGCGATCGAAGATCAGGTACCGCGGGGCTTGGTCATCGGGGAACGCCTCACGCAGGCGCTGGCAGATCCATGCCGCGGTGGGATTGGCAGTGACACCAACATGGAGAACGCGGCGCCGCGCATGGTGGATGATGAAGAAGACATAGAGGACGCGGAAGGTGGCCGTTGGCACGGTGAAGAAGTCCATCGCGGCAATGGAATCGCGATGGTTGCGCAGGAACATCATCCAGCTTTGGCGGGCTTCGGGATCGGCTGGGCGTCTGGGCATGTAGCGTGAGGCAGTGCGCTCGGAGACAGCGAAGCCGAGCATCCGAAGCTCGCTGTGAATCCGAGGTGCTCCCCACGTCGGCTTCTCGCGAGCCATGCGTCGAACCAAATCACGGACCTCTGCGTCGATAGCCGGGCGGCCGCCTTGTTCGGTGCGCGACTTCCAGCGCCAGTATCGTCGAAAACCCCGTCGATGCCAGCGGATCACCGTTTCGGGTTTGACGATGATCAAGGGCGATCCGCAACAGCTGCCGCCCTGTGTCAACCGGACGCCGCACCACTGGCAATTCGGTGTGGCCGCCAACCACAACGTCTACTTCCGCTCGCATCGCTCACAGCCGGGGACCGCGGGCATCTACTGCTCCCGGTGTGTCGACGGCGCCTACCAGGAACCGGCGCCCCTGGACATCGACGGGGAGGCGCCCTTCGTCACCCCGGATGAGAGCTGCCTGCTCTTCATCCGGTTAATGGGCGGCGACGCGCACCTGCACGTGTCATTCGCGCAGGCCGACGGTCGGTGGAGTGAACCCATCGATCTCGCCGAAACCGTTCACCCGCAGCTACGCGGCATGTGTCCCTACATCACGCCCGACGAGCGGTACCTGTTCATCATCCAGCGCGGCACGAACCACAACATCTCCTGGCGGGATGCCGGGTTCCTCAGGGAGCTGCGGGAGACGCGGGCCGCGGGCTGAAGCCGCCGTCTCCGAAGAGGGCCTTGAGCCGCCCCCAGCTGCTCTCCCGCACCGGGGTCCCCCCACATCCCACGGACCAAGCGCCGATCTGGTCGCATTCGGGATTGGGCGGTGAGAAGGGGGCGCAAGGCGACGATGCGTCCAGCGTCAGGTCGTAGGTTGCAGGGTCGCAGAAGAGCGGATCGGCGGAGATGTTGCCGTTGACGCCGTACTGGCTTGCGTAGCTGCCGATCCAATCCCCGCCCTCGTTGCCGAAGATGTCGCAGCAGGACAGCTCGACGTCGGTGTACTGGTAGAGGCCCGGAGCCTTCAGGTTGAAGGCGATGATCGTGTTGGACATCGTGAAGTGGTTGTCCTCCAGCATCACGGTCGCGATCGTCGAGGAATTGCCGTAGAAGGTACACCGGTCCACGTGGCAGGTCGACGACTTGCTGACCGAGAGCGCCCCTCCCCAGGTATCGCCGACATTCCCGGCGAAGGTGCAATCCTCGATCACCCCGTCACACAAACCGAAGAGGCACAGGCACCCGGCCTCGTGGCCATTGTTACCGTAGTACTGGCAATCCTGAACGGCGACGACGCAGCCGAAATGGAAATCCGAGGCGCCTCCGTGCGAGGCGTGGTTGTACTCGAACACACAGCCCCCCAGCGCGACCTCCGAGGCGATGGCGTACATGCCGCCGCCATTGCTTTCGGCTTGATTGTCGCGGAACTGGCAGTCCTGAATCGTCGCGGCCGCCTGCTCGCAGCACACGCCCCCGCCGTCGACGGCATGGTTCTGCTGGAAGACGCAGCCGCTGAAGCTCGGATGGCTCCCGTCGATGCAGAGCGCCCCCCCGCCATGGATGTGGTGCAGCACGCAGCCGGAGATGACGGGCGCGCTGGCGTTCTCGCAGCGGATGCCGCCCCCGCGCTCGGCGTCCGCGGCCCAGCCGCCGGTGATCATCACGTCGCTGAGCACGGACCCGGACCCCTCTCCCGAGTGGAAGCGGAAGCCGCGGTGGGGATCGGCGGCGCTGCCTTCGCAGTCGATGACGCAGTCTTCCGGGTTGCCGCTCTGGGAACGAAGGGTGATCGCCTTGCCCAGGTAGTCGATGTCTCGATTGCCGTCGCCGGTGAAGGTGCCGTCGCCCAGTTCGAGGACATCTCCATCGTCAACGGCGTCGACGCCGGCCTGGATCGTGGGGAAGTCCCCCGTGCCGTCGGGTTGGATGAGGTAGGTTGCGGCCTGGGGGGTCAGGGTGGTAAACACGAAGACCATGAGCAGCGAGACCGTGGATCGCATGGGCTTCCTCCTGTGTAGTAGGCACTTCACCTGGCGCTAAGGAACGCGCGCTGAGCCTGGCGTTCGAGATGGGACCGACTCAAGAATACCACATGCACCGCTGGCATGTGAGTGCCTTGGTGCGGGGCGGATAGTGACGAGTATGTGTCCCGTATGGTGCCGAAATTCGGATGGCCATCATGCAACCCTCCGGTAGTAGTAGTTGAGTAAGCCGCCGAGCCGTTCCCGACAGGCCACTCGCCCGTGCCCCACCTGCCGGAGCCCATCGACCAGTTCGTTCCCGAGACCCTGGTGATTTCTCTCGAAATGGTAGTGCTCGGTGTACTCCCTCACCGCCCTCCGGAGGTGCTGTTCACCAAGCGGTATGATCCGGGACAGGCATTCCTCGTTGATCGACCGCACGAATCTCTCCGCATAGGCGTTCAGATCAGGACTCTGCGCAGGAAGCTTGATCGTCCGCACTCCGCCGGCCCGTAGAATCATCCGGAAATCAGCAGTGAACAACGGATCGCGATCGTGGATCAGGTAGCAAGTTCCCTTCAAGAACCCATCTGCCACATCCGTCAGGTTCCGGGCCACCTGCTTCATCCATCGCCCATCCGGCTGAGGACAAATCCCGGCAATCTCGACTCGGCGAGTCTTCAGATCGATCACGAAGAACACGAAGTATCGGATCAGACCTACAGGTGTGATCACTTCGACATTGAAGAAGTCAGCAGCTGCGATCACACCCCAATGCGACTTGAGAAGGGTCTCCCAGGACATTCCCTTCCGCCGAACAGGCGCTGGCTGAATGCCGTTCCCTAGCAAGATGCGCTTGATGGTGTTGCGACAGATCTCATGGCCCAGATTGCGGAGGGCCCCACGGATCCGGGTCTAGCCCCAGCCAGGATTGTCTCCAGCCATCCGCAGGACGAGTCCTTCGAGATCCACCGGAGTCTTGGGTCGGCCCACTCGGCGAGCTTTGCTGCCATCGTACTTCCGGGCGATCAGCGTCCGGTACCGGCGGAGAAGCGTTTCCGGTGTGACCACGGTTTCCCGATCAAGGAGGGTTCTGCGGCTGAGCTTTTTTGCCCTCTGGGCCAAACATCGGCGCTGGGAATCCGTGAACTGCAACCGCTTGTTGCCGTGGTGCTCCCGGAGGATTCGGTTCTTCTCCAGGAGAATAGTCAATGACATCCTGTTGATTGCGGCTCACCCATCCCGCGAGCATCATCACCAGGAATCGAAGTGGAAGTCTGTTCATAGGGACAAGCGTACAACTGACGGTAGGCGTCGGCCCACGTCAGATGGAGCCAGATTCATAAGTGACTATGGCGTCCCCAGTACTGGTAGGCTGAGTTCTGGCAGCATACGGGGCGGCCCTTCTACCGGAAGGCTACCATTGCATTGTGGACGCTGACTCCAATCCGGTAACGGCTGGGAACTAAAGCGATTGCTACGCGTGAGGCCCTGGCAAGTCGGCCGCCGGCACCCGTATCCGCAAACACACGCCAAACCCGACCAGCGCGATCGCCCCTGCCAAGATGAACACCCACCGATACCCGAAGCTCTCCCAGATGTAGCCTGAGAGCACCGGCAGGCTCATCGCCACCGCGTGGTCGATCGTGATGCCCATCGAGATCGTGGGGGTGATGTCCGATGGGTCGTCGGCGATCTTCTTCAGGTACGTGGTGCGCGCCACCCGTAGAGCGAACAACACGGAATCGAAGACGTAGGCGGCGTACAGAACGTAGAGATCCCACGGCGCGGGAAAGACGTCGGTCGAGAAAGCATACGTCAAGCAGATCATGAGCAGGAGCAACTCGTCCACGGCCAGGACGACGCGCTCGCCCAGCCAGTCGATGACATCGCCGAGCAGCGGGCGGATCGCGACACCCAAGGCGGAGGCCAGAAAATAGAGCAGGGCGATCGTCGAGACCGGCACGTTGTGAAGGGAGACCAGCACCCATGTGCCGAACGCGAGGAAGATCTGCTTGCGGATGCCGAAGAGCGCACTAATGGCGTAGAAGATGCCGTACTTGCGCTTCATGACGAGGCGGCGTGAGGGAGGGTCGCCGTGTCCCACCCTCAGGCGATGGTAGTACCAGCCGGCCCCCACCGCGCACGCCGCCGCCAGCACATAGAAGGCGGCATAGACGTCTCCGAAGGACCGAGCCAGGATGAAGACGCCGCCCACACCGAGAATGGTGCCGAGGTTGCGCGCGCCTCCCAACTGCCCGAGTCGCCGGCCCTCACCGCCGGCACGGGCCAGCTTCAGTCCCAGCGGTCCCTCAACCGCGAAGATGATGTGATCTCCAAGTGACCAGATCACGATCCACAGGACGACCAGCACCATGCCCGGTGACAGGAGCCCCAGACCGATGGCGCCCACGGCGGTCATCAGCATCGCGGCCGCGGCCATCTGACTCTCGCGCATGCGCGTGAGCATCAGGCCCGCCACCAGCATGATCAGGAAGCCGGGCAGCTCGCGGGGGAACTCGAGCCAGCCGCGGGCTTCGGCGCCAAAGCCCTGCACGTCGGAGAGGTAATTGTTGAGCGTGGCCATGAAGATGCCGCCGGCGGCGCCGAAGAGCAGCGTCGCGGCCAGCATGTGGCGGAAGTCCTGGGGGAGGCCCCTCAGGCGTCGCAGTGTCCGGCGCGGATCCATTCGGCGGATCCTACGCCGGTCGGATGGCGACCGCAATCACGCTGCGCGCCCGTGAAGAGCTGGACGCCGACGCTACACGCAATGCGCCGCGTCCGTAAGGAGGCATCGTGGCTGGGCCGTCGTTCCTAGGCGCCCCCCTGCTTCGTGGGCGGGGATGGCTGCGAACCGGGTTCGGCATCCAATCGGCGCAATGCGGTGAGCACCTCATCGAGCAGGTTGGGCGGGCCGCCGGTCATGTTCTCTTCCTCGGCCACGAGCAGCTCGCGCGCATCGTATTCCCATCGCCTCAGCATCTCGATCTTCTGTTCGCGCGTGAGCGAGGGCTCGTTCACCACGTCGTCGGGGGATCGGAAGAAGCCCGCCGGGTCGAGCATGGCCTTCTGTATGTCCATTGTGGTCTCCCTTGTTGGGGCTGGGGGCTTTGATAACCAACGCCCCGGCGGTGGTTCCCCGCCGAACGCTCCTGACGCCCAGCCCAGGGAGACCTTCCGGTCGCTAGTCCCACAGTTGCCGGGGGTCTCCGCCCGGAGATGCGTGCCGGGCATTGCGTTGTTGCCCCGGGGCAAAAATCGCCATATCTGCAACAATGAAAAGAAATGCGGTTGTAGTAGCTAAGTTGCTTGTTGGGCTTGCCTTCGATCTCCACGCCCCGCCAGACGGCGGCGCCGCCCTCCTCCGCGGTTCGCCCATCACCTGGGCCGGCGCCGCCCTCCTCCGCGGTTCGCCCATCACCTGGGCCGGACCCGCTAGGAGCGCACGGAGCGGGATCGGATCCCTGCCTACCGAAACAGAGACTTCACGCCTCCCCACGACACCGGCACCACGGGCGTCGGCTCGCAACCGACGGGCCACGCGCCGATGAGATCGCACTGTGGGTTGGGCGGTGAAAACGGAGCGCAGGGTGACGTCTCGCGCAACCTGAAGTCGCCCAGCTCCGGGTCACAGAATTCGGGGTCCTGAGAGATGTTCCCGTTCACCCCGAGCTGCTCGGCGATCGGTCCGGTCCAATCGCCGCCCTGATTGCCGTAGATGTTGCAGCAGGTCAGCTCGATCTCGTCCCAGGTCTCGATGGCTTCGCCGCCGGAGTTGAACGCGATGACCGTGTTCTCGATCGTAGCCGGTGGGCTGCAGACGCCGCGGAAGGAGATCGCGCTGCCGGGGTACCCGCTGTTGCCGTAGAAGGTGCACTGGACCAGTGCCAGGTCGCCCGGTCAGGTGCAGATGGCCCCGCCGGGTCCACCGGAGTTGTTCTCGAACGTGCATTTGGAAAACGACATCACAGCGCACAGATCGATGAAGATCGCCCCGCCGTTGCCCGGCGCCTCATTCTCGGAGAAGATGCAGTTGTGCACGGACAGGGAACCCTCGTAGATGTTGATGGCACCACCCCATTCGCCGCCAAGCCCATGGGTTACGGTGAACCCTTCCAGCCAGCCGCTCAGGTGGCCGAAGAATCCACGCCCCTCGCGTTCGCAGTCGATGACGCAGGCCTGAGGGTTGCCGCTCTGCGAGCGGATCGTCAGCGACTTGCCGTCGAAGACGATGTCGCGGTTGTAATTGCCCGTGAAGACGCCGTCGGTGAGCTCAATGATGTCGCCGTTCTGGGCCGCGTTCACGGCGAACTGGATGTTGGGGAAGTCTCCTGTGCCGTCGGGACGCACCACGTAGGTGTCGGCCCAGACCGGGGTCGTCAGGAACAGGAAAAGGACGGCAAGCAGGACGCGGATGGGATAGTGCATGGGATAGCGGATGGGACAACGCATGGGATACCTCCTCACTCTCGCGCGCATGGCCACTGACAAAGGTACCAGAAACCTCAACTGGAGCACCTGCGCGAGTACCTGCACCCGGAACCATTATAGTTCCTCTGGAGCTCCATGGCCAACCCGCCCAGGGGACTCTCGGATCCGCGTCGTCGAGCGTTGTTGCCAACGGTGAGGGGGCCGCCGTCGGCACCGTCCCCGCCGCAATCTGCTAGAATGATCTTGCGATCCCACGCAACGGAGTCCGTGCGGTTTCCACCTGGGAGGACGATATGTCCAACGGCCGACGTCAACAAAGGCTACCGGCGCGCATCCGCAAGACCGGGGTCGCGCCTGTTCGCGCTTCATTCCTCATGGCGGCAGCGCTGTTCTGCGGGGGAGCGGCGCTCGGCGAAGCCCCCGACACCCTCTGGACGAACACGTACGGGGGCACCAACATCGACGTCGGCTACGACGTGCAGCAGATCACCGACGGCGGTTTCATCCTGACGGGATACACGCGTTCCGCCGGTTCCGGCGGTCATGACTTGTGGCTGCTGAGGACCGGCCCCTCCGGGGACGAGGTGTGGAGCTGGCCCTTCGGGGGAGCCAACGACGATGAGGGCCACGCGGTGTGCCAGACGGCGGACGGAGGCTATGTCGCCGCTGGCTTCACCTCCTCCTTTGGAGCGGGCGGCAAGGACGTGTGGCTGGTGAAGACGGACTCGTTGGGGAACGAGGATTGGACGCAGACCTTCGGTGGCGCCAACGACGACGAAGCCTACGCGGTCCAGGAGACGCATGACGGCGGCCTGATTGTCGCCGGGGTGACCTCCTCCTTTGCGGTGGGCGGCAGAGACCTGTGGCTCATCAAGACCGACGGGTTCGGGACGCCCATCTGGGACCAAAATCTGGGCGGCTACGGATCGGACGGCGCCTGGTCGGTCTCGCAAACATCCGACCGGGGGTTCATTCTGGCGGGCTGGACCTTCTCCAGCGGCCCCGGCTATCTGGGGAACGCATGGTTGGTGAAGACGGATTCGCTGGGCTATGTCGAGTGGGACGAGGTTTTCGGGGGCACCGACGCGGACCGGGGCTACTCGGCGCGGCAGACCAGCGACGGCGGATACATCATGGCCGGCTACACCGGATCCTTCGGCGCCGGTCTCTACGACCTGTTCCTCGTCAAGACCGACGCCGAGGGGATCGAGGAGTGGAGTGAGGCCTTCGGAGGGACGGGCAGAGACTACGGATACGCCGTCGTGCAGACCGCCGACGGCGGCTACTTGGCGGCGGGATCCACCCTCTCGTACGGCGCCGGCGGCGACGACGTGTACCTCGTGAGGACGGATGCGGACGGAGCACTCCAATGGGAGGCCACCTACGGCGGCTCTGCGTCCGACGTCGCCTACGCCCTGACCACCACGCCCGACGGCGGCTACGCAGTGGCGGGGCATACACTGTCCTTCGGATCGGGCTTGCACGATGCATGGTTGATACGTTTGGCGCCCGAAGGACCTTCCGCAATCGGCTCTTCCCACGCCGCAACGGGACGCATGACGCTGGAAGCCTGGCCCAACCCCTTCTCCTTGGCCGCGACCATTCGGTACACAGTCCCAGGAGCCGCGCAGGTGAGGCTCTGCATCCACGACACGGCCGGAAGGTTGGTGAGAGTGATTGGGGAGGCGGACGTCCAGGTGGGCGGCCGCAGCATCATCTGGGATGGTCTCGGTCAGACGGGAGGCCGCGTTCCGCCGGGGTTCTACTTCTGTCGCCTCGAGGCGGGCGGCCTGGAGACGGTCGTCAAGGTGGTGCGCATGGATTGAGCCCGGGTTCGGCTGCGGCAATCTGCTGCCGCTGTTGGTTGATTGTGCATCCCGGCCACGCCGGGACACTCGCTCAAAGCTGCTTTGCCACCATCCGGAAGTGATGCCCGTAGATCGCCAGGGTGACCGCCAGGCTGAAATGCGCGGGCCGCCTCATCAGCGTCGATGCCAACAGATGCCAGTAGGCCCGCCGGCCACGGTGTGCCACGCCCAGCACCCACAGCGAGCGCAGGAGCGCCGCCACGCCCCGCCACGTCACCGGCTCGCGTGGCCCACGTAGCTGATGCTGCTTGAGGAAAGCGCGAACCCTCTCGTAGTAGGCGGGTGGTGCGTAGAGCCTCTGGATCAGCGCGCGGTAGTTCTCGATGATGTACTCGCTGTCGAGCTTGGTCTGGAAGTTGAGGGCCGCGCGGGTGTTCTCGCCCAGGCTGCGGCTCAGCAGGCGTCCCTCGCGGGCCAGGCGATGATACAACCGGCTGCGTGGCACGGCCTGCAGCAGGCCCACCATGGCGGTCACCACGCCCGCCTTCTGGATGAACTGGAACTGCCGCTCGAAGATATCCGGGCCGTCGTTGTCGAAGCCGATGATGAAGCCGCCCATCACCTCGATCCCCGATCGTTGAATCGTATGCACGACGGCCACGAGATCGCCGCGCGTATTGTGGAGCTTGTGGCATTCCTTCAGACTCTCGACGTCGGGTGTCTCGATACCCAGGAACACCCTTTTGAAGCCGGCCGCCACCATCAGCTCCAACAGCTCCCGATCCGCCGCCATGTTCACGGACGCCTCGGTCAAGAACGTCATCCGCGCGCCGGTCTCCCGTCGCCAGCCAACGATGGCCCGCAGCAGCTCCACGCAAGCGCTGCGGTTTCCGATGAAGTTGTCGTCGACCAGGAACGTTGCGCCCTGCCAGCCGAGACAGCGCAGCGTCTCCAGCTCGGCAATGAACTGCCGCGGGCCCTTGTAGCGCGGCCGGCGGCCGTTGAGCGCGACGATGTCGCAGAACTCGCAATCGAAGGGACATCCGCGGCAGCTCTGCACCGTCATGGTGGCGTAGTCCCGCAGATTCAGCAGATCCCAGCGGGGGATGGGGGTGGAGGAGAGATCGGGAAAGCGCTCGGCACGATAGAGCGGCCGGACGCGTCGGGCCGCCATGTCGGCCGCCAGGGTGGACGCCAGCTCCTCCGCTTCGCCCAGGACCACATGGTCGATGCCAGCGATCGGATCGTCGTCTTCGCAGAACAGCGGACCGCCCCCGATCACCGGCGTCTGTAATGCACGCGCACGACGCCCCACATTCTCCACAGACGCCTTGTGAATGAGCATGGCGCTCACCAAAGCGTAGTCAGCCCACTCCAGGTCCCGGTCGCGCAGGCGGCGCACGTTGAGGTCGACCAGGCGGTAATTCCAGCGGCGAGGGAGCATGCTTGCCACGGTCAGCAGCCCCAGAGGAGGCATGGAGGCCCGTTTGACCACGAAGGGCAGTGCGTGCGCGAAGCTCCAGAAGGTATCCGGTGTGCGAGGGGAGATGAGTAGGATATTCATGATCGCTCCTCGGGCGGTGGAAGTGGGCGGCCGGACGCTGTCTCGAATCGCCTGGCCGTGCGGAGTGCTCGGCCCTGGAAAAAGGCAGAGGGGACGGCGCGTGGCTGGCGCCGCCCCCGCCTGCGCTGCTCGCTTTAGTAGCGGTCTCGCCGACCGCCGCCCGAACGGTCCTCGCGCGGCTTGGCGAGATTGACCTTCAGACCACGGCCCTTGAAGTCCTGTCCGTCGAGGTTCTGGATCGCCTTTTGGGCGTCCTGCTCCTCTTGCATCTCCACAAAGCCGAACCCGCGGGCCCGACCCGTGTCCCGATCGGTGATTACCTTGGCCGACACGACCTCCCCGTGAGCCTCGAAGAGCTCCTGGAGCTCCTGCTCCGTCACGTCGAAGGGGAGGTTGCCAACATACAGGTTACTCGTCATCTCTCAGTACCTTTCCATCGGACCATGGTTCGCCGCACCGAACACTCGTCCATGCATGATTGTCGACCTGAGAGCTCCTCCAGTGGGACACCGGGAGACGCGCTGGACCATCGTGACCTCTGCGATCCCAGGGAGTGACCACATGTGGTCCAACGAGGGAGGGAGAAACGTCAGATTCAGCAGAATCTCGGCCTGGCAGACCCAGTGTGCGGATCGGAACTGACTTGATGAGAACTCCTCACGAGCCTTGTACTCAGGCATACTCGAGTTCTAACAGCGGACCGCATCGTGCGGTTCCCTGAGAACACGAGGAATAGTATCGGCGTTGGGGGCCAGGGTGTCCAGTCTTGGTTCGCTCAAGAACCGACAATGCTCTCGACTGAAATGGGGCCATCGGGGCCGCCAAGGGTCCGTTCTTGCCAGCCTCTCATCCAGTTGACAGCACTGGTATGGGTTACGACTTGCTCCCGTCCCCCTCTCGCCCAGGGATCTCGTCGAGAAGGTCTCTCTGGATTGCTCCCCCGGGTCGGCACGCTCCGGCCCACAGTTCAAACGCCCTCAATGAGTTGCGCTCAAGCAGGATGGCGGCGACTTCGACTCTATCGCGCGAAGGGGGGGAGTGGTATGCTAGGAATGCAACTGCGCACACATGAGAACGTGGATCCTGCTGGCGCCCAAAAGGAGGTGAGCTATGCGCGCACTCTTGGTCCTTGTTGTTGTGTCGTGCTTTGTTGGCTTCGCGACGACCGAGGCCGATCCGGGATTCCGGTCAGCAGCCAGTGGAGCCGAGACGGTTGTGATTCCGGCTCTGGGCGAGGACTGCATAGGCGAGCTCGTGCACAACCACGACGGTTCGTTCGAGAACGGCTACTGCTGGGATGCAGCAGCCAACTACCATCCACATTACGGCGCCTATGGCGAGAGCTACGACCTAGGTCCCGGAATCCTACAGTGCGCTGCCTATTGGCTGACGACCCGAAACTCGTACTGGAGCCAATTCACGGCCGACTGCTACGTGTGGGAAGGCGGCGTCAGCGGAACGCCCGGAATGGTTCTGGCGATGGAGCCGCACGTCTCCTTCGATAACATGGCTTGGTGGCCCGAGATCAGTCAACACGACGTCTCTTTCGAGTTGGCCGTGGAGCGCGAGTTTACCGTGGGGTACTGGGGTGACTGGCAGGGCGGAGGTATCTGTGGCTGGTTTGTGGCAGTCGATGAGACCGATCCAGGTGGCGCGCCGTGGACCTTCATCGCTCCCGGCATCGGTTGGCCGATGGGATGGCAGCACCCGGGCGTGGTATGGGGTGATGACGCCATCTCATTGGGCATAGGCCTCTACTTCACCTCAGGGACTTCGAGCGTGGAGGAAGGGCCGTCCGGTGCTTTCGCACCGCCCGAGCGAGCCTCGACCTGGGGGGCCATCAAGACGCTCTTTGATTGATGGTTCGCGCCCGAATGGGCCATACTGGCTTCCGTGAGGGCGGAGCCCGCACGCGGGACCTCCGCAGGCGGCTGCGATTCGAGGCACCGGGGGGCAGATGCGCCGCACAGGGCTTGCAGGTGACGCTGGCCGCACCGCGCGGGTGCGGCCTCCGGCTGCGCACACTTGCCGCTTGGTGAAGATTCTGCTGATCATCCTTACTTCCTTGCCCTTGGTTGGCCAGGTCTCGACTGCGTTTGCCGCCGCCTGGGCCGAGTTGGCTTCCGGACTCGAGTTGGGATTCTTCAGTGCGCCGCAATCCTCTGCACCCCAGGACTCGGCCATCACGATTCTGCGTTTTGATCCGGAGCAGTGGCGTCTGAGGTTTCTCTGCGCCGCGGAATTCGAGGATCCCGAGAATCGATCAGCCAGAGAATGGTGCGCGGCGCATGGACTGTCGGCTGCCACCAACGCAGGGATGTTCGCCACCGATTATCGCACCCATGTCGGATTCCTACGCAACGAGGGCCGCATCCACAACGACAATATCAACGACTACCAGTCGGTGGTCGCATTCTCGCCGCAGAGCGCCGGATTGCCCCGGGCCCATATCTTCGATCTTGACGAACACCCGATGAGCCGGATTCTCACCGATTACCACTCGGTCGCACAGAATCTGAGGCTCATCAAGCGTCCGGGCGTGAACCGGTGGCAGCCGCAATCACGCAAGTGGAGCGAGGCAGCCCTGGGGCAGGACAATTATGGTCGTCTGCTCTTCATCTTCGTGCGGCCGGCCTACAGCATGCACGAGCTCAATGAGATCCTGCTCGGTCTTCCGATCGGCCTGGTGTGTGCTCAACATCTCGAGGGCGGGCCCGAGGCGCAGCTCTATGTGCGCGTGGGCGACATCGAGTACGAGCTCGTTGGGAGCTTCGAGACCGGGTTTAATCCGAGCTACGCGAACTCCAAGGCCTGGCCGGTTCCCAATGTGATCGGGATCCAAGAGGGTGGCCCCGCGGATCGCTGAAGCCGGATCACATCGGGGAAGCAGGAAGCAAGAGCCAGCAGGGTTTGGGCGAGCCGAGGTTCTCTTGTGGGTGTTACCCCGACCTGCTGATTGCTACACTTCACCCATGAGTGAACGTGCGATGCGCGTAGATGAGCGCTGCAGAGGAGGTCTATTATGCGACGCCGTTTCTGCCTGCTAGTGGTCTCCGCCGCCCTGCTGATCACGGGTGCATCGGCTGGAATCCCCCCGGACGCCATCCTCACGAGTCCCGTGCGTGCGCCCGCATCCATGCTCCCCACGGATCCCGACCGTGCGGTCCATCTCCAGGCCGGCAGCCCTCAGATCGACTATCTCTACGAGGAACACTGCGACGGCACCTTCGAAAACGGGCACTGTTAGCACTCCACATGGCTTCAGGATCCGTTCTACGGAGCTTATGCAGAAGGATTCACCGGACCCGCTGCGGTTCGCGGCGCCAGGATTTACCTCACACAGAGCGGGAATTTCGGCGGCGAGACGATCGACCTGTACGTCTGGGGATCGGGGGTTAAGGGTCCGGGAGCCGTGCTTGCTGTCCTTAGCGGTCAAGAGCTCACCGGTGGTATTCCCTACTGGCCGGCCGTCGGCGCCTTCGACTTCGATCTCTGGGTCGATGTGGGAGACGAATTCTATGTGGGCGAGGTGGGAAACTGGAGTCTCGAGCACCTGTGCTACTGGTTCATTGCCGCAGACGAGACCGGACCGGGCGGATCGCCCTGGACGTGTGTGAATCCGACCATTGGGCCACCGTATCCGGCTGGCTGGGTCGAGGCGAGCGCCATTCCGGAATGGGGCAATACGAAGGCCTATGGCATCGGTGTCTACTACGCGGAGACGTCGGGTGTGTCTGAGATGCCTCTGGAGGAAGCGCTGCATACCCGAACCACGTGGGGCGCCGTGAAGTCGCTCTTCCGATGACGTCTACATAAACCGCTCGAACCGATCCTGCTTGGCCTTGCAGACCGGACACACCAGGGGCGGCTTCTCCCGGGCGCACAAGTAGCCGCAGACCTTGCACCGCCACACCGGCTGCGACAGCTCACCGGCCGGTTTCTCCACCTTCGGCTCGCTACTCGGCGTCTTGCGCTCTTCCTCCGGAGGGCGCCGCTCGGGGATGGGGCCGGCCTGCACCTTGCCCTCCAGCACGTTGTCCGAGACGTAGAGGGCGCAATAGCACATGTCGTATTCGTCGAGGTCGGGGTCGCGGTAGTCGCAGGGGCAGATGATGTCCAGATCGAGCTGCTTTTCGCCGTCGGCCAGGCGGCAGGGACAGGCCCAGTAGCCGAAGCGGTCCTCGTTCACCAGGAGCCCGCGCACCAGGTCCTTGGTGAACTCGACGTCCGGGTTGAGGTGGTAGCCCGAGGCCTCGGCCTCATCGTGGAGCTTCTTGTAGAGCGCGTCGATGCGATCCTGCTTGATCTCCGGCTCATCCGCCATGATTGAGGGCCTTTCGGATTTCGTCTTCCCTGTGGCCGACGATGGCTTTCTGATCGTGGATGACCAGAGTGGGGTATGTGAGGCGTGGATTCCAGCGGCGCAACTCGCTCAGCGCCGCTTTGCGCTGCTTGCGATCCAGCCGATCGACGTCGACGTACTCGTAGGCCACGCCGATGTCGGTGAGCAGGCGCTTCACCTTGCGGCACCAGACACAGGTGCTCAAGGCATAGAGCAGGATCTTGCCCCGATCCTGGCCCTCGACGCGGGCGGTGTCGACCATCGGCTCGTCCCCCCTCTCATCCCGTGGGCCGGCCGGCCCCAGGGCGGGGCCGACCGACGCGTGGGATTCTAGGAGGGGATGGCGGTGAGGACAAGGGCGGCGCACCGCCCTCCGCTCAACCCTCGTCCCGCGTCCGCAACGAAACCTCGCCGTCCTGCGCGACCACCTCGAGGGACGGTCCGCCGCCGTTGACGCGGCCGTCGATCTCCCGCCGGTCGACGCGACCGTCCAGCGAGAAGGTGCGCGGAATGCGGACGCGGTCGCCGCGCAGGTCCAGATCGGCACCGGCTCCCTCGGGCAGGTAGACCCGGATGTCGCCGCCGCTCGAGCGGATGTAGGTCTCGCCCAGCTCGGCGATCTCGACCATGACGTCCCCGTCGCTCGTCGCGGCCCGCAGCGCGCCCCCGACGCCCTCGAGATCGACGTCGCCGTCGCTGGTGTGGATGAAGCTCTCCCGGCCGCGCAGGCCCCCGCCCTGGATGCTGCCGTCGGAGGTGCGCATCTCGATCTCCTCGGCCTCCAGCTCGTCGAAGGTGATGTCGCCGTCGGAGGTCTTGAAGTAGATCTCCTCGCCGCGGATCGATTGCGCCAGAATGTCCCCGTCGGAGGTCTCGACCTCGGTCTTGCCGTCGATCTCGCGCAGCCGCACGTCGCCGTCGGAGGTTTGCAGGCGCAGCCGGCCCTCGAGCCGGTCGACGCGCACGTCGCCGTCGGAGGTCTTCAGATTGACGAGGCCGATCAGGTGCTCGATGCGCACGTCTCCGTCGGAGGTGCGGATTTCAGCGTCGAAAGTCCGGGGCGCCTCTACGATGACCGTGATGTGGAATCCGCCCCGATCGCCCCAGCCCCAGGTCCAGCGGCGATGCGACTCGGCCTCGATCAGAACGCCGTCGGACTCCTGCTCCACGCGGAAGTCCATGTCCTCGAACCGCTCGCGGGCCCGGTCCATCTTGCGGGACTTCAGGTAGATCTTCACGTCCACCTGATCCCCGTCGGCCGCGAGCACCTCGACGTCCCCGTCGGGGATGTCGACGGTCAGGAGCTGGCCCCCGGAGACCGCGAAGCTCTCCGCGATCATCAGCTCGCCGTAGGGCCCGTCGGCGCCGGTCGGCGCGATCAGCAGCGCGGCGGCCGTCAGGATGGTGAGGTGCCTCCACGAGCGCTCGAAGGCGTGCGCGGCGGTCGTGTGCATGGGGTGGTTCATCGTCTTCCTCCTCCCTGCCGGGGCCGGTGGGTCTGTGGATGGGCGCGGCCACGAAGTGGTGCGCGCAGGGCACGTGGGGTGTCGGCCGCCCTTCCTGAAGACGGATCTGCAGGGGTCAGCGTTTCATGCCGGCTGATCCGTTCGGCATCGCGTGCCGGCGATCCGGCGGGGGGCGGTAGGAGACGGCGTCCAGGAATGACCGCGCCGGTAGTGTAATCACTACTTCTACAATCGATTACTCGAGACGTGCCGGGCGCTCGCGCCGAGGGCGGATGTTCCGGATGTGCGCCATGGGGAGACGTTCCGAATGGGTGATCACCCCGGGCGGCGGGCACACGACAGCGCCGCCCGGCGATCGGGCGTCGCCCGGATTCGGGGGCGCGGAACACCCCCGAGGGACCATCCATCAACCGCGCAGCAAGAAGAAAAGCGTCAAGGCGAAGAGCAGCAGCAGACCGCCGATGGTGGCCAAGGGGCGCTCACGGGTGTCGGTGAGCCGATGAGCCATCCTCGAGACCTCCGTTGTCGGGAACCGGCGGAATCTTCCATCTTCACGGCCGCCGGTCAAGGGTTTCCATACTCAGTTCACCCATCGGCGGGTGCCGGAGACATCCTGAGACGGGAGGGATACGGCCCTCACTCTCGGTCCGCCCTGCCGAGAGGACATTTCGAGGCGGCCGAGCCAAAGGGCTCAAGGCGGCCGCGCCAAAGGGCCTGCACGCTGGTGGATGCCCCGGTGTGACTCGGTGCGGATCTGGTTGTATACTGCCGGGCTGGCGCTTCCATCCACGGCAGGCTGCTGGTCGCGACCGGCTCGATCTCGCGCCGGAACCGTCCCGCGGAGGGGGTGTGCATTGTTCTCTACAGCGGGAACGCCCAGAACCGGCGCGGGGAGGAGCCCCATGACCCGGGAACAAGCCATCCAGAACACGCGCCAGAAGGCGTTCGATCTCAACCGGAACGCGCTCATCTACGGCACGATCGCCGAGGTCGGGGCCGGCCAGGAGGTGGCGCGCCACTTCTTCCAGGCCGGCGGCGCCTCGCGGACGGTGGCCAAGACGCTCTCGGCCTACGACATGCAGATGAGCGATTCCATCTATGGGGTCGACGAGTCGGGCCGCTATGTCTCGCTGAGCCGCCTCGAGAGCATGCTCGATACCGAATACACCGACCTGATCAAGCGCGTGTCTGACAAGCGCCCCGTGGAATCCACCTATTTCGCCTTCGCAGACACCGTGGCGGCCAAGTCCTACAAGTCCGACCGAGACTGCCACGGGTGGATGGGCATCTCGTTCCAGAACGCCCCCGGCGTCGATCCGAGCCAGGTGGTGATTCACGTTCGCATGCTCGACGCCTCGAACCGCGATCAGCAGGAGGCCCTGGGGATCCTGGGCATCAACCTCATCCACGCAGCCTTCACGAAAGCGTGCCGGGCCTACGAGCTCATCGACGAGCTGATCGAGCACATCGCCTGGGGCCGCATCGAGATCGACTACATCCGCCTGCAGGGTCCCTGCTTCGAGAACACCGACAATCTGAAGGCGAATCTGCGATTGGTCACCTCCAGTCTGGCGCCGGTCGTGGTGATCAAGCCGGACCGTCAAACCGCGGTGCCGGCCGAGCTCGTCTACCGGAAGCACGTGTTGATCCTGCGCGGCACCTTCCGACCCTTTACCGAGATTCAAGCCGACATGATCCGCTGTGGGATGGAGACCTTTGCGAAGGACTTGCACACGTCGGAGAAGAACATCGTCTGCTTCTGCGAGATGAACGTGGCCCAGTATCTCTCCGAGGGCGTCGACGAGGTCTCCGACCTCGAAGCCCGCGTCCTGAAGCTGACCGAGCTGGGATACAACGTGATGATCACGTCGCACTTCCGGTATTTCCGCCTCAGCGAGTACTTCACCAAGATGGGCAAGCCGCGAATCGGGTTCATCCTGTCGGTCGACAACATCCGCACGATCATGGAGGAGAGCTACTACGACGGGATGGCGGGAGGCATTCTGGAGGCGATGGCCAGGCTGTTCTCCTCCGACACGAAACTGCTGGTCTATCCGATTCTCCAAGACGACGGAACGATGCTCACGGCGGAAAACGTCCACGTCCCGGACAAGCAGAAGTACCTCTACCGGCATCTGCGCCACACCGGTCGCCTGTTGCCGCTGCGCCCGGCTCCCGAGAAGATGGTTCCGTTCGGAGCTCGAGATCTGCCGAAGGGCGGGGAGGCGGACACGGAGGTGCTCGGCTAGGCGGGCGGCCGGCGCGGTCAGGCGGCGGCGACGGAAGGGACATGACCCAAGGCGCATGCGAGCGGTCCATCTGATCAAGGCCACCGGGCTGGCGGGCGCGGAGGCCCATCTGCTGGTCCTGTTGCGGGGCCTGCGCGCCCGAGGCGTGGACGCCCACCTGTTGATGTTGTTTCAGCCGGATGGAGCCCACGAGGACGTTGCGCGCGCCGCTCGGGATCTGGCCATCCCGATCCGCGCGGTGAGGCTGCGCGGGGATCTCGACCCGACCATCGCCTGTCGCCTGGCCTCTCATCTGCGCCGTCTGCGTCCGCAACTGCTCCACACCCATCTCCTTCACGCGGACGTGCACGGCCTGATCGCCGCGCGTCTGGCAGGCGTGAGGCCCATCGTCACGACGCGGCACAATCAGAACCCTTTCCGGGCGCGCTTCGCGTTCAGGCAGATGCACCGGCTCTACTGGCGGCATGTGGATGCCATCGTCGCGGTGTCGGAGGACCTGGCTCGCTTCGCCGTGCGCGTCGAGGGCGCGCCGGTCGGGAAGATCCGCACGATTCACCACGGTCTCGAGCCGCCCGATCCGGGCACCGAACCCACACGGGCCCAGGCGCGCGCGGCCCTGGGAGTGGCCGACAACGAGCTGTTGGTCGGGATGGTGGGACGGCTCACGACACAGAAGGGATTCGCGCACGGCTTGCGCGCGATGGCCGATGTGGCCGGCGCTCACCCGACCGCAAAGATGGTCGTGCTGGGCGATGGTCCCCTGCGGAATGACCTGGATCGCCGGGCGCAGGCTCTGGGCATCGAGGACCGGGTTCGGTTCCTCGGGTGGCGAGCCGATGCCGCGCAGCTCATGCGGGGCATGGAGCTGCTACTGGTTCCCAGCTTGTGGGAAGGGTTCGGCATCGTCGTTCTGGAAGCGATGCTGCGTGATCTGCCCGTGGTCGCGAGCCGGGTGGGCGCGCTGCCGGAGATCGTGGTGGACGAGGAATCGGGTCTGCTGGCGCCGCCGGGCGATGCGTTGCGCTGGGCTGCGGCGGTGAACAGGCTGCTGCGTGAGGAGGGACTGCGCCGCCGGTTGGCGGAGCGGGCCCACCGCAGGGCGCTCGAACGGTTCACCGCAGAGGTGATGATCGACCGGACGCTGCGGCTCTATCGGGAGCTGGTGCCGGCATCGGTCACGGAGAAGGGCGGTTGATGGGCGGCGAAGGCAGAGACGTCCCTGGCAGCGCAGGGCAAGCGCCCGGTGGCGCACTGACTGAGGCCCGCCGGGGGGTGACGGACGCCGACGACCCAGCCATTCGGGTCGTGCGCGTGATCGCGCGCCTCAACATCGGCGGGCCCGCCATCCACGTCGTTCTCGCGACCGAGGGCCTGCGCGCGCGCGGGTACGCCACGACGCTCGTGGTCGGCGGAATCGATCCGCACGAGGGCGACATGGCCTACCTGGCCGCAGAGCGGGGCGTCGAGCTGCTCGTGTTGCCGGAGCTGCGCCGGGGTCTGCATCCGGTGCGCGATGCGATCTGCCTGGGGAAGCTCTACCGGATGATGCGCCGCATCCGGCCCGATATCGTGCACACGCACACCGCCAAGGCGGGCTTCGTCGGCCGCCTGTCTGCGCGACTGGCGGGGGTGCCCGTGATCATCCACACGTTTCACGGGCACGTCTTGGGGGGCTATTTCGGCCGATCGACCACCCGGATCTTCATGGTGCTCGAGCGCTGGGCCGCGCGCTGGTCGACCGCGATCGTCACCTTGAGCGATCGACTGCGTGCGGAGCTGGTGGAGCTGCTGCACGTGAAGCGCGCCGATCGTCTGGAGGTGATTCCCTTGGGGCTCGATCTGGGGCGCTTTGTCACCGCGGTGCGGGGCGCCGGGGTCTTTCGGCGCGAGATCGGGGTCGCGCCCGAGGCGCCGCTGGTCGGCATCGTGGGACGCTTGGTGCCGGTTAAAAACCACGCGCTTCTCCTCGCCGCTGCGCCGCGCGTGTTGGCGGCGTTGCCGGAGGCGAGGTTCGTGGTCGTCGGCGACGGCGAGCTGCGGGCGGGCCTGGAGCGCCAGGCGATGCGCGCCGGACTCGGGCACGCGTTCATCTTCACGGGGTGGCGCCGGGACCTGCCGGACATCTACGGGGATCTCGATCTGACCGTCCTGTGCAGCCGCAACGAGGGCACGCCCGTCTCGCTGATCGAAGCGCTCGCGGCCGGATGCCCCGTGGCGGCGACGGACGTGGGTGGCGTGGCCGATCTCCTCGAGGATGGCCGGTGGGGGAGACTGGTTCCGCGGCAGGACCCCGGGGCGCTCGCCGAGGGCATCCTCGCGAGCCTGCGCGCGCGGCCCGATGTGACGTCGGCCCGAGCGCTCATGACCGAACGCTACGGCATCGACCGACTGGTGGAGGATCTCGACCGGTTCTACCGCCGGCACCTGCACGCGCGCCGACCACGGTAACGGGCTCCTGTCGTCAGTTTTCCGCAACTAAGATGCAAACCCTCCCCGTCGGTCTGTGACGCGTGATATCATTACCCGTGGACTCGCGCCAAGTCGCAGGGGAAGCGTTCTGCGGACGGTTCCTCGACGCCTTCCACGCGAGCCGCCGGCGGTACGGAGAACCGCCGGTCACGTGTCCCTCGCGTCGCGCGCGCATCGTGCGCGACGGCTCATGGCAGGAGGAAGTCATGCATCATCCGACGCGCACCACGTCTCGCGCGGCGACGGCGTCCCGAGCGTCGCTCGTGGCGCTGCTCACGCTTCTGGCGCTGGCCACGCTGGGCGCCCTGATCGTCGCTCTGGCCGAGGAGCCGGTCGGCATCCGCATCGACGGCGTCGACCGTCACGACGTCGATCGGCTGGAGGAAGCCGGCTTCGACGTCGCATTCCGCGGCGATGGCTACGCAGAACTGCTGGCGCACCCCGATGATCTCGAGCGCTTGACATCCATGGGGTACACGTGGCGCTTGCTCGACCGCGATCTCTTCCCCGGCATTCGGGGGGCGTCCGACGAGGGCAACATGGACCCCGAGTACCACACGGTTCAGGAGATGATCGACGAGCTGACGATGCTCGCCAACACCTACCCCAGCATCTGCCGCTTCTACGATATCGGCGACGCCGAGAGCAAGAGCTGGTGGTGGGACAACTTCGACCACGAGTATGACGTCTGGGCGGTGCGCATCTCGGACAATCCCGACATCGATGAGCCCGAGCCGTGCATCGTCTACGACGGGCGCCACCACGCGCGCGAGCCGGTCTCGACCGAGATCGTCCTGGCGGTGGCGCGCTACTTCTGCGAAAACTACGCCACCGACCCGCACGTGGCCGAGCTGGTCAACACGAGCGAGATCTGGTGCGTGCCGATGATCAACATCGACGGCCACCAGTGGGTGGAGGACGTCGATCCGTGGTGGCGCAAGACCCTCTTCGACTACAACGAGAACCACCACGTCGACGCCGACGAGGGGATCGATCCCAACCGCAACTACGACTGGCACTGGTCTTCGGGCACCTGGAGCAGCCAGACCTATGGCGGCCCCTATCCCTTCCGCGCCCCGTGTGTCGCGGCCATGCGCGACCTGTTCAACCTGCATCGGCCGGCCATCAACCCCACCTTTCACAGTTATGGTGAGGTCGTGCTCTACCCCTTCGGCTACGGCGTGCTGGCCGAGCCGGCGGTGCTCGACATCGCCGGCGAGTACGCGGGCATGATCGGCTACTACCCGCAGCAATCGACGACCCCGAACGGATCGTCCAAGGATTGGCTCTACGGCACGGTCGGGGCCGCCGCCTTCACCGTGGAGACCGCCAACGAGTTCATCCCCAGCGGAGCCTACATGCTGCAGGAGGTCGAGCAGCTTCTGCCCGGCAGCATCTGGCTGTGCGAGCGGCTGTGGGGTCCTTCGATCCAGGGTACGGTCACCGACTCGATCGCGGGGGTGCCGTTGGAGGCGACGATTCACATCCCCGAGATCATGGATGTCTACGGCGACGGCGAGCTGTGGGACATCATGACCGAGGCATCGACCGGTTACTACTGCCGCATGCGGCCCGCGTCGCTGGAGACCATCACGTTGCAGGTGAGCGCCGAGGGCTACTACGACAAGACGCTGCAGGTGACGACCGGCGGCACCGAGGCCACGGTGCTGAACATCGAGATGGTGCCGGAGAGCTTCGAACGTGGCATCGTACAGGGCACGGTCACCAATGCGACCGCGGGCGGCGCGCCGGTGGCCGGCGCCACGGTGACGGTGATCGGCGGCGGCGCCACGCTCTTCACCAACGATGACGGCTTCTACAGCGGCTACGTCGTGCCGGGCGTGTACCAGGTGGCGGCATCCCACGAGAGCTTCGCGCCCGACACCTCAGGCTATGTAGAGATCGTCATCGGTGAGATCACGGTGGTGAACTTCTCGCTGAGCGACATCGCCGGGCCCGACATCGCCAACACCACGGTTCATCCGAGCACCGACGATACGGTGGGCCCCTACGAGATCGAGGCCACGATCACGGACATGAGCGCGCTCACCGAGAGATCGCTCTACTACCGCACGGCCGGCCACCCCTTCACTGCGCTTGCCATGAGCCCAATCGGCCTGGACACCTACATGGCGGCGATTCCCGGCCAGCCGCTGGGAACGGTGGTGCAGTACTACGTGCAGGCCGGCGACGAAGGCGGCAACGTCGCGGTCGACCCGCCGGGGGCGCCGGTGGAGCTCTACACCTTCTACGTCGCGCCCTTCGAGACGGCGTTCGAGGACGCCATGGAGCAGGGCCAGGGCGACTGGCTGCACTACGTGGTGCTGAGCGGATACCAGGATCAGTGGCACCTCTCGATGCAGCGCAACCACACCCTCGGCGGCACGACGAGCTGGAAGTGCGGGGCGACCACCACCGGCAGCTACGCGAACCTGCTGGATGCGGGGCTCGAGTCGCCGCCCTTCACGTTGGGCGAGTCGGGCAGTCTGACGCTGTGGCATTGGATGGACGCCGAGGACAGCGGAACCTACCCGGGCCAGGCCTACGACGGCGGGCTGGTGGAGATCTCCGTCGACGGCGGGCCGTGGGAGATCATCACTCCCGAGGGTGGCTACACCCACACGATTCGGGGCAGCAGCCAACCGGGGCCCTTCCCTGTGGGCACGGCGGTCTTCTCCGGCACCCATGATTGGTCCGAGGTGATCTTCGATCTGTCGGCCTTCGCCCGCACCGAGGCGCGTGTGCGCTTCCGATTCGGTTCCGACGGCAACACCGGCGGGGAGGGCTGGTATATCGACGACGTCCTGGTGCGCTCGATGAACGCATTCGCGGAGGTCGTCCAGCAGCCACAGGCGTTGGCTCCGATACGCTGTACACAACTGCAATGCAGTCCTGCGCCCTGCTTTGCCGGCGTCGGTACGCGCGTCCACTACGAGTTGAGCAACCCGGCCGCGGTGGCGCTGCAGGTCTTCGACGCCGGTGGCCGGTTGATCGCATCGCTCGACAGCGAGCGTACGGCTGGCAAGGGCGTGCTGGTGTGGAACGGGCGCGGCCGCGCGGGACAGCCGGTGGGATCGGGCCTCTATCTCATGCGTCTGGCGACGCAGGGTCACGATCTCGCCCGGGACAAAATCGTCGTCCTCACGAGGTGATGCGCTGGTTCTCGGGCCTCAAAAGCGGTATGCTTAATGATGTCGACGCGCCGTTCCATTGCGGAGCGTTGAAGCTGGGGCGGGTGGCGCTGCTGCCCGCCCCGTAATGTACCTGCCTCGGTGCTAACGTGCGGCCGCCAGATGCGGCCACCAGATCGCCACCGTTTCCCAGAATGTGTCGCACTGGCGTTCGAGGGAGAAGCGCTCGACGGCCGCGCGACGCGCCGTCTGAGCGGCATCCGCCCACACGCCCTCCCGGACGACGCACTCTTCTACAGCGTCAGCCAACGCTTTCGCATTGGCGCCGGGACAAGCGTGCACTCCTGCGTCCTGCCCGAAGACCTCGGCCACCGATGCCTGCGCGCACGCGATCACTGGACAGCCACAGGACAAGGCTTCGAGTACCGACATGCTCATGCCCTCCGAGCGGCTGGGCAGCAGCGCGAGGTGGCTTTCGGCCAGCACGGCGTGCAGCTTCGTCTCGGGCAGAGCCCCGTGCAACGTGACGCATGCGCCGAGATCCAACTCCGCGACGACACGCTCGAGCGCGGGTTGCTCGGGCCCATCGCCGCAGATTTCCAGGGTCGCGTTCCATCCGCGCCGGCGAAGCTGCGCCAACGCGCCCACCGCCCGACCGGGGCGCTTGCGCGGGGTCAGGGTGCCGCTCATGCAGAGACGCAGTCCTTCGCGCGAAGGCGGCCGCCGATCCGGCGAGGGCGTCCATCGCGCGGTATCGACGCCGTTGGGGATCACCACCGCAGCGCGGGCCTTGGGGCCGCACAAGGGCAGCCCTTCCAGCAGCCGGCGCACCTCCTCGGACACGCAAACAACGCGATCCGACGTCGCCAGCGCGCCGATCGCCCGCCAACGCCCGGGCCCAAGAAGCTCCTCGGTCGGTCCATGGGCGTAGGCCAGGATGCGCGCGAAGGGTTGCAGGGCGCGCGCCGTGGTCAGCAGTGGGAAGAGGCGCAGTCCGTGGAAGACGAGCAGGTCGCGCGGCCCCGCCAGGGATGCCACGCGGCGGCCTGCGCGTGCCATCGCCGGCAGATCGGCGCCCGGCCGTTTGCCCCGGTATTCGTGCGGGATGCCGGCTTCATCGAGAGAGCGGGCATGGGACGCGTGGGGAGCGGGCACGCCGTAAAGCACCCCCCTCTGGGGACAACGGTCCGCCAGACCCCGCAACAGGTTGACCGCCACGGTGCTTGCGCCGGAGACACCGCTGTAGAAGACATGAATGAGCGTCGCATCGCGCAGCGCCATGGTGGATCTCCTTGGCCTTCGGATCGGATCGAAGTATCGCACAGGATTCCCCCGGCCGCATCTTCGACCCCGAGGCCTGTAGGGAGCGGGCCAGACACCCACTGGATGGTCGGCAACACAGCTCTCACTTTCAGGTCCGCCGACCCTGCGCTATGGTGCACCTGCTCCGGGAGACGAAATCGAGGGAGGGGTCCGGCGTCGACCCATGGGCCTCCGACCCGCTGAGGGAGAAACGCCATGCAACCGATGGACGCGATCCGGTTCCGTGAAGTGCGGTTCCTGGCGCCTGTGGTGATCCTGTTGCTGCTCGCAACGCCGCCGCCCGGACAGGCGTCTCCGACCGTTGATGGGGTCCGCATCGGCGTCGTGATCGACGGACCGTCCGAGACCAACGCCGAGATCCTCGCGCTGTTCCAGCGCGAGATCACCGCGCTGCTGGAAGGCGAGTTCGATGCGCGCTTCCCGGCCGACAAGATCGCCACCGCCGACTGGGATCGCGCCAGCGTGACCGCGGCGCTGGAGCGGCTGCTGACCGACGACGAGGTGGACCTGGTGCTGGCCATCGGGTTCATGGCCTCGTGCCTGGCCACGCTCGAGGAGGATCTGCCCAAGCCGGTGGTGGCCCCGTTCGCGGTCAGCACGCTCATGCGAGACTTGCCCATGACCGACGGCGTCAGCGGCGTGCGCAATCTCACCTACCTGGCGGTCCCTGATCTGATTCTGCGCGACCTGCGGGCCTTCGAGGAGGTCGTGGCGTTCGAGCGCCTGGCCTTCCTCTACCATCGACCGATCGCCGAGGCGTTTCCCGACGCCTCTCGTCGCAGCAAGGACCGGGTGAGGGAGGCGCTCGACATCGACCTCTACCCGGTGCCCGCGCACGATTCGGCCGACGAGGCGCTGGCCGCGCTGCCGCCGGCGGTGGACGCCGTCTATCTGACCGCGCTGCCGGCCATGTCGCGCCGGGAGATGCAGCGCCTGGCCGAGGGGCTGATCGAGCGCAAGCTGCCCAGCTTTTCGATGGTGGGCCGGCGCGACGTGGAGGCGGGCGTCCTGGTCGGGCTCCTGCCCGAGGCGGCCTTCGATCAGCGGGCCCGCCGCACGGCCATCGTCATCCAACGCATCCTGCTCGGCGAGGCGCCCGAGACGCTGCCGGTCTCGATCGCCACCGAGCAGCGTCTTTCGCTCAACATGGCCACCGCGCGCGCGATCGGGGTCAGCCCGCGCTGGGTGTTGATCAGCGAGGCCGACCTGGTGGACGAGGTGGGACGGGAGAGCGTGAGCGAGTGGACCTTGGGCGGCGCCATGCGCGAGGCGGTGAGCGTCAACATGGACCTGGTCGCGCGGCAGTTCGCGACGCAAGCGGGCCGCCAGCGCATCCGCGAGGCCCGCGCCAGGTTGCTGCCCCAGCTCGAGGTTGGCGCCACCGGCCTCTGGATCGATGACGATCGGGCCGAGGCGAGCTTCGGCCAGACGGCCGAGCAGACGCTGCTTGGAAGCGCGGGGCTGACGCAGCTCCTCTTCTCCGAGCCGGCCTGGGCCAATCTGAGCATCCAGAAGCATCTGCAGGAGGGCCGCGAGCTGGAGCTGGAGGCGCTGCGCCTCGATGTCGCCCGCGACGCCGCGGTGGCCTATCTCAACGTCCTGGCCGCGCAGGCGCTCGAGCGGATCGAGAAGGAGAACCTCAAGGTCACGCGCGAGAACTTGGAGCTGGCCAAGGTGCGCGAGCAACTGGGTGTGGCGGGGCCGGCCGAGGTCTACCGCTGGGAGGCCCAGATCGCGCAGAGCCGCGATCAGGTGATCCAGGCCAACGCGCAACGCAATCTGGCCGAGATGCAGCTCAACCGCATTCTGCACCGGCGCATCGAAGAGTCCTTCACGTTGAGCGAGGCGGGCCTCGACGACCCCGACCTGCTGCTGCGGCTGGCGCCGCCCTTCGTCTATGTCGATGACCGGCAGAACTTCCGGCTGCTCCGGCGCTACCTCTCCGAACTGGCCCTGGAGATTTCGCCCGAGCTTGCCGCGCTGGATGCGGCCATCGCGGCCCAGGGACGCTACGTCACCTCGCAGTCCTGGCAGTACGTGGCGCCAACGTTGGCCCTGCAGGCCAAGGCGGAGAACAAGTTCATCGAAGAAGGGGCCGGCAGCGGGCCGAGCGGTTTGAGCGGGTTGCTGCCACCGGGGGCGCCGCCGCTGCCCGAGGCGGACGACCTCAACTGGCAGGTGGCGCTCAGCCTCAGCTTGCCGCTCTTCCAGGGCGGAGAGCGCTACGCCACCCATGCGCGCGCCCGGGCGGAGCTCGACCAGTTGCGGATGCAGCGGGAGGCGACGACGGAGAAGATCGAGCAGCAGGTGCGCTCCGCGCTGCACGCCTCGGGGGCCTCCTATGCCTCCATCCGGCTGACCAATGAAGCGGCCGAGGCGGCGGCCCGGACGCTCGACGTGGTCAAGGAGGCCTACGCGGTGGGCGCGGTGTCGATCCTGGAACTGCTGGATGCGCAGAATGCGGCCTTGGCGACCGAGCAGGCCGCCGCCATCGCGGTCTACGCGTTCCTGGCCGACTACGCGCGGGTGCAGCGCGCGATCGGCCGCTTCGATGTCTTCCTGAGCGAAGAGGAGAAGCAGATCAACATCGACAGGCTCGAGGAGTACATCCGCGAGCATGGCGGGGTGATCCGCCAGGGCCAGGAGGTGCGATGATGGGTTGGAAGGTACGCATAGCGGAACGGATGCCGCCGGCGGTCCTGGGAAGCTTCGCCTTGGGCGCGGCCGCTACCGGCGTGGGCGTCGTGCTCCTGCTGTCCTCCTGTGCCGAGCAGCAGGAAGAAGCCGAGGAGTTGATCCGCCCGGTGCGCTACACGCAGGTGCTCGCCACCGGCGGCACGCGCGCGAGGACCTTCTCGGGCACCGTGCAGGCGGGCATCGAGTCGCGGCTCAGCTTCAAGGTGCCCGGAACGGTGGAGGAGGTGGCCGTCAATGTCGGCGATCGCGTGCGCCGCGGCCAGATCATCGCGCGGTTGGACGACGAGAACTTCCGCCTGCAGGAGCAGGAGACCGAAGCCGCGCTGGCACAGGCGCGCGCGCAGGAGCGCAACGCCCAGCGCACCTACGAGCGCACGCAGGGCCTCTACGAAACCCGCAGCGCATCGAAGCAGGACCTGGATGCGGCCCGGGCCGCCTACGAATCGGCCTCGGCGCAGGTCGCCTCCATCCAGAAGCGGCTGGAGCTGGCCCAGCTCCAGCTCTCCTACGCCCGACTGACCGCGCCGTTTGACGGCGCCGTGGCGGCGGTGATGGTGGAGGCGAACGAGAACGTGAGCGCCGGTACGTCGGTGGCGGTGCTCAACGCGGGCGATCGTCCCGAAGTGCAGATCGCCGTACCCGAGGTGCTGATCGCTCAGGTGCGGCCGGGCGCCGAAGCTCAGGTGCGGTGTGCCGCGCTGGGTGACCTCGTCGTCGAGGCCACCGTCTCCGAGGTGGGGGTGGCGGCCACCGGGTTTGCGACCACGTTTCCGGTCACGGTGCGGATGAACGAGATCCCCGCGGGCATTCGTCCGGGCATGGCGGCCGAGGTCACGCTTACCTTCGAGACGGCCGGCACGCTGGAGCGGATGATCGTGCCCACGGTCGCCGTGGGGGAGGACCGCCGAGGACGGTTCGTCTACGTGATCGAGCCGGCTGGGGAAGGACTCGGCATCGCACGGCGCCGCGACGTGACGGTGGGAGACGTGACCAGCGAGGGGCTGGAGGTCTTCGAGGGGCTGCAGGAGGGCGAGCTGGTGATCACGGCCGGCGTGAGCCGCATCAGCGACGGACAGAAGGTGAAGGTCCTGTAGCCGCGCCGAGAGGGTTCGCGCAGGGGGGAACGCGATGTCCATCACCCGGATGGCGATCGAGAAGAACAGGGTCACGGGCGTGGCGCTGCTGCTGATCATCGGGGCGGGTCTGGGTGCTTACGTCAGCATGCCGCAGTCGGAGGACCCGGGCTTCATCATCCGCACGGCCCTGGTGACCACCTTCTTCCCCGGCGCCAGTCCCGAGCGCGTCGAGCAGCTCGTCACCGATCCCATCGAGTCGGTGGTGCAGCAGATACCGGAGCTGGACTTCGTCGGCAGCGAGTCGATGACCGGCGTCTCCCTGGTCTACGTGAACATCAAGGAGAGCTACAAGGAGATGCGGCCGATCTGGGACAACCTGCGCCGCAAGATCGCCGCCGCGCGCGCCGACCTGCCCGAAGATGTGATCGGCCCCATCGTCAACGACGAGTTCGGCGACGTCTTCGGCATCATCTACACCATCACGGGAGAGGGCTACAGCTACGCGGAGCTGAAGGAGGTCGCCGATCAGGTGCGCGACGAGCTGCTGAAGATCGAGGACGTGGCCAAGGTGGAGATCTATGGCGCTCAGGAAGAGCGGATCTTCATCGAGTACGACAACGGGCGTCTCGCGCAGCTCGGCATCTCGCCCATCCAGCTCGGGCAGCTCCTCGAGACGCAGAACATCCTCTTTCCCGGCGGCAAGGTCTCGACCGGCCGGGAACGGATGGTGCTCGAGCCGACCGGCAATTTCCAGACCGTCGAGGAAGTACGTCGCACCGTGATCGCGGTGCCGGGCCGCTCGGACCTGCTCTACCTCGAGGACATCGCCCATGTGGAGCGGGGCTACGTCGACCCGCCCAAGTCGATCCTGCACGCCTCGGGGTTGCCCGCCCTGGGGATCGGCGTCTCGATGCGCGAGGGCGGCAACATCGTCGACATGGGGGCTCAGGTGCGTGAAACGATGCGCCGCCTGCAGGCTGCCTATCCGATCGGCATCGAATTCGACACGATCGCCTTTCAGCCCGACGAGGTGACCGAGAACGTGGGCAACTTCGTCCGCAGCCTGCTGCAGGCGGTTCTCATCGTGCTGGTCGTCATGTTGATCTCGCTGGGATTGCGCACCGGACTGGTGGTGGCGACCCTGATCCCGGTCACCATGGTGATGTCGCTTGCGCTGATGAACGTGTTCAACATCACCCTCAACACGATCTCCCTGGCGGCCCTCATCATCGCGCTGGGGCTGCTGGTCGACAACGCCATCGTGATGTCCGAGGCGATCATGGTGTTGATCGCCCGCGGCCGGCGGCCGGTGGAGGCGGCCGTCACGGCGGCCAAGGAGCTGCGCGTGCCCCTGCTCACCTCCTCGCTGACCACGAGCGCGGCCTTCCTGACCGTCTTCCTGGCCGAATCGGCGACCGGTGAGTACACCGCCGACCTGTTCCGGGTGGTGACGATCGCCCTGCTCTCCTCCTGGCTGCTGTCACTGACGATGATCCCGCTTCTGTGTGCGCATTTCATCCGCGTCAAGAGCCGCAGCGAGGAGGAGGCGTTCGACACGCGCTTCTACCGCGGGTATCGGGGGTTCCTGCTGCGGATCCTGCGGCGGCCGTGGCTCACCCTGTTGGCGGTGTTGGTCGTCTTCCTGGCCTCGATGCAGCTACAGCGCTTCATCCCCAACATCTTCTTCCCGGCCACCGAGCGGGCCTTCCTGCGGGCCGAGCTGACCTTTCCGGTGGGCACACCGATCGAGCGCACCGAGGCGATGGTGGCGGAGCTGGAGCAGTTCGTGAACGACAGCCTTCGCGTGGGACCGGAGCGAGAACGAGGGGTGATCAACTGGGCCAGCTTCATCGGCGTAGGGGCGCCGCGCTTCTTCCTGGCGGTCAGTCCTCTGCCGCGACAGGAGGAGCTGGCCTATCTGCTGATCAACACCACGTCGCGGCCCGTGGCCGACGCCATGAGGCCCCGGATCGAGCGCTTCCTCTGGCATCGATTCCCCGACCTGAAGGCCGTCGTCCTGCCCCTCGACTACGGTCCCCCGGTGACCGCCCCGATCGAGGTGCGCCTATCGGGATACGAGGAGGATCAGCTCTTCGGCTACGTCGATGCAATCCGGGCCAAGCTGGAGGAGATCCCCGGCACGCGCACCATCAGCGACAACTGGGGTCCGCGCGTCAAGAAGCTGCTGGTGGAGATCGATCAGCCGCGAGCTCGGCGCGCCGGCGTGAGCAGCTTCGACATCGCGCTCAGCCTGCAGACCATCCTGAGCGGCGTCGAGGTGACCGAGTTTCGCGAGGACGAAGACGTCATCCCGGTCGTCATGCGGGCCGTGGCCGCCGACCGAGACGATCTGGGCAAGCTGGAGACGCTCGACGTCTACTCACAGGCCACCGGCCGCACCGTGCCGCTCAAGCAGGTGGCCGACATCCGCGTGGACTGGGAGCCCGCGAAGATCTTCCGCCGCGACCGGGCCAAGACGGTGACGCTGTCGGCCTACACCGATCCGGGCGTCACGGCGACCGAGGTGATCGCCCAGCTCCAGCCCTGGCTCGAGACCACGAGCGCCGACTGGCCGGTCGGTTACGACTACGAGTTCGGCGGGGAGCTGGAATCGTCGCAGGAGTCGCAGCAGTCGATCATGGCCAAGCTTCCGATCGCCTTTGGGATCATGGTGCTGATGCTGGTGATCCAGTTCAACAGCCTGCGCCGTCCGGTCATCATCCTGTTGACCATTCCCTTGGCGATGATCGGCGTCAACGTGGGCCTCGTGCTGCTGGGCGGCGAGATGGGGTTCATGACGTTCCTGGGCGTGATCTCCCTGGCGGGGATCGTGATCAACAACGCCATTGTACTGCTGGATCGCATCCGGATCGAGATCGAGGAGAACGGTCTCGCGCCGGCCCGGGCGATCCTCTTCGCCTCGCAGCAGCGGCTGCGCCCCATCCTGCTGACGACGATGACCACGATCGGCGGACTCCTGCCGCTCTACCTCGGAGGCGGGCCGATGTGGCGGTCGATGTCGATCGCCATCATGTTCGGGCTGCTGTTCGCGACGGTCCTGACGCTGGGGGTCGTGCCGGTCTTGTATGCGATCTTCTTCCGCGTGCGGTTCAAGGGAGTGGAGACGTAGGACGATTGCCGTCCGCCCCCTCCGCTGCGGGCCCCGAGAAGCGCACGGTAGACTCCCGCGGGCGGTTCATCGATCACGAATGCGCCGGCCGGCCTCTCACCGTCGCAGGATCACCTGCCGCGAGGCGTGACGCGTGCCGGCCTCCAGGCGAGCCCAGTAGACACCTGTTGGGAGACCGCCGCATTCGAGCACCACCTCGTGCATCCCGGCCGACTCGATGCCGGCTGTCAGGCTCCGGATCTCGCGGCCGGTGATGTCGTGGAGACTCAGGCGCACGTCGATAGGCCGTTGCAAGACGTAGCGAAGGGCCACCCTGTCCCCCATCGGATTCGGCTGCAACGAGAAGGACAATCCACGCGCGATCCCGTCAGGCGTTGCCCGCACCGCCGACTGAGCCGACGCGCCCCCGCCATATGCACCCATGTCGCTCAGCACCGTGCCCAAACCCCAATCGCAATCGAGGATCGCATCCACATACTCCGGATTTCCGACGTCGATGCAGGGGGAGAAGCCTGGATCGCCGCAGCTCTGCGAGTCCTGCAGATGGTAGTCCCGCGTGCTGGGGTCTCTGAACAGCGGATCCACATCGATGTTCCCGGTTCCCGGCCAACCGCCTTGAACATCGCAGTACGTCACCGTCGGATTCGCGTCCTGCACAGAGATCTGCGCGCCCGAGTCGGCCTCATTGAGAAAGAGGATGCAGTTCGTGACCAGAGGCTGGCCGGCGAACCGGAAGTACAGCGCCCCACCGTTGTCACTGGCCTGATTGTTGGCAAACGTATTGTTGATGATTTGAGTGTTGGAGTTGAAGACGAAGATGGCCCCACCGTCGTGCCCTTGGGAGAGGTTGCCCGCGAAGAGGTTGTTGGTGATCTCGGGATTGGCGCTGCTGACGAAGATCGCACCGCCACCCTGGAAAGCACCGGACGTGGCGCCTTCCACACGGTTGTCCAGGAACTCGTTGTGCGCGATGGTTGCATGGGATCCGTCACCGCAGTAGAAGGCGCCCCCCTGCCCGCTGGCGGGACTGAAGATCTCGGAGGCATGAACGACATTGGCTTGGAAGGAATTCCCGCTGATCTCCGCCCACGAGTTGTTTCCACACCATATCGCCCCGCCGGAAGCGCTTCCGCCATCTCCGCAGCGATTGCCAGCGAAGACATTGTCCCGAATCGTCGCCGCCGACGCATCGCAGAACACTGCCCCGCCCTCGTCACCGGCCTCGTTGTTCTCGAAGACGCAGGACTCGATGAGGACATCCGAGCCGTTCATCGCGGCCACGGCGCCGCCGCCCAGACTTCCGGGCGAGGCGATGTTGTCTTCGAATCGGCAGTGGCGGATCGTGATATCGGCGTCTTCGAGGCGCAAGGCTCCCCATAGCCCGTCGGTGACCTCGCAGTACTCGAGCCGTGTTTCGGCAGAGGGGCTGTCGAAGAAGATGGCGACGAAGCGATGCGTTTCGAGGAGACACGCGAAACGAATGGGCTCGCTGGCGGTGCCAACGGCCTGCAACAGGGCTCCGTTTCCGATGTCGAAGCGGAAGCTATCGAGGAAGAGAACCTCCACACCGGGTTGGATGACCAGGGTATTGCCCGCGGCGACGAAGATGTCGCCGCTCACCAGGATGCTGTCGGCGCTCCAGACTCCGGAAACCTCACCGGAGACAAGTGTGATGCTGGCACGCGCAATGGGCGCGAATGCGATCGGGCCGGCGACCAGCAAGACACACAAGAGCGTCACAGTGTTTGCTCGTGGACGCATCGTTCATCTCCTCCCTTCAGTGATCCGCCTGAGGTGAGTCAGCCACGAAATCGAAGCGACGGTGTGGCGCGTCTTCTACGCTCCGGATACAGCGCGCAGCCGATCACATCGGCAGCATGGGAATCCCACAGCAAGACCGACCGCATCGAGTCCGGAACGGGGGCGCGAAACAGATGGCGACTCGATCACGATGCGACCATTGAGTAGCAGGGTGTTGCAGGACCATCATGCAGCGACATTGCATTGATCCTACACACGACCACCATCAACCTAGCGCACGCACGGGCGGCTGGCAAGGAACACAACACTGGCCGGGCCGTGGGGGAATCCCCCAGGACGGGTGGCAATCATCGAGCGACGTTGCCCGCACGGTCGCCGGAACGGTCGGGTTTCCCGCCTAGTAGATGTGATACTCGACCGCTGCCATGAACGAGTAGGCATAGCCACTGTGTGTTTGGCGCAGATCATCGCGATCCCACGACGCACGATCCAACCACAACTCCGACGCCACCGCGAAGGTGAGGGGAACCGATATGCGGTAGTCGTATTCGGCCGACAGAAGGATGCGACTGGCGGAGTGCGTCGTTTTGTCCAGGGACTCCGACGCCTGTTCCCCATCGACCCAGGACACCCTGTGATTGCGGAGCGTCTCTCGCTCATACGCGTACTCGCCCCGAAAGGAAGCGGAAGTGCGCGAATTGGGGAGATAGCGCAGGGTCAGGGACAGGGCGATGTTGCGAGCATCCTCGCGGTCAAAGCGGTGGTGGGTGGTACTGACGGTCGCTTCTTGATGCCCGCGCACATGGGAACGCCGGTCCGTTTCCGTACGGTGATCGAGACCGAGGCGTGCAGCAGCCAGCACGTCGACGTGCCAGTACGGACTGAGCGGTCTCTGGTGGAGCGCCTCCAGGAGCAGGCTCGGCTCCCAAGCTTCCTCGGTTGCATGGTCGTAGGTGTGTGTCTCCTCATGGTCGTCGGTCAGGACGGTGACGTTGGACGGATCGGAGGCCGGGTACTCCGTTCTCACGTATCGGTCGATCTCCAGGTCCGTGGTCTGAGAGCTGCTGTACGTGTACCGCCACTCCGGTCCCGCGCGAAGCTGCCAGCCCCAGGAGCGGGATGTGGTGGGGAAGTACTGCCACACGTCCAGAATGAGGTATTCCGCGAGGGGGTCCTCGGTGCCGATCAACCCCTGATTCACGAGGAATGCGCTGATGGCGTTGCCGGCGGCGATGTCGGCCAAGCGCTGATCGACGGCGTGCAGCTCGCGCTCGTAGTAGACGACCTGCGCCAAATCCAGCAACTCGCTTTGGCTGGGCTCACGCAAGAGCCGTCCGTTTGCCCGTAAGGCATCGATTATGTAGACGGCCGTGGCGGCGAAATTGCCTTCGTAGAGCCTGCCGATGCCGGGTGTGACCGCCAGAGAAAGTTCGGTGGTCTTGCTGTCACCCTCTTGCTCGTCCACTTCACGATGGTAGCTCTGTACAATCACCTGGTCGGTCCCGCTCGTGGATTCCTGCGTTCGGACACGCCGATTCTCCGGGTCGCTTCGATACATCCACTCGACCAGGGACTCCGTGCTGAGGAAAACATCTTTCCACAGGTAGGCACCGGCGGCCATGCGGGGCTCCACGGACACCCGGCAAAATCGCCGATCGGTGACCTCGGAGCGGCTTGCTTCCGCGGGTGGGTCGCCGAGGTTGGTCTGGCGATCCTCACCGGCGCGCGTTGAACCCGATAGACGTGTGTTCAACGAGAAGGTCAGGAAGCGCGGCACGGACCAAGCTCGGTAGCGGAGGTAGCTGCTTCCCGAAAGCTCAAAGGACCGACGCAGCTCATCGCCGTAGGCCTCCAGGATGTTCAGACCATCGGCGTCGTACCGGCGTTCGTCGTCGGTCTCGACGTCCGATAGGTCTGTGGTACTGCGAATCCGCCACTCGAGGTCGGTGAACGAGCCGGGCACGAAATCCTGAATGCGGAAGCCCGAAGCGTCCGAGGCGGAGCACCGGCTGATTGGCCCTGCACACAAGAGGGCGAGCAGGGCGCCGAGCGCGAGGCGGCAGAAGAAACGCGATTCCGCGCGCATGGTCAATCTCCTTCCTATGCGGGCAAAGTCGGTCTCACGAGAACGGAGCAGACGTGCACGACCCTCGCGACGGTCTCGTCTACGGATGCTCCATCGTCACGTGCGCAACGCGCAGGCACTCGTCGAGGATCTGAGCGCCGACCGTGCCGGCGAGCTGCCGCGCCCGATGCGGGTCGCCACCTCCTGCCCGGCTCAATTCTTCCACGATGTACGTCCGCTGCTCGAGCCCCATCTGCTCGACATCCCGCCATCGTGAGCGGATGCCAGGGGCGCGACTCTCGTAGGATGCATCCACCCACCGTGCCAGAGCGCCCAAAACCCGATAGGCCCAGGCCGCGTCCGGGGTCACCGGATCGCCCGCGAGCGTTCGCGTGGGCAAGGCGTTCAGAAGCAGCGGATCGGGCAGCTCCTGCAAGCCGGGAAACAGCGGCACGTAGGGTGATGTGCACGGCTGCCACAACGCCAGCCACCAGACCGCGTAGAGAGAGCGGGGGGAGACCGGATCATGTCCGTACAGCTCGATCACGCTCGAGGAGTTGGTGCGGTGACGGCAGATGGACGTGACCTTCCCTCCGTGCGGCGATCCGTCGGTCGCGAGCCGGGCGTCGCCGGGGCGCACGCCCTCGTAATGGTCGCGGAGCACCTGCACCAGATGCTCGGTTCGGAGCGGCGCCCGTGGGGTGGCGGCAAAGGGCAGCGTCTCGGGGCCCGGTGGCGGCACGGGTTCGGCGGCCACCCGGCGCAGGCCGCTCCACTGGCGGTAGGTGTTGTCGGGGTTTTCGTAGGAGCTGGGATCCGCGTAGGCGGCGGCAAAGTCGAATGGGCCCCGCGCCGGGTCGTGCCAGCCCTGGGCCTCGGCATACTGGATCAGGTCGGGGGCGGCCAGGAAACGGTCCGCATCGCTCAGATCGACATCGCGGATGGTATAGGTGTTCGCGAGCACGGCGACCTGATCGTCCGGAACGCGCGCGGCTACCCAGTGCCGGCCGTTCACCATGGCGACCAGCCATCCCTCCTGTGAATCGCAGATGGCCAGGGTGCGCCCGCTGGCCGTGTAGCCGAAGCGCTCGATCAGACCGCCGACCAAGAGCGCTCCTTCCCGTGCCGTGCGGGCGCGCTCGGCGACCAGACGGCGCAGCAGCCGGCCGCCGACACCACCGTCGATGAGCTCCGGGGAGGTTTGGCGTGAGGGGCAGCTATTGCTCGCCAGGGCGACGCCGTGCTCGTTGATGTAAGCGTCGCTGTAGTCGAGGTCCGGCATCTGCAGATGCCAGTAAGCGTAGGTGGTATCGACCTGGGGGATCCGCGCGCCGCCCGGGAATGTGACCCAGGAGCCGGCGGGCGGCGTTGCGCGCGCCACACTGCGCATGCCGGCAGCGTCGGCGGGACCGTTGTCCTCGTTGTGCGCGAAGAGCACGATCCCCTCGGCGGTAGCCTGGCGTCCGGCGATGATGGTGAAGCAGCCCTGATCGGCGCAGGCGGCGCTCCACACCCCGACCGAGCCCAGGGCCACGGCGAACAGAAGCGTCCGCGTGGTGAGCAAGACGGTCTGGACCGCCAGAGGCCGTTGGGACATGTCACCTCCCGTGTTTCCCGGTGTCACCCACGCTCTGGATGCGGCGGGTGCGGCTGCAGATCGCTTGACGGGTATCCTAGCCTGCGGAGGGTTGCGATGCCATCCGAAGTCGGGGTGGATCCCGGCGTGGGGCCAGGGCCGACACAGCCATACGAATGGATGCCGCGTGCCCCGACGAATGGTCGTTGAGATTCCGGTCGCGGCCGTGGGACGATAGGGTGCCGATGCAGCCGTGGGGGAGGAAGAGACATGATCGCCGACGTCTATCGCGCCGCGTTGGAAGCTCTGGAACAGGGTGAGGCCTTTGCCTTGGCAACCGTGATTACGTCCGAGGGCTCGTCCCCCGGCAAGCTCGGCCACAAGATGCTGCTGGGGGTGGGCGGACGGCGCGTCGGGACCGTCGGCGGCGGGCAGCTCGAGCACCATGTCGCGCGGGCGATGCAAGCGATGCTCGCGCGCGGCCAAGGCGCAGTCCTCGACTACTCCTTCCGTCCGGGCGCACAGAACAACCCGGGCCTCACCTGTGGGGGTAGCGTGACCATCGCGGTCGAGGTGGTGCAGCCCCCGGCGCGCATCCTGCTGTGCGGCGGCGGTCACGTGGCACGCGCCCTGGCCGAGCAGCTTGACCTGTTGGGATACACCCACGTCGTGGTGGATGCACGTCCTGACGTGGCCGGGGAACGCGCGTTCCCGCAGGCGCAGGAGATCGTCCATGCCTCGCCGCCGGAGTTCGTTCGCGGTCATGATCTGAAGCGCTTCAGTCATGTGATCGTCTTCACGCACGATCACGCCCTGGATCGCGACACGATGCTGGCGGTGGCTGCGACGGGATTCGCGGGGTATGTGGGCATGATCGGAAGCGCGCGCAAGTGGGCGGTCACGCGCCAGGCGCTGGAGGAAGCAGGCGTGGCGCCGGAATGGATCGAGCGCGTTCACTGCCCCATCGGATTGTCGATCGGTGCGCGCACACCGGCCGAGATCGCCGTCTCGATCGCGGCCGAGCTGGTCGGGGAGCTGCGCAAGTGAGACGCGTGCAGTGTGATGCGTTTCCTGTTGGACGGGAATGCGCCTTGGATCGAGCCTTGTAGCATCATGCCGAAGCCCTTCTCGTTGCTTCAAGCACGGCGATAGCCTACTGTTGTGGCGGGAGGCACCATCTTCAGGTCGACATCTTGCGAGTTTGCATCCCGCGACGCGCACATGCGCGCGAGCGAACCGTTTCTCTCGGGGACTGCCCGGGGAACCACTCTCAGGAGTCGAACCATGATGCGCATCTTTCTCTTCCTCTTCCTTCTTGCGATGGTCGTCATGCTGGCGGGGCCGGTCGTTGCCCAGGCCCAGATCGCCGGGCCCGACACGACGGCCGGCAAATGCATGACCTGCCACAAGAAGGAGTCGCCCGGACTCTACCGGCAGTGGTACATGTCCGAGCACGCCAAGCACAACGTCACCTGCATCGAATGCCACGGCGCGCCGCGCACCGACGCCGACGCGTACCTCCACGAGGGCGCCTACATCGCCACCCTGGTGACCCCGCGGGACTGTGGGCGGTGTCACAAGAAGGAGACCGCCGAGGTGGAGAATTCCTACCACGCCACCGCCGGCGAGATTCTGGAATCGGCCGATGCCTATCTGGCCCACGCGGCCGGGGGGCATCCGGTGGCGATTGCCGGATGCGAGAGCTGTCACGGCGCCAAGATCAAGCTCGATCCAGAGGCCGAGAACAAGCTGGCGCGCGTGAGCTGGCCCAACTCGGGCATCGGGCGGCTCAATCCCGACGGCAGCAAGGGCGCCTGCAACGCCTGTCACACGCGCCACAGCTTCTCGAAGGCCCAGGCCCGCCGTCCGGAATCGTGCAGCAAGTGCCACCTCGGCCCCGACCACCCGCAGAAGGAGGTCTACGAGGAGTCGAAGCACGGCAATGCCTACTACACGCACATCGACGACATGAACCTGGATGCCGACCGGTGGGTGGTGGGCGTGGACTACTACGAGGCGCCCACCTGCGCGAGCTGCCACATGTCGGCCACCAGCAAGCAGAACCTCACCCACGACGTGGGGCAGCGCATCTCCTGGACCCTGCGGCCCAAGATCTCGACGCTCAAGGACAACTGGGCCGTCAAGCGCGCCAACATGCAGGACGTCTGCTCCACCTGTCATCACAAGGAGTTCGTGGCCGGCCACTACTTCCAGATGGACGGGGTGGTGCACCTGTACAACGACAAGTTCGCCCGGCCCGCAGGCGACATCATGGAGATCATCCAGCGCAAGGGCCTGCTGGAGAATCCGGCTTCCTTCGGCAACAAGATCGAATGGACGTACTGGGAGATCTGGCACCACGAAGGGCGCCGCGCCCGACACGGGGCTGCGATGATGGGGCCCGACTACACCTGGTGGCACGGCATCTACGATGTGGCCCAGCACTTCTACCACAAGTTCTTGCCCGAGGCGCGCCACTACGACGACCCGGAGGTGAACGCCTACATCGACAAGCTGTTGGCCGAAGACCCGCTGCACAGATGGATCCTGAGGCCGACCGCCGACATCAAGGAGGACATCCGCACCGGGACCCTGCAGGAGAAGTACCGCTCCATGTTCAAGCCGGAGTAGGAGTGTCCCGATGCTGACGCGCTTTCGATTGTTCCTGCGAGGGCTGTCGACCAACTGGATCGGCACCCTGGGCGTGGTGCTCACGACCAGCGCGTTCCTGCTCTTTCTCTTCATGGAGGCACTGCGGCTGCTGGGCATCATCACCAATGCCTACGTGGGCCTGATCAGCTATCTCCTTCTGCCGGCCCTCTTCGTGATCGGTTTGCTGATGATCCCCTGGGGTTGGCGGCGCTATCGCCGGGCGACCGGGCGCCCTACCCGCGAGCTCCTCAGCGAGCGCTTCACCCCTCGATTGGCGGAAGAGAAGCGCGTCTACGGCTCCAGCCTGGTCGGCTTGATCGCGCTGCTCACGCTGGTCAACGTGCTGTTCCTGAGCATCGGCGGTGCGCGCATGCTGCATTTCATGGATGAGCCCGTGTTCTGCGGCACCGCGTGCCACAACGTGATGCATCCCGAATGGGAGACCTACCAGCAGTCGCCGCACGCGCACGTCAAGTGCGTGGAATGTCACGTGGGCGAGGGCGTGGATGCGCTGGTGGACGCGAAGCTCAACGGCTTGTGGCAGATGATCAGCGCGACCTTCGACCTCTACGAGCAGCCCATCCCCACGCCGGTCCACAATCTGCGACCGGCGCGGGAGACGTGCGAGAAGTGTCATTGGCCGGAGAAGTTCTACGGTGATCGCCTGGAGATCCAGACCAGCTTCGCATTCGACGAAGCCTCGACGCCGCGGTACACCACCCTGGCGCTCAAGGTGGGCTCGGGCGAGGCGGGCGACCGCGGCACGATCCACTGGCACATCGCCGCGGCCAACGAGGTCCGCTATCAGTCGGTGACCGAAGAGCGCGAGCGGATGGCGTGGGTCGAGGTGCGCAAGGGATCGGATTACTGGCGCTACACGAACCGCCGGCTTCACGACCCCTCGGTGGCCGCCAACAGGGTGGCCCACGGTGCCTCGGAGGAGCACTCCGAGCCGGAGCCGCGGATTCTCGACTGCATCGACTGCCACAACCGGGCCACGCACATCTACGAGGACCCCGAGCGCGCGGTGGACGCCCGCATGGCAGCGGGACGGCTGGATCGGCGCATCCCGTACCTGAAGCGTGAGGCGCTGGGGGCCCTGGTGGGCAGCTACGCCACCAGTGACGCCGCTATGCGCGGCATCTTCAACGATCTGATGGGCACCTACGCGCGCCGGTTTCGGGCCGAGACGCTCGGTCTTCAAGAGGAGTTGGATCAGGCTGTCGCGGCGCTGCAGGCGATCCACCGCCGCAACATCCATCCGCGCATGAACGTGACCTGGAACGTCTATCCCGACCACAGCGGACACCGCAACGACGGTGGGTGCTTCCGCTGCCACAACGCTGACATGGTGGACAGCTACGGCGACCCGATCGGCTACGACTGCACGCTCTGTCACTCCATCCTGGCATACGACAGCCCGCAGCCGTTCCAGTATCTGCTGCCGGTGGAGGAAGAGGATCCCAACCGGCGCATGCACGAATACCTGCAGGCGGAGTTCCTGCGGTCGGGTCCGTAGGTGACCTATCGCACGAGCAGAAGCCGCGCGCACTCCGAGTCCCGGCCGCTTCGCACGCGGGCCCAGTAGACGCCGTCGGGTCGGCCGCTCGCGCTCCACACCGCGCGCTGCGCTCCGCGCGTTCGCGATCCGATGAGCGGCCTTGCAACCAGGCGGCCGCCGCTGTCGAAGATCTCCACCGTCACGTGCGCATCCCGCTCGAGATGGAACCCGATCGCGTCCCCCGGCCGGAACGGACATGGCCGGCTCAGGCGCAGCCCACCGCTCGCGGGAAGAAGGTTCACGTCCTGCGGGATCGGGATGCGCGCCTTGAACGTGCCCGCCCCGTAGGTGGCGACGTAGGTGTATCCGTCGGTGACCGAGAAGACCACGTCCACCGGCTCTCCGGGCAGGTTGCCCGTCTCGTCTGCCCACGTCTCCCCGAGGTCGTGTGAAACCAGGATGCGCTCATCCCAGGTGACCGCCGCCACGGTCTGCGTGCTGCGAACTCCGGGCACGATCACGCCGCTGCGCGCCCAGTCGAGCTTGCGGCAGCCGACGCCGTGGACTTGGGTCCAGGTGTCGCCGCCGTCGAGGGAGCGGTAGATCCCCAGGTCATTGGTGGCCATCAGCCGGCCGCTGCCCTCGGGATCGGCTTCCACGTCGTAGACGCCGTAGCCGACCGGCAGGCCGTTGTAGGCCGGCTCCCAGGTGTCGCCCCCGTCGATGCTCCGCGTCACGCGACTGGAGCCGCCCACGTAGACGGTCCCGGACGCGTCGATCGTGATCGACGTCATGGCGTAGTGGATCGTCGCGGGCAGCAGCGTCCAGGACTCGCCGCCGTCGAGCGAGCGCACGATCTCACCCGGCGCGACGTCCGACCAGGTGCAGGCGTAGCGGCGGTCGCCGTCTGCGGGATCGTGGGCCAGACCCGTGACCGACCCGGCATTGGAGCTGTACACGATCTCCTCGCTGAGTCCGAGGTCGTCGCTAAGCTCGATGTAGCCCTTGAAGAACGCGTTCTCCCGGCCGGTGATGACGCGCTGGTCCAGGTCGGGATGCCAGTCGACCGCGTAGACCTGGCGGCCGATCCAGCCCACCCAGTCCCGGGAGGTCCAGGCGCCGGTACCGATGCCCAGGTAGTGGAAGCCCTCCACCGTGCCGACGAAGATCCGTCCGTGCACGTGATCCTCGTGGATGCAGGTGGAGTAGACGTCCTGCATGGATTCGTAGGCCCATTCGGCGGCGACGGCGGTCGAGGTGGGGCCGGTCGCGCCCAGCAGAAGCGTTGCGGCAAGGGATAGGCCGAACAAGGCGATGGACGCGGAACGATGCGCCCAGCGGCGTGGGGTGGAGGGGAACCGAGAGCACACGCGGCAACGCGGCGAGAACATGATGCACCTCCCTAGGGCGCTACGTGCCCCGTTTCATATTCTCTCCTTTGGTGCTGTTCCGGAAGGTCGGGAACGCATGGACCATGATACCATGCCGGCCGGGGTCCGCGAATCGATCGTTGCCCGGAAGCGTGAAAACGGGGTGTCGATTCGGGCGAAGGCGGGTCAAGACGCTCGAGTTGGTCCGTTCGCGAGCCACGGCTCGCGCAGGAAGGAGGCGGCGGGTGGACGAAAACCAAGAGAGTTCCCGCGGGTTCCTGGCCGAGGTCTACGATCACGTCGTGCCCTACCGGGAACGCTCCGACGTGGAGCCCTATGTCGAGCTGGCCCGGCGATCGGGCGGCCCCGTGCTGGAGCTGGGCTGCGGCACCGGGCGAATCCTGATCCCCACCGCCCGCGCGGGAATGCGGATCGTGGGGATGGACAACGACAACTTCATGCTGGATGTGTGCCGGCGCACGCTGGCCACCGAGCCGCCCGAGGTGAGCGAGCGCGTGCGTCTGGTCGAAGGGGATATGACGGCGTTCGACCTGGGGGCAGAGTACGCCCTCATCACCACGCCCTTTCGCAGCTTTCAGCTCATCACGTCGGTGGCGGGGCAGTTGAACTGTCTCGATTGCGTGCGGCGGCATCTTTCAGACCGCGGTCTCTTCGTGCTCGACCTGTTCAACCCCTCGCTGCGCATGCTCACCAGAGAAGACCGGGCCGAAGAGTGGGGAGATGAGCCTGCCTTTGCCTTGCCCGACCGCCGCCGCGTCCTGCGACGCATGCGGATGGCGAAACGAGACCATCTCGAGCAGGTCAACGACGCAGAGCTGATCTACTATGTGACCCATCCTGACGGCCGCACAGAGCGGATCGTCGATGCCTTTCGGATTCGATATCTCTTTCGCTACGAGGCGGAGCACCTGCTCGCTAGGGCGGGATTCAGGGTCGAAGCGGTCTACGGGGATATGGCCGGCTCCCCGTTCGGGACGGACGACCCGGGCGAGTTGATTCTTCACGCCCGCAAGGCCTGACCGGGGTCCGAACGATCGGCACGCAGCCTCACCTGTCTTCGTCGCGGAAGCGCTTTCGATCGCCGTCCTCGATGTCGTAGCGGTCCCGATCCGGCCGCTGGAACGTGCCGTCCTCCTCCCGGCGCTGGTCCTTGATCCCCAGCAGCTTGGCCGGCAGCACCTTGCCGCGCCCGAACCGGTCCTCGATGCGGTCGATCGTTTCGGCCAGGACGCGCCGCCGCTGCTGCGTGGCCGGCTCGGCGAACAGGTCGAGCATCTCGCTGCCGGCCGGGATGATCGCGGCCACTCCCACGCCGATCAGGCGCACGGGATCCCCGTTCCACTCCTCGGTGAACAGATGGCGCGCGGCCTGGTAGATGCGCCCGACGTCGCACGTGGGTCCGCCCAGCGTGGTGCGGCGGGTGAGCGTGCGGAAGTCGTGGTAGCGCAACTTGATCTGGACGATCCGGCCGGTCACGCCGTCTTTGCGCAAGCGTCGTGAGACGCGGAACGATTCGTCCAGCAGAACGCTCTCCAGGACCTCGACGTCGGTCTGATCGCGCCCGAAGGTCTGCTCGTGGCTGTAGGACTTCGCCTCCCAGTCGGGCACGACCTCGCGTTGATCGCGGCCCTGGGCCAGATCGTGCAGGTGCTCGCCGTGCTGGCCGAAGCGCGAGACGAGCGCGCGGCGATTCATGTCGGCCAGGTCCCCGATGGTGCGCACTCCCATGTCCTGGAGCGCTTCGCGCGTGCGGGGGCCGACGCCCCACAGGCGGGCGATGGGAAGGGGCCGCAGCGTCTCGGCAACCCGGCCGGGCTCGATGACGACCAGCCCGTCGGGCTTCTCCAGATCGGACGCGATCTTGGCCACGAACTTGACCGGCGCGATGCCGACCGAGGCGGTCAGGCGCGTGGTCGACCGGATGGCGTCCTTGATCTTGCGCCCGATCTGGGCGGGCGTGCCCAGGACCCGGGTCGTCCCGGTGAGGTCGAGGAAGGCCTCGTCGAGCGAGAGCGGCTCGATCCGCGGCGAGAACCGGCGGAAGATTTCCATGATCTGGTCGGAGGCGTGATGGTACTTGCCGAAGTTGCCGGCCAGTCGCACGAGATGGGGACAGCGGCGCAGAGCCTCGGCCATCGGCATGGCCGAGTGGATGCCGTACGTGCGCGCTTCGTAAGAGGCGGCGCTGACGACGCCGCGCCCGGAGGCCGAGCCGCCCACGACCACGGGAAGGCCTTCGAGCGAGGGGTCGTCGCGGATTTCGACGGCCGCGTAGAATGCGTCCATGTCGACATGGGCGAAGATCCGCTCGTGATGGGTCAAGGCCGACCTCACTCGTTCGGGCGTCCGTTTCGCGGGGCAGGGGTGACTCATTGTAGACCAAGAGGACCCGGTCTGCCCATGCCGATCCCGTTCTGGCTCGGCCGGTCGAATCCCCTGCGCGTTGGGCGGCTTGCGGCCGGGCGCCGGATGCGCTTTGATTGCCGCCTCGACCTTCCCTTCGGGGACGGCTCGGATCCATGCAACCTTCGATCGCCGGACCCGGCCTTGCCGCCGGGAGGGCGGCCACACGCGCAGGGGAGGCGCCGATGACCCGAGCGGGCAAGCCAGCGCCCACGTGGAACGAAGCGTGGCAGCGGCTGCAGGAAGGCAACGCGCGCTACGTCGCGGCACGCATGCAAAACCCCAACCAGACGCCGGAATGCCGGCGGCAGCTCGTGGAAGGACAGAACCCGTTCGCGGTCGTCCTGGGCTGCGCCGATTCACGGGTGCCGCCCGAGGTGATCTTCGATCAGGGCCTCGGCGACCTGTTCGTGCTGCGGGTGGCCGGCCATGCGGTGGGCCAGGTGGTGCTGGCCAGCATCGAATACGCCGTCGCCCACCTGAGCACGCCGCTGGTCGTCGTGCTGGGTCACTCGCATTGCGGTGCGGTGACCGCGGCGGTCGAGGGAGCCGCCGCCGAGGGCCATCTGCCGCGGCTGGCGAGCCTGATCGCTCCCGCCATCGAGCAGGCGACCGGCCAGGAAGGCGATCGGATCGAATTGACGGCGCGCGCCCACGCCCGGCTGGCCGCCGAGCAGCTTGTGCGTGAGAGCGAGATCATCGGCGAGGCGGTGCACGCGGGAAGGACGAAGATCCTTGCCACCTATTACGAGCTCGATTCGGGACGGGTGGAGTCGATCGGATAGGCTGCGCCCGGGATAGTGGATGCCATATTGTTACGCTTTGGCTCATCCGTCGCGACGTGGGCGTCCTCTTCGCCTGCGCCGCACGAGACGAAAGACGGGTTCTGTGGATCTTGTCTCGGACCACCGGGTTGATTAGAATCGTCATGATGCTGTTGCGAGTCGCCATATGGTCAGTGCTGGTGTCGTTTCTCGGTGCGCCGCTTCTTTGCGCCGCTGAGTGGTTGGTCCATATCGAGCACTGCGATGGGGAATCCTGTGATCATGCTGAGAGCCATCTCGGGCATGAACCCAGGCATGACGTGCCCGCGGTCCCGCCCAAAATCCACGGTCGATGGGGTGGTTCGCATCTGCCTTCCTTTCCTATCGCCGACCAGCCGGTGCCGGTCTGGGCTACTCGCCAGGCAATCCACCCAACCGCAATCGCGCCGGTCCTGAAGCCGAATCTGCCGTGTCCGGCGAGCGACCTGCCTCTGCTGGCCTGAGATCGAGCCCCTCTCCATAGTCTTTGAGCCCATTGCGCGCATTCGTCTGGACATCGGCGCATCGATGCGGCGGTGATGGTGTATTTGCATTCGCCGACCGCGACGTCCCGATCTGTTCCCAGCGAGGAGGTTTGAGGTGCCGACACCAATCAGCAGGTGTTTCGGTGGTGAGCGTCGAAGCGGCCGTCCGACCGTCGAGCCGATCGTCCTCGGCAGCATGCTTCTGTTGCTCACCGTTGTGGGATGTCATAGCTGGCGAGATGAACGGATTGCCCGAGGAGGGCTGAGCCTACACACGCCTTCCTCAGAGAGGTCCATCTCGGTCGTGTCCGACAACGTCGCGGCCGATCCGCGAACCATCTGGCCCTCGGCCGCGGGCGACACGCTGGCTCCAAGCCGGGATCAGCTCATTGCCTGGGTCCGTGAGCACAGTCCGCGGGTGCGCCGGGCACAGGCCGAGCTGGCCGCGGCCGACGCCAGGAGCGGTTACGCGGGACGCTGGCCCGATCCTGAGCTCGACGGCCGCGTCTTGAGCGTGGACGGCGAGCTGGAAGTCGAGGGCGCGTTGCTCTTCACCCTTCCATGGAATCGAGCGCCCGGTGCGGCCGGCCGAGCGGCAGCGCTGGAAAGACAGCAGCGCAGCGTTGCTCTCGAGGCGGCTCGCTTCGACGCCGAACGCGAGCTGAGCCGCCTCCTGGCTGCATGGCAAACCGCGCACGTGCGGGCTCAAGTGCACGAGGAGGTGGCGGCGCGGGCGGCCGAATACGCCGATCTGGCCCGTCAACGACGGGAAGCCGGTCTGGCCGACCCCCTCGAGGTGTCCCTGATCATGGCCGATGCGGTTGGCGATCGAAGAGCGGCCGTACGCGGATGGGAAGCGGTGCGCGCGCGGGAGGGCGAGCTGCGGGTGCTGCTGAACGTCGATGTGCCCATATCCTGTGACACGATCCTGCCGCAGAACTCCGATCGGCCGCCTGACCTGGACCGGCTTCTGGCGCAGGCCGATAAGACCCGTCCCCAATGGCGGCAGGCCCGTCTGGCATATCAGCAGGCCGAGTGGGAAGCCGCCCGGGCCGGGCGGGAGCGGTTGCCGAACCCATCGGTCGGCCCGGCGCTGACGCGCAACCCCGAGCGAACCTCCTGGGGCATCTCCGCTGGCATCGAGCTGCCCATCTTCACCAACCGAGGCGCCGCGTATCGCGAGGCGTTGGCGCAACGCGACGGGGCTTACGAGGAGCTTCTTGCGCAGCGACAACGAGCCCGCAGCCAGATTGAGAATCTGTACAACCACATTCGCGCTCTGATCGAGCAGTTGGAGGCGACGAGCGGCGCACCGGTCGATGCGGCCCGGGAAGCCTTGCGCCTGGCGGAAGAGCGCTACGCAACCGGACAGATCGACGTGTTGCTCCTGCTGTCGGCCCACCGCGCGTACGCGGACCTTCAGTTGGAGGTGCTGAACCTGCGGTTGGCCCAGCACACGGCCCGGCTGGAGCTGGAGCGGGCCATCGGGGCCGGCCTTGAAGACGTGCAGATCTCGGCTGGCAGGAGCGGAGGAGAGCAGAGATGAGAACAAGCACGATGATCGCACTATGGGTTCTCTGGGGACTTCTGGCGACGTCCGCCGGACTGGCGTGCGGATCGGATTCGTCCGATCCGCCGCGCGCGGGCTCGGAGCATGATCACGACGCGGCCGTGGCTGAGGATCCCGACCACGGGCACGATCACGCTATCGGTGCAGGGGACGATCACGGCCACGACCACGCAGTCGAGGCTGTGGACGACCACGACCACCTCCACGAGATGGACGCCGACGACTCCGATCATCTCCACGAATCATGCGCTGACGACCACGACCATCTCCATGAGATGGACGCCGACGACTCCGATCATCTCCACGAATCATGCGCTGACGACCACGACCACCTCCACGCCACCGTGTTGCCGCTGGACCCGGTCGCGGCACAGAATCTCGGGGTCCGCACCGAGGCGGTCCGGCCCGAGGTCTACTACGACCAGATCAAGATCCCCGGCATGATCACGGTCGATCCCGACATGAAGTACGAGCTCTCGGCGCCGGCCAAAGTGCGCGTGACCCAGCTCGACGCGCGCGTTCCGGCCACGGTGATGCCCGGCGAGCGCCTGGCGGTGCTGGAACTGGTCGACGGGGAGATCCGCGACCTGCAGATGCGGGCCGTGGAAGTCCGCGCCCAACACCTGGCCGACGCGACCGAGCGTGGACGGCTGACCCGTTACCTGGAGAGTCTGCAGGCGGCGGCGCAGCCGTCGTCCGCCGAGATCGAGCGGGTGACCGAAGATCTGAGGATTGTGGAAGCTCGGCTCGCGGCCCAGGAGAGCGCGCTCAATGCCCTCTTGGTCGCACTGGAGACGGCCGGGCTTCAAGCGCATCAGCTCGAGGCCCTGGCCGAGGAGGGCACGGTGACCACGCAGATCGAACTACGCGTGCCGGAGGTGCCCGGGATCCACAGCTTCGAGGTGATCGACCGGCCCGTCCACACCGGTCAGACGGTGGAGCCGGGGGGCACTTTGTACGAGCTGGTCAGTCTCGAGCGGCTATGGGTCATGGGGGAGGCGTTCGAGGCCGATCTGGCCGCGGTGCGACACGCGGCGCGGGAGGATCTGCCGGTCTGTCTGGTCTTCCCCGCCGAGGACCGGCGCGTTCCCGACCTGCGGATCGTGGCGATCGAGGGCGAGCAGGACGGCGCCAACCGGGTCACGCACTTCTTCGTGCAGCTTCCCAATCATCGCGTCGACGAGCGCATCGTGGACGGCCATCGCTATCATCAGTGGGCCCACCGCGCCGGCTCACGCGTCCAGATTCTGGTGGCCACGCAAGAAGTGGGGCGGCGCTATGTGATCCCCTCGAGCGCGCTGGTGCGCCAGGCCGGTCAGGCCTGGCTCTTTCTGCACGAGGGCGGCGAGTACCTCCGCGTGCCGGTCGCCGTCGAGGATGTGGGGGCCCGACACGCCGTGCTGCCCCTCGACTGCGGGCTCCATCCCGGCGATCAGCTCGTCGTGCGGGGCGCGCTACAGCTCAACCTGATTCTCGAGCAGCAGCGGGGACCGCAAGCCGTCGACCCGCACGCCGGTCACAGCCACTAGTCGGGGGATGTCATGCTGGATGGGTTGATTCGCTTCTCACTCAACAACCGCCTGTTCGTGCTGGTGGCGGCGGCGGCACTGATCGCGATCGGGGCTCTTCAGCTCTCCCGGTTGCCGGTGGACATCTTCCCCGATCTCAACCAGCCGATCGTCACCGTCCTGGCCGAAGCGCACGGTCTCGCTCCCGAGGAGGTCGAGACGCTTGTGACCCTGCCGCTGGAATCGGCCCTGGGCGGGATGCCGGGTGTCGAGCAGGTGCGGTCGATCTCCGGGGACGGCCTTTCGATCGTGCGGGTCGACTTCGCGTGGGACACCGACCTCTATCTGGACCGCCAGCTCGTGCAAGAGCGCTTGCAGCTCGCGCGGGCGGACCTGCCCGAGGGCGTGGTGCCCGAGATCGCGCCGATCGCCTCGATCACCGGAGAGATCCTGGACCTGGGCTTGACCAGCACCGACGGCTCGCTCTCCCCGATGGAGTTGCACACGCTGGCCGAGTGGTCCGTGCGCCGCCAGCTTCTCTCGGTGCCAGGGGTGGCCCAGGTGGTGATCATCGGCGGGGACCGGAAGCAGTATCAGATCCTCGCCGATCCCGACCTGCTCCTGCGCCATGAGGTGAGCCTGGATCAGGTGGCCGAGGTCGTCGGCGAGGCCACGCAGAACACCAGCGGCGGGTACCTCGTGCAGGACAACCGGGAGCTGCTGGTGCGCAACCTGGGCCGATTGAACTCGGTCGAGGAGCTGGCCAACGTCGTCATCGCCGGAGACCGCGACCGGCCGGTACGGGTGCGCGACGTGGCCCGCGTCGTCGAGGGACCGCAGTACCGCCGCGGTGCCGCGGCGGTCAATGGCGATCCCGGCGTCATGCTGGTGGTCTTCAAACAGCCGGGGACGAACACACTCGCGTTGACCAAGGCGATCGACCGGGAGCTGGTCAAGATCCGCGCTTCCTTGCCCGAGGGTGTGGAGTTGCACGGCGATCTCTTCCGTCAGGCCACGTTCCTGCAGCGCGGGGTCGACAACGTGGTTGAAGCCCTTCGGGACGGATCGATCCTGGTCGTGCTCGTGCTGCTCATCTTTCTGGCCAACCTGCGCGCGTCGTTGATCACCCTGCTGGCCCTGCCGCTCTCCTTCGCCACGGTGGGGTTCTTCTTCAACCTGATGGGCCTGAGCATCAACACGATGACCCTCGGCGGTCTGGCGATCGCCATCGGGGAGCTGGTCGATGACGCCATTGTCGGCGTGGAGAACGTCCTGCGGCGGTTGCGGCAGTGGGGCGGGGAACGCGGTGTCTCTCTCAAGGAGCAGGTGGCGCGCGCATCGAGCGAGGTTCGCGGGCCGATCTTCACCGGCACGGTGATCGTGATCCTCGTCTTCGCGCCGCTCTTCGCGCTGTCGGGTATCGAGGGGCGCCTGTTCACGCCGCTGGCGATCGCCTACGTGACCGCCCTGCTGGCCTCGATGGTCGTGTCCCTGACGGTGACCCCCGTGCTGGCCCTGCTCCTGTTCCGCAATCTCGTGGGCCAAGAGGCCTTCGAGCGCGCCCGTCGGCCCTTCGCCCTGCGCCACCTCCGGCGGAGCGTGGCGCCGCTGGTCAGGTTCTCGATTCGGCGTCGCCGTTGGGTGGTGGCCGGTTTCACGCTTCTCATCGCGCTCACCGTGTTGGGCGCCATGACCCTGGGCAACGAGTTCCTCCCGCCCTTCGACGAGGGCACCGTGCTCGTGATGAGCTTCCTGCCGCCGGGCACGTCGCTGGCCGAATCGGACCGCATCGCCCACGAGATGGAGCTGCGGCTGGCGAAGATCGAGGGCATTCTGTCGGTCGGGCGTTATACGGGCCGGGGCGAGCACGACGAGCACGCTCCGCCCCCGACCATCACCCACTTCCTGCTCACGGTGGATCCCCAGAGCGATCTGGGACGCGAGGAGATGCTCGATCGCGTGCGCGCGGCGCTCGGCGATGTCACCGGCGTCACGGTCAACATCGGGCAACCGCTGGCGCACCGGATCGACCACATCCTGAGCGGGGTCCAGGCCCAGATCGCGATGAAGGTGATGGGCACCGATCTCAGCGTATTGCGTCATGCCGCGGCGCGGGTGGGAGAGGTGGCCGCCACCGTGCCCGGCGTGACCGACCTCTATGTCGAGCCCCAGGTGCTGGTGCCCCAGATCCACGTGGACTTCGACCGCGAGCGCCTGGCCGAGGTCGGCCTGACCCCGGGGCAACTGGCCCACGAGCTGGAGGTCGCCATCGGCGGCCGTGTCGTGGCCGACATCCTGGAAGGTGAGCGGTCCTTCGACCTCTTCGTGCGTCTCGAAGAGGACGCGCGCAGCTCGATCACCGATCTGCGCCGCTTGCCGGTGGCCTTGCCGGCGGGCGGCTGGGCCCGCCTGGGCGAACTCGCCGAGGTGAGCGAGTCGGCCGGGCCGAACAGCATTTCGCGGGACAACCTCCTGCGGCGCATCGCGGTGAGCTGCAACGTCTCGGGCCGCTCTCTGGGCGAGGTGGTGAGCGATCTGCGCACCGCGCTGGCGCCAATCGAGCGACAGTGGCCCGAGGGCACCTTCCTCCGCTTCGAGGGACAGTTCACCTCGCAGATGCGGGCGACCCGCATGATCCTCCTGCTCTCGCTCGGGTCGCTGATTGCGATGATCCTGATCCTTTACGGTCAGTTCCGATCGCTCAACCTGGCCCTCCAGGTCCTGATCTGCGTGCCGGCCGCTTTCTTGGGCGGGCTGGCGCTGCTGCGGGTCACGGGCCAGCAGTTCAACGTGGCGGCTCTGGTGGGCTTCGTATCACTGGCCGGCATCGCGACCCGCAACGGCATCCTCCTGGTCGCGCACTACCTGCACCTGCTGCGCGAGGAAGGCCTGGAGCTGAACCGGGAGCTGCTCGTGCGCGCCGCGCAGGAGCGGGCGGCGCCGGTTGTCATGACCGCGCTCACGACCGGCATGGGTCTTCTGCCGCTGCTGCTGTCGGCGGGGGAGACCGGACGCGAGATCCTCTACCCGGTGGCCACGGTCGTGACCGGCGGCCTGGTGACCTCGACCTTCTTCGAGTTCGTCCTGCGTCCGTCGGTGTTCTGGCTCGCCGGTCGCGGGGCGGCCCGGCGGTTGGTCGCGCGGGCGGGGCGAGAGAATCAATGATCGGCGCGCCGGGCGGTACTTCGGAAAATCCAGCCGCCATGGCTACCCAGATCCACCGCCTGAAAAAAGGAAAAACCTCGTTGGGCCCTGAGAGATCAG
>CAZPGB010000039.1:0-57346 GCA_964585945.1 uncultured bacterium | reverse complement strand
CAAGTTGAGATACGGCAGGCCGCATAGCCTGGACGTGACGTGAGTTTCTGTCTAGAATCGCCGGGTCTGAGCACGTCGTGCTCGGGTCTCCGGAGCGGCCGGAGCTCCTGCCGAAAGAACCAGATACGGAGGTGGGGCGTGCGGCGAGCGTTGAGGGGTGCAATCGGATCGGACGGGACGACGTGGGCGAGCTTCGCGTTCTTCGCATTTCTGACCGTGCTGCTGGCTGCCCTGGCGTGCGGAGGGTGCGGCGGCGAGGGCGGAGACGGCGGTGAGACCAGACGGGCCGCGCGCGAGCAGGACGAATCCAGCCCGCTCGCCAAGGTCACCATCGGCGTCTCGCTCCTGACGCGCACGCATCCCTTCTACCAGGACCTCGAGGCGGGTCTGCAGGAGGCGGCCGCGACCCGCGGCTACGAGCTGATCGTCCAGGCGGGCGAGTTCGACGTCGCCAAGCAGAAGGATCAGATCGAGAACTTCATCGTGCGCCGGGTGAATGCCATCATCGTCTCGCCCTGCGATTCGAAATCGATCGGCACCTCGATCATGGCCGCCAACGCGGCCGGCATCCCCGTCTTTACCGCCGACATCGCAGTGCTGGCCGAGGGAGCGACGGTGGTCTGCCACGTGGCCTCCGACAACGTCGCGGGCGGACGCCTGGCCGCGCAGGCGGTCGTCGAGGCGCTGGGCGGACGCGGGACGGTGGCGATCATCGATCATCCCGAGGTCGAATCGGTCATCCAGCGCGTGGCCGGGTTCGAGGAGGAGCTGGCCAGGCACCCCGAGGTGCGGATCGTGGCCAAGCTCACGGGGCGCGGCATGAAGGACGTGGCCTTCCGCACGGCGGAGGATATCCTGCAGGCCCATCCGGATCTGGATGCGATCTTCGGCATCAACGACGACAGCGCCCTGGGCGCCCTCGCGGCCGTGGAGAAGGCGGGCCGTCTGGCGCGGGTCACCATCGTGGGCTTCGACGCCGTCCCCGAGGCGCGCAAAGCGATCGCCGACGGCAAGATCTACGCCGACGTCGTGCAGCAGCCGCGCCTCATCGGCACCACCACGATCGATGCCGTCGCCGATTACATGGCCGGCCGGAAGGTCCCCGGCGAGATCCTGATCCCGTGCCGGCTCTTCAAGAAGGCCGACGCCCGCAGTGCATCATGACCTATGCGGCCCCGTCCCTGTTGCGCCTGAGCGGCATCGAGAAGTCCTTCCCGGGCGTCAAGGCGATCCGCACAGCCGACCTCGACGTGCGCGCGGGTGAGATCCACGCGCTGGTGGGCGAGAACGGGGCCGGCAAGAGCACGCTGATCAAGGTGGTCACGGGCGCGCACGCGCCCGACGCCGGGCGCATCGAGCTGGCGGGGCGGGCGCTGCGGATTCGCGGGCCGATCGACGCCTTTCGGGCGGGGGTGGCCGCCATCTACCAGGAATTCAACCTGGTTCCCGGGCTCACCGCGCGTGAGAACATGTTCCTGGGGCGCGAGGCGACGCGCGCAGGGTTGTGCCGCCCGGGCCGCGAGCGGCGGCTCGCGCACTGCGTCATGGAGCGATTGGATGCGGCGATCGATCCCGATGCGCGCGTGGCCGACCTCAACATCGCCCACCAGCAGCTCGTCGAGATCGCGCGCGCGCTGCTGGCCGATGCGCGCCTGCTGATCATGGACGAGCCCACCGCCGCGCTCACGCCGCGTGAAGTGGAGCGGCTCTTCGCGGTGCTTGCCGAGATGCGCGCGGATGGGCGCGGAGTGCTCTTCATCAGTCACCGTCTGGGAGAGGTGCTGCGCATCGCCGACCGCGTGACGGTGATGCGCGACGGTGAGACGCTCGGCACCTGGGAAACGCCGCAGCTCTCGCGCGAGCGGCTGATCGAGTTGATGGTCGGTCGGCCGCTCGACCAGGAGTTTCCCGCGCGCACGGTCGGAGTCGGCCACGAGCTCCTGACGGTCGAGAACCTCACCGGCGGGCCGGTGCACGACGTCTCCTTCGCCGTGCGGCGCGGGGAGGTGCTGGGCATCGCCGGGTTGGTGGGTGCGGGGCGCACCGAGCTGGTGCGACTCGTCTTCGGCGCCGACCGCCCCGCCTCCGGCCGCATCCGCCTGGACGGACGACTGCTGGCCATCGGCTCGCCGCGCGACGCGATCGCCAGCGGCATCTGCCTGCTCACCGAGGACCGCAAGAACCAGGGGCTCGTGCTGAACCTCCCTGCGCGTGACAACTTCGCGCTGGGCAACCTCGATCACTGGTCGCAGGCCGGGTGGATCGACCGGCGCAGCGAACAGAGCGCGTTCGCGCGCTACGTCGAGAGCCTGCGCATTCGGGTGGCGGGCCCCGACCAGCCGGCCGGCCATCTTTCGGGCGGGAACCAGCAGAAACTCCTGGTGGCGCGCTGGCTGGAAAACGACGCGCAGGTGATCATCTTCGATGAGCCCACGCGCGGCATCGACGTGGGGGCCAAGTACGAGATGTATCTGCTCATGGGCGAGCTGGCCGCGCGCGGCAAGGCGATCGTGATGATCTCCTCGGAGCTGCCCGAGATTCTCGGGATGAGCGACCGGGTCCTGGTGATGCACGCGGGTCGCGTCACCGGCGAGATCACCGACGTGGCTGCGGCCACGCAAGAACGGATCCTGGAGTTGGCGGTGCAATGAGCGGGTGGTCGCGATTCGTCTCACAATACGGCATGCTGGGCGTGCTCTTGCTCCTGTGCGCGTTCTTCTCCGTGATGACGCTTCAGGAGCAGCAGCACGCCGGGACCGCCGGGGGGCGAGCCCTGCTCGAGCGTTGGGGCGAGGACCTCGATCCGCGCACAGCCTACATCCTCGTCGCGCGCGACGGTGCGGAGGACCGCAGCTTCACTGCCGCTCTGGCCGCGGGATTGACCGAGGCGCGGCACGGGCCGGCGGCGGTCGTTCACGGGGATCCGACCGAGATCCGCGCGGCCCTGGAGCGCTTCGCCGCGGCGCCCGGCCCGTCTGCCGACGGCGCGCCCTACCGCCGGATCGTGGTCGGCACCACGGCGTCGCTGGCGCCGGTGGTGAACCGCATCGTCACCAGCCTGGAGCGGCCGGCCGAGGTCGAGGTGCGGGTGGAGGCGCCACCGAGCTACCGCTGGCCCACGTTTCTGCTGCCCGACAATCTGGTCAACGTGGCCAATCAGATTGCCGTGATCGCCATCCTGGCGGTGGGGATGACGATGGTGATCATCACCGGCGGCATCGACCTCTCGGTGGGCAGCCTGATCGCCCTGGCGGCCGTCGTGATCGCGGGTCTCGTCGGCCGGCTGGGCGGCGAGGCGGCCTCGCTGGGCGCCATGGTGCTCGGCGGCGCCGGCGCGATCGCGGCGTGCGGGCTGATCGGCGCCTTCTCGGGCAGCGTCATCACGCGCTTCGGTGTGCCGCCCTTCATCGCCACGCTCGGGATGATGCAGGTCGCCAGCGGTCTGGCCTACATCCTCTCGCGGGGGCGACCCATCTACCAGGTGCCCGAGGGGTTCGTCACCCTCGGGCGCGCGACCGACCCGCTCTTGGGCGTGCCCTACGCGGTCATCCTGATGGCCGCGCTCTACGTGGCCGCGCACCTCTTGATGTCGCGCACGGTGCTGGGGCGGTACATCTACGCGGTGGGCGGCAACGCCGAGGCGGCGCGCCTGGCGGGCGTGCGGGTCAAGGCGGTGCAGATGTTCGTCTACACCACCAGCGGTCTGCTGGCCGGGCTGGGGGGCGTCGTCATGGCCTCCCAGCTCAAGAGCGGCGCGCCGACCTACGGGCTGATGTACGAGCTCTATGTGATCGCGGCCGTGGTCGTGGGCGGCACCAGCTTGAGCGGCGGCGAGGGGCGCATCCTCGGGACCTTGGCCGGGGCGTTCATCATCGCCGTCATCCAGAACGGCATGAACCTCACCAACGTCGAGAGCTACACGCAGAAGGTGGTGCTGGGCCTGGTGATTCTGGGCGCGGTGCTGCTGGATCGGCTGCGTCACACCCGGTGGCTGCAACGCCGCCGTGGTGCGGCCTGAGGGACAGGAAGGGGAGCTGCGATGTCAAGGGGACACACACCGTGCGGGACGATGAGCCGATGCTCGGCGGCGCGGGCGATCTTGGCGATGCTTGCGATGCTTGCCTGGAGCGGACCGGCAGCGAACGCCCAGACGTCCGAGGACGCCCAAGCGTGCTGGCCGGGAGCGCCGACCTTGTACACCGTGGCGACCGCTCACCTGGACACCCAGTGGCGCTGGACGATTCAGAAGACGATCGACGAGTACCTACCGGCGACGCTCGAGGAGAACTTCGCGCTGTTCGAGGCCTATCCGCACTACGTCTTCAACTTCGAGGGCGCATTCCGCTACCAGCTCATCCGGGAGTACTACCCCGAGCACTACGAGCGGCTCAAAGCGTACGTGGCCGCCGGCCGCTGGATCCCCAACGGAAGCTGGCTGGATGCGGTCGACACCAACATGCCGTCGGCCGAATCGCTCATCCGCCACGCGCTCTACGGTCAGCAGTTCTTCCGGCGGGAGCTGGGGGTGACCAGCCGCGACGTCTACTTGCCCGACTGCTTCGGCTTCTCCTACGCGCTGCCGTCCATCGCAGCCCACTGCGGTCTGGTGGGCTTCTCCACGCAGAAGCTCACCTGGGGATCGGCCGTCGGCATCCCGTTCGACATCGGCCTGTGGCAAGGCGTGGACGGCTCAGCGGTTGTCGCCGCCCTCAATCCCGGCGCCTACGTCTCGCGCATCGAGCACGATCTGAGCGCCGACTCGGCCTGGGTTGCGACCATCGCGGACCAGGAGGCGCGCTCCGGCATCTGCGCGGGCTACAAGTACTACGGCACCGGCGACACCGGAGGGGGGCCGACGGAAGGGTCGGTGCAGTGGCTGGAGCGCAGCATCGAGGGCGAGGGGCCGCTGCACGTGCTGCCGGCCGGCGCCGACTGGATGGCGGTGGGGTTGGCCGAGCGCCTCGCACGGCGCCGCGACGGAGGCCCGCCCGACTTGTCGCTGGGACTGCGGTCCATCTCCGGGTTGGCCTCGGCGTCCCGGCTGCCGCACTACCGCGGCGAGCTGCTGATGACCGACCACGGCGCCGGCTGCTACACGTCGCAGTCGGCCATGAAGCGCTGGAACCGGTGCAACGAGCGGTTGGCCGATGCAGCCGAGCGCGCGGCGGTGGCGGCCCACTGGCTAGGCGGCCTGCCCTACCCGCGCGAGACCTTGCGCGAGGCCTGGACCCGTTTCCTGTGGCACCAGTTCCACGATGATCTCACCGGGACGAGCATCCCCGAGGCCTACGTCTTTTCGTGGAACGACGAGATCCTCTCGCTCAATCAATTCGCCTCGGTATTGACGCGCTCCGTCGGGGCGGTGACCCGCGCGCTCGACACCGACGTTCGGGGCGTGCCGCTCGTCGTGTACAACCCGCTGTCGATGGATCGCGAGGACCTGGTCGAGGCCGAAGTGGTCTTTGCACAAGGTCCGCCGCCGGCGGTACGCGTGTACAGCCCCGAAGGTGAGGAGGTGCCGTCACAGGTGACCGCGCGCGGCGAGGACCGCCTGACGGTGGTCTTCCTGGCGCGCGCGCCCTCGGTCGGCTTCGCCGTCTACGACGTGCGGCCGTCGGAGCGCGCCTGCGCGTTGGAGACCGGCTTGACCGCAGACGCCGCCTCGCTGAGCAACACGCGCTACCTGGTGGAGATCGGCCTCACGGGGGACATCGAGCGCATCTACGATCGCGCTTTCGGGCGAGAACTGCTCGGTGGGCCGGCGCACCTGCAGCTCCTGGACGACAGTCCGTGGGACTGGGCCGCGTGGGAGGTGGACTACGAGGACATCATGGCCGCTCCGCGCGAGGTGGTCGGCGTGCCGGCGCGCACCCGCGTGCTCGAGCAGGGGCCCGCGCGCGTTGTGGTGGAGGTGGCGCGCGAGACGGACGGATCACGCTTCGTCCAGCGCATCTCGCTGGGCGCGGGCGGGGCCGCCGACCGGGTGGAGGTCGACACCGAGATCGACTGGCGCAGCGCCGGCACGCTGCTCAAGGCCGCCTTTCCGCTGGCGGTCGCCAACGAGGTCGCCACCTACGACATCGGCCTGGGCACGATCGAGCGGCCCACCAATCGGCCCGAGCTCTACGAGGTGCCCGCGCACACCTGGGCCGATCTGACCGCCGCCGAGGGCGACTACGGCGTGGCGATCCTCAGCGACAGCCGCTACGGCTGGGACAAGCCCGATGCGCACACGCTGCGCCTGACCCTGCTGCATACCCCGGAAGTCAACGAGCGCTGGCAGTGGATCGCCGATCAGCGATCGCAGGACCTGGGACGCCATCGCCTACGCTACCAGGTGCAGGGCCACGAGGGCGGCTGGCGCGCCGGCGGCGTGGCGTGGCAGGCCGAGCGGCTCAACCAGCCGCTGCACGCCTTCCAGGTGCCGCGGCACGACGGTGAGCTGGGCCGGTGGATTTCCTTCCTCCAGGTCGCGACCGAGGGCCACCGGGCGCCGGTGATGGTGCGCGCGCTCAAGCTGGCCGAGGAGTCCGACGAGATCCTCTGCCGCGTCCAGGAGCTGGAGGGCTTGGAGGACGCAGCCTTCACGCTGCGGTGGGCCGGAGAGATGGTCTCGGCGCGCGAAGTGAACGGCGCCGAGGAGCCGGTCGCGAGTTTGCTGGCCGCGCTCGACCCGTCCCTGGGCGCAGGCGGTCCCGCCCGCCTGGAGAAGGGTGAGCTGCGGGCTTCGGTGGCGCCCTATCAGCCGCGGGCCTTTGCGCTGCAGCCGGGCGCGCCGCCGTCCGTCTTGGCGCCGCCCGATTCTCGTCCGGTGAGGTTGCCGTACAACCGCGACGGCATCAGCACCGATGCCGACCGCACCGACGGCGACTTCGACGGGCGGGGTTTCACGCTAGCCGGTGATCTTCTGAACGAGACGATCACCTTTGGCGGCATCGAGTTCCACGTGGGACCGTGGGGCCCCGGCCAGGCCAACGTGGTGGCCTGTCGTGGCCAGGAGATCGAGCTCCCGGCGGACGACTTCGACCGCGTCTATGTGCTGGCCGCCTCGGCGGACGGCGACCGTGAAGCCGCTTTCGCCGTCGACGGCCACATCGGGGCCCACTCGATCCAGGACTACGCATGCCCGGTGGCACAGTGGAACAGCCGCGTCGCCGGCGGCGAGCTGATCCACGACCCGGCGCGGATCGAGCCGGCCTACATCAAGCGGGACCCGGTGGCCTGGGTGGGCACCCATCGCCACGGACCGGAGGGCGAGAACCGGGCCTACGAGTTCACGCAGCTCTACGTGTACAGCCTGCCTGTGCCCGGGGGGCGCGGACCGCACACGCTCCGCTTGCCGGAAGACCCCGCCGTCCGTGTGGCGGCGGTCAGCGTGGCGCGCGACGAGAACGCCGACGTGCGCGCTGCCACGCAGCTCTACGACCGGGCCGACAACACCATCGTGCGTTTCGGTGAGGAGCTGCGCGACTTCATCGGCGAGACCCGGTTCACCCTGCACGCGCCGGTTGGTCCCGCGGCCGTCCACTACACGCTGGACGGCGCTGTGCCCGATCGCAACTCGCCTCGCTACACGGGTCCCGTTGCGATCGATGCCACCACCACCGTGCGGGCCCGCGCCTTCGTGCCCGGTCACAACGACCGCTTCATCGCCGAGGCCACCTTCACCCGGCGCGAGCCACGGCCGGCGGAGCGGCCGGGCGACGTGACATCCGGCCTGGTCTGCCGCACGTACGAAGGGGAATGGCAGCGCCTGCCCGACTTCCGCACGCTCACGCCGCTGCGGACCGACACGGTGGGCGATGTGAGCCTGCCGGCCTTCGTGCCGCGGGAACACTTCGGGCTGATGCTGGAAGGCTACCTGCGCGTGCCTCGTGAGGGCGTCTACACGTTGCACCTCTGGTCGGACGACGGCAGCGCGTTGCTGCTGGGCGACGAGCTGCGCATCGACAACGATGGGCTGCACGGCCGCCAGGTCGCCCAGGCCAACGCTGCGCTGGCGGCGGGATGGCATCCGATCGAGGTGCACTACTTCCAGGGTCCGGGCGGATCGAACCTGGAGCTTTGGATCGAGGGGCCCGGCCTGGAGTTGCAGCCGGTGCCGGCCGCCATGCTCGCCCACCGGGCCGACTAGGCCCGGTGGTTGGAGTTGTTCCCGGTCCCGGGATCTGCTAGACGGAGGTACCGGGCCGACGGCATCCGCGCCGGGCAGCCGGGTAGGGAGGGGCGCTTGACAGGGAGGTTCGAGATGAAGACCGCGACGCGTTCGTTTGGATCGGCGGCCCCGCGGGTCGCTCTGCCCTTCGCCCTGAGTGGATTGTTTCTGGTCGTGGCGCTCCTGGGCGGGTGCGGCGACGACAAGGAGACCACGCCCGACACCACCGCCCCCACGGTGAGCATCACCTCGCCCTCGAGCAACGCGGTGGTGCGCGACTCGGTCGTGATCACGGTGTCGGCGTCCGACAACCGCGGGATCGCCGCGATCGACTTCTTCGTGGACGGCGACAGCCTGACCAGCGTGACGCGCAAGCCCTACGAGGCCGTCTGGCAACTGGCCGGGGAGCCGTTCGGCGCACACGAGCTTCACTGCCGCGCGCGCGACACCTCGGGCAACGAGACCACCTCCGAAACGGTCACGGTGACGGTGTCGGACGTGATCTTCACCGCCAACTTCATCAGCGACTGGCTGCTGCAGGGTCAGGGCACCGGCGCGTTCTTCGTCTCGGATCCCGGCGGGACGGTGCTGGCCGAGGCGACCTGGGCCGGCAACGTGAGCCTCGACGTGGAGGCGGCCGCAGGCGTCACCGTGGTGCCGGGCGAGGTGTCGGTCACGGTGGCCACCCAGGACGCTGACGCACAGCAGGTGTCGATCGTGACCAACCGGGGTGTGGCGCCCGGGGCCTGGACATGGAAGGGGAAGCCGCGGCCCGATTTCGGGGAGGCGCCGCCCGAAGTGACGATCAACTTCCTCAACATGCCCAACCACATCGGCTACGTGGTCAGCTCGCCCTGGGCCGACGCGCATGCGGACGACAGCGCCCTGCCGCCCCAGCTCACCTTCCCATTGCATGACCAATCGAACGACATCTTCGTCATGGTCGGCACGCGCAGCGGCAGCGCGCGGCACAAGACCTTCGCCGGTGTGACGACCGGAGGCACAGGCCAGTTCGACGCCGACTTGACCAGCTTGACCAACGCCGCTGTGAAGAGCGTCGCGCTGCCCACCGCAAGCACCGGCTATGACGCCAAGCTGTTTGGTTTCCCCACCGCCGCCAGCCGCCACGCCGGCGTCTATCTGCTGTCGGGCGACAGCTCCGAGAGCGGGGAAACCAGCACGACCCTCTTCTACCCGTCGGGTCGTTACACGGACTACAAGACCCTCATCCATGTCGATGAGGATGCTGCCGGAAACACCTACTGGAGCAACATCCGGTTCGGGACGTTGCCGTCGAGCTTCAACGCGATCGATGCGGACCTGCAATTCGCCGACGAAGCGCCGGACAACTTCAGCATGGTGGTGGCCGGCCAGGTGGATCAGATCCGCTCCTGCTGGGAGGCGCAGGTCGGCGGCGTCCAGTTCCGCTGGTTCGTCTATAGCCGGCGCTCCGACCGCACCTATGCCTTGCCGGAACTGCCGGATGTGTTCGTGACGCTCTTCGGCGATGTGACGCGCGATGCGTTCACCCTGGTCTACGCTGATCTGATCGACTATCCGAACCTGGCCGGCTACGACGAGGTGATCGCCGACACGTTCTCCTCCGCGACCTACTTCTACAACGCGATCGACGAGGTGCGCATCAAGGGGCGGTGGGCCAGCGGAGCCGCGCACGCCGGTCGGATCGAGCACCACAACAACACGCGCGACGCCTTCGAGGGCCTGCGATAGGCCCGGACGGAAGCGGGGCCTCTTCGCGGGCCTGCGATCAGACGCGGAAGGAAGCGAGGGTCAGCACCCATGAGCCGTAGGGCGGATCTGCGCAGCGACACGCTGACCAAGCCCACGCCGGAGATGCGCGCCGCCATGGCGTCGGCCGACGTAGGCGACGATGTCTTCCAGGAGGATCCGACCGTCAACCGGCTGGAACAGCGCGCGGCCGAGGTCGCCGGCAAGGAGGCGGCGATCTACGTCCCCTCGGGCACCATGGCCAACGAGCTGGCCGTGCGCAGCCAGGCCGACGCGGGCGATGAGATCCTCATGGAGCAGGGCGGCCACGTCTTCAACTACGAGTCGGGCGGCGCGGCCAACATCTGCGGCGTGCTGATCCGTCTGCTGCCGGGCGAGCGCGGGGTGATCACCTGGGAGCAGATCGCGGCCCACCTGCGTCCGGAGAACGAGCACTTCGCGCCGGTGAGCCTGGTGGTGCTGGAGAACACGGTCAACACCGCCGGCGGGGCCATTTTCCCGCTGCAGGAGATGCAGCGGATCGGCCAAAAGGCGCGCGCGCGGGGGCTCAAGGTTCACATCGACGGAGCGCGCATCTTCAACGCGTCGGCGGCGACCGGGATCCCGGTCGCCGAGTACGCCGCCTGCGCCGACACGCTCTCCTTCTGCTTCTCGAAGGGGTTGGGGGCGCCGGTCGGCTCGGCTCTGACCGGATCGGCGGCGACCATCAAGCGCGCGCGGCGGTTCCGCAAGATGTTCGGCGGCGGCATGCGCCAGGCCGGGATCATCGCGGCCGGCGCGCTCTACGCGCTCGAGCACCATGTGGAGCGTCTGGCCGAGGACCACGCCCGGGCGCGCACCCTGGCGGCCGGCCTGGCCGAGATCCCCGGGCTGAGCGTCGTCAACAACCCGCCCGACACCAACATCGTGATGGTGGATCTGGCCGACGCAGGCGCGGTGGTGGAAGCCCTGCACGCGCACGGCGTCTACTGCCTGGCCTCGAAGCCCACGCGGATCCGACTCGTGGTGCACCTCGATGTGGACGATGAGCAGATCGCGCAGGTGGTGGCGGGGTTTCGGACGGTGGTGGGGGGCGCCTGAGCACCACCGATCGCGATCTTCCCGCGCGCTCTCGTGAGCGGCGTCACGACACCATTGCGAATCGGAATGCGGGTCACTCGCGGAAGACAGCGACCAAGCTTCGGATCGCGACCGATCGGTGAGATTCGGTCTGCACGATTTCTTCCCAGCTGACGAGGACCGCCAGGCTGCCGTCCGGGCCCCGGTCGAGGCCCGAGACATAGCCCGTGCCCGGCACATCCGCCGGAAATGCGATCTCACGCTTCCACAGCAGACGCCCATCGTTCCCGAATGCGCCGAGGACTGCGAGGTCCCGCCGGGGCCAGCGGTTCCAGGCCGCGAGGATGCGGCCATCTCTGTCGGCAAGGACGGCCTGGATCGGGTCGCTCGGGAGGGTTCTTGACCAGAGAATCTCCCCCGACCGATCGAAGCAGAGGATCCGGCCGCCCTCGTCCTCGCTTCTTCCGGCGAGGACAATCGAGCCGTTGGGGGCAATGACGAGATGGTTCTTTCCACCGGCGCCGAAGCCGGTGACCGGTGCGATCCAGTCGAGCTGTCCGAGCGCATTGAATCTTGCAAGCACCAGGCCAGGCGTCCGAGAGAAGCTGCTGAACAGCGTGTACAGATTCCCTTGATCATCGAGCGCCATCAACGGGTTCGCGTCCAAGCTGTAGTCGGCGACGCCGAACCGGCCCGGCTCACGCTGTTCGACTCCCTCGAGGAGGCTCCCGATCCTGCCGTCCGGCTCGATTCTCAGGAACAGGACCCGTCTGTCCGCGTAGTGCTCCACGAAAAGGGTGCCTGCCGCGTAGACGGTCCCGTCGGCAGCCACGGCGAGGGCCCCGGTCATTCCGGTCTTCGTGGTGATCTGCGCACAACTCGCCGTCCACGCTCGTGAGCCGTCGGGGGTGAGTTTCACGACCACGTACCGGCCTTCCCGTTCGCCGCCGACGTAGGTGTTGCCCCCGGAATCCAACTCCAGTGCAGTTGCCCGGTCGATGTCGCCGAGCCGGGATGTCCAGAGCGGCGAGCCCCGCCGGTCGAACTTCGTCACCACGTACCGCGCGGTGATGAGGTTCCCCGCCGGGTCGAAGCGGGCGAAGTCGGAGGCGTAGTCCGGGAAGAGGTGCCGCCACTCCTCCCGCAATCTACGTGACGGGTCGTGGTTGTCGAACGAGGCCGTGCGATCGTCTCGGAGTCCGAGTTCGTCGAGGAGATCAGCAACGCGTTGACGGACCTTCTCATCGCATCCCTTGGCCGTGTCGATCGTGAGGGTTGTGGTCCTTGCGGATTCCTCTCCGCGGAGGATCCTGGAGAGGCCCGTGCCGGCATAGCGGCTTACGATCTCGTAGTCATCACCAAGCGCGCGGACAAGCGTCGGGACGGCCCTCGCGTCGCCGATTTCCGCGAGCGCCTTGATCAACTCGACGCGGACCCAGTTGTTCGGCGAGGCGGTGTAGACATCCACCAAGAGGGAGGTGGTCCGGGGATCCTCGAGCTTCGCCAGAGCACGAATCGCTTCGCTATGACTCGCGCCGTTCTCAACATCCATCACGAGCGCGCTCGCCAGAAGAGAGAACGCCTCCCTGGCCGCCGGCCCTATGTCGCCGATTGCACGAACGACCTCCGTGCGTTGATGTCCAGACTCGTAGAGGGCGACGAGAGCGGGAACGGCCGCGGCGGCATTCGGACCGATGGCACCCAGCGCCCGGACGGCGCTGGCGCGACGCCGCGCCACCCGCGACTTGATCCGTGCGCGCAAGCCCGGCACTGCGCGGGTATCGGGTCCCCGCTCCAACAACACCTCGATCAAGTAGGGCACGGCGGGCTCACCGATCTCGATGAGGGCAGCGACCGATGGATACCGTGTATCCTGACCATGGCCCCGGGAAGTCTCGATCGTTGCGACCAACCTGCGGATCCGCTCATGCAGCTCGGCGGAGTCCGCAGGGGTCGGCGCCGACGAGAGGGCCCGCTCCGCGGCGGTCGAATCCGGCCCAACGGACGCAATGGCTTCAGGCCCAGGGCGTGGCTCCAGCGCAACGGCCCCGTACCCGATGGCCACCAGGGTGAGCACCAGAATGGATCTCCCCATGGGAGGTTCCTTTCCCGCGACGCCGCGATCACGCCACTCCCTCAAGCGGCGGCCCCGCGCGCTTCTGTAGTAAGCCTCCGGCTTTCCAGCTCCGGGGAGAAGCATGGGCTATCCGACATCGGCACGGCAAGACCCTGGGAATCGGCGGCGCTGGCATCACAGGGCGCACGCGCAGGCGTGGCTGACCCGACGAGCCGTTCCATGTCAGCGGTACAGGTTCTTGATCCTGCCCCAGCTCACTCGCTCGGCCGGCGAGAAGATGCTGCAGGGATTGGGATCACAGCAATCCCAATCGGGAAACCAGAAGCCATTCAGGGTCCCGCACTCGGCCTGCGTGACGATGGCGCAGAGGTGCTGGTAGGAGCCGACGATGTCGTAGCAGCACACGGCGGGACAGGGATTGGGATCGCAGGTGGTGCCCATGCCCAGCCACTCGCCGCCGACCAGATCGCACTCTTCCTCGGTGACCACGCTGCAGTGGCCGATGACGCAGCATGCGCCCTCGGGCTGGGGGCAGGGATTCGGATCGCAGGGGACGCCCTCCAGCCATTCGACGCCCCCAGCCGGGTAGCAAAGGTACTCGATGATCATCTCACAGTGGCCGTCGGCAAAGCAGCAGGCCCAAGGTTCGAGCTGTTCGAATTGAGGGACGACCCCGTCGGTGTTGATTCCCAGAGCCCCGCGTCCGATGGGGAAGAGTGTGTACTGAAGCGGCGGCGTCTCGCAGTTGCCGAATCCAACGAAGCCCGTCGCGGGATCCTCATCGATCTGGATCTGCGTGGAGACCCCGTACCCGTAAACATAGCCATCGAAGAAATAGACCGGCAGCCAATTGCCCATCCAGGGCTCGGTCGTGGTCACGAACGCGGTGCCCTCGTTCGGGCCGGGCCAGCCGGATGTGGGAATCTCGAGCCCCTCATCGGGGAAGCAGGGGAAGGCATCCATGTACGTGAAGCAGGATGCGTCGTAGTTGCCAAAGCCGAACTCGGTACCACACCACTGCTTGTCCTCTCCCTCCCAGGCGGCCAGGATGTACCACACGACGAAGTCGACGGTATCGACGTCGACGCGCGCATCCACGTCCGAGAGACTGTAGATGGCGTGTTCATCGATGTAGTACTGGCACCAGCCCTGAGGCGGCGGATCGATGGATCGCGGAATGATCGTCACCTCGTGGGCGATCAGGACTCCGCCGTACAGGTTGGACGGGTCGGCCAGGGAAGTCATGGATACGAGCGGCAGCAGAGCAGACAGCAACAGGGTTGAAATCAGTATCCTCATGGTTCACCTCCTGGATCGGGCGGCAGGTCGGTGTTGACAACGTCTCACGAGCGCAAGGGCTGAGTCCAGCAGCCACACATAGGATAGCAGGCACGTCCGCACTGGGCAATGCTTCTGCCGCGGATACGCAGGAAGCCGGAGTGTCGCGGTCCTGAACTCTTGATCGAGCGCTTCGAGACGTCCTGGTGGCGCTCGGGCCCTCTGCGACTACCGCACAACCACGGCCCTGCACACCGCCGTGCCCGATCCCGCCACCAGGCGGCAGACATAGACGCCCGATGCCACCGGTGCTCCGGAATCGTCGCGACCGTCCCAGGACGCACGGTGGGGCCCGGGTGGGCAGGTTGCATCCCACAGGATTCTGCGGACCGCCCGTCCCTCGATATCATGGATGGCCAAACGCACCAGGTCCTCGCCGGGGAGCTGAAACGCGATGGTGGCCGGTTGTCGAATGAGGTTGCTCATCGACACGCCGAAAGCGGCTCTCTCGACGTCCTCCGTCACGGACGCGAATGGCCAATAGGCGCGATTGAAGTAGATGTCGTAGCTGGTGAGCGGCTGGTTGCGAAAGTCGGTCCAGGCCACACAGACCTCTTCAGCAGGGTCCACGGTCGGATCCGCGACCACGCCCGGACTTGGGTAGTTGGTGCTCGCCCAAGCGTCCTGATTGACGATGGTCGCTCCCGACCACGATTCGGGTGTCTGATAACCTGCCTCGCGGTGCTCGATGTCATGGTTGATCTGATAGACCGCGTGGATGCGTCCGCGGTGTTTGCTCGTCGCCAGGTTCACACCCAACTCCTCTTCGGACGAACAAGCGATGCAGCCGGGCGTGGACCAGGTCTCGGCGGCGTCGCGGCTGTAGACGTACCAGGCATCCGCATCAAGGCCGTGGTAGTCACGCGTGTAGGCCACCACGGTCGTGGGCGCATACGAGTAGCTGCGCACAGCTCCCAGGACCGGATCATACTCGTCATCCGGCTCCGACGTGAGCTGGACGGGCGTTCCCCAGCCAATGCCGTAGGTCGAACTGGCGATGAGGTAGACATCGCGCGTGGCATAGGTCGGCCCCTCCGTGCGGTCGTAAGCGACTTGCAGGACCCCGCTGCCGTAGTCGATGTCGGGGAATCCGTTCGACCCGTCATAGCGAGCGAGCGCGGGGTAGCCGGCAATGCGGAGCGGCGTGGTCCAGTCCTCACCGAAATTCAGGCTGCGACTGAAATAGAGCGCCCAACCATCGGGCTCCCTGTGATTGTAGGCGATATAGGCGTACCAGTTGTCATACTCATCGCTGTCGGTGACGATGGTGGGATTGGCGACACTGTCCGGGTTGTCGAAGATGTGCAGGATGTCATAGTCCCCTGTGGCCAGGTCTTCACGATAAAGTCGGATGTGCGTGCCGTACGCCTCGTAGACCACGAACAGGTAGTCGTGGCCGCCCCCTTCGGCGACGGTGATGACCGGATCGGTATCGTACCCCGCCGGCAGCCCGCGGTGGCCCCACCACGTCGCACCGTAATCCGTGGATCGGTGAATCCAGATCGGAACGTAGGGATATCCTACATAGTGGACGGCCCAGAGTGTTCCGTTCCCCTGACAGGCCAGACTCGGGCGCAGTTCCTCGACTTCGATTTGGTGAAGCAAGACGTCTTCGGGAAACCACCGACCTCCTGCGACCTGCTCCTCACCATGGTCCACTGCGCCCCGGATGTCGTCGGGGTCCGTTCTACGGGGCACGTAGGTGAGCGGCCGCCCGAGCTCGTGGGCCAGCTCCTCCTCGAGCGCCATGATTCGGTCCCGGTCACCCGCCAGCCGGGCCGTGTGCAGCGCGTCGCGCAATCCCATCTGCCCGGGCGTGAGGTCCGCCACGGCCGTCGTCCGGCGCGCCGCCGTCGGTGCGCTGTCGGCCCGGGCGCCGACATGCGCTCCCACGGTCAGTGCTGCGATGAGCATCCCCACCTGCCAACCGGATGCGGTCATGGCCCACCTCCTTCCGCAAACTCACCCCTGCACGGCGGCCGCGCATCCGGCGGACACACCGGGCGCCGGGTCTCCACTTGGAAGGAACACCGCGGACGGGTCGGAATCATGCGCAATCGCTCGTATCGGATGTGCCGATGCGTTTCAGGACGCGCTCTCCGTGGTGCGATGATCTCTGGGCGCCGTCCCGCCGGTGGAGGTCAGCCGGAGCGCCGCCGGGCATCCTGCCTCGTGTCATCGCTGATCGGTCCGCTATACTGGGAACGACGCGCGTGACCGGGTACATCGAGCCGCCGCCCGCCCCCCCAGTGAGATGACCGAAAGCGAGGAAACGCAATGCAATCGAGTGCCTTTACCCATCGCCCTCGGACGAAGCGCCTGGTGATGATCTGCCTGACGCCGATCGTCGCCGCCTCACCGGTCCACGGCGCCACCCTGATGGTCACGCCCGACGGCACCGGCGACTTCCCGACCATCCAAGCCGCGGTCGACGCCGCGGCCGAGCTGGATTCGGTGGCGCTCACCGACGGCCTTTTCACCGGCGACGGCAACCGCGACATCGACATGCGGGGCAAGCAGATCACGGTCTGCTCCCTGTCCGGAGATCCGCGCGCCTGCATCATCGACTGTCAGGGCGGTCCGGGCGACAATCACCGCGGGTTCATCCTCGACGAGCTCGAGACCCCCGCGACGGTGATCGCGGGGATCACCGTCACGGGCGGCTGGGTCGAGTGGACCGGGGGCGGGGGGATCCTCTGCGATCGCAGCGGTCCCACGATCCACAACTGCATCTTGCGCCAGAACCACGCCTTCCGCGGGGGCGGGCTGCATGTCTTCGATCATATGTGGGGCGGCGCGACGGTCACCGACTGCACGTTTCTGCAGAACACGGCCGGCGCCGAGGGTGGAGCGGCGTGTGTCTACTGGGGCGCCGCTTCGTTCCTGAACTGTACGATGGTGGCCAACGCCGCGATCAACAGCGGCGGCGCGGTGTGCTGCACCGATGCGGTCGTCTCCTTGGACCACTGCATCGTGGCCCATAGCTCAGCGGGCGCTGCTGTCGCCTGTGTCGACCTCTGGTCGACCTCGGAGGTGTCGGTTTCCTGCAGCGACATCTTCCAGAACTACGGCGGCGACTGGGTCGATTGCATCGCAGGCCAGCAGGACATCAACGGAAACCTCTGGGCCGACCCGCTCTTCTGTCTGGAGCAGAATCCGGAGGCTCCCTACACGCTGCACGAAGGCTCGCCCTGCGCACCCGGCGTCAGCCCGCCGTGCGGGCGGATCGGGGCCTGGGACGTGGGTTGCCCTCCCGCCCAGCGCGTCTGTTGCATCGACGACGCATGCCAGATCCTGTCCGAGGGCGATTGCGTGGATGCAGGCGGCGACTGGCTGGCCAGTCACGCGAGTTGTGAGCCCAGTCCGTGTGACGGCGTCTACGTCCTCAGGGCCGACGGGTCCGGCGACTTTGCGACCATCCAGGAAGCCATCGATGCGAGCCTGGCCGGACACGTGGTGGAGCTTGAAGACGGGGTCTTCCGCGGGGAGGGCAACATCAACCTCGACCTGCGCGGTAAAGGCATCACCATTCGATCTCGTAGCGGTGATCCGGTGGCCTGCGTCATCGATTGCGAGGGCGGACACGGCGGCGGCGGCGTGCGGCGGGCGTTTGACATCTGGCGTGGCGAGGACTCGACCTCGGTCGTCGAAGGGCTGACCCTCCAGAACGGCCGCGCCACCTACACGTGACCGGACTGCTACGGCGGCGCGGTGCGCTGCACGGAGGAGTCCTCACCGACGTTCCGCAACTGCGTGTTCTTGGAGAACGAGGCCGGTGGCGGAGGGGCGGTCTACTGTGACGGTCTGTCTCACCCGCACTTCGAGGACTGCCGCTTCCGCGACAATGCCGCCACGGGTGACACGGGACGCGGCGGCGCGGTCTTTGCGGCGGTGGCCGCGCCAGCCTTCCTGCGGTGTTCCTTTGTGGGGAACACGGCCGTGACCCATGGCGGCGCCGCGCGGTTCTACGACGAGGAGCCGCGGCTGGAGTCCTGCGAGTTCTGCGACAACACCGCCTCCCTGGGCGGTGCGCTGGCCTGCCTGGAACGCACCAGCACGCGCGTGATGGAATGCCTCTTTGACGGCAACACCGCTACCCAAGGGGGGGCGGTCTGGGCCGATCACTACACCGCGCCCCTCTTCGAACGCTGCACGTTCCACGGAAACGATGCCACCGACGGCGGATGCCTCCACGCGCGCAATCAGGCCCAGGTCACGCTGGAAAACAGCATCATCGCCTTCGGCACCACGGGGGCGGCGGTCACCTGCGACGCGGGCACGGCTACCCTTACGTGCTGTGACCTTTACGGCAACGCCGGCGGCGACTGGGTCGGTTGCATCGCTGGCCAATTCGGTCAGGCCGGCAACATCGCTGAGGACCCCCTCTTCTGCGACGCTGTTCAGGGTGACTTCCGGTTGGACAGCGCCTCGCCCTGCGTGCCGTTTACACCGCCCAATCCCGAATGCGACCGGCTGGGAGCCTTTGCGGTCGGTTGTGGTCCCGGAGCGGTCGAGCCAGGAGAGCCCATCGCGACGCGGTTGGAGCTGCGCCGGCCGTACCCGAATCCCTTCCGCACAACGGCGCACGTGGACTTCGTCGTGCCCACGGGTCACGCAGAGCGGCGCGTGACGGTGGAGGTGCTGGATCTTTCGGGCCGATGCGTGCGGCGTCTCGCCCACGGTGGGCAGGGCGGGGGGCCCCACCGGGTGCACTGGGATGGGACCGATGATCGCGGCTGCTATCTGCCCGGAGGGCTCTACTTCGTCCGGCTCACCGGCAGGAGTGCGACCCGGGTGCGCAGCGTCCTGCTGGTGCGATAGTACATTCACGGCTTCGACTTCTGCTGCGCGCTCCTCAGCCGTCACGAAGAGCACATCACCTTCTGGTTGTACGTCAGCGCCTGTGGCATCCTGTCGGCATGGATGGTGGTGTGTGTTCGTTTCTGCCGCTGGCCGTGGACTTTCGCAGCAGCACCCACCGCGCCTGCCACCGCAGAAGGAACGCGGCACCAGGAGCAAGGCGGCGAAGAGCATCACCGTACATTCGTGGCATTTGACCCCTGGAGGGGAAGGGGGATACTGAGCCTTGAACGGTAACCCAGTGTCCGTCGGAGAAGGACGGATACCCCCAACCCCTACAGGAGGGAGGCTATGGCCGTTGAACGGCGTGCTCGCAGCGACGAGCTTTCCGGCTATGGCATTCGGCGCCTTCGTGACAAAAGCGCCCGAGAAGCCATTATCCATTCCATTGGTCGGGACTTCAACCTGACCCCCGTCCTCGCCCAAGCCTATTCCTCGCAGGTCTCGACCTACTTCCGCCAACATGCCGACATCACGCTCAACATCGGACAGGTCTGCTATGAAGCCGTGGGGGCCCAGGAGCCGGCGGGCAAGCATATCACCCTGGCTTCGCGCGTCTCGGTGCGACTGACGCTCTTCGATCCCCACGTGGATCTGACGGTGCTCGTCGAGCGAGGTTTGGCCGGCCTGCGGCAACACCGCCTGCTGCGCATGACGCGTGAAGCCGTCGATCAGGATGCGCTGCTGTCCTACGAGGATCTGGCCATGCTGCTGACGACCAGTCCGTCGACGGTGCGCCGCGATGCCCGCGAGCTGCGCCGTGCGGGCAAGGTGGTCATGACCCGCGGATGGAAGCACGACATGGGGCCCGGCACCAGCCACAAGGCCCAGATCATCGACATGTACATGAAGGGCTACCAGTTCACGGAGATCGAGCTGAAGACCAACCACTCCGAGCGCAGCGTGCGGCGTTATCTGAAGGACTTCACTCCGGTTGTGGCCCTGCAGCATCAACACTTCTCCGTGGCCCAGATCCGGCAGGTCACGGGCTTCTCCGAACGCTTGGTGCGGGAGTACCTCGACCTGCACGCGGACTATCGTCGACAGAACAACGAGCGCCTGGCCCTGCTGGTCGAACCCGCCCGGCCCCAAAAGGGGGCTCTGCAGGTGGTGACACCATGAAGTTGCCTACCCACAACTATCGCCCGATGACGTCGCAGGAGATCAAGCTCAAGAAGTTCCGCCGTATCCATGACAAGTCGCTCGAGCAGGTGCTCTTGCACCGCTTCCTCCATCACTCTGGCTACGAGAAGGGGGAGGTGACGGCGCGTGCGATTGTGCGCAATCTGCTCGCGCTCATCGAACGGCACTTCCTGATCTGCAGACCGCATGAGGATGCCGCCTTGCTCAAGTACGGCCAGATGGCGTGGCCCGCGGTGCCGATCCCCGAGCGGCCGAAGCGTGGCCAGCGCATCCAGAACATCCCCATGAAGCTGGTGGTGTTCACCTTCTTGTGTGATGAAGACATCGCCATGATCCGCGATGGCTTCAAGTCCCGCGAGCTGCGCATGCGGCGCATGGCGCGCGGGTTCGATGAGGCCTACGATCAGGGTGCCCTGCTGAGCCAACTGGACATGGCGGTCTTGCTCAACGTGTGCGACTCGGTGGTCAGCAGCTACGTCACCGAGTACCAGAAGACCTCCGGGCGCCTGCTGCCCACGCGCGGCAACATCCATGACCTCTGCGGCCACATCACCCACAAGCGCGAGATCATCGCCCTCTATCTGCAAGGCTTCGATACCCCGGCCATCGCTCGCAAGACCAAGCATGCCAAGGAGTCCGTCGATCGCTACATCCGCGACTTCGAAAACGTGCGCCTGGTGCGCCATGTCTCGACCGATCCCGAGCGCATCGCCCAACTCACCCGCCTGAACATCCGAGTCGTGAAGCAGTATCTCGAACTCCTGCCGCAGGATCCCCGGCAGCAAGCAAACGAGTCCGCCCACTCGTCTCAGAACGAATCGGCGGACTCGATTCTCTCAACCCCAACCGCGGCAACCGCCTGCGAACACTGAAAGGAGGTGGTCAGAGACCTTGCAGTCAGGACTCTGGTAACCGCATTCTCGCGGTCTACTCAGGCCCTCCTAGACCCTCCTGGGGTCATATGACACTACCGCAGGACGGTCACGCGCTCTTCGATTTCGAGCCTGCCCGCCCGCAGCCGACAGAAGTACGTGCCGGCATCTACGAGGCGGCCGGTGTCATCGCGTGTATCCCAGACCACGGTTTGCTGGCCGCTCGCGGACGTCTTCAGCGGCAGCTGCCGAATGCTGCGCCCCGAGGCGTCGTAGATCGCCAGATCAGCTAGAGCTCCGGGCGGGAGGCGGTAGCTGAGCCGCGCTGAACCACGTGTCGGGTTAGGCGAGGCGAACAAGTGCAGTGGGCGTGTGTCTGGGTTTTCGTCCTCGACCGCAGCCGTGAATCTCAATCCAACCCGGATGTCGTCTATCAAGGGAGCGCCCTGGGTGTTGCCCTCTTCGCAGATCTGCGGGGGCACGCCCCAGTCCTCGCAGCTGCAGTAGAGCTCGATCACGATCTGCAGCGATTCCCACTCCGCAGCCGTCGAGAGCGGGCCGGAGCTGCTATCACACCAGGGCACAGACGAGTAACTCCAGTTCGTGTAGGGGGTGACCGGGCTCCAGTGCGGCGTGGGATTCGTTGGGCTCGTGTAGGGGAACCAGCGCGTGCAGAAGCGCCAGTACGCTGCGGCGACCTGCGGCATATTGCGGTAGACATGGCCGTCGGTGAGAACTGCATCCCACGAACCAGGCGCGAAGGGGTGGCAGGCGATCTTGCCCGAGAAGGCTCGCTCGATCTGGCCTGGGTGGTACCCGGGAATCGGATAGGGGCTACCGAGCTGATCGACGAAGCCCAGGGCATTGCCGTTGTGCAGGCAATCACCCGACGGACTGACCTGCAGGAACCAGATGGTGTAATCCTCTTCGGGCACCGTGTCCATGTAACAGCCCATTGCGGGCCCTGACGCGAACGTCCAGCCCTGGGGGCCGTCCTCGAAGTCGTAGTGCGTGGGCGCGCCGGCGATCGCGATGGTTGCGTCGTCGGCGGCGAACGGTCCGGCAACGCAATCGTAGAGCCCGTCCTCGTCTGACCAGGCCGAGTCCGATTGCGTCCGCAACGCCACCTGGATCTCGGCGGTCGTAGCGGGCAACGTGCCGGGCGGGATCTCCACCTCGTAGAACTCGGGATTGCTCGGGTCACCGACGATGCCCGTGAAGGAATCCACGAGATACTCATCGATCAGATCGCCGGTGGCATCGAAGCAGAGTACATACAGGTGCGTGAAGTCAAAATCCTGCTCGCTGTCATTGAAGAAGAGGAAGCTGACGCCTAAGGCATCGGCGGCGGGGTCGAGGTCGAAGCGGGGCGAGAAGGCCTGCTGGCGCATGAAGTTCTGATAGCCCATGCCCGCCAGGAAGTCCCGCCGAGCGGCCTCGTCCTGGTGGATCCCGCACCAGATCTGGCCCGCCGATCCGGAGAAGACCGGAACGTACGGATCTCCGTGCTCGAGGAAGCTGTTCTCGTCTACCCAGCCGAAGTAGACCGCGGGATTGGCCGTGACGTCGATTGACGTCCAGCCCTGCAGGGGATCGCCCCCGGGAGGAATGTCATCCCAGTCCCAGGTTCCGCCCAGGACGGCGACACCGTGACCGTTGTCGCCGCCGAACCAGACGGTGAAGGTATCGTCTCCGTCGTCCACAAACGTGCCCTGGGAGCGCGCCTCGTCGATCACCATCTCATCAGCTGCCTGGGGGCTCTGATCAACTGCCAGGCAGAACAGCAGGGCTGCCAGTGTCCTAATCCACATGTTATTCGAAGCTGTCGCCATCGCCTCTCCTCCCTTTCATTGCAGCATGCGCGCCTGTCCCCATTCGTGAAGCCGACCCACCAACCGACTCCACAACTTAGAACGAAACCAGGAAGATGTTTTCGGACAAGAATCTCGTTGTCGTCCGGAACAACCTCATCGGCCACGGTTTGCATCGACCATCGTCGCTATCAGATGAGGTCGCCATCATGGGAGAGATAAATCCCCGACGGATTCATTTGCGTATCAGAGCCCCAAAACCGGGATCACCGCCGCGAGAGGGCCCACCCCGGGGCCGGCCGCCCGCACACCCGCTCGAACACGCGCATGAAGTTCCCGCCCAGGATCTTGCGCACGTCTTTCGCCGAGTAGCCGCGGCGCAGCAGCTCGGCGGTGATCGCGGGCATGCCGGTGCAGTCCTCGAGTCCGGTGGGCACCGAGGGCACGCCGTCGTAGTCCGAGCCCAGGCCCACGTGATTGGGACCCACCAGTGCGACGATGTGATCGATGTGATCCACCACCGTGCCCACGTCGACGGGGATCTTGTCCAGCTCGGTGCGGATCGCGTCGCGCAGCGGCTTGAGGGCCGCCTTGTAGGCCGAGTAGTCGTTTTCATAAACCGTCGCGAGCGAATCGGTGTAGGTCTCCCGCTGACCCCACAGCGAGTCGGAAAGATCCTTGTACGCCTGCGAGAGATAGTGCTTGTAGAAGTTGATGCCGATCATGCCGCCGTTGCGGGCGACGGCGCGGATCTCCTCGTCGGTCAAGTTGCGGTCGTGGTCACAGAGACTTCGGGCGCACGAGTGAGAGGCGATGACCGGATCGCGCGAGGTTTCGAGCACCGCCTTCACCGCCAGCGGGTGCGCGTGCGAGATGTCGATGATCATCCCCAGATCGTTCATCCTCCGCACGACCTGATGACCGAAGTTGGTGAGCCCATCGAACGCGGGGGCCGTGTCGGCCGAGGAGATACACCAGTCCGACGAGGCGGTGTGGGTCAGGGTCAGATAGCGGATTCCCCGCCGATAGAAGTGGTCCAGGTTGGCCAGATCGTGCTCGAGCGCCACCCCGTTCTCGATGCCCAGGAAGATCGCCGTGCGTCCCTCGTCGATGATCCGGCGGGCCTCGGCGGCGGTGCGGCAAATCTGGGCGCGTCCGTCGCTGCGGGCGAGTTGTGCTTCGACCGAGTCGATCAGCGTGTCGACCCTCAAGCGACAACTATCGGCCGGATGATTGGTGGACACCCAGGACGCGAACACCTGGAGGTCGATGCCGCCCTCGGCCAAGCGGGGAAGGTCCATGTGACCGTCTTCCTGGCGCCGGGTGATGTCGATGCCGCGCACCATGCGCAGCGGCGTGTCGCTGTGCAGGTCGGCGACCAGGGCCTGTTGGTGGAGCGTGAGCGCATCGGACGGTGCGGTCCCGCGTCCGCAGAGCGAGCAGCCGGCCAGGAGCAGAAGCAGGATGGCCACCGGGATACTCAGTGAGCAGAGCAGCCTCGACAGACCCGTGCGCGTTCCTCGGGCGAGCGCTGGGCGGGATTCCTTCGGGGTGATGGCGTGATGCGGCCGGGCGGTCATGCGTTCCCCCTTGGCGTGATCGATCCTCCGGTCCTCCGACCGGCGCACGCCCCGAGGGGTCGCGTTGACTTCGACCGCGGCGGGGGGGCGCCGCTCGAGGTGAAACCCATCCCGCGCACGGCTTGCGTCGACGCATGAGTGGGCCACTCCTGCAACTTACTTGATATAACCCAGGTCGCGCAATTGCCGCAGCATCTCCGGATCGACGCGCGACTCGACCTCCCTCAGCGACGTCTGCTCGTACTTCGCCTGCAGACCCGCGAAGTAACCCTGCAGGTAGGCGAGCGTGTCGGGCAGCACGGCCGCCAGGTCGACCTGCTCTCCTGGGTCGGTGCGTCGATCGAAGAGCCGCCACTCGGGGCTGTCGGGCGAACCGCGCCGGATCAGCTTCCAGTTGCGGTAGCGCATCGAGTAGAGCCGCGGCACGATCTCGCTCAGGATCGGACGGTCGGCGCCCCGCGTCCCCGCGGCCAGCAGCTCGGGAATCTCCTCGCCCTGATGCAGGGGTGGGGCCTCCAGGCCGGCGAGCAGGCAGACGGTGCGCAGCATGTCCAGCAGGCTCACGGGACGCTCCACCACGCCGCCGCCCGACGGCAGGCCGCCGGGCGGGCGGTAGGCGAGCGGACATCCGGTCAGCTCCTCGTAGATCGACTTGCCGTGGCCCCAGCCGCTGTGGTCGAGGAACTGCTCGCCGTGGTCGGAGCAGAAGATCACGTGGGCTCTGTCCGCGACGCCCATCTCATCCAGCTCGCGCATCAGGTCCCCGATGCGCCGGTCGACCAGATGGATGCTGGCGTCGTAGTTGGCGACCATGCCCTCGAGCTGATCCGGGGGCAGCGTGGGGGTCTCGGGCAGACACTCCCAGTCCCAGCAGCCCGGTTCGGCGATGCGCGCCGAGTAGTCGAGGAAGTTGGGCGGGGTCAGCGGCCCCGCGGGCGCCCCCGGCGCCACCGCCTCGCGGTCCTTCTCGGGTGCGGCGTAGGGCGCGTGCGGTTCCATGTAGTGGATGTAGGCGAAGCAGGGCCGGTCGGACTTACCCCGGATCCAGCGCAGCGCCTCCTGGTTGATCCGCCACCCGCGGGCGGTGTTGCCGGTGCGAATGGCGCGCGTGACGAGCTGCTCGAGCGCGGTGCGCTGGTTGCGGCACCACCAGGGAGCGCCCGGCGGGAAAAAGCGACCGAAGCCCTGATTGAAGCCGTTGGTGGTCGTGACCAGCTTGTTGGCGACGAAGGCGCCGGTCTGGTAGCCGTAGCTGCGTAGGTGTTCGGCCAGCGTCGGGGCGTAGTCGGGGATGCGGTCGAACGCCTCGCGGATCCGGTGGGCGCCGGGGTGCAGCCCCGTGAAGATGCTGGCGACGCTGGGAATGGTCCAGGCGCTCGGGGTGTAGGCGTTGGCGAAGCGCCAGCTCTCGGCGTAGAGCGCATCCAGGTTGGGGCTGGTCGGCCGGTCGTAGCCGAATCCGGAGAGATGATCGCGGCGCAGCGTATCGACCAGGACCACCAGGATGTGCGGCCGCTCTTCCAGACGCGCCTCGTCGCCCACGTCGATGCGGGGCGTGCGCGGAAGCGCGAGGGAGACGGCCAGCGCGTTGGCCGCGATCAAGGCGACAGCCAGCGTGATGCCGGCCGGACCCCACACGGTGGTGGGGCGGCGCCGGCGGACCTCGACCGGGGCCAGACGGCCGATCACCCCGCCGAGCAGCCCGCCCACGACCGCCAGACCCAGGGCCAGCGCGACCGGGATCACCCGTCCGGCGTTCAGGCTCAGGGGCGGATCGTAGAGCGCGCGCAAGATCCAGTAGGTCCCCGTCAGCGCCCCTTCGGCCGCCAGATAGGCGGCCAGGGCGATCGGGATGAACCGCTCGGCGCGCAGCTTCCAGAGCACGATCCGCAGCGACCCCACCGTCAGCAGAGCGATCAGCAGGTGCAGGTTGGTTCCGTAGACCAGGTCGCCGGCGTTGGGTTTTCCCATACCGGCGATCCAGGCGGTCTCGACCGCCCCGATCAGGACCGCGAGCCCGGCCGCGGCGATCAGGGTGATTCCGAAGGTCCTCCAGCGCATCAGCGCCATGCGCGCCTCTCCCTTGCCAGCCATTCACCTCGTCGCACCCGTCGACAGGGGCGATCAGAAGGGATCCTATCGCGAACAGGGGGAGTCACCAACCGGCAAAGGGGGGGCGCAACAGCTCATGAGGAGCGCCCGTACATGAAACGCCCCCCGAACGGTGCGCACTCCGCGGCCCTGCCCCCGCTTGAACCCGACGTGCATGGCTCGGCCGCCGGCGCCGCCCCGCGCAGACCAGGTGAAACGTGCAGTTAGGCAAGGAAATTGGGCGCATCCATCCGTCTTCACCCAAATGTAAGGGATCCATTCCCCTTCCTTCAGGACGCCGGGGCCATTTTCGCGTTAACTGTACACAGGAACCCCCGGATCCAGCTCAGCAATTGCAGGAGGAAGAGCCATGTTCACCAGCAGGCTTGGTCGTAGCCCCCTCATCGCAATCCTTGTGGTTGCCGTGGCGGTGTTGCTGGCCTACCCGTCGCCGCCCGCAGGGGCCAGTGACTCGCAGCACCAGCAGCAACAGTCCCGCCAGCAGACCACGCTCGCGCCGCCGGCGCCCGCCGACGGCAGCGGACCGTTCGAGGGCGGCGGTCTCTCTCCGGACGGCGATCCGGACGAGTACGAGCGTTTCGACCCGCGCAGCACGCACGTGAAGGTCATCGAGCTCGTGTGGCAGCTCTATGTGATGAGAGTGTTCTAACAGCGAGGCACCACCGGCATGGCACGGTCAAGTCCGGACAGCGAAGACCGAGAAAGAGCTGGAGCACGTCCCGATTCCCCCGCTCCCGCGCGCCGAGCCGATGAACTTGCCTCCGAGGCAAGTCTGGAGCAGATGCTGCGTGTCTGCGAACTGCATATAGCAGCGGAAGATACGCAGGCGGCCCTCGCGGTGCTGGAACGGGCGGAACAACGCCTCCGCGAAGCCGACGGCGATGCGACGTTGGCGGCCGAGGTGAGGTTGCGCAAGTCGGATTGCCTGATGAAGCGGGGAGAGCTGCCGGCGGCGCTCTCCTCTGCCGCTCAGGCCCTCGACGAGCTGCCCCGGGACGCCGACGTAATGACCCGCAGCAGGCTTCTCAGCCAGATGGGGTCCATCCAGTCGGACCAGGGCGAGTACGAGGCGGCGCAGAAGCTCTACCGGTCGGCGTACGAGCTTGTACGCAAATCAAACAACTACGTAGAGATAGGGCTCTTGGAGCTGCGACTGGGCGCGGTCCACAGTCGCCTGGGACGCGTCCGAGAGGCCCAGGAGTACTTCGAGAGCGCGCTCTTCGCCTTCCGGCGCATCGATCACCAGGAAGGCGTGGCCCGCGCGCTCAACAACCTCGGCAACCTGCTGAAGAATGGTCCGCGCTGGCAGGACGGCCGCACCTACTACGAGCAGGCGATCGCATTGCGCGAGCGCGCCGGCAATCTCGGCGGCATGGCCACCAACTGTCTCAATCTGGGGATTCTGCTCACCAAGCTGTGCGAGTGGGACGAGGCGGCCCTGAGGCTCGAGCGCGCGATCGGCATCTACCGGCAGACCGGCAAGCGGCTGTCGCTGGTGCGCGCCCTGCTGGCGATGGGCAATCTGCGCCGCCGGCAGGGACGCCGGCCGCAGGCGGCCGCCCTCTACGCCGAGGCGCGTGAGCTGAGCGAGAAGATCGCGCCCGGGCGGGAGACGATTCTCTGCTGGGAGTCCGACGGTGACCTCTTCACCGACCAGCGGCAGTTCGATGCGGCGGAGCGCTGCTTCCGTCACGCCCTCGAGATGGCCGCCGAGCTGGCGCCGGGCGGCGACTTGCTGCCCGAGATCCAGCGACGGCTGGCCGGCGTCCTGACGGCCACCGGGCGACCCGACGAGGCCCAGACCCACGCCACGGACGCCTACCGGGCGGCGCGGCGCGTGGGGGATGCGGTCGAGGCCGGCTCGTCGCTGCGCGCGCTGGGTGAGGCCTATGCCGCCGGGGGCCGGGAGAAGGCCGCCGCGCGCGCACTCACCCGAGCGGTCGAGCTTCTGGCCCAGACGCCGGACAAGCTGGAGACCGCCCTGGGGCACCGTGCGCTGGGCAGGCTGCTTTTCCGCAGCTCCTGCGCCGGAGGCGAAGAGAACGCCAAGCCCGCCCGCATCATCGGACTCTTGCAGCAGTCGGCCCAGTTTCTATTGGACGTGGGGCGGCGCGACCTGGCCGCCGAGGCGATGGCCGACCTGGCCGAGGTCCGCGCCTGGCGTTCGGACATCGAAGGCACCTTGAGGGACATCAACCGGGCGCGCGGGCTGGCCGAGAAGGCGTCGTGCCCCGATGTGATCGAGCGCGTCGAGGGCATCCGCAGCCTGCTCGAGAGTCAGTCGGCCGAGGCCGTGGCGATCGCGTCGCCCGAGGCGGAAATCATTCAGGATTGGAGCCAGCTCTTCTCGGCGACCGGCGAGTCCGGGTGCAGGCTGGACGGCATGCTCAAATTCGCCGTCGAACGGCTCGACAGCAGCCGCGCCCTGCTGGCCGACCCCACACCCGACGGCGAGCTGCGCTTGGTGGCGTGCATCGGAATGCAGAAGTCGGTCGCCGCCGCCATCCTCAAGGCCATCCGCACACACGTGCGGGACAAGGGGCTGGTCCTGTCGGGGGGTGTGGGGCAGGACTCGCGCTTTGCCGAGGAAGCCGAGACGGTTTTCGCCGGCGTGCGGTCCTTCGCTGGGCTGGCGCTCAGCTTGCCCGAGGGCAAGGGCGTGCTCTACATCGACCGGCACGGCGATCACAACAATCCCTACAGCCGCGGGGACCTGCGCGTGCTGAGCGTGGTCTCGGGTCTCGTGGCGCTGGCCCTCATCCAGATGCGCCGCGAAGAGGCGCTTCAGGCCGAGCAGCGCCAGCGTGATCAGGCGGTGCGCACCGGACCGCTCGCGGACTACGTCACCCAGGATCCGCAGATCCTGCGGGCCTTCTCCCAGCTCGAACGCGTGGGGGATTCGACGGCCAGCATCCTGATCACCGGCGAAACGGGCACCGGCAAGGGGCTGCTCGCCGAGTGCATTCACCGCGCCTCGAGCCGGCGCGAGGGTCGGTTCATCTCGGTCAACTGCGCCGCCATCCCCGAGAACCTGCTCGAAAGCGAGCTCTTCGGACACGTGGCCGGCTCGTTCACCGGCGCCACGGGCGACAAGCGTGGGCTCTTCGAGGAGGCCGACGGCGGCACGTTGTTCTTAGACGAGATCGGCCGCACGAGCCTGACCGTACAGGCCAAGCTGCTGCACGCGCTCGACACGCACAAGATCCGCCGCGTGGGCGCCAACCGCGACCACGCGGTCGACGTGCGCGTCGTGTGCGCCAGCAACGGCAATCTGCAGGAGTCGATCCGCAAGGGCGGCTTCCTGGAGGACCTGTTCTATCGCTTGAGCGACTTCACGGTCCAGCTTCCGCCGCTGCGCGAGCGGTCCGGGGACATCCCGCTGCTGATCGACCATTTCTACGATCGCGTGTGTCGCGAACTGTCACGGCGTCCGGCCGGGGTGGACCCCCGCGTGCGGGAGCTGCTGCTGGCCCACGTGTGGCGCGGCAATATCCGCGAGCTGATCCAGGTGGTGCGCCGCCTGGTGGCCCTGTGCCTCGATGGCGAGATGATCACGGTCGATCTTCTGCCGCGGGAGGTACTGGGCACGCAGGCGCGCCCGCCGATCTTCGAGCACCCCCAGGTTGTGTCCGCGTCCACGTCGTGGCCGTCCACGCGGCCGGGCGGCGAGACGGGTTGCGGCGTGGACGAGCACGCCGCGGCCGCAGGCGAGGCCATCGCCGCCTCCGGCAAGACCAACGGGGGCAATGGATCGGGCGGGAGCGGAACGAACAGCCGCAACGGCAATCGGCGGGCGCTGCGCGAAGAGGTGCTGCGCCTGGAGCGGCGTTTGATCTCGGAGTGTCTCCAGTCGACGGGCTGGAATCGGGCCGAGACGGCGCGCCGGCTCCGCATCAGCTATCCGACGCTGCTGACCAAGATCAAGATGTTCGGCCTGGAGCCCACGCGTTAGGCCGAGCTTCTGGGGGATTCTCGGGAACGGTCAGCGGGGCCGGGACGCGCAGGCATCGTGTCTGCATGTCACCACCGGCCCCGCGCCCTTATTCCTCCCGCAGCGCCGTGCCCCATCCCGACTTGCCGTCCAGCTCATCCTGGCTGGCCAGCTCCTCGCAGCCCTCGAAGTCCACGCCGCACGGACAACCGGCCCCGCGCATCTCGAGCGGGACGTAGCCGCAGCCCTGCGGTCCGCAGTAGCGCCCCACGTAGAACGATTCGGGCCGGTAGATGGTCGCCTTTGGCTGGGCCTCGGCGAACTGCTCCTCGATCACGTGGGCGCACCACCCGGCCACGCGGGAGACGGCGAAGAAGGCGGGGAACATCTCGGTGGGGATCCCCATCGCGTAGAGGATCGGTCCGGAGTAGAAGTCGACGTTGGGGTAGAGGTCGAGGCCCTTCTCCTCCTTCAGCACCCGCCGGCCCACCAGCTCCACCTCGCGGGCCAGCTCCAGCCAGCGCTCCTCCTCGCGGCCGGCCAGGGTCTTCTCGGCGATGGCGCGCAGGATGCCCGCCCGCGGGTCCTCGGTGCGGTAGACCGCGTGGCCCAGGCCCATCACGCGCTGCCCCGCGGTCACGCGCCTGCGGATCCACGGCTCCACGTTGGACACCTCGCCGATCTCCAGGAGCATCTCCATGACGCGCGCGTTGGCCCCGCCGTGCAGCTTGCCGCTCAGCGCGCCCACGGCGGCGCCCACCGACGCGTAGAGATGCGCGCGGGTGGAGGCCACCTCGCGCGCGGCGAAGGTGGAGGCGTTGAAGGTGTGTTCGGCGTGCAGGATGAGGAGCGCGTCCATCAGCCGCTCCTCATCGTCGGTCACCGGCCGGTCCCAGAGCATCTGCAGGAAGGCCGCCGCGTGCGACACCTTCGGGTCCGCGGAGATGGCGGGCGGCGTGCGCCCCGAGCGCAGGTGGTACCAGGCCGCGACCACACCCGCCGTGCGGGCGATCAGACGCAGCGAGGCGCGCACGATGGCGGGGCGTCCGCGCTGCGGCAGGTCTGGATCGTGGTCGGTCAACACCGCCACGGCGCCTTGAAGAACGTCCATGGTGGACGCCGACGGCGCGCGCTGTTCCAACGAGCGGATCACCTCCGGAGGAAGGGCGCGCATGCCGGCGAGTTGCCCTTCGATCACCTCCAGCTCGTCGAAGGTGGGCAGATGACCCAGCAGCAGCAGGTGCGCGATCTCCTCGTAGGAAGACTTCTCGGCCAGCTCGCGGATGTGGTATCCGCGGTAGAGGAGCTGCCCGTGCTGGCCGTCCACCAGGCTGATCTTGGTGTCGGCGACCGTCACGCCCCTCAGGCCGGTGTTCTTCGCCTCGCTCTGGCTCATGGTTGGTCTCCCGAACCCGTTCGGTTTCAGGTCTTGACGCCGGACTCGATGGCGTCCACCACCGCGGCGCCGAAGTCCGCCGTGCTCAAGGCGGTGATACCCGCCCGGCCTGCGGCCAGGTCCGCGGTCATCCTGCCCGAGGCGAGCACGCGCGCGAAACCGTCGGCCACCGCCCGGGAGGCTTCTTCCCAACCGAGGTAGGCGAGCAGCATCGAGCCCGACAGGATCATGGAGCCGGGGTTGGCCAGCCCGCGCCCGGCGATGTCGGGCGCCGTGCCGTGGGTCGACTCGAAGACCGCCAGCCCGTCGCCGATGTTGGCGCCGGGCGCGATGCCCAGGCCGCCCACCTGGGCGGCGGCGGCGTCGGAGAGGTAGTCGCCGTTCAGGTTGGGGGCCGCCAGCACGTCGTAACGCTGCGGGTAGAGGATCAGGTCCTGGAAAGCGGCGTCGGCGATGCGGTCGTCGACGACCACGAGGCCCGCGCCCGGGTCCGCCTCACCGGCGGGGGGCAGGTCCGCGGCGGCCACCGCGCGCCCCTGGTAGGCCTCGCGCACCAGCTCGTAGCCCCAGGCCCGGAACGCGCCCTCGGTCTCCTTCATGATGTTGCCCTTGTGGATCAGGGTGACGCGCCGCAGGCCGTGGGCGAGCGCGTAGTCCAGCGCCGCGCGCACCAGCCGCCGCGTGCCGGTGCGCGAGATCACCTTGATGCCGATGCCGGTATCATCGCGCAGCCGGTAGCCGCGCTGCCCGAGGAAGCCGGTCAGCTCCCGGGCGTCGGCGCTGCCGGCGGCGAACTCGATGCCCGCGTAGACGTCCTCGGTGTTCTCGCGGAAGATGACGACGTCGAGGGCGCCCGGGTTCTTGACCGGCGCCTCCACGCCCTCGAAGTAGCGCACGGGACGCACGTTCGAGTAGAGGTCCAGCGCCTGGCGCAGGGCGACGTTGATCGACCGGTGCCCGCCGCCCACGGGCGTCATCGTGGGGCCCTTGATAGCCACCCGATGCTCGCCGATGGCGGCGACGGTCGCCGCCGGCAGCAGCTCGAGTCCCATATCGAGCGCGCGCTGTCCCGCCGGCAGCTCGAGCCACTCGATGGCGCGCCGCCCTCGGTAGCTCTTCTCTACCGCCGTATCGAACACCGGCCGGGCGGCCGCCCACACCTCGGGCCCGATACCGTCGCCCGGGAAGAAGGGGATGATCGGCCGATCGGGCACGACGAGCCTGGGGTCCCGATCCTCGCGATAGGTGATCTTTTCGCCCACCGGGTCCTCCTTCACGCACGCGCTGCGCGCTACTCGACCTTGGTTCCGCACTGCGGGCAGAACTTGAACGCTTCGCTGAGGTCGGCGCCGCAGCCCTTGCAGCCGGTGAGCGTGGGCGCCAGCTCGAGCAGGAGCTGCCCCTTCTTGACCGGCACCATCTTGCGATCAGACTTGTAGTTGGCCGAGACGAGCACGCGCTGCACCACCCCGCTGGCCGGCGACGCGACCGCCGTCTCCATCTTCATCAGCGAGAGGTTGCACACCTCCTCGCCTTCGCTCACCGAGTCGCCCACCTTCTTGTGCACGATCCACAGGTCGGCGTCGAAGGGGGAGCCGATGTGGAACGGGTTGCTGGGGTTCGCCATCTCGATATCGCTGGCCTGCTCCTTCGCCTCGCCGACGGCGATCATGCGCTCGAAGACCTCGTGATCCAGCTCGTAGCGCACGGTGCGCCGCCCGCGGTCGTCGATCTCGCGGCTGACGTAGATCAGCTTGATCAGATGCACTTTGCCGTCGCTGCTCTCGAACTCGCGCTCCTCGCCGAGCTCGAGACCCTCGAACCAGATGTCGTCGGGGATCCGGTTCGGACGTCCATAGCGCTCCAGGTTCTGGATCAGCTTGAGCGCGTCGCCCGGATGGTTCAGGTAGTTGACCAGCTCGTCCTCGGTCGGCTCGCGGCCGATGTGCTTGGCCAGGTCCTTGCGCACCTCGCCGATCTCCACCGGCGGCAGACTCTTCAGCGGGCTCTCGTCGGTGCGCTTGGCGATGGCGTCGCGCCACTCGTCGCCGAAGACCGAGCGGTAGACCCAGTCGGGCGGCCAGCCCAGCGGCAGCCGGCCGAACTTGCCCAGCAGCAGGTTGCGCAGCGAGTCGTTGGCGTGGGCGTAAAGGATCAGCCGGTCCTTCTTCTCCTGCTCGGTCAGCTCCTCTTCGGGCGTGTCGATCACCTTGCGCAGCAGCGCGATGCAGCGGCGCACCTCATCCATGCCGCCCCGCTCGTAGGCCCGCACCGCCATCATGTAGCCGTTGGTCCAGGTGATCTGCGAGCCCGGCGTGACGTCGTGGTAGCGGATCACCTTCCGGTACAGCTCGAGCACCACCAGGATGTAGGGCAGCAGGAAGGCGTAGCCCTGCTTGAGCGCGGCCTCCTGCGAGCTGGACGTGGCGCCGCCGGGCAGACCGTGGTGGATCACGTCGTGGTCGGGACCCAGGAACGTGGGCCGCACGTACCGGTCGAAGATCGGCATGATCTGCTTGAGCACGAACCCGGTCTCGCGGATCTTCCCCTTGTCGAGCCGCGTCTTCAGCCCCAGGTCGCCCTCCAGGTAGGCCACCACGGGCAACACCGCCGGCTGGCCGAAGAAGCGCACCGCCGGGCCGTCGCCGACGTCGAGGATCTTGGCCCCCGCCTGCGCGGCCGCCCCGTAGGAGGGCACGCCCAGTCCGTCGGTGTTGTGGCGGTGGTACTGGATGATCAGGTCGGGATAGGCGTCCTTGAAGCGGCTCACCACTTCGCGGATGAACCGCGGCGGCGCCACGCCCGCCATATCCTTGATGACCAGGACGATCTCGCGCGCCGCCTGCTCGCGCGACACCTCCAGGATGCGCCCGACCATCTCCAGGATCTCTTCGAGGACCCCCAGGTAGTGCTTGGCATCGAACCCCTCGGCCCAGCTGAAGCTGATGGCCGGCGTGAAGATGTTGCGCTCCTGCGGCAGCACGATCTCGGCCAGCGGCGCCATGTTCTCGATGTGATTGAGAAAGTCGAAACAGCGCACCACCTGGAAGTGCTTGATGATCTTCTGGGTGGTGCGCTCCATCACCTCGCGCCCCTGGGGCGCGTAGCCCAGCAGATTGGTGGAGCGCACCAGGATCATCTTGGGCGTGAAGGGCGCGAAGCAGTTCCACTGGCCGGCCTCGCGCCACGGGTCGGTCATGTTGCCGATCATGTTGACGTGGTAGTGCGCGCCGCCGCCGTTCTCGATCATCACGTAGCCGCATTGATCCAGCAGCGGGCCGTAGAGGCGGTCGTCGTAGAGCCGCATCCTGTTGCTGGTCTCCGACTGGGTGATGTCGCGCGGCGTCGTGTTGCAGAACTCGATGCAATCCGACTCGCGCAGGAAGTCGAGGATCGCCTTCTTGCCCGCGAAGGGGCTGAAGGGCGGCTCGTAGGCGGCCTGCTCCTCCATCGTGCGGCCGTCGCCCATGAACGAGATCGGATACCAGCCGTGCTTCGAATCGCCGAAGCGCCGGTACTCACCCAGGCCGATGTAGGGGTTGTACCCGCGGGCGGTGATCTCGGCCATCAGGTAGGAGAGGCGAATATGCTCGGGATCGACGTCCCGGTAGGTCATCAGACCGGGCGTGCGCTCGATGAACTTGGTGTCGAACCGGCCCGCCCGCACGTCGCGGTTGGTGAGGATCTTGCGGTGGAAGGGGATCGTGGTCTTGGGACCCTTGATGACGAACTCGGAGAGCGCGCGGTCCATGATCGCCTGCGTGCGATCCCAGTCGGCGCCGTAGGTCATCAAGAGCGCGCCGGCCGAGTCGTAGGCTTTGGGAAACTCGTAGCCGTCGAAGACGCACGAGTCCAGGCGCACGCGCTCACCGCCGGGGGCGATGTAGCGCACGATCCGCCCGGCATTGGGCTGGAAGTCCTTCTGCGGGTCCTCGAAGTTGATCCGACACTGCATCGCGCACCCGCGCGGCTGCAGGTTCTTCTCCTTGAGCGAGAGCTTGCCGTCGAAGGCGACGTTGATCATCTCCTCGACCAGGTCGATGTCGTAGACCAGCTCCGTGATGCCATGCTCCACCTGCAGGCGCGTGTTGGCTTCGATGAAGTAGAAGTTGCCGTCGGCGTCGACCAGGAACTCGATCGTGGCGATCGAATCGTAGTCGGCCTCCTCGAGCAGCGCGATCGAGGCATCCTTGAGGTTGCGGCGGATCTCCTCGGTCATCTCGGGCCACGGGCTGGGGGTGATCTCCACCAGCTTCTGGTTCTTGCGCTGCAAGGAGCAGTCGCGCTCGTTCAAAGCGATCGCGTTGCCGTGGTGATCACGCAGCACCTGGATCTCCAGGTGACGCACCTTGGTCAGGAAGCGCTCGATGAAGAGGTTCGGGTTGCCGAAGCTGGTCTCGGCCATCGTGGAGGCGGTGACGAAGTGCTTTTCCAACTCGGCGGCGTTGTTGGCCAGCACGATACCGCGACCGCCCCCGCCACCCTCGCTCTTGATCAGCACCGGGAAGCCGACCCGCTCCGCCACCGCGCGCGCCTCTTCCTGCGAGACAGCCCCCTCGGAGCCGGGCACGACGGGCACGCCCGCCATCTTGGCCAGCTTGATCGCCTCCACCTTGTTGCCCAGGCGGCGCATGGCGCCCTCGCTGGGGCCGATGAACGTGATGTCCTTCTCGGCGCACATGCGCGGAAAGTCGGCGTTCTCGGCCGCGAACCCCCATCCGGGGTGGATGCCGACTACCCCGTTGGCCTTGGCGATGGCGATGATCTCCTTGAGATTGAGGTAGCTGTCGCCCGGCAGGGAGAAGGCCTGATGGGCCTGCGACACGTGCGGCGCGGTCTTGTCCGCATCGGTGTAGAAGGCAATATAGTTGCCGCCCATCTGGCGGATGGTGCGGCCGATTCGCAGCGCGGGGATGCCGCGATTGGCCACACCGATTCGACGACCTGCAAACGATTCCATGGCAACGACCTCTGGCTCTGGCTTTGGCTCTGGCTTTGACTTCGGTTCCGGCTTCGACTCCGGCTCTGGCTTCGGCTCTGGCTCTGATTTCCGGGCGTGTCCGCAAACTTGCAGCCTACTAGCCGCGCTGGCGAGAAAAGTTCCACGCTCGGTGCAGCTTAGCTAGAAGGCCCCGCCGTGACCCCGCGGCAGGTTCGGCCTGCATCGGCTCCCGCTCGACGGGGTGACTTCAGGTGCCGCGCTGGTGCTCGGGTATCGAGGAGGATGCTAGAAGACGGGGGCATGCAAAGCAACTGCGCCCGGGACCTGGGTGCGACCTCCGGGCGGGGTTGGTCGCAGGGAGGGAGGGCCGCCGCCGGTGGCGTATCGCAAGGCAGCACCCGCGGCGCCCCTGCGTACGCAACGGCGGCGCACAAGCAACCGCGTCTCAGGAGCCGGTCTCGACGGCGAAGCAGATCACTTCGAGCGGAGGACGTTCCTCCTCGGGCACGTGAACGTCATCACCGCCGCCGCCAATGCTGATCGAGATGCTGGGATCGAAGCCCCGGATCAGAACGGCGCGGTCATTGCCCAGCAGGAACATTCGATCGTCATCACCGCGCGCGAATCCAGCGTCCAGCGCGACCGCGCGCGTGTAGTGGCCCTGGGGGTCGAAGACGTCGTAGCGCTGCAGAATGCCGGCCGTCAGGTCGTGGGCGCTCAGGCTGTGCGCCACCCATACCTCACCGTTGTTCTGAACGTAGAGACCGTTGATGCAGGGGGCGCGGTCCTCGATGACGTTCTTGATCGGGATTTCCTGGCCGTTGTTGACCATTTCGATGCCCATGTCCGCCATCTCCTCCGGTGTTCGTGCGCGTGACTCGTAGTCGCGCTCGAAGACTCTCAGGAGATCGCCCGTCGGGCTGTAGACGTGGATCAGATAGGCGCCGTACTCCGGCGCCAGGTAGAGATTGCCCTGGGGCCCGATCGTCCACCGGTCGCCGTGCACGAAATACTCCTCGCGCTCCACCCACGTGCCGGTCTCCATGGGTTCCTCGCTCTCCTTCTCCAAGATGCGGGCGCGCTCGGTGCCGTCGGGCCGGCAGGTGGCTAGCAGGTTCATCGGCTTGCGTTCACCCCCGCCCATGGAGAAGGTGCGACCCGAGTAGGCCAGGACCTCACCGCGGGCTTTGACCGTGAGCGCCAGCCGGTTGGTGCCCACCGTCATGTCCGCCGGGCGCAGCTCGATCGGCTCCATCGGATCGCCCTCCAGATCGACGCGCACCACGCGCGGCGGGAAGGCCTCGAACACGCCGACGCCGCCTCCGGGCGGGAAGAGGACGCCCATCGGGGAGCGGGACTCACCGGGTCCGTCTCCCTGATGGCCCAGGGAGCGCAGATACCGGCCGTCGGGCGAGAAGACGTGCACCTGGGCGAGCTGGGCGTCGAGCAGGTAGACGTTGCCCTCGGGGTCGGCGATCACGTCCTTGACCATGCCCACGAGCAGGTCGGCGTCGTCCTCGGAGTGGAAGCGCCACAGCTCGCGCAGCGGCAGGGTTTGCTCACCGTGGGCAGGGGTGCTCGTGTTGACCGTGCAGGGCACGCCGTTGCGCTCGGTGACCCGGCCCGCGTCGGCCGGCACAGCCGCAGCGAACAGCGTCGCTGCGGTCACGACCAGGGCGAGCGCGACACAGCAGGGGCCTGGGTTCGTGAGGGGGCCATGCGTGATCCTCGTCATCCTCGTCATCCTCGTCATCCTCCGTTTCGTTCTTCCGATCTCTTCCGGCGCGCTACTTCTTGGGCTCACGCGGCCCGTGACCATTGCGCACCTCATCACCCAACCGTCTCAGGAAGCGGGGCACCTCCTTGGGACCGAGCACGGGGATCCGTTCCAGGATGGTCTCCCTCTCCGTGCGGCGCATCGTTGGCGCAGACGCCGGCGTCGTTCCGAAGAGACTCGGCAACGTCCGGTTGCCCGAGCCGACACCGCCTCTCTCCACCGGCGGAAGGAGAGCCGGCGCGACCGCGCGCGCGTGCCGGTCCACGGTGAAGATCGCCTCCCTGCCTGCTCGGCCCACCGACACCGAAAGGAGGTCGAGGAGCAGATCCACGGCCTCCTCGTCGAACGGCTGCTGCTCGCCATCGATCGTCCAGGAGCAATCGAATCCACCATCCTCGCGGCGGGTGAGGTCGAGCTGGCGGCGGGTGCCGTCGTCCGACTCGATGACGATCGAGTGCGTGTCACCGGGTGCGCTCGGGAGCAGAGGCGTGCTGGGATCGACGGCGATGGCGGGGTCGGCTGCATCGCCCATCAAGGGAAGCGCCCGAGGAGCTCGAGAAAGCCCATAGATGTCGTGCAAGGGCGACAGCTCGGCGGCGCGGGTCGAGTAGACGTGCTCGATTCGGGCGCGTCCCGGCTCGCGCGCGACGGGACCGGTGTTGTTCTCGAGGGACAGCACCGCTCGGGGCGCCAGCAGGCCCACCAGAATCATCACGCAGGCCGCACCCAGGGTGCAGGCTCTCGCACGACCCCTTGCTGCGGCGCCCCCTCCCCGCAGGATCCGGCGCGCGCGGCGGACGAGCGTGCTCTCCCCGTGGGCCATGCCCGCCGCCACGGCCGGCAGCGGCATTCGGCGCTCGCGGAGCAGGACGACCTTGAGCAGCGAGCGGGCCAGCGCCGCGGGATCCTGCGTGTGCCGAACGGCCCAGGCATCGCAGATGTACTCGGCCTCCTCGCGCACGGCCTTCGCGGCCCAGTGGTGCAGCGGCTGGAAGAAGAAGCAGCTCGCCAGACCGCGCGCCAGGGCCACCCAGAGGGGATCCCGCCGGCGCAGGTGGGCGACCTCGTGGGCCAGGGTGCTGATCTGTTCACCTTCCGCCAGGTCGTGGAGCAGGCGGCTGGAGATGCAGATCTCTCCCGCACCGAGGGCCAGGGCGTCATCGATGCGATCGGAGGTGGTGAGCGAGACGGGACGGCGCAGCCCGGCCTCGCGGCTGAGGCTTGCCAACCGGGAGCGCAGAAGAGGCGACGTAACCGGCCGGCGGTCGCGTAGCAGACGACGCAGGGCTATTACGTGGCGGATGTGGCGCGGCGCCGAGAGCGCCGCGCCGAGGAGCCAGGCCAGCGCAAGCCATGAGGTCCAATGAACCCGTGGGTGTGCGGCAACGGTGCTTGCCGGATCCGTAACCCAATCGCGGGTGATCTCGACTCGGGTGGCCGGCAAGGCCTGTGTTTCGGCGTGGTTCGCATCCTGCGACGTCGCCAGCGCGGCACCCGGTTCGTGGCCAGGCGTCGCCAGCGCGGCACCCGGTTCGTGACCCAGCGCCGCCCGTGCGGCGTGCGCCGGTTGGTAGCTCGGCGCCTGCACGTGAGCTTCCCCGCTGTTGTCACTCTGAGTCTCTTCGGACTCGGCGTGGACCACCACCTCGATGTTCTGTTCGATCCCGCGCGCGTCGGCCCTCGCATCCGACGCCGAGGGCAGCGGGACCACGGGCGGCGAGGGGAGCGGCGTCATCTGACCGACACTCGTCAGCAGCGCGGCCACCAGCGCAATCCGGAGCACCAGGTCGCGGGCGTGCGGGTCGCGAATGACCCACCGGAGCGTAACGTAGGCCAGGCCCAGGAAGATCGTGCTGTGAATGGCGTAGGTTGCCAGCCAGGGAATGACCGAGCGGCTGAAGGCATTGAGGGCATCCACGAGAATGGGGAACAGGTCCATCACGATTCCTCCCCCTGTTCGTGTTCGCGCAGCATCTCCATCACCTGCCGAATGGCCTCAGGATCCTGATCCGTCTCCTGCAGAAGGTGGCTCAGCAGCTCGTGGGGGTCGCCCTGGAACAGCGAGTCGACCAGATCGGAGACCATCGAGCGGCGGATCTCCTCGCGTCCCGCCCGCGGGAAATAGATGTGGGCCACCTCGTGCTTCTCGTGGCCCACCAGCCCCTGTTTCTCGAGGCGCCCGAGGATCGTCGCCACGGTGGTGCGAGCGAGCTCTTTGTCGTAGCGCAGTTCCTCGAGCACCTCGACGACCGTGGCGCGGCCACGATCCCAGAGGATGTTCATGACGGCGAGCTGCAGGCCGGTCAGCGGCTTTCTCATGGGGCCTCCTCCGGGCCGGGTGGTCCCGGGGGTGCGGGATTCGTGTCTACTATTGTAGGATGTTTGCTACAGTTGTAGACGCGGACGGGTAGGGATGTGTTTCAGGAAAACCCATCTCGGCGAAAAACCCTCGTAATCGCTTTTAGTGCAATCGATTAGGTGGCTCGCAACTGAAGGGGGCCGCTGGTGATGCGGCGATGGAGCGGCGCTGGGGGCAAGAGGGACCCCGACGAAGCGCTGGGACGACCGCACGCGGGCGGCGAGGCCTCCTCCGAGGCTGCTATCAGCTTCGGAGGAGGCCCGCATCAAGTGCTCCAATCAGCGGGATGCGAGCCGGCCGACAGCCGGCCGGCTTCCCCGCGCGGCGATCCGAACTTACCGGATCAAGCTGACCGGCCGGCTGACGCGACCATCGGACGTGCGCAGGACGTAGTGGTAGATCCCGCTTTCGACCGGACGTCCGGCCGCGTCGCGCCCGTCCCAGGCCACGGCGTGCCGGCCTGCGGCGAGCGAGCGCTCGCCCAGGTCGCGGATCAGCCGACCCTGCGCGTCGTAGAGCTCCACCTGCACAGCGCCCGGTTGCTCCAGCCGAAACTGAATGCTGCCCGACCGCGAAAGGGGATTGGGCGCCATGCGCGTCCAGGAGAGTGAGGCCGCGACCGCCTGGCGCGGATCGACACTGCTGCTGGCGCCCTTCGGCAGGCCGAGGATCTGCCCACGAATCTCTCCCGAAGCAACCGCGGTCGAGTGGATGTTGAAGTAGGTCAATCCGTCGAGCAGGTCCATTTCGTTGGCTGCGCCGTAATTCCAGATACCTAGCTTGCGATTGCCGAGAAGCAGCGTGTGAAGGACGGCGGCATTGGCCCCAGGTGGGGCGAATCCGTGGATGTGCGCCATGGTCTCGGTGCCCACCAGCCCGGCGAAGCGCACGTCGTAGCTGAGGTCGTCGGTCATGGTGTCGATGCTCAGCAGGGCGACACCCGCGGCGGGCGACGGGTTGGGCGGGACTTCCTGCTGCGCGTCGATGGGCACCACCGTCGGCACGATCTGGCCGCGGATCTCACCCGTGGGCGATGCCGTGGTGTGGATGTTGACGTAGTAGTGCCCGTTCAGGATCCCCTCTTCCTCGGCCTCCATATAGGTCCAGGCGCCTACCTTGGGGCGTCCGGAGGGCAGCGCGAAGGCGACGCCGGCGTTGCTGCCGTGCAGCGCCGGGCCGTGAATATGGGCGCCGGTCTCCGTGCCGACCAAACCCCCGAGATCGATGTAGAAGCTGAGCTCATTGGCGACCGTGTCGATCTGGAAGACACCCCAGCCACGTCCGGACGTGGTCACGGGCGGCACTTCCTGCATGCCGTCCAGCTCGGCGTTTAGCGGCGAGATCTGGCAGCGCACTTCGGCGGACGGGAACACGGCCGTGTGGATGTTGACGTAGGTCTTGCCGCCCAAGATGTCGCCTTCGAGCCCCTCCGTGTAGGACCAGGTACCGACCTTTGGATTGCCCGCGGGGAGCGTGTGCAGAATCGACCCGGTGGCACCGGGATCGGCGGGACCGTGGATGTGCGCCGCGATCTCCGCGCCGACCAGGCCGACGAACGAGATGTGGTAGGTCAACGTATTGGCGTCGGTGTCGATGATGAACCGGCCGCCTCCCAGAGCGGGGGAGCCGGTCGGTGTGGGAACCTGGGCACCACTAAGGACACCGCCGTAGTAGAGCTTCTCGGCCGTGGCGCCACCGGTGCCCAGCGTCACGAGCAACGTTGCAATCAAAGCCACCACGTGAAGACGTGGTGCGGAGAGAGAAATCTGCGAAATCTTCCTGCGAACCATCATGTATTCCTCCTGCCATCCAAGGCGGTTGCGTCGATGCATGTTGATCCACGTCCACACGGGGCGATCCATGGCGATCCACAATCACCGATGTCGATTCAACATGCCGATGCATTGCGAGTCCCTTCCTCGGAGACTCCCTGCTTCGCAGACGAGCACTGAGAAGGACATGGCTAGCAGGTTGTCCCGGAAGGTGTGCTCCACAGCGCACTCACAGTGCACTTGGACGCGCTTACCCGGTCGTCACCAGCCAGGTTCCGTAACTGACTGGTATTGCAACGGTTGCGCTTTTACAGCAATGTGTCGTGAGGCCGTCGAATTGGAGTGAGCTCCACGACCACCTTCTCGACGACCACGCGCCCGACGGGATCCTTGGAAGACGCCTTGATCGGGGCGTGTCGCACAAAACACTGCTCTCTTCCGGGGGCAGCGAGGGTTTCTCTGTGATGTTGCGCGCGCGGATGCGTCTCCCTGAGTGAGCAAGGCGGTACAGAATCCGGCCGACGCCGCACTGGGAGCGATCCGTCCTAGCGAATCTTGCCTGGAGGCATCCTCGCAGCGACCGTGGCGGCAGGCGTACCCAGATCGGGAGGTATTCTCATGCATGCATTCCAGGAGACTCTTGCCGGGTCGCGTGGTCGAGCGGATCTGGGCTTCTGCCTGTTGCTGGTTCTGCTGCTGGGCACCGCCGCCCGGGGTGCCCCCCGGGCCGAATCCGGCGGCAACCCGCCCTATCCCCGGGATCCCGTTCCGGCCGACCAGTACTGGGGCGACGAATTCGGGCAGGGGCTCGATGGCACCGTCTACAGCATGGTGGAGTTCGACGGTTGCCTCGTGCTGGCGGGGGATTTCGCACGCGCGGGCAATCAGGAGGTGGGTAACATCGTCGCCTGGGATGGCGCGCTCTGGCATGACCTGGGCGGCGGCACGGATCATCCCGTCTACGCCGTCACCGTTCACGACGGGCACCTCGTCGCTGGCGGTGTCTTCACCGAAGCCGGGGGCGTACCCGCGCGCTGCATCGCCCGGTGGGACGGCACCACGTGGAGCGCCCTGGGTGTCGGCACGGACGGCGGCGTCTATGACTTGGCCTCCTATGACGGCGATCTCATTGCGGCTGGAGCCTTCGCGGAGGCCGGCGGCATCTACGCCCCCTACATCGCCAAGTGGAACGGCGGCGCCTGGAGTGCTCTGGGCGGCGGACTGGCCGAGGGCGCGGCCTGGGCGCTGGAGGTCTTCGAGGGCGATCTGGTCGTGGGCGGCGCGTTCTACCAGGCCGGCGGCGATCCCATCCGCGCTCTCGCCCGCTGGGACGGCACAACGTGGAGCGGCTTCGAGCCGATGCCCTCGGGGCACGTCGACGTCTTCGATCTGACGGTTCACGACGACGATCTCGTGGCGGCCGGCTGGTTCGCCAGTCTCAGCCACGTGGCCCGCTGGGACGGCAGCGCATGGCAAGCTTACGGGAGCGGCTTCGATCATCAGGTCGAGACCGTCGCCGTGTACGAAAACGAGCTCTACGCCGCAGGCTTCTTCACCCAGAGCGGCGGTGCGCCCGCACGTGCTGTGGCGCGTTGGGACGGCGGCGCGTGGCGGTCTCTCTCGATGGGCCTCAATGCCGAGGCGCGCGCGCTGGCCGTCTACGCGGGACATCTCTACGTTGGCGGCCGCTTCGGCGAAGCGCCGCCGATCGCCGCCGATCACGTGGCCCGCTGGGACGGTGCCCGGTGGGGCTCTGTGGGCAGCGGGATCGGACTGGCCGTCACCGGCTTGGGTTCGTACCAGGACGAGCTGATCGCCATCGGCAGCTTCCAGTTCGCCGGGGGCACGCCGGCGAACAACATCGCCCGCTGGGACGGCACGCGCTGGCACGCGCTCGGCGAGGGCCTGGATTCCTTCTCCTATGCGATGCTGGAACGCGATGGCGACCTGATCGTCGGCGGGGCCTTCCACGAAGCCGGCGGCGCTCCGGCGGACCTGATCGCGCGCTGGGACGGAGCGCAGTGGCACGCGTTCCCGAGTCCGCTTACGGGCGATCGGATCGAGGCTATCGTTGAGTACGACGGCGACCTAGTCGTGGCGGGGCTCTTCTGGGAAGCTGGCGGGGTGCTTGTCGGCAACGTCGCGCGCTGGGACGGGTCCGCCTGGCAGGACCTGGGTGGAGGTACCAACTACTCGATCGAGGCGTTGGCTGTCTTCGAGGGTGATCTGATCGCGGGGGGAGTTTTCACTGAGGCCGGCGGCGTGCAGGCTTCCTGTGTCGCCCGCTGGGACGGCGCTGTCTGGAGTCCGATCGGTTCGGGCATCGACTACTACGTCACATCCCTCCTTGAGCACGAAGGCGATCTGATGGCCGGCGGAACCTTCAACGCCGCCGAGGGCCGGCCGGCGGGTTGTGTTGCCCGCTGGAATGGCGCCACTTGGCAGGCGATGGGCACGGGCTTCGGCGGCTACGAGTGGCCGGGTCCCTTTGTTGTGCGCATGGCTCTGTACAACGATCAACCGGTCGTGGGCGGCAGGTTCACGCACGCCGACGGCCGGGCCGCGAACTGCGTGGCCCGCTGGGATGGCGCCGCTTGGAGACCCCTCGGTTCCAGCCTGGCCTGGACCGGTTCAGCGCGCCTGACCGAGATTTGGGCGATGACCGTCCTGGACGCAGACCTTTACCTGGGAGGCATCTTTAGCTGGGCAGGCGGCAACTCGTCCTACGGCATGGCGCGGTGGAACGACACCGGCACCGGATCGACGCCCGATGGTGGTGACGGTGCAATACCCAGCTTGCTGCGTATCGAACGTGGCTTTCCGAACCCGTTCCACGGAAACGCTTGGATCGAGTACGCGCTCGCCGGCCCGACGCCGATCCAGGTCACCGTACATGATGCGCAGGGTCGCTGCGTGCGGACCCTGCTCGCCGCACGACAGCCGGCGGGCACGCACAGCGTTGTCTGGGACGGCTGCGACCGCAACGGCTTGCCGATGCCCTCGGGCACGTATTTCGCGCGCCTGAGCTGCGGGGAAGAGGCCCTGACACAGCGGCTGATGCTCCTGCGATAGTATCTTCACAATCTGACCGTCTGAGTCTTCTCCGGGTCTCGACCCCGCGAGGAATCTGCTATACTCCGATCGGCGTCCACGTGGGCAATCGCGATCATCCGTTGCGAACCTCGCTAGTGACCGACCACGATTGGAGGGACCCGCCATGAAAGCACTCACCCTTCTGATGTTCGTGACTCTTCTAGCCCCCAGTGCGCACGGAGACCCGTCCAACCTGTACGGGGGCATCTTGGCGGCGCACTACGTTCCCGAGATTCCCGCGCGTTACTACCCGCCGGGGGGAGACTGGTGTGAAGCCTATCGTCAGGACTTCCGCATCGAGAGCCTGGATGAGCTGAACGTGCGGATCGACGTGATCGGCTACGAGCCGGTCATTTGGTACGTCATCGCGGCGTGGGAGCCCGAAGAGAAGCAGTGGTGCGGTACGGAATTCGGCTTCGGCGACTACGATCCCATCCCCTTCGCGATCGCGGACGCGTGGCCTTGTTTTCCCGATCAGGGACTGCAGATCCCAACCCCCGGCTGGCCCGGTCCTGGCGAAGGCTGCGCCTTCGTGACCACGACGGAACCCTGGGCCGGCAACTGGGAACCGGTCTATTTCTTCGCAGGCTATGCCTACCAGTACTACGGTTACGGCTCGACCATGATCCCGATCGCAGAGGATCCGGCTACCGGCTTTATCGGCTTCGGAAACTGCCTGACGCCGCCCGAGCAGTTCGAGGTGCTTGAGCCCAGCCGCTGGGGCTTAGGGATCAACGAGCCCGGCATCGTTCCGGCCTGGTCGCAATCTCAGGGCGCCTGCTGCGTGATCGGGTTGTGCAGCGAGGTGACGCAGGAGGAGTGCGATCTGCTGGGTGGCGAGTGGCTCGGCTACGGCACGACGTGCGATCCGAACCCTTGCCCGGCCGTATGCTGCTTTTGGACACCGGCGCACCTGTGCGAGATCTTGCTGGAGGAAGAGTGTGTGGTGCAGAACGGCATCTGGCACGCGGAGTGGGGTAGCTGCGATCCGAATCCATGCGTGATTTACACCCCGACCGGCAACGTCACCTGGGGACGGATCAAGAGCTTCTACCGATAGGGATAGGGCCACCTCGGTTGCACGGGGAGGATCGTGTCCGGAAGCGCGGCGTGTGTGGGCTCCTTGTGCGGCCCCGCGCGGCGAGGTCGGGAGCCCCGCCCTTTCAGCGCCTATCCGTCCCACAGGGATGTCCGTTCGCGAACTGCGCCCGACCTAGCCCTCCCAGGCGATGCGCCAGATCTTGCCGCCGTAGTCGTCGCTGACCAGGAGCGAGCCGTCGGGGAGCTCGATCACGTCCACAGGACGACCCCAGTGATCCTGGCCCTGAAGCCACCCGGTAGCGAACGGCTCATAGGACGTGACGGCCGGTCCATCGTGGCGCACCAGCATCACCCGGTAGCCGATCTTCTGGCTGCGGTTCCACGATCCGTGCTCGGCGATGAAGATCTGGCTGCGGTAGGCCTCCGGGAACATCTCACCCTCGTAGAAGACCATGCCGAGCGAGGCCACGTGGGGCCCCAGAGCTTGCACGGGAGGGGTCCAGTCGAGATCGGGCGGCATGCGATCGTAGAGCTCGGGGTCCTCGACATCGTGCCCGTGCACGAAGGGATAGCCGAAGTGGAGCCTGGGCTCTGGCGCGCGGTTGAGCTCGTCGGGCGGCGTGTTGTCGCCCAAGTGGTCGCGGCCGTTGTCGGTGAACCAGAGCACGCCGGTGCGCGGATTCCAGTCGAAGCCAACCGTGTTGCGCACGCCGTGGGCGAAGATCTCTCGGTTGGTGCCGTCGGGATTCATGCGCGTGATGGAGGCGTAGATCGGATTCTCGGACAGGCAGATGTTGCAGGGCGCGCCCACCGGCACATACAGCTTGCCGTCGGGGCCGAAGGCGATGTACTTCCAGCCGTGCTGACGGTCGGTGGGGAAGTCGTCGCGCACGACGACCGGGTCGGGCGGGTCCTCGAGGCGCGCCTCGATGTCGTTGTAGCGTGTGATGGTGGAGACCTGAGCGACGTAGAGGTCCCCGTCCCGCAGGGCGACCCCGTTGGGGAGATTGAGCCCTTCGGCGATTGTGAGCACCTCCTCGCCGCGGTGGTCGCCGTCGTTGTCGCGCACCGCGTAGACGCGCCCTTCACGGAGTGTCCCCACGAACACGGTGCCGCCGTCGCCCAGCGCCAGCGACCGCGCGCCCGGGACGTCGGCGTAGGCGGCGATCGTGAACCTGGCCGGCACCTGCAGGAGGCGGCTGGGGTTGGGCTGCTCCTCGGTCTGCGCGCGGGCGGTGAGGGGCAGGCAGAGAAGGATTGCCGGAATCGTCCTGGTGCGAACGGGCTTCGGCGCCCGTGCAGTGCTCTCGGATTGCTCGTGTGTCATGGCGAACCTCCGGATCCAGCATGGGCAACGGGCTTTGACCGGTCAGCCCTGCGAGCAACGCGGCGGTTGTTGCCCCGGGGCAACTTTCTAAAGCACATTCCCAGAGAAAGATAGCGAATCGACCGGTGACATGCGATGGTGACGCGCGACGTGCGCCGGCGGAAACCCTCTTGGGCTTCAGTATCCTGCCCGGTGGCCGTGGGCAGCAAGGACTACTGCACCCGCCCCACGACCTCCCGGACGTGACGCAGCTCGCGGGGCGACAGGTACCGATCCACCAGCTCCGGCTGCTGCGCGTGAATCTCGAGGAGAATCGACCCGATCGTCTTCATCTCCTCCTCCTCGCCCTGGCGCTCGGCGATGAGGAAGAGCAGGTGGATGGGCGGCACGTAGCCCGGCCTCGAGGTGGCCCCCTCGCGCGCCCAGTGCCGGGCCTCGGCGTAGTCGCCCTCGGCGTAGTAGGCCGAGGCCAGGTTGTGGGCCATGCGCGGATCCTCTCCGCCGTAGCGCCGCACGCCTTCCTCTAGGGCCGCGTACATCTCCTCGCGCAGATCGTTCGCCTCGAACAGGAACGACAAGTGTAGAGGTGGGGGATGATCGACGTAGTAGGGTGCCGGATCGGTGGCCATGATCCGCTTGATCCGCTCCACCGACGCGTGGCTTGCGTTGACCCCCACGAATCCCCACGTGTTGGCCAGCGCCAGGACGATGAGTCCCAGGAAGGCGGTGCGCCAGCCTGTCCGGTCGGGACCGATCGCGTGGGCGGCCCAGAGCACGAGGGGCAAGCCCACGAAGGCCAGGATGTCCCAGTCGGCCGCCCCCAGAATCGCCTTCATGGGGCCCAGGGTGAGGACGACCGGCAGCGCCACGAAGAAGAGCGCGGCGGATCCTGCCGCCAGCTCATGCCGCCCGCGCAGCAAACGGACGACCATCCAGATCAGGAGCGGCAAGCCCAGCAGCGCCGCCACGGGCGAGGCGAGGATGAGCGCGTTGATCCGTTCCCACCAGAAGGCGGGCACCAGCAGACCCAGCGATCCCGTGGCCGGCAAGTACCCGTAGATCAGCGGCCGTGCGAGGAAGGGGAGGAAGAGGGCGCCGACGAGAAGAATCAGCGCCGCCGGCCGCCACGTCCCCGGATGCCTGCCCACGGCCAGCGCCAGGAGTCCGACGCCGAACGGAAGCGCGATCGCGTGCAGGCTGAGGCTCAACCCGAAGAAGAGCACCGGCCAGAGCGGGTGGCCTCCGTCGGCCGCTCGCAGGAGAGCCGCTACGTAGAGCGTGAGGCAGGCGAAGGCCCACGCGTAGACCTCCACGTAGCCGCAGAAGAGCTGCACGCCGCCCAGGCCGAGCAAGGCCAGGTGGACCCCGCCGCGCCACGTCGCGTTCGCGGCGGCGCGGCCTGGCGTCTCCGCGGCAGAGCGGCTTCGGGATCCGTTCCCGGAGTCGCGCTGCTTCTCTTCCGCAGCCCCGATCCGGCGCGCCAGGTGCGCGATGCCGACCCCGAATGGGAGCGCGGCCAGCGTGTTGAGCGCCGCCAGGCTGGTGCTCGCGTCGAAGCCGGCCAGCGTCTCTCCGGCGCGGATGGCCGCGTGGGCCAGCACCATGGTGCCCCACTCGTAGAGGAGGCGCTCGCCCTGAACGGCCTGCTCCAGTCGCAGCCAGTTGTCACCGAGCAGCGCGTAGCGCGAACGCAGCGTCCAACAGAGGAGGACCAACAGCACGGGAATCAGCAGGTCGCCGATGCGCCGGCGCCAAGGTGGATCGGACGCGCCCCCCAGAAGCCGGCCCCACGCGGCAACGACGCCGGCCAGTTGCTGGCGTCCTCCCACGGCAAAGAGCGTCACGACGAGCGCGACCGCCATCAACCAGAAAGCCGCGTCCACGGCCGCGGGCGCATAGCGCAGGGTGTCGAAGCCCCAGGTGCGCAGACCGGTCGTCTCTTCGCCGGCGTAGAGCAGCAGGGCCGACACGCAGAGCAGGAGGGCCAGAGCGGCCGCGGCGCGGGGATCGCGTCGATCGGTCGGAGCAGCCGGCGGGCTCGAAGCGGCGGTCCGAGAGCCAGAATCCCCGGTTCGTGCTCTGGGAGCCCGAGAGCCAGAATCCGCGGTTCGCGAGCCACGAGCCACACTCCGTGCAGCGGGAGCCCGGGAGGCGGTTCGTCGCTTCGATCGCGCCATGCTCAGCTCCCCGTCAAGGCTCCGGCTTGAAGCGCAGGAAGGCGCTGTAGCCGCCGCCGTCGACCGCCTCGTACCAGATCGGTTCCATCAAGGCCGCCTGGCGCTGCACGAACGGGTGCAGGATCTTCAACACATCATCATACGGAATGCTCGACACGTGGATGACGTCCACGCCCCGCTGCCGCAAGTGTTCGATCATGCGCTGGTCGTCCTCCTCGCGCGGGAAGGAGACGGCCTCGAGCCCGGTGACGTAGCCGAAGATGTTGGGCTTGCGGTCGAGCACGACCACATCGCGCGGCAAGCTCGTCTTGGCCCATTCGAGGGCGGTAAAGTAGGCCTCCCATCGGGTGGGGTAGTGCTTCACCTCGTGCGCAAGACGCACCAGCTTGTGGCCGGCCAGAAGCAGAATCACGGCCAGCAGGGCCGCCGGCGCAATCCGCATCGAGCGCCCCAGGGCGGGCCGGCGCTCGGAGAGGGCGACACCGCCTTTGACCGCTCCGATGACCAGCAAGAGAAAGCAGAGCGGCAGCACCGGCAGCACAAAGCGGATGCTGGCCCAGATGGGCGGCCAGGACAGACAGACGATCAGGAAGAGCGCCGTGTAGGCGGTGGTGACCGGCAACCACCGCCGTGCAATCGCCAGGCTGAGGGCGAGCAGTACGGCAATCGCGAGCGCGACGCCGAGCGGCAGCACCGGCGGCGGGTAGCTGGAAGCCGCGTAGGTGCCGTTGTAGGCGTAGGGGAGGACCGAGAGGATGATGTCCTGTCCGAAGTAGTGCTGCACGTTGTCCAGCAGGCGCTGTCCGAGGGCGGACAGATCGAGCATGCCCCGCGAAGGCGCATAGGGGTTGATGTAGCGGATCTGATCCAGATAGGTCTCACCCTCTCCGTGCGTGGCCACCGCGTGCAGTACCCACGGCACCAGCACGACCGCGCTCATCACGGCCGTCCAGAGCATGGCGCGCCACCGGCGCTTGAGCAGCAACACAAGCGGCAACGCGGCCAGGAGGGCGATGCCGGCGGTGCGGATGTAGAAGGCGATGCCGGCCACGAGAACGGCGGGGGCGAGCACACGCACCATCCGCGCGAGCGAGACCTTCGTGGTGCCGGTCTCCGGGCTCACCGCCTTTCGGTGGGGGAGCCGATCCAGCGCGCGCTCGCTCAGGTGGAGTGCCATGACGCCGGCCAGCACGAAGGGGATCTCCGACATGACGTAGTGGGAGAACTCCACCAGCGGCAGCATCGTCAGCGCGCCCGCGGTAGCGGCGAAGGCCCAGCCCGGACGCAGCGCGCGCTCGGCCAGGGCCAGCAGCCACGGTCCGCACGCGGCGTAGAGGAGCACCATGAAGACCTTTGCAGCCAGGAAGCCCGACCCGAAGAACAGTTGCACCGGCACGAGCAGCAGCGGGAAGAGGGGTGGGTACTTCGGGCTGGCCCACAGGTCGCCGTCGCGCAGGGCGCGCTGGGCGAGGAGGATATAGTCGACATTGTCGCCGTTGATGTAGAGCTTCGGATCGAAGGTGAGGGCCGAGGCGATCAACAAGAGGAGGACGAGGAGCGCGGCACGCAACCCGAAGGAAGCCAGCGGGTTGCGGTCTGGCTGCCTCTGCGGGCCCGAGGGCCTCTTCGGATCTGGACGTCCTCGGGACGTGCCCCGGCCGTGTCTGCGGCGCGAACTCAAGCGACTACCTCCGCCCGATCGGTATTCATGGCAGTGTGGCCTTTGAGGCAGCTTCAACGCAAGTGGGACGGTTCCCGGGACTTGACGAACCGCGCCCCAATGGCCGACCGTTTCCCCAGCCCGGGCGGGCGGGAACCCTCGCCGCGCGCCTGGGTGGGCAGACGCACACGCTGCCTCGCCCGATTGAAGGAGGAACCGCATGTCCCAGCATAGGAACGCGCCCGGCGCCCCACGCCTCACCCGCCTCGAAACCAAGCACGGCGCCTACGACTACGCTCCCCTGGCCGATGTGGCGCGCGAAGCGGGTATCGACCTGCAGCGCCTGCCCTATTCGATCCGCATCCTGCTCGAGGCGGTGGCCCGCAATGCCGACGGCAAGCTGATCACCTCGGACGACGTGGCCGCGCTGGCCGCTTACGATCCCAAGAATCCGCCGCGCCTGGAGATTCCGTTCAAGCCGGCGCGGGTGTTGTTGCAGGACTTCACCGGCGTGCCGTGTCTCGTCGATCTGGCCGTGATGCGCAGTGCCATGCACCGTATGGGCGGCGACCCCGCGCGCATCAATCCCCAGATCCCGGTCGACCTGGTGATCGATCACAGCGTGCAGGTGGACGTGTTCGCTTCGAACAAGGCGCTCGAGGAGAACGCGCGGTACGAGTTTCAGCGCAACCGCGAGCGCTACGAGTTCCTGCACTGGGGGCAGCGGGCCTTCGGCAACCTGCTGGTGGTGCCTCCGGCCAGCGGCATCTGCCACCAGGTGAATCTGGAGTATCTGGCGACGGTGGTGCACCGCCGCGTCGAGGGCGATCGTACGATCGCCTATCCCGACACGCTGGTGGGCACCGACTCCCACACGCCGATGGTGAACGGCCTGGGTGTTCTGGGCTGGGGGGTGGGCGGCATCGAAGCCGAGGCGGTCATGCTGGGGCAGCCCCTCTACATGCTGGCGCCGCCGGTCGTGGGCGTGCGCCTCACCGGCCGGCTGCCCGAGGGCTCGACGGCGACCGACCTGGTGCTCACGATTACCGAGATGCTGCGCGCCCACGGCGTGGTCGGCAAGTTCGTTGAGTTCTGTGGCCCCGGGCTCTCTTCGATGACGGTCTCCGACCGGGCCACGATCGCCAACATGGCCCCCGAGTACGGCGCCACGGTGGGCTACTTCCCGATCGACCACCAGACGCTCGCCTACCTGCGCAGCACGGGACGGCACGAGGAGCTGATCGATCTGGTGGAGCGCTACGCGACGGTGCAGACCCTGTTCCGCACCGACGAGACGCCCGATCCCGAGTATCAGGAGAAGCTCGAGCTGGACCTGGGCACGGTGGGCGGCTGTTTAGCCGGACCCAAGCGGCCGCAGGACCGCGTGCTGCTGGCCGACGTGAAGCGGACCTTCGCCGCGTCGCTGCGCGCCCCGCGCGATGAGCGCGGCTTCGCGGTGCCCGAGGAGCGCACCTCGGCCAAGGCGCGCGTGGACCTGCCGTCGGGTGCCTCCGCAGAATTGGGCCATGGGAGCGTGGTGATTGCGGCCATCACGAGCTGCACCAACACCAGCAACCCGTCGGTGATGCTGGGGGCCGGCCTTCTGGCCCGCAATGCGGTGGAGGCGGGGCTGACGGTCCCTGCCTACGTCAAGACCAGTCTGGCCCCGGGATCGAAGGTGGTGACCGACTATCTCGAAGCCGCGGGATTGACGCCCTACCTCGAGCAGCTCGGCTTCCACACTGTAGGTTACGGTTGCACCACGTGCATCGGCAACAGCGGCCCGCTACCCGAGCCGATCGCGCAGGCGATCGACGAGCACGACCTATTCGCAGCCTCCGTGCTGTCGGGCAATCGCAACTTCGAGGGCCGCATCAACCCGAAGACGCAGGCCAACTTCCTGGCCTCGCCGCCCCTCGTGGTCGCCTACGCCCTGGCCGGCCGGATGGACTTCGATCCGACGACCGAGCCGCTGGGCACAGGGAAGGACGGCCGGGAGATCTATCTGAAGGATATCTGGCCCGCGAACGAGGAGGTCAACCGGCTCGTGAGCGAGACGGTCACGACCGCCATGTTCGCCAAGGAATACACCGACATCGAGAAGTCCAACCCCGAGTGGAACGCGATCCCGGCCACGGGCGAGGCGCTCTATCCGTGGCGCGAGGAGAGCACCTACATTCAGGAACCGCCCTTCTTCGCGGGCATGGCGCCCGAGGCGGGCAGCATCGCGCCCATCGAGAACGCGCGCGTGCTGGTGTGGGCCGGCGATAGTGTGACGACCGATCACATCAGCCCGGCCGGCACGATCGCGACCGACTCGCCCGCCGGCCGGTACCTGATCTCGCGCAGCGTGGACATCATCGACTTCAATACCTACGGCAGCCGCCGGGGCAACGACCGCGTCATGACGCGCGGCACCTTCGCCAACATCCGCTTCCGCAACCGCCTGGCGCCCGGTACCGAGGGCGGCTGGACGACCCACCATCCGACCGGCGAGGTGACCTCGATCTTCGAGGCGGCCCATCGCTACCAGGCCGCCGGCACGCCCACGATCGTGCTGGGCGGCCGCGACTACGGCATGGGCTCGAGCCGCGACTGGGCGGCCAAGGGGACGTTCCTGCTGGGCGTGCGGGCCGTGATCGCCGAATCGTTCGAGCGCATCCACCGCAGCAACCTGGTGGGCATGGGCGTGCTGCCGCTGCAGTTCAAGTCGGGCGAGAGCGCGCGGTCGCTTGGGCTCAAAGGGGACGAGACGTTCGCGATCGCGGTGGATGACGACGTGACGCCGGGGCAGGAGATCGAGGTGACCGCGCGGCGCGGCGACGGGAGCGAGCTGCGCTTGGCGACGACTTGCCGGCTCGATACGCCGATCGATGTGGTGTACTACCGGAACGGGGGGATCCTGCAGACGGTACTGCGCAGGTTCTTGGCAAAGCAGTAGCCAGACCAGCCGTACTCCGCGAGAACTCCATCGCGACGCCTTCCGAAACGGTTCAGCAGTCTTGGATGTCGATACCGTGCTACGGAGCCTGAGCGGGAAGCTGCCCAGAGGTCGCAGTCGTGTGTCGGCGGCAAGCGTCAATCGATACGGTCTACGGGTCGCAGTCGGGGGCGCCTTTGGGATCGTCGGTAGACGGCCAACTGCTGGCGAAGCGGAGCGTTCTCCAGGGCCAAGAAGCCTCACGACATCAGGGCTGCCCGCAGGCAGGTGAGTAGAGCTACAATGAGTGTGGGCACAGTGCGACGGAGGATAGCACGCGGACGGAAGCGCCCTCCAGATAGGCCGTTCGGAGTTTTCGCGGACTACGGGAGATGCCTGGCTCCCCGGACGCGATGGATTGCGAACCTTCTCAGGCGTTGGGTGACATCCACGCACCTATCTGTCTGGGGGACCCGACAGCAGAAACGTCTGCCACCCAACGGCCACAGCGCCCGCCCGCCTTGCCGTATCTTCGTCCCCGTCACGACAGATGACGAGTGGCCGGAATCTCGGGTTTCTGCGAGTGAACTCAAGAACCGCGCGCATGTCGGACAAACGAAGCTTCTTCGTCTTGATCTCCACGGCCCACTTGCCCCAGCTTCCCTCCAAGACTCCGTCGATCTCTTGCGGTTCCTCCCGCCAATAGGATACGTGTTGGCCCGCGTTCCAGGCAAAGGCCAGGCATGCGTTTTCCACCCACACACCGAAGCGTTCGGGATCCGAGTCAGGCGTGGGGATCCCTTGTGGATCCATGACGGCAAGAATCGCGTTGTTCAGCGTCACGAGTTTGGGGGGAGAGGATCGGCGACGTACAGCTCGATTCGCATACTTCGACACTGGAGCGACCAGAAAGGCTTCCTCCAGCAGGTTTAGGTAGTGGGCAATTGTTTCTAAGGCCCCAGGGTCCTGCAGTTGGCCCTGTATCTTCTGGAGTGAAACGATCTGAGCCGGTGATGACGCGGCAACTCCAAAGACCTGGCGGAGAAGTGCAGGCTTCCTGACCGACGCGAGAGCGAGAATGTCTCGTCCGATTGCGGGTTCCACAATGGCGTCCCGTATGTATGCCGCCCATCGCCGCACGTCATCACGGAGTGCGATTGCCCCAGGATAGGACCCCATCCCCACGACTTGATCCGCAGCATCCTTCGAGCTGAACCCGAAGACCTCAGCTAGAGAGCTTGCCGACCAGTGGGTCAGAGTGATTCGCTCAAAGCGGCCGGCGAGCGTCTCTCGCGAACCCGATGCCAACCTGAGAGCCGATGATCCAGTTGCGACCACGTGGATCGGTATCTTGCGGCGGCGGATCCTGTCGGTAGCGCCTTTGAGGTGCTCCGCCCATTTGCTGAGCATGTGCACTTCATCGAGCAGAACAACAGCCCGACCGATCGACTTCGCCGTCTCCTCAGCCTCTCCGAAGACCCGCTCCCAAAGGCCCGGGAGCGCCGCCTCGGGAGAGTCGGCGGGCACGTAGACCGATTGCTCTCCCAGACGTTCATGGAGCTCCAGCAGCAGGGTTGTCTTCCCGACCTGGCGGGGGCCGGCAAGCAATTGGATGCGCCCAGGGGCAGACTCGGCTAGACGCTCTAGTAGCAATGCTTTGCAGGCACGAAAGTCCAAGAGAAAGGGATCTTGCTTCATAGTCGAATAATTATTCGACTAAACCTGGATTGTCAAGGGGTCGTTTGAAGTGTAGATGGTGGAGGGTCGTTGTGGGCCCTACGGGCCGCCTTGACGCCTCGGGCAAGCTTGGCGCTTGAGAACGCCGCCCTCCATCAGCAACTCGCTGTCTACCATCGTACTCAGAAGCGTCCCCGGCTTCGTGCCGACGACCGCGCCGCCGCAGAGCAGCGCGGCCGCGATCTGGCTACCGCCCTGGGGCATGGGGCAGGGGGTACGATCATCCCCAGAGGCAGGCACGCCCGGATCCACCGCGGGGGCTCCTGACCCCGCGCTGCCCGCGCACACCTACGAGCGTCACCCGGGCACGGCCTCGGCTGCCTTGCCCCACGGCTATCACCGCCGCGAGCCCGAGAAGAGCGTGCTGCACCACGTGGTGCGCGAGCACCTCGAGACCTTCCTGGCCCAGGCCCGTCGTCTCCACGGTGAAGGCTATCCGCGGTTCATCGAACGAGAGT
>CAZPGB010000038.1:0-59119 GCA_964585945.1 uncultured bacterium | reverse complement strand
GGTTGCTAACGCACGAAGGTTACAACCAGGGGGTCGGTTGTTCCATATGGTCTAGTGGTCGCCCGTGGGTGACGAGGCGAAGACCACACCCCGTCCATCCGCCGTCCAGTCGAGTCCGTCGACGAGACGCTGGGCGTGGGTTAGACGGCGCGCCGTGCCCCCGCCCGAAGGCATGAGCCATATGTCCTGCAGTCTGCATGGATCGCTGCGCACGAAGGCGATCGAGAGTCCATCGGGGGACCAGGCGGGATAGAAGGCGCCGCCCGCTGGCGGATGGGTCGACTCGGTCGGCACGGCCAGCTCGGTGGCCTCGCCCGTCGCGAGGTCCAACCGGAAGAGCGCGTGTCGTCCGCTGGCCGCGCTGCGCGCTGCATACAGGAGGGTCCGGCCGTCGGGCGACCAATCGATCCCGATCACCGGACCCGAAGTGGTGATCAGCCGGCGCGCGACCCCGCCGATCGACGGCACGACGTAGATCCCGGGCGAGGATCCCCCGCGCGCGAAGGCCAGCCGATCGTTGTTCGGAGACCAGGCGGGGAAACGCTCCCCGGCCGGATCGTAAGTCAACCGCATGGGCGGGTCGGTGTTGATCAGCTTCACATAGATGTCGAGATCGTCCATTTCCTCGCCGGCCCATGCGAAGGCCACGCGCGTACCGTCGTGCGAGAGGGCCGGTGTGATCTCGCTCGAAGGGTAGCTGGTCAGTGGCACGCTTCGCAGGGCGGCGGGCATCTCCGGGACCGATTCCCGATCCCAAGGGCGCAGGATCCCCAACCCCGCCGCCAAAACCCCCGCGCCGGCCAAGGCCAAGCCCAAGCCACGCATCGAACGCACCCAAGAGCGTTGCCTGCGCCGCATCGGTTGCGCGGGCCGATCCGCTCCGGCCGCTGCGACCGGTGCGATGATGCGATAGCCGACCTTGCGGATGGTCTCGACGTAACGCGGTCTCTGCGGGTCGTCCTCCAGACTGCGCCGCAGGTCGGACACGGCCACCGTCAGGGTCTCCTCGGAGACGACGGCATCGTGCCAGACAATCTCCATCAGGGTCTCCCGCCTCACGACCTGACCGGCCCGCGCGGCCAGAACGACCAGGATGTGCATGATCCGTGGCCCGAGCTGGACCACGCGCTCCCCGCGCGACAGGCGGTTGAGTTGGGGCCGCACCAGCCAGTCCCCCAGACGGAATGGCGGTGTGGACGCCGGATCTTGCTCAGGCCGTGGTGGTTGCCCCGTCATCGTGAACGCGCTTCCCCTTGGCGGCAGGGGCCGGCCGTCTCGAGGCCGACCTCCATCATAGCCAGGGTACGTCATCCCCGGCTCCTCGTCTCGGGACAATCTTGGGAGATTCTTGGTCGATCCCAACTCGGTCATCAGGCGCATCGGGACCAATAGGCCCACAATCGGGATGAATGGAGGGCGTGTCTTTGCATGGCGCCCACGGGACGAGGCTGCGAAACCGGGCAGGTCGCCCGAAGGAAGGGAAGAACCATGGGCATCAAACGGATGGGGGCCGCGGCTGTGGCGTTCGCGATCGCTCTCGGCCTTGGCGCGGGGTTGGCGCCGGGATCGTTGGTGTGTACGGCCTGGGCGGAGGAGGCGGTTCAAACCAACTGGTCGGGAGGCGGTGGGGCGCCGGGCCCCGTAGAGGACTGGGGTGACGGCTTCGAGAGCGCCGCGGGTGCATCCTGGCTTGCGGTGCCCGGGCAGCTCGCGCTCGCAGGCGCCCCGATCGAGGACCCTGAGGAGACCGTCATCGACGAGAGCTTCGACGGGCCCGTCTCGCTGTTCGTTTGCGACCTGGACGGCGACGGTGACCAGGACGTTCTGGGCGCCGCCCGGCACACCGACCAGATTGCCTACTGGCGTAACGAGGGTGGGGACCCCATCCAGTGGACCTTCATCTCCGTGGACGACAGCTTCGATGTCGCCCTAACCGTCTTCGCCTGCGACTTGGACGGCGACCAGGATCTCGACATTCTCGCCGGCGGTTACGATGCCGCCCAGATTGCCTGGTGGCGCAACGACGGCGGGCAGCCGATTGCCTGGGCGAAACAGATCGTGGACGACGACTTCCCCGGCGCCCACCAGGTTTACGCCGAGGATATCGACGGCGACGGCCGGCCCGATGTGGTCTGCTGCACCCAATCGGAGGACCGCATTGGTTGGTGGCGCAACGAGGGGGGCGATCCGATCACATGGACCCGGCATCTGATCACCGCCAGCTTCATCAAGGCCAGCTCGGTCTTCGTGACCGACCTGGACGGCGACGGGCACCGTGACGTTCTGGGGGCGGGTTGCTACTCACCGGGCCAGATCGCCTGGTGGCGCAACGACGGCGGGGATCCGGTGGGTTGGGAATTCCAAGCGATCGACCCGGGATGCTACTACGCCCACTGGGTGCACGCCGGTGACATGGACGGGGACGGAGACACCGACGTGGTGGGTGCCTCCTACGGCGGAAGTCGCCTCCAGTGGTGGCGCAACGAAGGTGGCGATCCGATCGTCTGGACCGAGCTGAACATCGTGGTCGGTTTCTATCATGCTCTGGTCTCCCACGCGGCCGATCTCGATGGCGACGGGGACCTGGACGTGGTGGGTACAGCGTGTGACGCCGGCGCCGTCAAGTGGTGGGAGAACGAGAATGGGCTGGGCACCGCCTGGGTCGAGCATCGGATCGACGCCACCCACCCCGGTGCCTGGCCGGCCCACGTGGGCGATCTCGATGGCGACGGCGCCCTCGATGTGGTGGCCGCGGCCGAAACCGTGGATCGCGTCTCCTGGTGGCGCGTGAGTCGCTTCCAGTCCGAGGGTGAGCTGGTCAGCAGCGTGCTCGACACGCGCGCCTCGTCTCTGGAGGAAGCTACGATCGATTGGGCCGCGGTCACGCCCGGAGCCACCAGCCTGTCGCTGCAGGTGCGCAGCGGCAGCGATCCGTCCGCGCTGGGGCCCTGGTCCGAAGAGATCATCGGCCCTGGGCCGGTGAGCGGGTCCCTTGAACGGTACCTGCAGTACCGGGTGCGGATCGCCACGGCGGATTCCCTTCGCTCACCGATCCTGCAGGAGCTGCGCTTTGACTGGACCCCGCAGGGGAGCTCGGTGACCGGAGAGCGCGGCCAGGGGGCGCTGCCGCTGTTGCGGCTGTCTGCTCCGGCGCGGCGCGACGCCCGGATCGAGTTCGTACTGCCGGCGCGCTGTCGCGTGGGGCTGCATCTCTTCGATTCGATGGGCCGTCTGGTGCGCACCCTGGCCGAGGGCGTCTTCGCCGAGGGACGCCATCGGGTCGACCCCGGACGGCTTGCGTCCGGCGTCTATCTGTGCCGGCTGGTCACGCCACGGGAGCGGGCGGTGGATCGACTGGTTGTTGTGGAGTGAGCTTCCGCTTGATCTCTGACCGTCCGACCTGATGGGCCACCGTCCAGCGCCCGCTTGAGGTCCTGATCCGGACGGCCGCGCACACGTTGACCTGTACAGACTTCAACGGCGTTCGCAATCCGATTGCATTCGCTCGGCTGAACGTTGCGGTCACCCGCGGATGGGTGTGGACGTGGGATCGACGCTGCCCTAGAATCCTCAGCACAAGGCTACACTCTTGGCCGATTTGGTCTCCCGACGTCTCCGTGTGGTGGTTCTGCAGTTCCAGTTCCGCAGGGATATCCGGATGATCAAGAGCTTCTGAGACCCGTGTTGACACCGGGATCATCGCTTTGCCTGACGGGGAACCTGTTCCACTGTCGGAACGGGGGCCGCCCTCGACCACGGCCATGGACCCTCGATTCAGGAGGATCGGTGATGTATTCACGAAGATGCTTCATGAAGGCCGGTCTGCGATCGCTCACGGTGGCCTCCTCGTTGCCCGCGTTGGCTCAGGCTCTCGAGGACCTCGAGCCAGGGGCCCGGGCGCATGACCGGCATCCGAGGAGGAGGTGCGCTTGCGTGATCGATGTTCAGACCTGTGGGGACCCCGCGTTCGATGTCGCCGAGGCCATTGATGCGGGCTTCACGGGATTGGTTGTCGACGTTCAGGCCTATCCGCGCACATTCGAAAACGCCGTGCACGGCGTCGCCGAATGGAATTACGCTATCAGCAGACCGGGATCGCGGTTGCGAAAGGTGCTCCGCAGAAAGGATCTCGCGCTCGCTCAAGACAGGGACCAGTTGGGCATCATCCTCTCGTGTCAGGATGGCTCCATTCTCGATGCATCCACGGGTTCGGTCACCGACTACAATCTCCAGAACCTGCTGTTGTTCTACGACCTGGGGATGAGGATGCTCAGCCTGACCCACAACGAGCGAAACGCCCTGGGAGATTCGTTCCGTGAGTCGTCCGACGCAGGTCTCAGCCATCTGGGATGTTCCGTGGTGGAGTCCATGAACGAGCTCGGCATGATCGTCGAGCTGTCCCACTGCGGGGATCGGACGACGATGGCCGCCATCGAACAGTCGACGAGGCCGTGCATGATCACGCATGCCGGCTGCCGCGCACTCCATCCCTCGCAGCGCAACAAGACGGATGAGGAAATCCGGGCGCTTGCCGATCGCGGAGGTCTGTTCGGGGTCTTCAACATGGCGAACTGGTTGACCAAAGAGGATCGAGCGTCGGTCGACACCGTGGCCGAGCACATTGTCCATGCGGTCAACGTTGGCGGTGTGGATCATGTGGCCTTCGGCAGCGATGGGCCGCCCCTGCGCGTCGAGGATCTGGAGCAGGAGTTGGAAGGGATCCAGGAGTGGTGCCGCAAGAACACCGGCTTGCCGGGAGCGAGGACGATTCCGGCGCAGGTACGTGTGGAGGAGCTCAACTGCCCTGAGCGCATGTGGTGTGTCGCCGACGCCCTCAAAGCGCGTGGGTTCAATAGAGACTTTGTCGAGAAGATCATTGGCGGAAACTTCTGCCGCGTGTTCCGGGAGGTGTGCGGCTAAGGTGCACGGCTCGCCGACGAGCTCGCGGCCTCACCCGACGCGAGGCCGCGGTGCGCGGTCCCCCGGGACCCGGTAGGTCTCTTCCAGCCACCCCGCTGGCCGCCCGCGGACGATTGCAGGTCTCCCAACTTGCCCTGAAATCGGGCCCGATCGTTGCGAAGTGCACGGCCCGGCCGGTCCGCGCCCCGTAAACAGACACCGACTAGTGTGATAGCAATCTCTTCCGCACAAGCAGGTTATGGGATGGCTCCCCAGCTCGCCGACGGGTGCATGCAGATCACGGCACGGACAGTGCACCGTAGGAAGCCCCCTCGAGGGAAGCCCCGCGGCCACCCGTGCGTTCGGGCGGGTTGCCGATACGCCTTTTTACCCGCGCCGAGGAGGTGGTCGTGTCGCATACCCGTATGGCCTCTGCCGCCGGTCTGGCAGCCCTGCTGGTGCTGGCCGGCTGCAACTCGGAGGACCGCGTCGGTCCGCTTCCCGCGCCCGATCCGCCCAGCCTGTCGCAGCCGCTCACCAGCGATCCGCTTCCGCCGCCCGACGGCACGGTGGCGGCCGAGATTGATCCGACGAGCGGCGAGTCGGTCTTCATTCCCATGGGGAACGGAGCGCCGCCTGCCGGCGCGCTGTCGCTCATGGGGACGCAGATCGGCTACTCAGAGTTCTTCAACGATCCCTTGAGTGGTTGGAAGAGCCGATTCCTGGGCCTCTACAGCAATCTGCAGAACTACTACGTGGCCACCGACCGCTGCTGGTCGACGCCCGGCGGCGAGGATTGCCGCGGCAACAATCTCGACGGTCTCTGGATGCACGATGGCGATGGGGAGGACTTGAACAGCTACATCCGCTTCTCGCCCGAATTTGCCGCTTCGCTCACCAGCATGTCGATCGACGTTGGCAGCCACGACTCATCCGCAGTTCTGACGATCTACGACCGCGACCTGAACGTGCTGCTGGAGGAGCCCATTCCCGTGGGGTGCAGCTACTGCGCCTATCCCCCAGGATCGGGCAACCGTAACAGCTACGTACGGTTCGCCGTCGGTTCCAGCAACGGCATCGGCGGCTTCGACGTGGTGGGCCACCATGTCGAGGGCAACGTGGGCATCGATAACGTCGTCGTGGTCTCCTCCGGTATGGCCGCCCCCAACCAGGACCCTGTGGCCGACGCCGGTGAGGACCTCCTGGTGGCGTGCGGACCGGCCGAGGGAGGCGAGGTGACGCTGGACGGATCGGCTTCCTACGATCCCGACGACGACGAGCTCGCGTTCCAGTGGCTGGAAGGGAGCGTGATCATCGCCACCGGCATGACGCCGACCGTCACGCTGCTCCCCGGCGTGCACACGATCACCCTCGTCGTGAGCGACGGGCGCGAGGGCAGCGCGAGCGATGAGCTGGAGGTCACGGTGCAGGCCGATCAGCCCCCGGTGCTCACGCTGCTGGGCGCCAGCCCGCTGGTGGTCGAGTGTCACGGCAGCTTCGTTGATCCCGGCTGGGATGTGAGCGACGACTGCGATCCCCAACCGGCTGTCGAGACGCAAGGGTTCGTCGACGCACAGACCCCCGGTCGCTACACGATCACCTACACGGCTACCGATCAGGCGGGGAACGCGACGACGGCCGAACGTGTGGTGGAAGTGGTCGACACGACAGCCCCCGCGGTCCATCTGGCGTTGCTCGCGACCGAGCTGTGGCCGCCCAACCACCGGATGCGGTGCGTGGCGCGCGGAATATCCGCGACCGATGGCTGCGACGGCGCCCCCCACCTGACGGTGACCGTCAGCCACGACGAGGAGCGCTCCGGGGGCAAGGGGCGGGGCTGGCGCGACCGCTGGCCCGACTACCGGGTCCGCGACAACGGCGACGGCACCTTCGACGTCTTCGTGCGCGCCGAGCGCGACGGGCGGGGCGACGGGCGCGTCTACACGATCACGGCCGTCTCGGTCGACGCGTCCGGGCACGAGACGTCCGTGGTGGCCGAGGTGACCGTGCCGCACGATCGGGGCGAGCATCCGCGCCAGAAACCGGCCTGGTGGCACCGGTGGTAGGTGCTGCCCGAGGCCGACGGTTCGCGCCTATCGGTGGCCCGTTCGGGATCGTGTCACCCCGCCTCGTTCGCCGGTTCACTACGGGCTGCCTCCCACGACGCGACGCCAATCGATCCCGAAGCGGGCCAGGTACCGGCTGAGCCGGTGGGCGTCGTTGTGACTGCGCTTGCGGCGGCGCGAGGCCGCGAAGAGGATCCGTCCGGCCTCGGACAGCGAGCCCACCTGCCGACACACCTGCAGCACCTCCTCGAGCTGCGCCCGATCGAAGCGGTCCAGCTCACGCAGGTCTTCAGCCGACAGGGCGTGCTCGACCAACGCGGGTTCCCACGACGATACCTCGGGCTCGGCCTCGTCCGCCCACCGTGCGCGCAGGCGTGCGATCTCGTCCGCGACGATCGCTTCGTCGATGCGCCCGCCACGTGCAAAGGTGCCCATCCGCTTGATGGCGCCGTTCAGATCACGAAAGCCCCCCGACCAAGCGGCATCGGGGCCGTTGGCGAAGGCGAGGAAGCGCCGGTAAGCCGTGCGGGTGAAGTGGACCGCGCGCCCCACGACCAGCGGAAGACGATCCAACTCGTACTGCACGTTGGGCTCGATGTCCTGCGGCCGGTCGCGCAGCCCGGGCAACGGGAACGTCCACAAGTCGATCCGATTGAGAAGATCCTCGCGCAGCCGGCCGCTGCGCACCGCGCGGCCGAGATCGCGATTGGTGCCGGCAATGAGCTGGAAGTCACTCGAGACCTCCTCATCTGCGCCCACGGGAAGAAAGCGGTGGTCCTCGATCGCCCGCAGCAGCATGGCTTGCTCGTCGAGACCGAGCTCGGTCACCTCGTCGAGGAAGAGCATGCCCTGATCGGCCGATCGCAGGAGACCGGGCCGCGCCCGCACGGCGCCGGTGAAGGCACCGCGGACATGTCCGAAGAGCGCCGACATGGCCGCATCGCCGCGCAGCGTGGCGCAGTTGACCTCCACCAACGGTCCGGCGATGAGTCCCCGTTCGCGCTTCAGCTTGTAGATCCGGCGGGCGAGCCGCGACTTGCCCGCGCCGGTCGGACCAGTCAGTAGCATCGGCTCGCGCGTGGCCAACGCCACGCGCTCGATCTGCTCGATCAGCGCGTTGAAGGCGGCGTTGCGCGTGGCGATGCCGTACTTGAGGAAGTCGACCGCATCGCGACGCTCTTCGGTGAAGCGCTCCACGATGCGCGCATAACGGGACAGGTCGAGATCGATGATCCGATGCCCGCCCCAGGGCCGGTCGCCGCTGCGTGCAGGGGGGATCGATTGAATCAGCCGGCCGGGAAAGTGGCGCGACTCGGTCAGCAGGAACATGCAGATGCGCACCGCATGCGTTCCGACGTTGACGTGGATCAGGTAGTCCTCCCGATCGGGGTCGAAGGCGTAGCCGCGCGCGAAGCTGTGCAGGGCCTCGTAGGCCATTTCGAAGTCCCACGGGTCGGGGATCGGTAGGACATGAACCCGAACGTCTGTCGGGGGGGAGGCGGCGCGGATGTCGTCGCGTACGCGTCGGGCCAAACGAGCGAAGCCGGGACCGTGAAGCAGCTCGAAGCGGTGCACGGGCAGGTCCGGTTGAGAGCAGAGGGCGACCGACGGCCGCCAAGCGGACGGGGTCGGCTGGCGGTCGGGGTCGTCCTTGCGGGTGCCCAGCATGCCGATGACGACCGCGCGCGCCGGAATGGGATCTGGTCTTATCACTCATGATACGAACCTATCCAGGAAAATAACCCCGGAACGGTAGCAAGACAAGCTCGGGCTGCGCCGGACGGTGGCGTCGTTTTCTAAGTCGTTTTCCAATAGCTGGATGCATGGGTCGGCGCTCGAGTGTGTCCGGTGGGCACGCCCCTTGCCTCTACAGTGCCCCAGGAAGGCTGACCCACAGTGACGGTGGCCACAAGGAGGTTGGAGATGGTTCCCGATGCTCTGGCACGCACGTTCGAGAGGATGGGGTCGCGCGTCAAGATGTACGCGCTCGACTCCGAGCCCCGCAGGCGCCGGTCGCGGGCGCGGCGGCGTCCGCTGGCGATCGATGTGCTCCGTGACCGTGAGGGTGAGTACTTCCAGGTGGTCCACGATCCCCGGCGCGTGGACCTGGAGGTGCTGCAGGTGAAGCCGAAGGAGCGCCACATGCTTCTCATGGCGCGCTTCCTCGATGCGAAGACCAAGGAGAAGTTCCTCTGTGGGCACGACGAGCGCCACTGGTTCGTGGCGGCCGTGCCCGACCACCGCGGCGTGACCGACGTCCGCACCGCGATGGAGGCGCTCATGCCGCCGGCCGTGCGCGTCGCGAACAACCGCCGGGGCCAGACCGGTGCTCGGCGCTACCGTCGCCGCAACCCGGCGCACCGGCGCCAGGGCGAGTGGTTCTTCCTGCCCTGCCCCGATTTCGCGGTGCCGTCCGAGCAGGTGTTGCGTCACGAGCCGTTGCAGCGCGGGAACGGGAAGCCGCACATGGCCGAGCTGCTCTACCGCACCGGCGGTCGGACCGTCTACGTGTGCGACCGCTACCCGAACGGCGTCGGAGAATCGGAGTATGGTCAGATCCGCCGGCGCGACCCGGAGGCCTGGGGCTGGAACTGGCGGATCATGCGGGCGGACCCCGAGGTGTTCGTCAAGGGGGCCGTTCGTCACCCCGACCACAAGACGATCGTCCTGGAGTGCTGGCACCGGGTCTACCTGAACACCGAGAGCAACGCGCCGGCTATGCGCCACGTGACCTTCTTGGACTAGCGGTTGCTTCGGCTGGTGTCCCCGGTTGCCGAGGGTCGGCGGCCGGCGCCGGATACGATCCAGTCGCGGGCCGCGGCGATTGCGGTCGGCCTCTCCGAGGATGCCAAACTCACCCGCGCATGCGCTGTCGCAGCGCCGCGTCGGCCAGCACTAGCGCCGCCATGGCCTCCACGATCGGCACGGCACGGGGCGCCACGCACGGGTCGTGGCGCCCTTTGGCTTCGAGCACCGTCTCCTTGCCTGCGAAGTCGGCCGTGGACTGCGGCAGTCCGATGGTCGCGGGCGGCTTGAACGCCACGCGCATCAGGACCGGCTCGCCGTTGGAGATGCCCCCCTGGATGCCCCCGCTGTGGTTGCTGGCCGTGCCCAGCCGGTTCTGCTTCCAGACGAAGGGGTCGTTGTGCTCCGAGCCCCGCTTACGGGTGCCGGTGAATCCCGATCCGATCTCGAACCCCTTGGTGGCGGGGATCGAGAGCATGGCGTGGGCCAGCAGGGCTTCGAGCTTGTCGAAGACCGGCTCCCCCCAACCGGCCGGCAGGCCGCGGCACACGCAGCCGATCACCGCCCCGATGGAGTCGCCGGCATCGCGCAGGGCCGTGACCCGCTCGATCATCCGCAGGGCGGTGCGCACATCGGGACAGCGCGCCGGCGTTGCGTCCACCTGCTCGCGGGTCAGACGGTCCGTGTCGGGCTCAGCGGCCTCCAGGTCGCCGATCGACTGGACCCACGCGACGATCTCCACGCCGTAGGCGTCGCGCAGGAAGACCTCGGCGATCGCGCCCGCGGCCACGCGCCCGGCCGTCTCGCGGGCGCTGGCCCGGCCGCCGCCGCTGCGCGAGCGCACACCGTACTTCGCCTGATACGTGAAATCGGCGTGTGAGGGACGGGGAACACTGCGCATCTCGCGGTAGTCGCCGGGGCGCGCATCCCGGCTGCCCACGTGGAGCGCGATGGGCGTCCCCAGCGTGCGGTCCTCTTCGACACCCGAGAGGATCGTTACCTGATCGGATTCGTCGCGCGGGGTGGTCAGCTCGCTCTGCCCCGGTCGACGCCGATCGAGCTGCGCCTGAATCGCCTGGCGGGTCAACGACACCCCGGGCGGGCACCCGTCCACGATCGCGCCCACCCCCTGGCCGTGAGATTCGCCGTAGGTGGATACCCTGAACAGCGTGCCGAAGGTGCTCGACATGACCGTCTCTCCCCGCGGATGCGACCGCGCTTGCTGGCCACCTGGTGGAGCTGGTTCTAGCTCCGATCGGCGCCCTGGTCAACGTGTCTGACGCATGATGCGGGGCCCCCTCCCGGGAGCGGCCTTCCCGGAGCCCATCCGACCGCGGGGCCGAAGACCCTGCAACCCACGTGTTCGCAGGCCGCTCCCCGGTCGCCTGGCTCGTCTCCCGCACGGCGTGGTATCCTTAGAGGCGTGCCGCCGCGATTCGGGTGAACGCGCACGCGGCCGCGGCCGGCGAGCTTGGGAGGCGCATCATGATCCACGGACGCAGGAAGCGACGAGACCCCCGCCACGCCGCCCCACGAACAGGACGGCCGGTCGCATCCGCTTGCGAGGCGGTCTGGCGGGCGTTGGTCGCCCTTCCGGTCGTGACGGCTTCCATCTTCGGCTCCGCATCCGCCGCATCGCATCTGGTGTTGCCCGACGGGACCGGCGACTACCCGACCATTCAGTCGGCGGTCGTGGCCGCGGCCGAGGGCGACACGATTCTGCTGGGCGACGGGATTTTCCAGGGCGATGGGAACCGGAATCTCGACCTGGGCGGCAAGCAGCTCGTGCTCCGTTCTCAGAGCGGACAGGCGCAGGGCTGCGTGATCGATTGCCAGGGCAGCGAGACCACGCCCCGGCGCGGGTTTCACTTCCACACCGGCGAGGGACCCGCCACGGTGATCGAAGCCGTCACCGTACGCAACGGCTGGGGCCTCGACGATCCCTGGGGACTGAGCGAGGCCGGCGCGGTGCTGTGCGAGGACGCCTCGCCGACGCTGCGCGGCTGCGTCTTCGAATGGAATCGCGCGTATTTCGGCGCTGCGATCCTGCTCTACGGCGTCTCGGCGCCTGTGATCGAGGATTGCACGTTCACCGACAACGAGGCCGACCTCGACGGCGCGGGCATCAACTGTCGCGGCACGTCGGCGCCCGTGGTGCGCGACTGTCTCTTCGCCGACAACATCGCGGGCAGCCGCGGCGGCGCGTTCCTGGCCGATGACGACTGCGCGCCGCTCGTCGTGGATTGCACCTTCGTGCGCAACACGGCCGACAACGGAGGCGGCGCCGTCTACGCCTGCGGTATGTCGGATCCGATCGTGCGCGACTGCACGCTGGAGAGCAACGCCGCGGGTCAGAACGCCGCCGGCCTCTCCTGCGGCTGCCACGCCCTGGTGCTGGTGGAGGCGACCATCATCGCTTTCAGCACCCAGGGTCCGGCGGTCGACTACTTCAACGACGCGGAGGTGACCCTGGTCTGCTGCGACATCTACGGCAACGCGGGGGGCGACTGGGTCGGGCCGATCGCCGACCAGCTCGGCATCAACGGCAACTTCTCCGAAGATCCGCTCTTCTGCGATGCACCCTCGGGCGACCTGCGCCTGCACGGGGACTCGCCTTGCCTGCCACGCAACCACCCGAGTGCAGAGGATTGCGGCGTAATCGGTGCCTGGCCGGTGGGGTGCCCGGACACGGGGGTGGAGGAGCCTCGCGCTGGAGCACGCGGGCTGTGCCTGGACGTCGTCGGCCCCAATCCGTCCGCGCGGGAAACGCGCCTGCGCTACATGGCACCGGCGCCCGCGACCGCGGTGACGCTCTCGGTCCATGATGCCGCCGGCCGCCTGGTGCGGGTTCTGTTCCGCGGCTGCCCGGGGGTGGGGGCTCACGAGATGTCTTGGAACGGCGACGATGACAAGGGGCGCCGCTCTCCTGCCGGCATCTACTACGGCCGGCTGGCGTCCGGGGCGCGCACCATCACCCGCCCCATCGTTCGGCTGCGCTGATCGCGAGCCCGGTGACAGAAGGCGACCGCCTCCGGTGAAGGAGACGGTCGCCTTTGCGTTTGACGTCGGTTTCGGTGCGGACGTCGTGTTACCGGACCACCGTTACCGTTCGCACCTCACGCGTGTCGCCCGTCGCCAGGCGCACGTAGTAGGTGCCGGCGGGCACCGGCGCGCCCAACTGGTCCCGGCCGTCCCACGAGATCAGGTGGGGACCGGCGTCGATGCGCCCCGTCACCAGTCGGCGCACCAGGCGGCCCTGCGCATCGAGCACCGTCAGCTCGGCCGGGGCGGCTTCGGGCAGCGCGAACTGCAACACCGGACCCCGGCCGCCCGCGGAGACCAGCACCACGGGGTTGGGCCGCGCCGGCATCAGCAGCGGGCGCACGATCGCCGGCTCGCCGGTCCCCGCACCCGAAGTGGGCATGCCGCACTCGATGAACACGTCGTCGATGTACCAGCCCTCGTAGATCGTGGATCCATCGCTCCCGAAGACCCAGCGCAGCCGCGCATCGGGCGCGGTGTGCGGACCCAGATCGACGGTCACCTGCTGCCAGTCGGCCGTGCCCGACCAGACGCCGGTGCCGTTGGGGAACGGGCCGGGGCCCACCGGTCCCTGCTGCGTGATCGTATGGGGATAACCGCCCACCGGGGTGACCGTCTCCCACGTGGCGCCCCCGTCGGTCGTCACCTGCAACAGACCGCCGTCGTAGGTCTCCTGGATCTGGCGCCAGTGCCAGAAGGAGAGCACCGATCCAGCCGGAAGCTCGAAGGGTCCGGTCTCGAGCATCCCGTAGGAGCTGTTGGAATAGGGATAGCTGCCGTTTCCGCCGAACTTCCAGCTCGTCGTGCCGCCCGGCGTGTGGTTGCGGTGCGTCTCGAGGTGCCAGCGGTCCTGCCAACCGGGCATGGCGTAGTGCGTCCAGTCCTGCGCGCCGCCCTCCACGTTGTTCGACAAGCCGCCGACCGGCATCTCGAACTCCAAGTCGGCCGTGATGCTCCAGTCGCCCGCGATGAGCAGGTGCGCCGGCAGCATGTTGGGCGTGGGAATGGAGGGATCGACGGTGAACTCGAACGGCGGCGTGAGCACGGTGCTTCCGCCGGCGGGCAGGCTCGCCAGTGTGGCGTGGCCCTGCGTGACCGTGATGTAGCCGTAGGAGACACGGAACTCGATGTCGAGCCCTGTAGCGTCCTCGCTGCCATTGTTGGCTACGGTGGTCGTCACGGTGATCGTCTCGCCCGGGTCGACCACACCGTTGCCACCCACCCCGTCGTCGATGAGCCACATCGACAGCTCGATCGTCGGCGCCTCGACCGGCAGCGAGAACTGCTTCTCCCAGGTCATTCGGTTGTCTGACTCGATCAGCACCTCGAAGACCACCACGTGGCCGTCGGGGCACTGGGGTGAGACATAGATGTCGAAGTCGTCGGCCGGGGGATCCTCGCCGCCGGCCAGGATGTCGCCGTACTCCTCGTAGTCGTCGACCACGGTGACGAACGCATCCGCGCACGTCAGCGTGGCGCGCACATTGGTCGCCGTCTCGGTGCCCACGTTCTTGAGGTGGACCACCAGCTCGGCCGCCTCACCCGCGTCGAGATCGCCGTCGGCGTTGCCCGCACTCTCACCGGACATGTCGTCGTCGATGATCTTCTGACCCAGTGTCACGTAGGGACCGGCCGGGGGGATGATCGGGACGGTCTCGTCGTGACGGAAGTAGTCGGGCTTGGTGACCGTGATGCGCAGGTTGCCCGGCTCCTGCTGCGGGATGATGGGGACGTCCTGCGCCGTGCCGGTCGCGGTGGCGACGCCGATGATCTCGCCGTCGACGGTCAAGGCGATCAGCGCGCCCTCGTCGGCCTGGATGGTGAAGAAGTCGAGTCCGATGAAGCAGATCCCGTCGTGGATCACGCTCAGCGTCTGCGGCACCTCGGTGTACATCGTCAGAAACGCGTCGCCGTGGTGGTGGAACAGGTGATAGGTGACATCCTTGCTCTGCGGATTGTAGGGCCAGCTACTCGAGTAGAGGAAGTGCTTGCCCGAGGCCATCCCGAACGCCGGATAGCGGAACTCGTCGTCGACCGGATAGGGTCCGTAATCGGGCATGAAGCCGTGCCACAGACCGTCGAACATGCCCCAGATGAAGGTGTCGTTCACGAAGGAGTAGGAGGTCTCCGACGCGGCCACCAGTCCCAGCGCGCCGTAGTTCATGCGATGGAACCGCTCGGTGAAGCACTCGCCGTAGTGGTTGTACTTCCCGGTCAGGCAGTTGATCGTGAAGACGAACGGATACATCTCGTTGGTCAGGCCGTTCAGATCGTTGATGTCGTAGTCGGGCTCGCCCCAGCCGGTGACGCTGCCGTGGTCGCGGTGCAGCAGCATGTAGGCCCCGGCGTTCAGGTCGTTGTTGACCCGCGTGGCGTTGGCGCCCCAGTCGGTCAAATGCTGCGGCGTGGCCGGAATATAGCCCAGGCCGTTGGGCCCGAAATACTCGACCACGATCGGCGTGTTCTGGTTGCTCGACCACTGCGATCCCGGGTACCCGGAATAGATCGCGTACTCGCGCACCGGGTTCTTGCCCAGCACGACGTTCTGGTGGCCCCAGATCGTCTCGGTGCAGAGGATGAACCAGCGCTCGGTCTGCCAGCCGCCGGCGATCACCGGGTGGTCGTAGAACCCCTCGTCGGTGTAGGGGTTCTGCTCGTAGTCCAGCATCTTGGTGATCATGTGGCCCAGCTCGGCGGCGTCGCGCGCGCAAATGCGGCCGTGGGCCATGTCGGGCAGATCGTCGCCGTTGACGTCGGCGTAGATGTTGTCCGACACGCAGTAGCCGTCCCAGACCGGCGAGGTGATGGCGATGTCGCGGCCGCCGTCGCCCGAGCTGGGATAGTCGCCCAGAATCATGAAGGCCGCCGGCGCCGGGTCCCACGTGTTGTAGGCGTTGTTGAGGAAGGCCTCAATGGCCGTCCACGTGGTGCCGGTTTCATTGGTGGTGAAGACTTCCGTCGAGATGCCCTGGAGCTGGCGCCATTCTTTCAGCGTCTCGGCCCACTGCACGAAGCCCGGGTCGGTGGGCGTGATGATGATGTACTCGTACCCCTCACGGTTGCCGTCGGGCACAGTGTTGAAATCGACCGCCGGAAGCGTCTCGTAGTTGAGCAGGTGATCGCGGAGGATCGGTTCCCAGTAGCGGCTGCGCAGCCGCTTCTCACCGAAGCGGCCGTTGCCGCCCACGAAGTCGATGCGCACGTCGAGCTCGGTGTAGACCACCAGCTCCCGCGTGACCGGGTTGTACTGGAAGGGCGTCACGCCCACCATCACCGCGTCGACTCCGCGGACCTGCGTCGGCGCGGAGATCGTCACCGGGCCGGCGGGATAGGCCGCATTGCGCTGGTAGATCGCGGGGTCCTCTTCGTAGACGAGCGGCGAATCATCGTCTTCACGCGGGATGACCGGCGCGGGCGAGACGCTCACGTTCTCGTAAGTCCGCGTGCTGGCCGACACGATCTCGAAGGTGACCTCGGCGCCCTGCGGAATCGCGACCATGCGGCTGAGGCCGGGCAGATCGGGCGCGCCCGCGTCATTCGGCAGCAGGACCCCGGGCAGCGAGATGTGCTGATAGTCGCGGCCGCCCAGTTGGACCGCTTCCATGCCGAAGGCGTGCATCTCGTAGTTGATTTCGACGCCCTGGGCGCCCTGGGATGCGAGCGAGATTCCCTCCGGTCCGGCCGCGCCGGCCACGGGGATCATCTCGCCCCAAGCGAGCGATGGGATGAAGGCGGCGGTCACCAGGGCCAAGGTGCAAATGGCGACCGCGGGATGCGTCATGCGTTTCATGAAAGCCGTCCTCCTACCAGGCAAGACCTGCCGCCGCGCCGAGGGATGAATCCCCGTGGGGGGGACGCAGCCGGGGAGGGCGCGGCGACCCTCCTTGTGCGGAACCCCGACAGTTCCGGGACATGCTCTGAACCCATAAGAGGATACCACGGGAAGTCCGCGGTGCACCAAGACTAGCTGCAGGACGAGGTGCGCGGATAGGCCAGCATGGATCGCCTGATCGACCTACAGGGGCTCCGGGTGTGGCCGAAGGAGGTTCGGGTATGCGGAAGGTTGTCCTCCGCTGGAACATGATCTGGAGGGGGATCTTCAGCCTCCGCAGGCCATTGCACGAGAGTCAGCCGCTCTTGTTATTCGAGTGCCGAGGCGCGCGGAACGGATTCGGCGGGTCAGCGGATGCCGGTTGGCTAGGAGCACTCGTTCGGGCAGCAGGAATGAGGAAGGCACTTGATGTGCAGCAGGGGGCCCAGGCATCATGGCCAAGGAACAGCCCAAGTCCGACGAGCCCGCTGCTGGGCCATAGAAACAGCGAGCTTCACGCCGGTGTCCAAACCCAAACGCCCTCAAACTGGGACGACCAAGAACAACTGGCGCGACTTCGCGCTGGTCGCGCTGGCGGGCGTCGTGACCCGGCTGCTGTTCCTGTTTTCGCAACAGGGGCACCGCGGCCTCTTCAGCGTCCTCTACCACGGTGACACGTCGGCCTATCTGGGCTTCGCCGCATCGTTCCTCGGCAAGACACCCTACGACCAGGGCATTCCGTTCCATCCCCCCGGCTACCCGTTTCTGCTGAGTATCCTCTTGCGCCTGTCGGGATTTTCACCAGGCGCGGAGGCCCCGCCGGCGCTCCTGCTGCGGGTGTTCATGACGGTGCTGGGCGGATTGACGTGCGGCTTCTTCTTCCTGCTTATCCGACGCATCTTCGGGCGTGCCGTCGCGCTGGCATCGCTTCCGCTGGCGCTCTTCTCATTCGGCCACTACGTGCAATCCACCGCGATCAACTCCGAAGGGTGGTTCCTGCTGTTGTCGCTGGCGGTCACGTTCGGGCTCGTGCGGTTGGCAGAGATGTTGGATCGTGAGAGGCCCCCGCGTGGGCGGGCGGCACGGGGAGTGGGTCTGGGGTTGCTGCTGGGGGTGCTGGCCGCGTGGGCGACGCTCACCCGCGCCGAGTTCCTGCTCACCGCCGGACTGCTGGCCGCGCTGCTCCTCTTGGTGGCCGGCCGGCGCGCATGGGCGCCGGCGGCCGCGTTCGTCTTCGCGGTTCTCGTCACCATGACGCCCTGGACGGTCCGTTGCTACCACAGCATCGGGCTGGTGAACCAGGTGCACGCCGAGCGGCTGCCCCGACCGCTGCCGCGGCTGGTCCTCGTGACGGGCTACGGCCCGCTCAACTTCGCGACCGCCAACAACAGCTTTGCGAAGGGATCGTTCGACACGGGCCTGATCGACGCGCTGGTGCCGGGGCGTCGGGACCGGAGCCTCGATCTGGCCGACCCGGGGATCAACCGTCTCTACATCGATGGCTATCGCGTGGGCCTCACCTGGATGGCCGAGCATCCGGCCGAAGCGGTCGCGCTGATCGCCCGCAAGGTTTCCCTGGCCGCTCAGGCGCTTGCGCTCGGCTATCTGCAGGTCAATCTGCCCGCGGGGTTGACCGGACAGCGGCGTCCGGTCGATCAGTTCGTGCCTTCCGCGCTCTGGTTCGCCTGGATACAGGGGGGACTGATGCTGCTTGGGTTGTGGCGCCTGATCCGCGGGCCCCTACGACAGAGGCCTGAGCGCAAGCGGACCGTCGAGCGCGCCAGAGCGGCCCCACGCAGCAAGCCGCTCTGGCTCTTCCTGGTGCCTCATGCCCTGACCACCACAGTGGTCATCGTGGCGTTCTTCGGATACGCCCGCCTGGGCATGTTGCTGGCGCCGGTGATCTGGTTGCTGGTCGGAAGCGGACTGCTGGCGCTGGTCGAGGTCGTGCCCTGGCCCTCGTCCTGGCGACGTCGCCCGGCTCATTCGCTCGTGCTGCTGATTCTGGTGTTGCTGGCGGTGGAGGTCGTCCTGACCTCCACCGGTCCCCGTAGCTATGCGGTCACCGGCTCGAGGATCCCGGGCACGCAGCAGATCAATCCGGACGACCTGCTGATGATCCGCCCGTCGAGACGGTGAGCCTAGAAGCGAATGCCGCCCATGACGTACATGCGGCTGTGCTTGATCGTCGGTTCTTCACCCTCGGTGTCGGGATTCTCCTTGCGGATATTGCTCAGGCCCATGACATAACGCGCCTCGAAGTAGACCGAGCTGGATCCGGTCGGGAAGCTGAGCCCGCCGCCGAAGTTGAGTCCGTAGGTGACGTTCTCGTAGTGGTCCTTCACGTCCTCGTCGATGTCCTCGACGTCGCCCCACTCCGGATCCACCGTGCCCTTTTCCTTGGCACTCATCAGGAACCCGATCTCGGGCCCGGCCAGGAAGTAGGGCGACACGCCGCCGCTCTGCATCTGGAAGCGCAGCTTGGGCACGAGCAGGATGTAGGCCATCTGGAGCTCGAGGTTGGTCCAGACCCGCTCGCCGGTGCTTCCTTGGGGACCGAAGTTCTCCTCGAACTCGATCTTCGCGCCCTTCTGCATGTAGAGACCGTCGATGTCCAGGCTCACGCCGGGGGACAGGTTCATCGATAGCACCGCCCCGCCGCCGAAGCAGAGCAAGGTCTCGGTGCCCGGCTCGATGTCGGGATCGTATTCAAGGTTGGCCAGGTTGACACCGCCCTGGATGGCGAAGTCGAACGGCTTCTGCTGGCCCATGGCGGGAAGGGTCACGAAGAAAGCCAAGAGGCCGAAAACAGCCAGTGTGCGTTTCATCCTCCACCTCGCTTCTCTGGGTTCACCGTAACTGCGTCACCGGGCGCAGGGCTTCGCGGCGATGTGCCGAGGCTCACAGACCAGCGGCTCACCCCCCTCGTCGGATTGCTCTCGTGCGCCCCTACGGAAGTTCGGATGATGAGGGGGGCTTCTCCAGTCGGCGTAGGCCAGGGCCGCGGGCGATCCTGGGGCCCGTATGGAGGCCTTCGGGCGGGCCTGGGGACCTGACGCGCGGCCTTCGGGCGGGCCTGGGGATCTGACGTGCGGCCTCGGGCGGGCCTGGGGACCTGACGCGCGGCCCTCAGGTGAGCCTAGCGCCGTCTGCGCCGGCGCCGAACAGCCCGAGTTGCTCCGGGCGCACGCTTGGCGGCGGCGCCGGCCGCGGCCTTTGGCGGGGCGGTGTGCGCGCACCGGTCGGCGAAGCACCGCCCGATTCGGGCGGGCGGCCGGCGATCGATGGGGCCGGCCCGACGTCACGCAGGCGCTCAGCCAGCGCTTCCACCTCCTGCCAAAGATGCGGCGGAGGCGGCGTCCACCGCGCCGGACGGCCCGGACAGTAGATGCCCTCGGCGCGGGCCCATTCGAGGATGCGCTGGTAGTAGGACTTGAACCGCGGTCCATGGTTGAAGTGCTTCAGATGCGCGAGCTCGTGGCAGAGCGTGTCGATCATGCTGGAGTACTTCAAGGGGCGACCCGTGCGGGCGTGGGTGAGACGGATCTTGATGCGCCCGTCGCTGTGGCAGGATCCGTAGCGGCGCTTCACCCGCGTGCTCTCGGCTTCGAGGGCGGTGAAGGTGAGTCCGAAGTGATCGGCGATGCGGACGGCGTCGCGCCGCAGACGGATCATCAGCTCTCGCCGGATGCGCCGATCGATCAGCGGCGCACGTCTACCACCAGATCTGGGTGTCTTCTTCATAGGTGAAGATCCGCTCGTCCTCGCGCGACCCCTCCGCGACCAGCCAATAGAGGCCATCGGCCGGCACCGTTTCGAATCGCAAGGGCTCGTCGCCGGCCATGCCGCGACCGACACGGACCCATCCGTCGTCCCAGTAATGGAGCTCGTAGGTGCGCCCCTCCTCCAGGAACGATTTCTCGATGCTGTCGGTGTCGCTGACGGTGACCGCGCGCGTGGTGGCACGCAGGATCATCGTCTCCTGCCGGGCGGGATCGGCGGCCAGTGGGCGGACGAGGCCCGACTTCTCCAGCACGAACGCCCCCGCCGCCGGCACCAGCTCCTGCTCGAGGTAGAAGGCAGGGAGATAGGCGATCCCGGTTCCCATGTCCTCGAAGACCACCGCCCCGTCCTCGATCCGCCCCCAGTGGATGGCTTCCCAGTCGCCGGAGTTGAAGACGCACAGATAGGCGAAGCGCACGCTGTCGTCGGGGACCTCGGAGAGCGTCACCCGCATATCGGCCACCTCGGTGTAGGCGGCCGTCACATCCTCGTAGTACTTGCCGCTCAGCCACGCCGGCACCTGCTCGTCCTCGTGCTTCTGGAACGCCAGGTTGCCCGGCTGGGGAGCGTAGGTCTTGCGGTAGGCCTTGGCGAGCTTGTTCCACAGCCGGTACTCGCCCGGATGCGCCTCGCAGCCCATGAAGCTCAGCACCCGGCCGTCCCGGTCCAGGATGGCGTTCCACGCGTGGTTGTTGCCGGCGTTGGCCCAGAAGGGCGTGTAGTCGCTCGTCACCGGCAGCCCGTTGGCCCGCATGGCGTAGATCGCCAGGTTGGTCATGTCCTCGCAGCGCCCGAGGCCGCATGCGCGCATCTCGCTGAGCCCCTGATCGGTCGGATGGAGGTAGAAACGCTCGTCGAAGGTGAACCAGGTGATCAGGTCGGCGTTGATCAGACGGGCGGCCTCGATTGGATCGGTGGGATCCTCCATGCGGTCGGCGAGGTCGTGGTAGCGCTCGAAGAAGAAGGGCCGCCAGCTCTCGAGCGGCTCGTTGCTGCCCCGGTAGGGCAGCACGTAGTCACGGAATTCCGCGAACGAATAGTGGCGCGCCCACGGCCGCTCCCGCCAGGCGCGGAAGGCGTAGTCGATGTTCTCGATCAAGAGCGCATCCGACATGGCCTCCAGATCGGGGATGATCTCATCGCGCCGGTAGGAGAGCTCTCCGCGCACCGCCTCGATCGAGTCGATCGCGGCGCGCAGCGCGGTATAGTCCGGATAGGCCAACACGTCCAGCGCGACCTCTTCCTCGAGGGAGTCGCACAGGCAGAGTCGCGCGAAGCTGTGCTGCTCCATGTTAGCAATCAGGAAACGCGCGGCTTCGAGCTTCAGGGAGTCGGCGCCCGTGCGGCAATGGCGCAACACCGCCTCCAGTCGGGGCCGGTTGTCGCCGGAGGCCTCGAGCGCGGCCTGCAGATCCGCCGGGTAGTCCCCCGGGGCGCGCGAGCCTTGCCAGAAGCTGCACGAGGAGGCCGCCAGCCCGATCGCCAGCGCGATGAGTGCGAAGACTGAAGATCTCATCCGGATGATCCCTTATTGGGTCCCCTGCGCTCGGACCGGCGGTATCCTCGCGCCCCGGGGCCCGGTCTGCCTGCGCGTGCATTGCGTACAATGCCAGCTTTCGACGGCCATTGACGCACGGGACGGCCGCGGGGTCAATGCGCCAGCCGAGGACGTGGGGATGCCGAGGAGCTGCAATCATCTCTCTGACAAAGGGATGGGCCACGCGCGCTGGGTGGCGGGACCGAATCTGTGAGCGAGGGGAGAGGGCCCGTGGTCGGGGTGCCGAGTCTTCGGGTCGAGTCCTCGGGCCGAGTCTTCGGGTCGACTCCGCGGCCCGGCGATCCTTGATCGCCTCTAACGCGTTGAGGTCGGGGGAGCCGGGTTGACGTCGTCCGTCGCGGAGTCCTTCTCCTGCGCGCTATCCTTGCCGGGATCCACCCGGCACGCGGAGCTGAGTCAGGTCGGGACGCCCAGCCTGGGCAGAACCACCGCCTGCAACAGATACCAGACGGCTATGACCAACACCAGAAGCAGCAGGCTCTTCATCCGGTTCGTCCCTCCCGTACGCTGGTGCTCCTACGACCCTCTTCAGCCGTACCCCACACGACGCAGCGAGGGAAGTTCCCACCGCTCGGACGCGGATCGGTTCTCCTCGCCAAAACACCCCCTGTGCTATCATCCTCTCCGCCAGAGCATTCCAGAGCATTCCCGGCCGCTGCGGGAATCCGGCCCGGCAGGCAGCCACTGCCGCACATCGCTTCGCGAAAGGAGGGCCCTCGACATGCGTCTCCATGCTGTTGTCCCACCCGCCGTCATCGTCCTCACGCTGGGATTCTGCGTAGGCAGCGCGGCGTCCCCCGTGGCGGATTTCGACCAGATCGATCCGGCCGGGGAACCGGCGCTGCACTGGCAGCTCGCCGAGCCGGGTCAGACGGCCGCCGATTTGATGCCCGCTCCCCGGGTCGGGGCCGCCGATCAGCCGGCCGACGTGGACCCGGGCCAGGCGCCCGAGGGCGACTACCTGGGCTGGACCGCCTATACGCCCGACGGCGGGCGGATCCTGCTCACCAACAAGCTCACCGACAACGTCACCGTCTTCGACGCCGCCACCATGGCGATGATCACCAACATCCCGGTAGGGGTGACGCCGGGCGGCATCGCCACGACCGACGACTACGCCGTGGTGGCTTGCGGCTTCAGCGACGAGGTCTACGTGATCGACCTCGCCGACTACAGTATCGCGGGCATCTTCCCGACGGGCGAGCAGCCCTGGGTGGTGCGCATCAGCCCCGACGCCGCGCGCGCCTACGTGAGCTGCGACATCGACGATGTCTGTGAGGTGATCGATCTGACCACGCTCAGTCACGCGATGACCATCCCCGGCTTCCCGATCGAGCTGCTCTCCTGGGGCTTCAACTCAGAGAACGGCCGGACGTTCTACGAGTTCACCGACTTCGAGGTCACGCCCGACGGCCAGCATCTGATGGTGGGGAATCGCGGCGACGAGGTGCTCTTCTTCAACACGACCACCGGAGCGGTCGACTTCACCGTGAGCGGGGTCCCCGATTGCGTCAAGCTCAGCCTGTCGGGGGACGGGAGCAAGGCGATCGCCACCAACACCCTGAACCCCGCGCAAATCACCCAGATCGACGTCGCGAGCCACACGGTCACCGGTACGGTGATCCTGAGCGGCCTGTCGCTCAGCATGACCTTCGATGCGGCGGTCAGTCAGGACGGCTCGAAGGCCTTCGTTGCGGTCAGCGGCAACCAGAGCGCGATCGTGCGCTTCCCGACATCCGATCACGTGCTGCTTGGCGCCACCTACACCCCGTTCTGGATCGGCGTGACGCCCGACCACCAGTATGCGGTCGGCGGCCAGTATCGGTTCTCGCTGGTGAGCTTCGCCACCGAATCGCTCGTGGGGCAGCATGCGGGCAACGCGCAGAACTTCGGCACCGTCTCCCCGGTCGCCTATGAGGCGGTGGGCCACGATCCCGCCCGGCACGAGGGGCTCTACTTCTACGCGTTTCCCAGCCCGAGCGCCGTCACCTACCGGGGCACGACCGATGCGGGCGAGTACCCCGAGGGCGACGCGCCCCGACGGGTGGCAATCGACCCGGGCTGCACCAAGGCGGTGGTCACGAACGTGCTCTCCGACAACGCGGTCGTGGTGGATCTACAGACCTACGCCGTTGAGGCGCATCTCGAAATGGGCGACCGCGTGCAGGATGTGGCCATCACGCCCGATGGGCTCTGGGCGGTGGTCTGCTGCTTCAACAGCAACTCGATCAAGCTGGTCGATTTGACCACCAACACCGTGGCCGCCGAGGTGGCGACCGGCAGCCGGCCGGGCGTGGTCTCGCTCAGCCCCGACGGCACGCGGGCCTATGTGGGCAACATCTCCTCCAACACGATTTCGGTGGTCGCCCTGGATGGCCCCGCGAGCTACAAGATCACCGACATTCCGTGCGGGACGATCGGGGTCGTGTGGGCCTCCTTCGGCGTCAGCAGCGACGTCGAGGCTTCACCCGATGGCGCGCACGTGCTGGTGGCCGCTTCGTTCGACGACAACGTCAAGGTGATCGACACTGCGACCAACACCATCGTCGCCACGCTGCCGACCGGCGATTTCCCGATTCAGATCGCCTTCGACGGCACCGGCGACTACGCCACGGTGACCAACGCCTTCACGGACACCTACACGGTGATGCGAATCGACGGCGCGGCCTCCTACGTGGTGGGCAACTTCACCAGCGCGGGGGACGACTACCCGCTGCGGCTCGCCTACCGGCCGGGCGAGGACCAGATCGGCATCGGCTGGATGAGCAGCAAGCGCGTCACGCTGATCGATCCGCAGACCGGGGCGATCGAGGGCTACGAGAGCTACGCCACCTACGGGAGCCTGCTGGGCGTGGCGTTCGATGCGCTCGACGGTCAGTCGGTGGTCTTGACCTCGAGCGCGATGGGAGAACCGGGTCATTTGCATGCGCGCGGCGAGGTGTTCCCGCTTCCGGCCGGGCCGGCCTACATGACCTACAGCGGTCCCGATGCCGTTGTGCCGGACGGGCGCGAGGGGGCGCGCGTGGCGGCCGTGGCGATGCCGGGCCCCGACTGGATCACCTTCGTGCGCTGGGACACGAGCGGTCTGGAGGAGGTCGCCACGGTGGCCCTTTCGGGGGAAGGCTACCTGCACGCGCCGCAGCCCCAGCCCTCGGTGGGTGTGGGGCGGCTGAGCTTCTCGCTGGCGCGGGCGGCCGACGTGGAGCTGGATCTGCTCGATGTCACCGGACGGCGCGTGGCCGTGCTGGCGCGCGGGACCTACGTCGCCGGCGACCACGAGGTGGCCTACGAGATCGGCGGGCTCGCGGCGGGCGTCTACCAGGCGGTGCTGCGGGCCTCGGGGCGCGTGGTGCACAGCCGGACGCTGCGGGTGCTGGGGACGGGGAGGTAGGAGGGCCGGACCCCTCCCGCTTGTCGATGCGGCCCAAGCAGGCGACCTGGAAGCGCGCGCCGCCTGCGAAGGGGCCGGAAGGCTCCCGGCGGTCTGCGAAGGCGCACGCCGGCCCGCGACGGGGCACGAGCTAGCGCGGACCGGCACGCGACGACGCAAGATGCAGCCCGATGCACAGGGCTGATCTTCCAACTGATTCCTGGCGAACAGGTTACAGAGTTGCCCCGGGGCAACTCTGTAACCTGTTGCCAGAAAGGGCGATATGGAATCGCACCTGTACAGGAGGGTGATGGCGCATACCCCATATGGCGCTCGATCGGGTGTCAACGGGTTACGTCGTTGCCAGAGGGCACTACTGCGGCGATCCGGCGAACATGGACCGCTGCCAAGCCCTGAGGCGACGCGGGCGTGTAGCTCACCGTCATCGACGAGCACGCCAACGGCCCGATGTCGATCTCACCGCAGGTTGGGTTGTCTTGGGCGGTGCAGGCGCTGTCGTTTCACAAGGTACAGGATCCGACCGTGCTGGCCTCCTAGCGCACACGAAGCGATCAGAGCGCGGCTGGGGCGAGGTGACTTGAACTTCTCCTCTCTGGCTCTTCTCTCGTTCTTTTCTGGCTCTTTTCTGGCTCTTCTCTAGCTCGTCTCTAGCTCGTCTCTGGAAGACCGTTTTCATTGCGACCTAACCCCCGCCGCCTCTCAGCGAAGTCGCTGGGGCTTCCTATGCACCACCCGCAGACCACGCACGGTCACGGGCATCGACTCATCATCCTCGTCGACCCTGGGCGCCACGGCGTTGGATAGGAGGGCGATCATCGTCCACTGGAACCGGGCCTTCCAATGGGAAAAAGGACAGGCGGTCGTCAGGACGTCGAGGGATCACCGCGCATCGACAGCGAGATGCGCTTGCGCGCCAGATCGACGTCCAGCACGGTGACCGTCACGCGCTGGTGGACCTTGACGACCTCGGCCGGGTCGCGCACGAAGCGGTCCGCGAGTTGGCTGATGTGCACGAGGCCGTCCTGGTGCACGCCGATGTCGACGAAGGCGCCGAAGGCGGTCACGTTGGTCACCAGGCCCGGCAGCCGCATGCCCGGCTGCACGTCCTCGATGGTCTCGATGCCCGGAGCGAAGCTGAAGGGTTCGAACCTCTCGCGCGGATCGCGCCCCGGGCGGGCCAGCTCGGCGAGGATGTCTTGCAGCGTGGGCAGGCCTACATGGTCGCTGACGTACCGATTCAGCTCGATTCGCCGGCGCATCTCGTCATCACGCATCAAGTCGGCCACCGAGCAGCCCACGTCGGTCGCCATCGCAGCGACGATCGCGTAGCTCTCGGGATGCACCGCGCTGGCATCGAGCGGATTCGAACCGCCGCGGATGCGCAGGAAGCCGGCCGCCTGCTCGAATGCCTTGGGTCCCAGGCGCGGCACTGCGAGCAAGGCCTTGCGGCGGGCGAAAGGGCCGTGCGCTTCACGGTGGGCGACGATGTTCTTGGCCAATTGCGGGCCCAGCCCCGAGACATAGGAGAGGAGCTGGCGGCTGGCGGTGTTCAGATCGACGCCCACACCATTGACGCAGCTCATGACGACATCATCCAGGCTGTGCTTCAAGGCGGTCTGATCGACATCGTGCTGGTACTGTCCAACGCCGATCGACTTGGGATCGATCTTGATCAGCTCCGCCAGCGGATCCATCAGCCGCCGGCCGATCGAGACCGCGCCGCGCACGGTGACGTCGTGGTCGGGAAACTCCTCGCGCGCCGCTTGAGAGGCGGAGTAGACCGAGGCGCCCGACTCGTTTACCATCACGATCGCGATCTCTCGGTGCAGATCGAGGCCGCGTACAAAAGCCTCGGTCTCGCGCCCTGCAGTGCCGTTGCCGATCGCGATCGCCTCGATCCGCAGACGCGCGCACAGATCACGCATCTGGGCGGCGGCATCCTCAGCCCGCTGCCCACCGGTGTGCGGGAAGATCGTCTCGTGGTGCAGCAGCTTGCCCTGGGCGTCGAGGCAGACCAGCTTGCATCCGGTCCGGAAGCCGGGATCGAGCGCCAGGACACGCTTCTCACCCAAGGGCGGGGCGAGCAGCAGCTCGCGCAGATTGTCGGCGAAGATGCGGATCGCCTCGGCGTCGGCGCGCTCTTTGAGCGCCCCTCGCATCTCGGTCTCCATTGCCGGCGCCAGCAATCGCTTGTATCCGTCCTGCACGGCCAGGGTCACGTGCACGGATGCCGGGCTGTTCCCCATCACGAAGAGACGGGTGAGAATCTTCAAGGCCGCCTCTTCCTCGGGCGCCACGTGCAGCACCAGGAAGCCTTCCTTTTCGCCCCGCAGCATGGCCAGGACGCGGTGCGACGGCGCCGTCGCCGCGAGCTCCTGCCAATCGAAGTAGTCCTTGTACTTGACGCCTTCTTGCTCCTTGCCCTTGGCCGCGCGCGCGCGGAGTACGCCCCGGTCGGCGTAAAGCGCCCGCATGCGGTCACGCGCTCGCGCATCCTCACTAACCCTCTCGGCGAGGATGTCGCGCGCGCCGCTCAGGGCCGCGTCGACATTGGGGACGCCGCGCTCCTCATTCACGAATGCGCGCGCCTCGGTCTCGGGATCGATGGCCGGACGGGTCTCCTGGGCCAGGAGCATCTCGGCCAAGGGCTCGAGGCCGCGCTCGCGGGCCATCGTAGCGCGCGTGCGCCGCTTCGGACGGAGAGGCAGGTAGATGTCCTCGAGCCGAGCCAGGGTCTCGGCCGCTGCGAGCTCCGCCTCCATCGCGGGCGTCAGCAGCTCGCGCTCGGCGAGCGAGGCCAGGATCGCTTCGCGGCGGCGGTCCAGCTCAGCGAGCTGCGCGAGGCGATCGCGAATCGCGGTGATGGCCACTTCGTCGAGGGATCCGGTGGCCTCTTTGCGGTAGCGGGCGATGAATGGAACGCTGGCGCCTTCGGCCAGCAGGGTCGCCGCGGCTTCCACGCGCTGGGGCGCGAGCTCGAGCTCGCGGGCGATGCGACCGGTGTGCGCTGCGACCATGACGGCCCCCTCCGAATCTCGCGCTGAAGGTTGCGTCGGATGAAGCGTTACGATAGCCGAGAGAGCCGAAGACGCTCAAGGGGGTCGGGCAATCAGGGCCGGGCGACTAGGGGCCAGGCAATCAGGGCCGGGCGATCAGGGCCGGGCAATCAGGGCCGGGCGATCAGAGGCCGGGCGACTAGGGGCCGGGCAACCAGGGCCGGGCGATCAGAGGCCGGGCGACTAGGGGCCGGGCGATTGACGACCCCGCGCCTACCGTACCCGCCGCATCAGCAGGCACTCGCGTTCTTCGATCGATCCGAACGCGTAGCGACGATCGTCCTCCTGATCCAACCAGTCCAGACGCACCGCCAGATTGGCCGGCGGATGCTCGTCGGACTTCAGGAGCCGCGCGCCGCTCCGCAATCCGCGCAGGAGCTTGCGGCGGTAGGGGTCAAAGAAGGAGAGCCAGGTGGCGTCGTGGTGCAGCCCGAGCAGGTAGTGCCACTCGCCGTGCCCCAGGTAGACATTGCACAGGGCCACGCCGCCTTCGTCCAGGCAGGCGAGGATGGGGTTGCCCTTGCGCAGGTGCACGTCCTTCTCGGTCAGGTACTCGGTCTGCACCGAGAACTTGCGGGTCTTGTAGTTGCCCAGCCAGTAGCCGAGTAGCTGGGTGGCGTACTTGCTGGTGCCGGCGCGTCCCAGCCGTCCGCCGGGGCTGACGGTGTCGAGGCTGTAGGTGTGGATGTGCCGGATGACCAGGGGCGGGACCTCGCGCCGGTCGAACAGGTAGACGATCGCGTTGAGGAATGTCGTCGGCACGCAATCGTACTCGGAGACCTGGTAGTGGAGCGGTCTGTCTGTCATGCCTGCCTCCCGCAGGACGCACCTGAGTCCTGCCGGCGTCTCTAGGCCTTCGTGGACTCCCCCCTCACGTCGGCTCACGCGGAGAGGAAGTTCAGGCTTCCAGGATCGCCACGCGCGGCAATGGCTTGATGAACTGCTGGCGGAGCGTGTACGTGTAGGCCCCCTGCGAGGGGATGAGCAGGAGATCCCCCTCGCCGATGGCACTGCCGCAGTAGCTCAAGCCCCACAGATCGTGGGGCGTGCACAACGAGCCCATGATCAAGCAGGACCTCTCGGTCGAGTCGGGCTGCGACAGGTTGACGACCGGGACATAGTCCTGCTCGAATCGTTCCCAGCCGACAGCGTTGGTGCCCGCGTCGGTGATCACCAGATCCGGGGCCTTCCGGTCCACGACCGTCACCAGGATTTGCATGGCGTCATGAACCAACCATCGTCCGGGCTCCACGCAGATCGTGCAGTCGAGATGAGGAAAGACCCAGCGGCGGGCGGCTTCGCCGATCGCGCGGGCGAACTCGCCGATTGGAGCGGCGGGCCGCACGAAGTGCTCTGGGACCGCACGCGCCGCCGAACCGTGTGGCTCCTCGCTGGTCTGATCGTGGGTTACGGCGCTTGCGCGCGGGCCGGTCTCACTGCGGGTTGTCCAGCCGCTCTTGTCTCCGTCTCCGTGGGCGCCCACGGTCAGGGCGGCCTCGTCCAGCGGTATGCCGTCGGGCCGGTGAAGCCACTCGCCCTCCTGTGGCCAGAAACCCCCGCCGATGTCCACGAACTCGATCTCCGCCCGCGCCGCCTCGGGTAGGGATGCCAGGACCGGCCCCAGCCGTTGTAAGAAGGCGACCTGCGCATCGGGCGAAAGGTTCCAGCTCGTGTGGAATTGCAGGCCCCGCACGTCGACGTGTGCGCAGCCTTGCGCGGCCTCGAGAAACGCGGGCAACGACGCCAGCGGAATGCCGAACTTGCGCCAGAATCCCTGCTCCTCACGGCTCAACCGAACGCCGGCTCGGATGCGCTTGCGCGCGCTCCCGGCGAGCGACTCCAGGCGCTCCAGCTCACGGAAGCTGTCGATCAGAACGGTGACGCGCTCGGTGTGCGGCACTGTCAGGGACAGCTCTGAAAGCGTCTTGCCTGGACCACTGAACACAATTGCGCGGCTGCCGGCCTCCAGTGCCGCGCTCAACTCCAGGCCGCTCGACACGTCGAGACCGATGCCCGCCTTGGAGAGCGTGCGCAGCACGGCGCCGTGGGGATTGCACTTGACGGCGTAGTAGACCGCGACCCGGGGCAGGTGAGAGGCGAAGGCCTGCGTAAAGGCCTCCGCGTTGCGCCGCAGGACCGGGAGCTCGAGGAGGTAGAGGGGCGAGCCCTCGCGCGCTGCCGCCGCCTTGTAGGCGGGCGCGCGTTGCAGCACACGCTGCACCAAGGCATCGCGCGCGGCAGGCCGCAGGGGTATGGCTGCGCGGGGTGCAGTCCCAACCGTTGCGGCGGATGCGGGCTCCATCAGGCGGCTCCCGGGTTGTGCTGCAGCGAAACCGCGGGCGCCGCAGGCACGCTCAGCGGGTCCCCCGGCCGCGCGGGTGAAGCGTCCCGCCATTCGATTGTGAGCAAGCCGGACAGCTCATCGCACTGCGCGGGCAGGGACTTCTCCCGCAGGGGGTCGAAGACCGCATAGCCGAGCACGCGCGAATCGTAGTCGCGCGGTGGCAGCACGACCCGGTGGCCCGGCCGCTTCATCAGGCAGACGTCCCAGATGCGCGGGTCCGAGCGCAGCGATCGCGCGTCGATCCGGTCGATCGTTCCTTCCCTCGGCGCCAGAAGCCGCAGTCCAACCAGCGGTCGCCACAGCTCGGCCGGAGGAATCGCGAAATCGACACCCGCGGCGAAGTCGAGCGCGGCGCCCAGCATGTCCAGCCCGCAGCTTTCCTGAATCAGCGCCGGCAGGCAGTCACCGCCCGGTCGCGGCGCCAGCTCGATCAGGTAGGGCCGGCCCTCGCGCACGATGAAATCGATCATGCAGATCGCCCGCCGCAGTCCCAGACTCCGCGCCCCTTGCGCGAAGAAGTCGGTCCAGGTGCCCGCGGACATGCCGGCCGGCAGTGCGGCCGGCAGGGCGGCCGGGAGTTGATAGGCCAACGCCGTGCCCGGCGGATGGGCCGCCATGACCTTGCGGGCCACACGGATGATGCGGGCGCTGTTGCCGGCTAGCTGGAGGTCGCAGCTATACTCCTCGCCCTCGACGAACTCCTCGGCCAGGAAGGGGCGCGGCCAACGCTCATGGGAACGGCGGCGAGCACCGCCCGCCTGCAAGGCCGGCGGAGTTCCCGCGGACGACTCCGCTGCGGTGCTCGCCTGCGTCCGCGCCGCCGGGGCCCACGCCGCTGCGGTGATCGCCTGCGTCCGCGCCGCGGCGGTCCGCTCCCAGGCGGCGTCGAAGGCCTCCTCGATGTCGGCCGCTGTGCGGCAGACGAAGACCAGCTCGCTGCCGCTTCCGTCGGTGGGCTTGAGCACGATCGGCCGTCCAAGGTCGGTCAGGAAATGGATGGCCTCGGATCGCGTGGCGACGTCGGCCACGCGCGGACAGGAGAGCCCGGCTGCCTGCCAGCGCTGCTTCGAGAGCAGCTTGGACCTGGCGGCAGCCACCGCCTCCGGATCGGGGAAGGGCAGCCCCAGCGTATGAGCGACGCGGGCCGCCAGGTCGAGCGAGTCGCAGTCGAAGCAGGCCACGCCCGCGGGTCGCAGACCCCATTGCTGCAGGTGCGCATCGAGGTCGGCCATTACCATCGCCGGCCGGGACAGGTCGCTGAGCACCTCCCCGTCCGGCGGGGGTGGGGGCTCGACGGCCAGCGCGCGGTGCCTCCGGTCAGTGACGAAGAGCGACCGTCCCGGGTAGCGCTGCTGGATCAGGTCCACGTAGTCGGAGGTCGTTCCCACTACGAGGATGCGCTCAGCCTGCATAGGCGCGTCTCCGAGCCATGCCCGCCGCGCCGGGGGGCGCGGCCGCCGCCACAGGCGCGATGGGCGCCGCGGCCGCTGTTGCCGGCGCGACTGGCTCCATGGCCGCCGCCACAGGCACAACCGGCCCCGCCGTTGCTTCCTCGGACGTCAACGGCGCCTCGGCCATCGCGACCGAGCCCGGCTCCATCACGAGCCGCTCCGCCGGGCTGGACTGCTCCAGCACGTAGAGCGGGCGGCGCGTCAGGTGGAAGATCTCCTTCCAGGAGAAGCTGCCGCACAGGAAGTCGACGGCCTCGATGCGCTCGCGGCAAGCTCGTTCCATATGAAAGAGGTTGATCAGCTTCGCCACGCCGGGATGGGCGGCGCTCGTGCCACCGGCTAGCAGCGTGTAGGTGTGGTTGTACAGCGAACCCATATCGACCGCGGCCGGCTCGCCGGCGACCAGCGCCGTCGTCATGCGCAGCCAGCCGCGCACGTCGAGCAGCTGCATCAAGCTCGAGAAGCTGCGGGCGAAGCGGGCATCGGCGAAGTAGGAGCGGTCGCCGAACCGGTCGCGGTTCATCTCGACCAGCAGTGGATAGTCCCCCGCGTCGTCCAGCCGCCAGTAGACCCCGCGCGCTTGGAAAGCCTCCACCTCGCGCCGGATCCGCTTGGCGCTCTTGTGCGAGAAGGACTGGAAATAGGCCGACATGTCGTGACCATACAGCGCCGGGACGAAGATGTAGCCGATCTCATCGACCACGCAGTCCGATCCCTGCGGCAGACCTTCCTGCAGCAGGTAGCGCAACTGGCAGGGGCCCGGCACGGCCTGCAGCATGGCGGTCAGGACCAGCCCGTTGCGGGCCAGGATGCGGTTCTGCTCCAGCCACGTATGGCCTTCCCAGGTCTCCCCCGGGAAGTAGGCGTAGCTCTGGGATTCCTCGACCCAGCTCAGCGGCAACAGGCCGCAGATCCCACTCGAATCACGGGCCACCACGAAGTGGGCGGGACGATGGTAGTGCTTCTGGAAGCACGCGCGCACCTCCCACAGGTCGGAGAGGTTCCGGCGGGGGAACGCCTGCTCCCAGACGCGGCGACACTCTTCGAGGTCGGTGATGATGTCGATCGTGAACATGCTCAGAACCTCGGCGTGACGTGGGACACGCAGCGTGACCCGCCGAAGTAACTGCGCGCGAACTCGGCGACGACCTGCGGGTCGTACATCTTGCAGCTGAAGACGTCCAGATAGACGGCATTGCTGGCGTTGGCGAAGTGGGCCGAGATGAGCGAGGTTTCGATGAGCTGGACCATCGAGTACCCGGCCACGCGTTCCTCTTCGCCGAAGTGGACCACGAGCGTCTCGCCGAAGCGGCGCATGTCGATCAGGTCGCACAGCTCGGCCACGAAGCGGCGGATGAGGTCCGCGTCGCGAATCGACGCGGGGTTGCAGTCGTAGATGTCGATGCTCGTGAGCAGTCCCCAGAGCTGCTCGGTGGTCAGCGGCGCGTTGGGGACGGCCGTGTCGGTTGTGGGAAGCCCCGCCACGCGCTGCACACCGCGCCTTGGGGTGCGCCGGACGGCGACAACGCGTGGGCGGGTGGGCTTAGGGCCGTTGGGAGCCTGCTCGGTGGTTTTGGTTTGGGTCCTGGTTCTCATCTTCATCGTCTTCTCTCCTCAACATGGGATCTAGCAATAGAGGGCTGTGCGACGCACACCCCTCGGTCCCTCAGAAGGACGGTTTTGCCTCTTTGGTGCGCTTCTATCCGGGCATCTTCTGGTCCCCCGGGATCGCCTCGGTCACGAAGCGGGTCAGGCTGGATACCATCGCGCCTCGCAACGGGCGGAAGGCCTGTTCAACATCCTCGTCCGGGCTGGCGATCGCGGCGAAGGAGTAGTAGCCGGATACGAAACCAGCCACGGCACAGGCGATGCGCCGGAGCAGCGGCTTGCTCAGGTGCACCTTCACGACGCGATCGATGTGATCCTCGATGCGTTCGAGGTAGGCGACAAAAGGCGTATCGATGCCGTCGTAACCCTGCTCGAGGGTGAGATCCGCACGGCTCTGGAAGTAGAGGACGAAGTCCTCCCATCGGTTGTTGAAGAAGTCGATATGGGTCTGGAGCAGCGTATCCAGCAGCTCGGGGAGCGAGGTTTTCTCGTTGCAGCGCCGATCCAGCTCGGTGTTCAGCTCGTCGAGAAGTCCCTGCACGAGGATGCGGATCAGCCGCTCCTTGTTCTTGAAGTGGTAGTAGAACGTGCCCTTGCCGACGTCGGCGCTCTCGGTGATCTCCTCGATCCGGGCAGAGTCAAGCCCGCGCTGCGCGAAGACCGTTCGCGCGGCATCGAGGAGTTGTTGGCGTGTCGCCTTCGCCCGGCGCTGTTGACGCTGCATGGAGCGCAGTCCCCCTGGTGCTCGAAATCGACCATATGGTCAACATCGACAATATCGTCACATTCGACTGTTTAGTCAAGTTCTTTTTTCTGGGTGGCGTGGGATCTACAACCTATTGATGAACAATCGGATATGGGATTCGAGCGCAGTCGGGCATGCGGTAAGATGGGCTCTGCTGCGGAGGGCGGATGGACCCTGGGGGAAATCCCGAGGTGTTCCATCTCCTTGACGGGGATTGCAGCCGGCGCAAGAGATTCCCAGAATGGAGGCTGCCGTGGCAGGAGGGGCCAGAGGGGGCCGGAGACCGCCGGAGGGCGCCGGAGCGCCCCGGAGGCCCGACCGGGAGCGGATCGCGGAGGTCCCATGACACTCGACACCTGGATCGCCGAGGAAATCGACCGTCTGCGGCGACGCTTTGCGCCGTTGCTTCGCGAGGTGCCCGAGACCCGTGAGGCGCCCGCCCAGTGGACGGTCGCGCCCGACGCCCTGCTCTGGCACGTGGTGCTGGAGGACGTCGTCGAGCCCGACATCGACATCGAGATCCGGCCGCCCCTGCTGGTCGTGCGCGCGCGTCCCCAGCGGCCCCGCCCGCGCATGTTGCTGGCCCTCTTGCCCGTGCCGTCGGGCTTCGAGGTCGACCGGCCCTACGTGCGCTGCGAGATCGGCTACATGGAGATCCGCGTGCATCGAGCGACGGCAGGAGGGCGGCGGCCATGAAGAACTTCTACGAGATCCTGGGTGTCGCGCGCGAAGCCAGCGCCGACGAGATCAAGAAGGCCTACCGTCGCCAGGCGGTGCAATACCATCCCGACAAGAATCCGGGCGACGCGGAGGCGGAAGAGAAGTTCAAGCAGCTCTCCCAGGCCTATGAAGTGCTGAGCAATCCACAGAAGCACAAGGAGTACGACTTCGAGCTGGCCGGCGGCGCGCGCGCTGGAGCCGGTGCGAGGGCCGGGGCCGGGGCCGGCGGTCCGCGCGCGCGAACTTGGACCGAAACCGAGAGCTGGTCCGTGGAGGACTTTCTGCGCCAGTTCGGGGACATCTTCGGCAGCGATTTCGGCCCCGAGTTCCACCGGGGAAGACCGGCGGCGCAACCGGGCGCCGACGCGGAAACCTCGTTGGACGTCGACTTCCGCACCGCCGCGCTGGGCGGCCGCGTGCAGGTCAGCCTGCATGGACCGGCAACCTGCTCGGTGTGCGGGGGACGCGGGTCGACGGGCCCCAGCGCCTCCTGTCCCATGTGCGGGGGTTCGGGGCGCGTCTCGCAACGGTCGGGGGAGCGCGGCCAGTTCTTCAGCGTCACGCGCCCGTGTCCCGAGTGCCAGGGCACCGGCGTGGCACCCGGAGAGCGGTGCCCGCAGTGCGGAGGCCGCGGGGTGGAAGAGAAGACGCGCCAGCTCTCGATCACCATCCCCGAGGGTACGCAGGATGGGGCCACGTTGCGCCTGAAGGGTATGGGGGAGGCCGGTCTGGGAGGCGGTCCACCCGGCGACCTGCTGGTCAAGATTCACGTGCGTCCGGATCCGGTCTTTCGCCGCGACGGCAACGACATCCACGCCGACCTGGACGTGCCGATACCGACCGCCGTACTGGGCGGCAAGGCGCCCGTGCAGACGCTGCGCGATCGGGTGGTGCTGACGATCCCGCCCGGCACCTCCTCCGGGGCGCAGCTACGGCTCAAGGGGCAGGGCGTGCGCGGGGGTGATCATCTGGCCCACGTGCGCATTGTGGTGCCGAAGCGGCCCTCGGAGGAAGAGCGGCGGCTCTACGAAGAGCTGGCGCGGGTGTCGAAATCGGCGCGGTCGTCCTAACACCTTCATCGGCGATAGATTGCGGGTAGATCCCACAAGCATTCCGCAGTATGCTCACGTGTTCATCTTGCCCACAACACGCGGAGGCCGATCCATGAGAAGAGTTGGCATTGTCGGCGCCGGGATCACCGATTGCCGGGGCCGCTGGGTGGAGGCGACGTACTGGGACCTGTTTCAGCAGGCAACGCGTCGCGCCTGCGAGGACGCGCAGATCACCACCGGCGAGATCGATTCGGTGATCTACGGGATCTACAACGACATCTTCGAGCACCAGGCCATTCCGGAGAGCTCACTGACCGGGATCATCGGCATGGCGAACAAGCCCGGTACCCGCGTCACGACCGGGGGTGCCACGGGCTTCTATGCCATGCGCATGGCGGTCATGGAGATCGCCAGCGGGATGTCGGATGTCGTGCTCTGCATCGGCGGGGAGAAGGCCACCGACTGCTACGACCCGCGTTCCAAGACCGCCACACCGATGGTCATCGATACCATCGCCAAGTCTTGGGATCCGTTCTACGAGTACCCGTTGGGGGCCACGGCCTCGGACTCGTACATGCAGATCTGCATGGCGTACGACGACGAGTACCCCGACGATATCGGCGTGCCCGAGGCCCGAGCGAAGATCGTCGAGATGCTCTGTCATGCGGGCAATCGGAACCCCCATGCCCAGCGTCGCACCGAGACGGTGACGGCCGAGCAGGTCATGGCTTCGCGCTGGATCATCGCCCCTTTTTTGCGGCTCCTCGAGGCCTGTATGTACACCGAGGGGGCCGGGGGGCTGATCTTCGCCTGCGAAGAGAAGGCCTGGGAGATCTCGAAGCGCACCGGTGTGCCGCCGATCTGGATCAAGGGCGTCGGCGCGGCCAACGAGTCCTATCAGCCCGGCCGCGGGGGCAACTACAAGCGGCTGTCTCGGATCGACTCGGACCGCATTGCCGCCGAGCGGGCCTACGCGAACGCAGGGGTCAAGGCCTCCGACATCAGCATCGTCGAGCTCCACGACGCCTTTGTGGCGCAGCTCATGGTCACCATGGCCGAGCTGGGCTTCGTGCCTGCGGGACAGACCCGGCGTCTCGTCGAGGACGGCATCATGGTCGACGTCAAGTCCTTGCGGGACGACCAGCGCCCCGATAAGGGCAAGGTTCTCATCAATCCTTCGGGGGGGTTGATCTTCGGCGGGCACTTCGTCGGCGGATCCAACATGTTCTCGACCTGGTCCTGTCGCAGGGAGATGCTCGCCCGCGAGATCCCCCTGGGTCTTATCCACGGAACCGGCGCGATCAATGCCTGCTACGGCGGTGCCATCGTCCTCGAGCTGGGCGAGTGAGGGAGAAAACCATGACGAAGCACAACGAGAACACCGTTCTGCCTCCGGGCTACGACCTCGCGCCTGAGTACAGCGAGATCGAGGGCCGCGACGGGAAGACCTATCTGCAGTTCGCCACACAGATGACCACCTTCTACAAGCAGACCTGCGGAGAGCACTCTCGCTTTTTCCTGGCGCTGCGGGAGGGGAGGCTCATTGGAGCCAAGTGCTCCCAGTGCGGCAACGTGGCGGTGCCGGCCAGCACGTGGCACTGCCCGAACTGCAACTTTGCCGAGATGGACGAGATCGAGCTGCCCCACCGGGGCGTGCTGGCGCAGACGGCACCCATCACGATCTTTCCGTCCTCGAGCTTCATCGGCGACGCACCCTTCGCCCGCGGGTATGTCGACGTGGCTACTGAGGCGTCCGTCGCGAGCTTCCTGCCCTCGCGTCTGCGCACCACGACCGGTCTGATCCGCCCGGGTATCTTCGTGAAGGGCGTGGAGCTGAAGTGCGTGTTCGAGGACACCACGGTGGGACGCATTCGGGACATCTTCTGGGTGCCGATGTCCGAGATCCCCGAGCACCTGCGCGAGAAGCAGCCGCTGCGCGCCTCGGAGCTGGACTTCGCCAGGCCTACGCCGCCTGAGGTGAAGGTGACCTCCGCGGGAGCGCAGCGTCTCGGTGAAGCGATGGAAGCCATGGGAAAGCTGGTGGGGCATGTGGAGCAGAGCCCGCGCGCCCAGAAGGATTTGCTGGGCCAGCAGGCCGTAGTGGGTGTGCGTACCGGCGGCGGGAACTTCGCCTTGCGCGTCGCGGATTCACGCTTGGACGTGCTCGACAAGGTGCCGGATACGGTCGACTACACCATCGTCACCGACGATCCAGCGGTCTTCACCCGCTGGGTGCACGACGGCTCGCTGACCGACGCCGCAGTCGAGGGCTCGCTGTGGCTGCCCCACAAGGAGGCGTTCCAACTTCTGCCCGTGCTGGACCGTCTACCGCGGTCCGTGCGCCGCGATCTGAGCAGCAAATCGTAGCGCGGGTAGGATGCCTGTCATGCGGTCCCTGGCCTGAAGGCAGCCCATCGGCCAGGGACCGCCTTTGTCTCCAGGCGCGCTAGCCATCGCTCTGAAGCAGGTGTTTCTCCGCCTGCTTTGCACCGAAGCGCGACGCGTACATTCCGCAGTTGGATCCGATCCGATTCTCTCGCACCTCGCCGATGCTGAGGATCGTCTCGTAGCCCGCTTCGCGAAAGGCGTCCACGATCGGCGCATTGGCGGCCGGGCTCTGCTCGTCGATCACGCCGACCAGCCCCGCGCGGGCCGCGCGGGCCGCGCCGGCCGTGGGATTGATAGGCGTCAGCTTGATCAGGAAGCGGTCGGGATGAAAGTGCGGCCGCAGCGCCGCGGGCTCCAGGGGCAAACCTTGGGCGGGTGCGAAGTTGAGCGTGATCTTGCGGTCACCCGGGCTGAAGAAGCGGTCTCCATAGGCGCCCATCTGCGCGAAGTCCCACGTGCGCGCCGGGATCATGCGCCGGCGGGCAGCGGGATCGGTCGTATGCAGGGAGAACTGCATCTGAAAACGGCCGCCCGCATAGAGCGCCTTCTTGATCCGCAGCAGTTCAGCGAAGAAACCGTCGCGGCCCGCTGGCGCGATGGTGGAGATGCTCGGCAGGAGCCCGGGCGCCTCGAAGCGACACGGAAGCTCGGCCAGAACGTCCAGCACGGCGTCGTTGAGGGCCGGATCGCCCATGCGCGCGAACTGGATCTTCAGCTTGGGCACCGGGATGGGACCCGCCGGATAGCGGCGTCGCAACAGCAGCGCGATCTGGGTCAGGATTTCCTCGGCCGTCAGACGCCCGTGGTAATTGCCGCCGGCATCGCAGATCGGGCAGTGGATGGGACAGCCCTTGAGGGTCGAGACGATCAGGACCCACTTCGCGTCACGGGGCACCGGCGGCTGCACCGACTCCACGCACTCGATGCGCGATCCATCGGCGGTCTCGGCGACGAAAACGCGCGCCAGATCGTCGTCGCCGTACTCCTGCACGATGCGCAACGTCTCGCCGCACGACTCGGTCCGCGTGGCCATCAGGCGTCTCCGTCCCGTTCTCCCAAAATGCGCGCCGCCATCATGGCGGCCGCCAGCCCATCGCCGGCGGCCATCGCGCATTGTCCCAGCGCTCCCCAGCGCGCGTCGCCCGCAAGAAAGAGGCCCGGCACCGATGTCCGGACCCGTGCTCCGAACTGCCTGCCCCAATCGCCCAGCGGGTCGCCCGGTAGGCTGCCCAGCAGGTCGCCCAACAGGTCGCCCGGTAGGTTGCCCAGAGCGCTCTGGCGACCGACGGCCGCCAACACGGCGTCGCCGGGCAGCGTATGCTCGCTCCCGGCGACCGTGCAGGTCAAGATCCGATGCTCGTTGCGTTCGGTCAGGGCCACCGGCTGGGCGCCAAACAACCAGTCGATCTCCGGCGCCGACTGGACCATGCTCAGCAGGCGACCGCGCGCCCGGGGCTCGCGGCCGCGCACGACCAGGGTCACGCGCGCGCCGGCCCCCGCCAGTGTGAGCGCGTAGTCGAGCGCAGCCTCCCCACTGCCAACGATGACCACCCGCCGCGGCCGCGGAACGGAGGCCAGCAGATCGCGCACCTCGTAGAACAACCCCCGACCCGCGAGCGAATCTGCGCCCGGAAGCGCGAGCGGCAGGGGGCGTGTGCCGGGGGCGAGGATGACGCAGCGCGCCCGAAGATCCCCGTCGTCGGTGGCCAGGCACAGTGCGTCCGCATCGGGCGCGACCGAGACCACCGTACGGCGCACCACGGCCACCGCGAAGCGGCGTAGGTGCTCGGCGAGCAGCTCGCCCATGCGCGGACCCGGCGTGGGCGGCAGGCCCGGGTAGTTCTCCACGCAGAAGGCGTTGGCTACGAGACCGCCGGCGCGGCCCGTGCGCTCCAGCAGCAGCGGCGCCAGCCCCAGGCGGCGGCACTGCGCCGCCGCCGCGCATCCGGCCGGACCGGCGCCCACGATGATCACGTCCTCGGGGCGCACCGCTGGAGAATCTCCCTGACGCTGTGAACAACCGCCACGCAGTCGGCCATCGAGACGAGCGCGGCCAGATGGCGCGCCTGTGAGCTGCTGGCCGTGGCGTCGGCCGCCACGTGGACCTCCCACCCGCGGCAGAAGGCCGCGCGCGCGGTGGTCTCGCAGCACATGTGGGTGAGGACGCCGGTCACCAGCACCTGCTCGGCGCCGCGGTCGCGGAGCGTCTGCTCGAGTGGCGTGCCGATGAACGCATCGTAGGTGGTCTTGCGCAGCACCGGCTCGCCCGGTCGCGGCGCCAGCGGCGCGATGGTCTCAGCCTCGGGGCGGCCGGCGCGAATGTGATCGGAGTAGAAGCGGCCCAGCATGCCTAGATCGTGGTCGCCCTCGTGGGCGTGCCGGGTGAAAATCACCGGCGCGCTCAGGCCGCGCCAGGCCTCCAGCAGCGCACCGATCCGCGGCACGATCGCGGCAGTAGCGGGCAGGTAGCAGCGGCCGCCGGGGTCGGCGAAGTAGTGCAGCATGTCGATCACCAGCAGCGCGCACCGGCGGGGATCGAGCACGAGGCCTGGCCGCGGCGCCACGCACGACCGCACCTCGCGCAGCCAGGCAGCGCACTGCGCGTCAAGCGAGGTGTCCTTGGTGTAGTCGCTACTGCGCATCGTTGACGATCTGGGGATCCAGCATCCATAGCAGCGTCCAGGGCTCGGCTTGCCCCGAGCGGTGCAACGACGCCACGGCTCCCAGCCCGAAGCCGATGAGCTGGGGCTTCTGCTTGCCGCTCAGCAGCCAGGATGCCAGGGCCGGCAGGAAGGGCAGGTGGCCGGCCAGCATCACGACGCCGAACTCCTCGGCCTCCAATTCCTCGAAGAAGGGCTCGATCGGGTCCTCGGGATTGAGGCCCGCCCGCCAGCGAACCCCGGATGCGGGCTTGATCGTCTCGGCCAGGATCTCGGCGGTCTGTTCCGTCCGCTTCTTGCTGCTGTGGAAGATCACCTCCACGTCGCGGGCGACGTCCTTCAGGACGGTACCGATGCGCTCGATCTGGGCCACGCCCTCGGTCGAGAGGGGGCGTTCGGGGTGCTGGAATTCGGGAACTGCATCTCCGTGCCGGACGAGGTAGAGCTGACGGATTGCCACGGGGACCTCCAGGTCGGGGCCGTAGACGTGTCGACGGAGCGGATTCTAGAAGGCGCGGGGTCCGGGTACAAGCGGGTGGGAGGAGATCCACGACACGTATCCGTGCCGCTGCGTGCTCCCTCGGATGCCGGCCCATCCAGGCGCCGCCATCGGAGTCGTCCACGAGGGGAGCGATGAAGGCGCTGTTCGAGTGATTGGCTGAACGTCCGACCCGCGTGCAGGCGTCTGAATCCAGATCGACCCGCCTGAAGAGGAACGCGCTTGTCTCGGGCATCCCCAGCCTCCACACTCGTGGATCGATCTTCATCCGTTAGGTCAACCTGCAAGGAGTCTGCCATGGGTTTCAGGGCTCACACGTGGTTTCGATGGAAAGCGTTCTTGTGCGCGTTCGTCCTCGCCGCGGTTGCGATGAGCTTTCCCGTAACTGTTCATGCACAAGGAGGCCCCGAGACTGGGACCACGCGCGTGGACACCCCTAGCGTCCGCCCCCCTGGCACCTGCGGCCCGCAGGACCCGGTAGGCCACAACCATGGCCTTTCCGATGCGTGGCGTGCGGGCATTCAACCCGGGACCGGCTTCCTGCCCGCATCGGAGCACGATCCGGCCGTTCCCTCGCCGGCCGACCATCTGGGCTTTCCGCTGGGTGCGCATCCGGTCGTGCACGGCGAGGTGCTGAGCTACGTGGAAGCCCTGGCCGAGGCGAGCCCCCACGTGCGCATCATCCGCAACGGGCGCACGCACGAAGGGCGCTGTCTGGTCACCGCGATCGTCACCTCCGAGGCCAACATGGCGCGCCTGGGGGAGATCATGCAGGCGTTGGGCCGACTGGCCGATCCGAGACAGGGCGAGCCCCCGGCGACCGAGAACCTGCCGCTGTGCGTCTGGATGGGCGCGTGCGTGCACGGCGACGAGATCTCGGGCACCGAGGCGGCGCTCTATCTGACGTACCACATCGCGGCCGGATCGGACCATGAGACCGAGGCGATGCGCGCGCAGATGGTGCTTCTGATCGAGCCGCTGCAGAACCCGGACGGGCGTGACCGCGTGGTGCATGCCTGGCGCAGCCTGGCGGGCGTGGTGCCCGATGCCGACGATCAGAGCCTGCGCCATCACGGTTACTGGTCGCGCGGTCGCACCAACCATTACCTCTTCGACCTCAACCGTGACTGGTTTCTGGTCACCCAACCCGAGACGCAAGGCCGCGTGGGGTTGATCTCGTCGTGGAACCCCCAGCTCATCATCGATGCCCACGAGATGGACTCGCAGGCCACGTTCCTCTTCTCGCCGCCCCGCGAGCCGTTCAACCCGCTCGTGACCGAGCACCAGCAGCGTTGGTGGCGCATCTTCGCCGCCGACCATGGGGCCGCGTTCGATGCGCGGGGCTGGCCCTATTACACCGGGGAGTGGCACGAAGAGTGGTACCCGGGCTTCGCCACCTCATGGGCCGCCGGCGTGGGCGCCATCGGCCTGCTCTACGAGCAGGCGCGCACGAACGGGACGCGCGTCGCCCGTGTGGACGGCTCGGTGCTCACATTTCGCGAGAGCATCGATCACCAGTTCGGCTCCTTCATGGCCAATCTTCGCACGGCCCTGGCGCATCGCGGGGAGCTGCTGGAGGGCTTCCGCGCCGAGCGCGCCCGAGAGCTGGCCGAGCGCGAAGGCTGCTTCGTGCTGCTGCCGCACGCGCAGCCGGCCCGCGCGGAGGCGGTGGTGGCGGGATTGTTGGCCCAGGGCATCGAGGTCTATCGCACCACCGAGGCGAAACGGGTCGGCGATCTGAGGTGCTATTGGACCGACGAGACCTCCAAGGAGCTGGTGCCGGCCGGGGCGTTGGTCGTCCCCACAAGGCAGCCCTTCCGGAGATTGGTGGAGACGATTCTGGCCTTCGATCCACAGATGGACGGCGAGTTCCTGCGCACCGAGCGGGAGCGGCTGGAGCGCGAGGGGCGCTCGCGGCTCTACGACGTCACCGGCTGGTCGGTCTCTACCTCGAGTGGCCTGCCGGTTTACCGGCTCGACCAGATGCCGTGGGGCCGCCTCGAGCGCGTCGAGGAGACCGACCGCGAAGCCGCGGCGAACGTCGCAACGGCGGCGAGCGGCCAGGCGCCCGCCGCCGCGACGGCTGGGGATGCCCCGGGAACCGTGGTCTATCCGGAGTCGCCGTACGGATTCTTGATCGATGGTGGCGACGATCGCGCCCTGCGGGCGCTGGCACGCCTGTGGGATGCCGGCTGCACCGTCCACGCCGCGCGCGAGCCGCTCCAGAGTGACGGCCGCCGCTTCCCGCGCGGCACGCTGCTCATCCGCCGCGACCTGAACCGCGCCCCCAGCGTGCCGACCGCCAACGGATGCGCGGTGGGCTACGGCCTGCCCCACGGCGATGCGATGATCGGACCGTTTGCGGACCCTGACGGCGCGACGCTGTCCTCGGGCACCGACCGACCCGGCGAGGATTCCTTGCTCCCGATCCTGGAGGCCGTGGCCGCCCGCACGGGCGTGACCATCGTCGGCGCCCGCACCGCACTGTCCGAGGAAGGGCCCGACCTGGGCAGCCCGCGGTTCCGGCAGCTCTGGCCGCCGCGCATCGGTGTGGCCGCCGGGGAGGTGGTGTCGTGGACCAGCTACGGCGCCGTCGCCTGGGTGCTCGATCACGAGATGCGTGTGGCGATGTCGCCGCTGAGCGTGCAGTCGCTGCGCACCGTCGATCTCAGCCGCTACGACGTGCTCGTCCTGCCCAGCACCTGGGAGGAGCCCGATGCCTACGGGCGGTACCTGGGAGGGGACGGACTGCGCCGGCTACGTTCCTGGGTGTACGACGGCGGCACGCTGATTGCCAGCGGCACGGCCGCCGCCTTCCTGGCGGACACGTCAAGCGGCCTGGGCACCGTTCGTGTGCGCCGCCAGGTGTTGACCGAGATCGCCGCGCGCACGTCGCAGGTGACGGCGGCCGTGCCGAGCCAGGACGAACCGGAGGCTCCCGCGGTTCCGGCCCGTGCCCCCCGCCGCGGGGACCTGACGTCCGAGACCTTCCGGACCGAGGCCTTGCGCTGGGCCAAGGCGCCGGGGCCGATGGACGGTCTCGTGGAGGGAGGCCTGCGCAGCCTGCGGCGACCCGAGCCCTTCTGGCAGTGGGCGGCGGGACGGGCGCGCGCGGAGATCGAACGGGAAGACCAGCGCATGCGCCTCTTCCATCCCCGGGGTTCCTTGCTCAAGGTGATGCTCGACGACCACCACTGGCTCAGCAGCGGCTGCGCCGTACTGTCCGGATTCGACGCGGCGCCCCTGGCCGGCGAAGCCCCGGGAGAATGGCTGGCGGCGCGCGTGTATGCGGAGCACGCACTGGTGGCCGAGAACCCGGCCGATGTGGTGGGCGCCTTCGCCCCCGAGGACAGCCTCAGGCTGAGCGGTCTGCTCTGGCCCGAGGCGCGCGAGCGCTGGGCCGACACGGCGTACCTGACGCGGGAGCGGATCGGGCGTGGACAGCTCGTGTTGTTCGTGTCCGACCCGTGTGAGCGCGGCACGCTGGAGGCGTCCGAGCGGGCCTTCCTGAACGCCGTGATGTTGGGGCCCGGCCTGGGGACGACGCGGCGTTGGCCGTGGTAGGGGAGCGGCCGTGGGGGCATCGATCACACACGCGCGGATCTCGAGATGGACGATGGGGGTCTTGGTGCCCCTCTCCGCGGTGGTGGCTGGTACGCTTCTTCGGCCCGGTGAGGCGGCGTCGCTCGACAGCGGGCACGCGATCTCCAGCGCTGATCCCGCCCGCGCCCGCGCGCTGGCGGAGGCGGAGTCCTGGATCGCCCGCACCCATGCGCTGCCGGTTCCCGATGCGCCCAGCGTGGCCTCGGATGTGAACGACCCGGTCTTCGCCTACATGGTCGGGCTGCTCGACCGCGACATCTACGGAGGCGTCCGGCGGGAGCACTTCGACCAGGTGGTCGAGCATTGCGGACGTCCGTCGCGCATTCCGCACGAGCTGATCGAAGCGGTCTGGCGCGCGGCGGGGGCACACGGGAACTCGGGATGGGTCCGCGCCACGTTTTCGCAGAAGCTTGACGTTCCCGTGCCCTACAGCATCCTCGGCTATCACCCGGGCTCGCTGCTCAGCTCGCACTGCGTCACGTTTGAAGAATGGCGCTTGGGCCGCACGCGCGTGCCCAACCCGCTGGATCCCGATCGGCCGAACCTCGTTCTGGAGGATCTCACGCTCTGGGGGATCGTCGACGGCGAGATCACGATCGACATCGACGGATGGGTGGATGCGCTCATGGGCGGTCGGTTGGACGACACCTACATCGTGGGCTTGGCGCTCTTCCGCTACGAGGGGGAGCGGCTCGCGATGGCTTTGGGGTTCAACGACAACGGGGAGGGGCGCTCAGGCGCGCTGGATGTGATGGCCGACGAGATCCGCTTCCCATCGCCCCCAGAGCTCAAACTCATCGGCCGGACGCTGCGCGGGTGGATTCTGAGTCGGCTCGCCAGGCGGGGCATCCCGGCCTGGGCGCCGCCACAGCAACAGGAGCCGTAGGCCCCGTTGCTCAACAGGTTGTCCCTGCGCTGCCACGGGACTTCAAGCCCGTTCGACAGACCTCGCCCCGCATGCTCCTCGCTTTCAAAGGGTTGCCACTGTGCCCCGGGGCACGCCGGTGCCCGCTTCTCCCATCCCTACCCCTGATCCGGCACGCGCCGCATGCTAGAGGACATCCCCTCGGCGAAAAAGTACGAAACGTTTCGTACTCAGCGACGTCTTTTGGAGAGGTGACGAAGAGAGGAGAAGACCCATGCCAGGCAACCACCCGCCCCGTCCCACGGACGCCGAGCTGGAGATCCTCAGCGTCCTCTGGTCCCTCGGGCCGTCCACCGTGCGAGGCGTCCTCGGCGCCCTGGGTGACAATCCCCCGCGCGGTTACACCACGGTCCTCAAGCACCTGCAGATCATGACCGCGAAGGGGCTGGTGCGCCGCGAGCGGGTCGGACGCGCCCACGTCTACGCGCCTCGATTGCAGGAGGAGACCACCCAGCGCCAGCTCCTGGACAACCTGCTCGAGAAGGCGTTCCGCGGGTCGGCCGGCAGGCTCGTCATGCAGGTCCTGTCCAACCGGCCAACCTCCCAGGAGGAGTTGGCCGAGATTCGGCGACTGCTGGACGAGATGGAAGGAGATGACCGATGAATGTCGATCTCGTACAGACCGTGCTGCGCCTCAGCGACCCGATCGCTCACGCGATGGCCCACGCGCTGTGGATGGGCGGGATCCTGGGGCTGTTCCTGCTCGTGGGGCTGCGCTTGGTCCCCGTTCGACGAGCACGACTGCGGTACGCCGCCGCGTGTGCGACGCTCCTGTTGATGGTGCTCCTGCCGTTGGTGCAGGTGCTGAGCGAGCACCCGCGCGACCTCTCGCCGGCGGAAGCGGCGACCGGCGCGCAACCGTCGGCCCAGAGCTCATCTTCCGGTGGCTCGTCCGCTCTCACAGCCATCGAATGCGACCTCTCGCCCGGAGACGCCCCGGCAGCGCCCATCGAGGCTGCGCGGGAGCAGCGGACCCCGCTCCTCGGGTGGCGAGACCGAATCGGGGGTGCACGCTGGAGCCCCCTCAAACCCTGGCTCGCCACCGGCTGGATCCTCGGCGTGCTTCTACTCGCCATCCGGCGAACCTCGGGGTGGTGGTGGACGCGCAGCGTGGTCCGATCTGCCGGCGGCCCCGCGCCCGAATCCTGGAAGGGCGCATTGACCGTCATGAGCCGCCGGGTGGGCGTGACCCGGGCGGTCGAGCTGCGGCTTTCGGCCCGCGCACGCGTGCCGCTGCTGATCGGCTGGGTGCGCCCGGTCATCGTGGTGCCGGTCGCCATGGCCTGTGGTCTGACGCCGGGACAAGTGGATGCGATCGTGGCCCATGAGCTGGCCCACGTCCGCCGCTGGGATGTGCTGGCGGGCCATGTGCTAGCTGCGGCGGAGATGCTGCTCTTCTTCCACCCGGTGGCGTGGTGGGTGGCGCGCACGATCCGCCGTGAGCGCGAACACTGTTGCGACGATCTGGCTGCGGCGGCGTGCGGTGGCGTGCCGCGATATGCGCGCGCCTTGCTGGCCATCGAAGAGCGTCGCGCGCACGCGGCGGCGACGCCCGCGACCGCGACGGCGATGGCCGCCGACGCGGCGCCGCTGCTGCCCCGCATCCGCCGCCTGGTCGGTGGGTCGGGCCGCGCGCCGGCGTCACAAGGGGGCCTGGCCGGCATCATGACGGTCCTATCGCTTGTGGGCCTCTTGGTGCTCCTGCCAGGAGAAGGCGGCCTGCCTGCGACCGCCACGGCGCAGCCGCCCGTCCACCGCGGCGAGCCCGACGTGGTGGGAGAGTGGTCGCTGAGAAGCGAGGACCTCGGGTGGCTCTTCGAGCTGGAATACGATCACAACAGCCGCACCGCGATCTACGTCGAGCCCCAGGAGCTGACCGGTTTCGCCCGGGGCGATGACGTCCGGTTCTCCCTGGAGCGCGATGCCGGCACGCTCGTTTTCGAGGGCGCCGTCACCGAGGGCGATCGGCTGGTGGGCGTGGGGGAATTCACGTTCTACAACAACCCGGACTATCTGGAGCAGATGGCGATGTGGGGCTTTCGCCTCAACGTTCGTCGGGAGCCGTGGCTGCTGGCCCTGCAGAACGTCTCGCTCGACGATGTGCGAGCGTTGCGCGAGCTCGGCTACGACGACATCTCCGAGAGCCAGCTCATCCAGTTCGCCGTGCACCGCGTAACGCCCGAGTTCATCCGCGCGATGGAAGCGCTGGGATACCGGGGTCTCTCCGCGCAGCGTCTGGTGCAGTTCCGCGTGCACCGCGTGACTTCCGAGTTCATCACGGCTCTGGCCGAGCTGGGATACGATGATCTCTCGCCGAGCGAGCTGGTGCAGTTCCGCGTGCACGGGATTTCACCGGGCTTCATCCGCGAGCTGGCGGAGCGGGGCTTCGACGATCTTGCCCCCGATGAGCTGGTCCGCATCAAGGTCCACGGCATCGATCGGTACATGCGGAGGCGCTAGACCGCATCGGCGTGAGCCCTCCTCATGCGGTTCGAGCCGTCCACACCCAGGCGGACGGCTTGCCGCACGATTCGCTCAACGTCCCACGCGTAGGGGCAACTCGAGCGGACTTTCGGCGCCCGGCCCCTCCACCTCCCAGGCCAGAACCAGCCCCTCGACGATCATGGCCAGGTCGACCAGCAAGGGGTGGAGGGAAACCGCATCGCGCACAAGCATCACCAGCTCGGGCGGGGGTGCGGTGTCCCACGTGCCGATCAGTACCTCGATGATGTCGAGCGGCGCCTGGGCGGTGCCGCGCGGCCACTCGTCCGACCGCAGCGCATCGAGCACCTCGATACGGTAGTCCAACTCCATCAGACCCGGCTCCGGGTAGGGCCAGAACTCGTCGGGCATGCCGAGGAGCTTGATCTCGGGCACGCGCCGCGCGCGCGTCTCGGAGATCGGCAGCATCGAGATGAGCATGAGCCGCAGTGCCGCTTCGCTCTCCTGCTCCAGGCGGAACTCCTCGCGCAGGGCGGCGTGGTCCTCGTCGAGCTGCGGGCCGGAAGAGGGTTGCACCCACTTCGAGACGGTGACCCAGCCGAACTCGTCGAGGCGGATCTGCCACACGTCCGACACCGCGGGACCGCCGGCCCGCATGCGCAGCGTGATCTGCGCGTGTTGGGAAGGAGCGCGAATCCCCTTCGCTCCGCGCACGTTTTCAAAGCGCAAGGGGTCGCTCTCGCCGACGATGTGATCCAAGAAGCTGCGGCCCTCCCAATCCTCGTCGCGCCACTGGGGCTGGGCCTCGTCGATTGGCGGATGGCCCGGCGGCAGAATGAGGTTGCCGTCGGCGTCGCGCTGAGGCGGAGGCGGCTCGGACGCCGGAGATCGCTCCAGGACGGTGTATCCGCATCCGGTCGTCGCGGAGAGAGCCGCGAGCAGGATGGCTGCGAGAACGATGATGAGCCTTCCGGTCGCCAGCCTGCCCGTCCGATCGCTCGCGGGTCGCTGCAGCGAGCGGATCAAGCGCCCGATTGTCCGGCTATCGATTGCGCGCATCCAACCTCCACAATCCGGCCGCGCGGGCCGCGGCCAGGACCTCCTCGTATTCGGCGCGCGTGATGCGCCGGGCGAGCGGACCCAGTCTATCGAGTCGGCCGGCGGGATGATACTGCTCCATGATGTTGACGTAGGTGTCGACCGAAATCTCGTCCGCGATAAAGCGGCCCACCTCGGCGGTTCCGGCCGCCCGCTCGGGAAGCACCAGGTGGCGCACCAGCAGTCCGCGGCGCGCCACGCCGTCTTCGTCCACCGCCAGATCGCCGACCTGGCGGTGCATTTCGCGGATCGCCTCGCGCGCGCGCTCGGGGTAGTCGGCTGCCCCGGCGTAGCGCTCGGCCCACTGCGGATCCCAGAACTTGAAATCCGGCATGTAGATGTCGACGACGCCGTCCAGAAGGCGGAGGGTGTCGACGCTGTCGTACCCGCCGCTGTTGTATACCAGCGGGAGCTCCAATCCGTTCCGCGCGGCGACGGCCACCGCTTCCAGCAGGGCGGGCACGACGTGAGAAGGCGTGACGATGTTGATGTTGTGGCAACCGCGGCGCTGGAGGCCGAGCATCAGGTCGGCCCACTCGTCGGCCGTCACCTCCCGCCCCAGCTTCTCGTGGCTGATGTCGGCGTTTTGGCAGAAGTCGCAGCCCAGGTTGCAGGAGGCGACGAAGATGGTGCCCGATCCGCCCGTGCCGACCAGCGGGGCTTCCTCCCCGAAATGGGGTCCCGCGCTGGCCAGGATGGCGTGGCGCCCGGTGGCACAGAACCCGAATTCTCCTCCGGCGCGGTCCACGCGGCAGAGGCGAGGGCAGAGGTCGCAGAGGCGCATGCGAGCCTGGGCGGCGGCGATGCGCCGCTCGATGGCGCCGCTCGAGACGACGTCGTGATAGGCCGGTGTCATCCGAAGCTCCCGGCGTGATGCTGCGATGCGTGCAGAATCGTGTCGTGCAGTTCCTCAAAGAGGGCCACGACACTTCGCTCATCACGTTACACGGACGCATCGGGACGGGCAAGACAGGGAATCCCCCAGAATTCGGCTGATTTCCGCGCCCCAAACGTGTCCAATAGACTGTGTGGGGCCGCAGCCGCTTTCGGCGACATGCTTGCGTTCACCTGCGGCGTCACGGGGGTATGAAGCTGGCATCATCCTGGGAGGTACACCATGCCGCGCGCACGTTGCGCCGTGTCGGCGCTCCTCATCGTGGGTTGCCTGGGAGCCGTCCCATGCGCCTCGGCCATGACCTACGTCATCCATCCCGACGGCAGCGGTGACTTCCCCACCATTCAGGCCGCCATCGACGCGGCTGCGCCCGGAGACATCCTGGAGCTGACCGACGGGTGGTTCCGAGGAACGGGGAACCGCGATCTCAACGTGGACAAGCGGCTCGTCATCCGCGCGCAGGCTGGACCGAGCGGCTACTGCATCATCGACTGCGAGGCAAGCAGCTCGGACCAGCACCGCGGCATGAAGGTCCAGGACGAGGCGGCGGGAACGTACCTGCAGGGGATCACGATTCAGGACGCCTGGATCTTCGATGCGGGCGGCGCGATCTCCTGCTATGAGACCGCGCTTACGATCGATCAGTGCATCTTCTGGAACTGCTACGCCGAATTCGCCGGCGGGGCGATCTACGCGCCGGTCGGTTGCGAGCTGACCGTCACGCGCTGTCTCTTTCCCGGCAACTGGACGAACCAGACGGGCCCCGGGGGCGCCGTGTACATCGACGACGGGTCAACTGCGCATTTCTCCCATTGCACGTTCAATGGCAACTGGGGCGATCCCGGCAGTGTGATCTCTTGCACCTCCGGGCAGGTCCATCTTGATCACTGCACGCTGGATTCCAACGATGGTCCCATGTCCAATTGCGCTCTCTTCGCCGGCAACGGCGGCGTCATCACGGCCGCCAACACGATCATCAGCTTCGGCACCGACAAGCCGGTCTACTGCACGGGCACCGGCACGATCACGCTCACGTGCGGCGATGTCTACGGCAACGCAGGTGGCGATTGGATTGGATGCATCGCGAGCCAGTACGGTGTCGACGGCAACATCTCCGCCGATCCGCTCTACTGCTGGCCCTACGGCGCGCCGTTCGCCATCGATGTCAGCTCGCCCTGCGCGCACCACAACAACCCCGAGTGCGGGCAGATCGGCGCCTGGGCGGTGGGGTGTCCGGAGTCGGAGGTGGAGAACGAAGCGCAACCCTTCTCCACGGTGCGTTTGGCGGCTCCCGAGCCGAACCCCTCCGGGGCGGGTGTGCGCGTCTGCTTCTCGATTCTCCCCTCGTCCAGGGCAGAGCGGGTGGATCTCGATGTCTACGATGCTGCGGGACGCCTGGTGCGTAACCTGCTGCAGAGCAGCGCCTGGGCGGGTTATCATGAGACGTGGTGGGACGGCAGGAATCAGATGGGGCAGCGTGCCGGCAGCGGCATCTACCACATTCGGTTGACGGTCGCCGGCACGACACAGACGCGGCGGGTATGCCTGTTACGCTAGAAAGAGCAGCCCGCCGCTCAGGATGTTCAAGACACGGAGCCAGGCCGATGCGCAACCTCGCTCGGGGAATGGCCGCTTTCCTGCTGCTCGGCGCCGTGGGGCCCAAGGCGGCGTTGCCGCCCGGCTATGTGGACACGCAGGGTCTCGTCAACTGGATGGAAGCGCTGGCTGCCGAGAACCCCTCGATCTGCCAGCTCGTGAACCTGACCGCCACCTACGATCTTCCGCACACCTTTGAGCACAGGCCGCTATGGGCTCTGAAGATTTCCGACCGCGTGGCGACCGAGGAGGATGAGCCCGCAATCCTCATCGTGGGCGGTCATCATCCGAACGAGATCGTCACACCGGTCATCGCGCTCGTGGCCGCAGAGAAGCTCATCCGGCGCTACGGGATCGAGCCCGTTGTCACGGGGTGGGTCGATGAGAACGAAATCTGGATCGCCCCGCTCTGGAACCCGGACGGATACGATCACGTGTTCTACGTCGACAACCAATGGCACAAGAACCGGCGCGTCGTGCCGGGAGGCATCGGCATCGACCTGAACCGGAACTACCCTTTCGGTTGGTCCAATGCCTGCTCGGGCAGCTCGGACCCGACGTCCTGGCAATACAAGGGTCCGGCGCCCGCGTCGGAGACCGAGACGCAGACCATGCTGGTCTGGAGCGAGGATCAGCGGTTCGACCGCATCCTCGATCTCCACTCCTGCGGGCAGGAAGTCGTCTACGGTTATGATTGCTGGTCGCATCCCTTCGACGATTTTCTCGGCGCCGAGGCCGAGGCCCTGTCCTACGCCGCCGGTTACGGCGGCGCGCATCGGGGGCCCCACGCGGATGGGGAGCACTACCAGTGGCAGATGGCCTCGACGGGATGCCTCGCCCTACTCATCGAGACACACACCACCAATCAACCTAGCTATAGCAGCGCCTTGCAGGAGGCCGAGGCGGTCTGGTCCGCCGTGGCCTGGATGCTGTCACGCGAGATTCCGCTCTGGGGGCATGTCACCGACGGGGCCACGGGAGCGCCGCTCGAGGCGAGGATCGAGCTGGAAGGGGTGGGCTTTGAGCACGGGGAGACCTTGGGCAGTGGCCGCCCCTACGGACGTTATCACGCCTTTCTGCCTCCCGGCATCTATGACGTGCGCGTTGAAGCCGAGGGCTACGAACCACGGGTCGTGGCGGATGTCGTCGTGCCTCCCGAGACGTCGGTGCATCTCGACGTGGCCTTGACCAACCCCGCTTCCAGTGGGCCGGTGGCGGCAGCGCGGGCGCTCGATCTGGCGGGTCCGACCCTGATGCGCGGTCGGGTGGAACTCACCTACGAGGTGGGGCGGACCGGTCACGTGCGCCTGCGGGTACTTGACCCCGTTGGCAGAGAAGTCTTCACGGTTGTGAACGGCCAGCGAGCCCCGGGTCGGCACACGGTCACGTGGGGAGGCAGGGATTGCCACGGGCGGCCGGTGCCGGCGGGGCATTACTACTGCCTCCTGGAATCCAGAGGGGCGACGATCACGCGCTCTTTGCTGATGGTGCGCTGAGCACCGCCACTGTAGCCGTGGATCGGTCGGGGCGGATCCAGCGTGGGATCCGCCCCGACCGTTCCTCATTCCTCACCGTCACCGAATCTAGCGAATCAACATCACCTTGCGCACCTCCCGCCGGTCGGCGGTCTGGAGCCGGCAGAAGTAGACGCCGGCGCCCAGATGCGATGCATCGAAGGACACCGTGTGGGCGCCCGCCGCGCGCCAGCCGTCGGCCAGGGTGGCGACCTTGCGGCCGGTCACGCTGTAGATGGCCAACTCGACGAGGCCCGGCTCCGCCAGCGAGAAGGAGACGGCGTGGAGACCCCGAGCCGGCCGGGCACCGACCGGGCCCGAGAGCGAGAGTTGCACGACCTCCAGCCCGGCCGGATCGGAGACCGGACCGCTCTCGCAGGCGATCGTGACCAGATTGGCCAGCGGATTGTAGCTGTAACCGGTCAGCGTGACGTTGGTGACCTCGAAGCACCATTCACCGACGGGGTTTCTTGACTTCGAGGTTTCGACGGTCACCCGGCCGTCCGTGCCGGTCGTTCCACTCAGTGAGCCGTTGTTGGGGCCCGTGTAGGTGAGGTCGACGACAGCCCCGCTCACCGGCTGGTCGGCTTCGTCGTAGATCAGGACCGTGCACAGACCACTGGCGTTGATTCCGGCGATCTTGCGCTCCACTGTCATGTCCTGCACGTGCAGCTCGCCCGAGCCCATCTCGGTCACGACAATGTAGCCGGTCTTGGTCTCGGTGTCGCTTCCGTGCTCGTTGGTGACCGTCAGGCTCACGGTGTAGGTGCCCGGCAGGTCGTACTGGTAGCTGGGATCGGATACCGCCGACGTCCCGCCGTCCCCGAAGTCCCAGCTCCACGCGGTGGGTGCACCACTGGAGAGGTCCGTGAACTGGACGATCAGCGGTGCATAGCCGGACGTGGGAACACCCTCGAAGTCGGCGATTGGGGGCACCGGTCCGCTGATCGACTCGATGTCCATGTAGTCGATGTAGATGCTGTCCAGCGACTGATGGTCGCGCGAGTGATCGGTGTCCACCACGCGAACGTAGACCGTGCCGCTGATGTAATCGGGAAGAGCGGCGCTGTAGCTCTGCTCGGTGGAGCTGGCGACCGTTACCAGCGGTGTGAAAGCGTTTCCGTCGGTCGAGTACTCGAAGGTGAAGTCGTCACCGTCGCTGTTGGCCGGCCGGTATGCCTCCAGGTGGAACGTGATGCTGGTGCCGGCCTGGACGTTGAAGTCCCAGCGGTGCTCCAGCGTGCTGTACCACTTGCGCGGGTGGGTCTGCGAGGAGACCTCGGTGATCACCTCGCGCGTGTTGTCGCTCACGTGGGTGTCGAGGTAGCTGCCGCTGACCGTGCCCGCCACAGGGATGTCGGAGAGCGCCAGCGCCACCGGCGGCGGCGCCTCGACGTGGATGTAGCCGGTCTTGGTCTCCACATCGCTGCCACACCCATTGGTTACCGTGAGCGCCACGGTGTAGTCCCCCGCCGGGTAGGTGTGAGATGGGTTCTGCTCGGACGATGTCCCGCCGTCGCCGAAGTCCCAACTCCACGTGGTGGGCTGGCCCGTCGAGAGATCGGTGAACTGCACGGTGAGCGGTTCGCTGCCGGAGGTCGGCGAGCCGGAGAAGTCGGCCGTGGGTGCGGCCGAGACAGAGATGTAGTTCGTCTTGGTCTCGGTATCCGTGCCCGCCGGGCCGCTCACCGTCAGGCTCACGGTGTAGGTGCCCGCGGCGAGGTACTCGTGCGCCGGATTCTGCGCGGTCGACGTGCCCCCATCGCCGAAGTCCCAATCCCAGGACGTGATGTCACCGCCGGTGCTGAAGTCGGTGAACGCCACCGTCAGCGGCGCGCAGCCGGAGGTGGGATCACCCGCGAAGTCGGCCGTCAGCGTGGAGCCGCAGGTCGAGATGGGCACGGACTGGTCGTAACGGTAAGCGTTGGGCGCCGTCACCGTGATGCGCAACGTGCCGGTCTCGGACTGCGGGGTGACCGGGACATCCTGCCAGGCCCCGGTGGCCTCGGCCACGCCGATGATGGCACCATCGACGGTGAGCGCGATCAGCGCGCCCGCGTTCGCCTGGATGCCGAAGGTCCCGGCATCGATGCACAGCTCGGTGTCATGGGTGACGCTCAGCGCATAGGGCACCTCCGAATACATCCGCAGGTAGGCGTCGCCGTGGTGGTGGAAGAGGTGATAGGTCACCGTCTTGCTGCTGGTGTTGTAGGGCCAGTTGCTGGCCTCCAGGAAGTACTTGCCGTAGCACATGCCGAAGCAGGTGCGCAGCGGATCGGGTCCGTGCGGATAGGGGCCGTAGTCGGGCATGAAGCCTTCCCAGAGCCCATCGAACATCCCCCAGACGAAGGTGTCGTTGACGAACGAGTAGGAGACCTCCGAGGCGGCCACCAGCCCGATGGCGCCGTAGTTCATGCGGTGGAACTTCTCGGTGAAGGTCTCGGCCCCATAGTCGTAGCGACCCGTCAGGCAGTTGATGCTGAAGATAAAGGGGTACATGGGGTTGCTGAGCCCGTCGAGATCATACTTGTCGTAGTCGGGCTCGCCCCAGCCGTACTCGTAGCCGTGATCGCGGTGCAGCATCATGTAGGCGCCGGCGTTCAGGTCGTTGTTGACGCGCGTCGCATTGCTGCCCCAGTCGGTCAGGTGCTCCGGTGTCGATGGTATGTAACCCAGACCGTTCGGCCCGAAGTAGTTGACGACCGTGCTGGTGTTGGTGGCCGTCGACCAGACGCTGCCCGGCGTGCCCGAGTAGATCGCGTACTCACGCACGGGGTGCTTGCCGAGGACGTTGGCCTGGTGGCCGTAGCAGACCTCGGTGCAGAGGATGAACCAGCGCTCGGTCTGCCAGCCGCCCGCGATCACCGGATGGTCGTAGAAGCCGGCGTCGGTGTAGGGCTGGCGCTCGTAGTCGAGCATCTTGGTGATCATGTGGCCCAGCTCGGTGGCGTCGCGCGCGCAGATGCGGCCGTGGGCCATGTCGGGCAGATCATCGCCGTCGACGTCGGCGTAGATGTTGTCCGAGACGCAGTACCCGCTCCAAACCGGCGCCGTGATCGCGATGTCGCGTCCGCCGTCGCCCGAGCTCGGGTAGTCGCCGAGAATGAGGAAGGCCGCCGGCGGTTGGGCCCAGGTCGTGTAGGCGTTGTTGAGCCAGCTCTCGATGGACGAGGCGCTGGTGCCCGTTTCGGCCGTCGTGAAGACCTCCGTGGAGATGCCCTGCAGATTGCGCCAGAGCTTCAGCGAGTCGCCCCAGGCCACGAAGCCCGGGTCGGTGGGCGTGATGATGACGTACTCGTAGCCGTAGCGGCTGCCGTCGCGCGGGCCGTCGAGCTCCACGGCCGGGAGGGTCTCGTAGTTGAGGAGCTGCGCGCGCAGGATCGGCTCCCAGAAGCGGCTGCGCAGCCTCGTCTCCCCGAAGAGCCCGTTGCCCCCGACGAAGTCGACCCGCAGCTCGAGCTCCGTGTAGATCAGCAGTTCCTTTGTGATCGGATTGTACTGGAAGGGCGTGACGCCCACGATCACGACATCCACCCCGCGCATCGTCATCGGATCGGAGACGCGCACGGGTTTGGCCGGGTAGAAGGTGTCGCGCTCGTAGATGGAGAGGTCCTTCTCGTAGACCAGCGGCCCATCGTCGTTCTCGAGCGGGATCACCGGGGCGGGAGCGATCTCCACGCCCTCGATCCGCTCGGTCCGCGCGTTGAGGATCGTCACCCGTGCGGTCGCGCCGTGGGGGATCGCGACGTAGCGTCCCAGCCCGGGCAGGTCGGGCGCGCCCGCGTCGTTGGGCAGGAAGACCCCGGGCATCGACACGGCCTGCGCAACCGAGCCTTCGACCTCCACCGGGTTGAGGTCGAACGTGTTCAGGCCGAAGTGGATCGCGACCCCCGCCCGGTCCTGTGCCCGCAAGGCGAGACCGGTCTCGCCCGGGGGCTGGGCCACGCGGATCGTTTCGGCGGCCGCGTCGCCGAGTACCGTCGGCAGGGCGAACAAGGCCAGGGCAAGGGCGATTCGAAGTGCAGAGAGTTGGGGGGATCTCATGAGCACCGTCCTCCTCCTGAGGTGATGGGGTCATCGCACGCATGGCGGGCAGGGGACGACCGCACGCAACGGTGCCTCGTGCGGCGATGACGGGATCGGGCCCCGCAAGCGGGGCTGTTTCCAAAAGGTTGACGCTCGTTACAGTCGCTTAGATACAACAGAATCGCGGTTGGGGCAATCCGGAGGGCCGGGACGACGGCGAGGATCCTGCACGATTGATCGTGCAGAATGAGATGTGATTTCCCCCGCGGAACGCACCCAGGGGGTCGTCCCGGACCGGCGCCGGGATGCTCCCGGCGTCTGGACATGCGAGGACCCGGTGTGGACCGCCGGGCTTGGTGTGGTCGAACTCCTTGGATTTCCCCCCTTTGCCGGATCCTTCCGGTGGCAGCGCGGTGTGCTCGTTCCAGCCATTCTGCGGGCAAGACGAATGCCAGGCTGAAGGAGATCCACGGCACGCTCTCTGCCGCCTCTACCGGGAAGCGAAAACCTTCGAGCCCATCTGCAGGCCGCCGTTGGCGGCGTGCGCGCCCACGAATGGGCTGCTCCAGGCCTTCCGCGGGCCGGGACGATTCGACGCAGGGACGCCAAGTTCCGCGCTCACGAAGCGCCCGGGGCGTTGGAAAGGAGCAGAACCATGGGCAAGTCATGGCATCTTCCAGCGACAGCAGCGGCGCTCTGTCTGGGGCTGTGCGGGGTGCTGGCCGGCTGCTCGGAGTCCCTCAATCCCTGGGAGGACACGGTGCAGTCCGATGCGGAGCCGGCGGTCCTGGCCGGCAACGGTCCCCAGGTCGTGTTGCCCGATCCCGGCGATGAGCCGTGCGGCGAGCCCGTGGTCGTGCCGCTTCTCGTCGGTCGTGGGCGGCCGATGGGCAGCATCCGCGTCTGCAACGACGAGACCACCCTCTACGTCACGATCGAGCCGAGCGACGGCTGGGTGCTCATGCAAACGCGCCTGGCGGTCGCGACCAGCCTCGATAAGTTCCCGCGTCCCATCCGTCCGCGTGTCTCGGACCTGATGTTCCGCACGCGGCATGATCGGCTGAGCAGCTACACGTACGAGATTCCGCTGGAGGGCTCCTGGTACGAGTCGGGCCAGGAGCTCTACATGGCGCTCTCTGCGGTGCTCTTGGAAACCGCCGTCGAATGCACCCGATGCGGAGGCTGAGCGCCGACGTTTTCGG
>CAZPGB010000037.1:0-62396 GCA_964585945.1 uncultured bacterium | reverse complement strand
CTATGACCGTTCAACTTCCTCTCTCAAATCGCGTTGCAGAATCCGGATTGAGCCGTTTTTTCGTCCGCCTCGCGTCGAGAGAAGCGCCGCCCGATGCCCTCTCAGCGGCAGGCCGCCGACCATGCGCTCAGCAACCGGGCCTCCCGCTCGGGCGCCAAGCCGGAGCGCAGGCGCGTGCCGGCCGGGCGGGCCGCGTCCCACGCCAGTGTGTCCTGAATGGTCTCCTCCAGCAGGCGGAAGACGAGGCCCGCGGCGATCGCGCGCCCGCAGTCGACCGTGTCGTGATCCTCAGGGATCCAGAGCGGAGCCTCCGTATAGGGCTGCACCCCGTGCTCCACCAGGAACGCGTCGTCCAGCCAGATGAACTCGGCCCCGCCTCCGCTCACCGAGCGGCAGGCCTCCATGAAGGCGAGCATGGTCAGCGGATTGGCGGGTCCGGTGGCGTTGAACACACCGCTGCGCTTTTGCTCCACCATCCGCAGGATCCAGTCGGCCAGATCCCGCACATCGATGAACTGGATCTCGCGCTCGGGACGCCCGGGCGCCAACACCCGGTCTCCGCGGGCCACGCGGTGCGGCCAGTAGGTGAAGCGGTCGGTCGGGTCGTGGGGACCGACGATCAATCCCGGGCGGATGCACAGGCAGCGGTCGCCGTAGACCTCGCGCACGGCTTCCTCGCACAGCGCCTTCAGGGGACCGTACGTTTCGCCGGTGATCTCCTCGGCGGCGGGATCGTCCAAGCGGCCGGTGGGCGCCGATTCATCCAAGCCCGCGCGGCCGAGATCCGCGTAGACGGAGATGCTCGAGATGAAGGTGTAGTGCTCCACCGCATCCGCAAGCAGTCGGGCCGAGCCGCGCACGATGCGCGGCAGGTAGCCGCAGGTGTCGATCACTGCATCCCACGTGTGGCCCCGCAGGACCTCGAGCCCGCCGTCACGGTCCCCGTGGAGCTTCTCCGTCTCGGGAAACAACCGGGCGTTGTGGCGCCCGCGGTGGAAGATCGTGACCTCGTGCTCGGCAGCCAGAGCGGCCTCGACGATGTGACGCCCGAGGAAGACGGTTCCACCCAGAATGAGCAGCTTCATCGCGCAACCTCCCTGTTTACCCGTCTGGCGCTGGTCCGAGACCCAGCATACATCGGGCCGTCTTCCGCGGCCAGAAATGCCCGCGCCGTCGCGGCGCGCCTTCGGCCAGGGTCCGTGCAGGTGGCCGTCGGATCGCGGGGTGGGGACGTGGTCGCTGGGAAATCAGTCGTGGCGCAAGGCCTGCACCGGATCGGTGCGGGCGGCGCGGGAGGCCGGGTAGACGCCCGCCAACAGGCTGATGGCCACGCCGAAGGCGATCGCGCCCAACGCCAGATAGACGGGCATGCGGAAGAACTCCATCTCGGGCACGCCTTGCGAGATCATGACGCGCTTGGCGATGAACGAGAGCAACCGGGAAGCGCCCCAGCCCACCAGCAGACCAAGGCTCGAGCCGATCAGGCCGATCAGGCCCGCCTCGACGAGGAACAACCCCCGCACCTGACGCTCCTCGGCGCCCAGCGACTTCAGGATGCCGATTTCCCGCGTGCGCTCGGTGATCGACATGACCATCGTGTTGACGATGCCCAGGCTGGCCACGAGCAGGGCGATCATGCCGATCAGGCCCACCACCAGATCGAAGATGAGGAAGAAGCGGCGTATTTCCTCCAGGCGCGGGAGAAAGCTGATGGGCCGCAGGCCCAGGGCTTCGACGCTGTCGGTGACCGCCTGCCGGTCGGCCCGCGGATCCAACGTCGCCACCGCCAGCGGGTAGCCTTCCGCGCCGGGCGACTGCAGCCGCGACAGCAGTTCGATCGGGTCCCCGAACCCGAAGCGATCCACGCCCTCGGCAGGACCGGGCGGAAGCAGCACGTCGTGGAGCCGGAAGCCGAAGCCCCATTCGATCTCGGCCACCCCGCAGACCCGCAGCGCGAGCTCCGACGGTCCCATCCATTGAGCGAACGCGTCGGCGAAGCGTTCCGCCAGGTCGACCGCGGCCTCGGGTAGGTTCATCTGACGCAGATTGGCCTTCAGGAACTCGCGCCCGAGCTGAGCCCTGCCCGCTACTTTCAGCCGCAACGTGTCGCCCAGGATCGAATCGGGATCCGCCTCGAGACGCTCGACCAAGCGGCGGCTGAGCACGACCTCCGCGACCGAATCGGAGTCGAAGAACCGTCCGGCCAGCATCTGGCCCAGATTGCGCCGCGCGACGAACTCCGCCGGCAACACCTGGGCGGTGATGGTTCGCTCTTGATCACGCCACGTCAGACGCGCGTCGAAGGTGTCCTGCGGATAGACGAACGTGACGCCCTCGATGGCCTCCACGTGCGTCAACATCCGATCGTCGAGCACAACCTCACCGGGGGACGTCGCGTCCGTGCTTTCGGCCCCGGCGGCGGGGGAGGCCGAGCTGTCGGCCGTCGATCCGCCGGAGGCCGTGCTGTCGGCGCCCGCATCCCCGGCGTGGTCGCCGTTCGCCTGCCCGTGGGGGCCGCCGCGGCCGTCCTCCCGATCCTCTTCGCCCGGCGGCATGATATGCAGCGTGTGCAGCAGACCGATCTCCCGGAACTGCGCCGCCACGTTGTGCTGTACACCCACCGCGTACGAGAGCAGGGTCGTCAGCGCGCCGATCCCGATCATCACCCCCGAGATGGTCAGCGCGGTGCGCAGCTTCAGGCGCCAGAGGTTGCCCGCGGCGATCGTGATGAACTCGCGCAGGATCACGACCCGCCCCCGTCTCGTGGCTCGGGTGCGTCACCGCCCGAGACGATGCGGCCGTAGTCCATGCGCAGCGTGCGATGCGCTTCCCGCGCCGAGAGCGACAGGTCGTGCGTGACCAACAGGACCGTCAACCCGCGCTGGTTCAACTCGCCCAGCAAGCGGGCGATCGACGCTGAGGTGTCGCGATCCAGGTTGCCGGTCGGCTCATCCGCCAACAGCAGGCTGGGCTCCTTGACGAGCGCCCTGGCCAGCGCGACGCGCTGTTGCTCGCCGCCCGACATGTCCGCCGGACGATGATCCGCGCGATCGGCCAGGCCCAGGCGGGCCAGCACGGAGGAGGCCTTCTCGAGCCGCTCGGCGCGGGGAAGGCCGTGGAAGAGCAGCGCGAGCTCGACGTTCTGAAGCGCGGTGCGGTGGGGGATCAGATTGAAGGACTGAAACACCATGCCGACCCGGCGCGATCGGTAGGCGGCCAACTGCTTGGGGGTCATCTCGGACAGGACGCCGTCGGGTGTTTCGATGCGGCCGTCCGTGGGGGTGTCCAAGCCGGCGATCAGGTTTAGCAGCGTGGATTTGCCCGACCCCGAAGAACCGACGATGCGCAGGAACTCTCCCGCGCGCACGCGCAGGCTCACATCGTCCAGGGCGCGGATTTCCTGTTGGCCCGTTCGGTAGCACTTGGTGAGCCCGTCGATCCGCAGCATGAGGAATAATGGCTGGCGAAGCGTTGCGGGCGCAAGGTACTTTCAGGGGCTTGTCGTTCGGGATCGCACCCTCCGTGACAATACTCGCGCCCGGGCGGACCGGGGTCACAGCTGCGCGCCGCGCGAACCTGAGGGGTCGCCGAACGTACAGCATGACATCGGCCGAGCAAGAGCCGGTCGCCGGCAGGTGGGAGGAGCGCGATGAAGAGCAACGGCAACGGTCGTCGTTCGTGGCGGCGGCCCCTGCGGTGGGGTCTGCTCGCGTGGGTTCTGGGCGCGGGCGGCGTGTCCGTTGGGCAGGCGGAGCCCGGGTATTTGTCGGAACCCGACATCCACGAGGACCTGGTGGTTTTCTCCGCCGAAGGGGACCTGTGGACGGCGGCGACCGACGGCCACGGAGTCGGACGCCTCACCTCGCACTCCGGGACCGAGCGCCGGCCGCGCTTCTCGCCCGACGGCCGCTGGATCGCCTTCACCGGTCACTACGACGGCAACAACGACGTCTACGTGGTGCCGGTCACCGGGGGAGAGCCGCGCCGGCTCACCTGGCATCCCTTCTCCGACCGGGTGGTGGGCTGGACGCCCGACGGCTCGAAGATCATCTTCTCCAGCTCGCGCCGCGATCCTCACTACGCCGAGCACCTCTACACCGTGCCCGCCGAAGGGGGCGCGGTGGTCGAGCTTTCCCTCGGACGCGCGAACTATCTCGACATCGACGCGGAGCGTGGCCGCTGGGCCTTCACGCGCACCTGGGGCGGCGGCACGTGGAAGCGCTACCGGGGCGGCACCGCGCCCGAGATCTGGGTCGGCCATCCCGACCGGGCCGACTACCGCGAGGTCACCGACTTCGACGGGCCCGACCTCTTTCCGATGTGGCACGCCGGGCGCGTCTACTTCGTCGCCGACCAGGGCGGCACGGTCAACATCTGGTCGATGCTTCCGGACGGGTCCAACCGCACCCGGCACACCCGGGAGGAGCGCTGGGACATCCGGTCGCCCGCGATGGGGCCCGGGGGCGCGATCGTCTACAGCCTGGCCGGGCAGATCCACCGGTTCGATCCGGCCGACGGCAGCACGCGCGCCCTGCCGATCGAGCTGCCCAGCGAGCGCGTCCTGACCCGCCGCCGCTACCCCGATCCCGAGCGCTACGTCACCCGCGCCCGTCTATCACCGGACGGCGAGAGGTTGGCGGTGGTGGCGCGCGGCGAGATCTTCTCGGTGCCGGTTGAGGAGGGGGTCACGCTGCCGATCACGCGCGGCAGCGGCGCGCGCGAGCGGGGGGTCGACTTCGGGCCCGAGGGCGAGCGGGTCGTCTACATCACCGACGCCAGCCGGGAGGAGGCGATCGTGACCGCCGATGCCTGGGGTCGCGGCGAGGTTGAGGAGGTCAAGAAGCCGACCGACCGGGGCTGGTACTTCCCGCCCGCCTGGTCGCCCGACGGGCGTTGGATCGCCTACGCCGACATGACCTACAGGCTCTACGTCGTTGCCGCCGAAGGCATAGAGCGCCGAACCGCGGATCGGTCCGACTTCTGGGAGATCTCCGAATACACCTGGAGCCCCGACGGGCGCTGGCTGGCCTACACAAAGCACACCGAAGGCGATCTCACGTCGATCATGATCTACGACGTCGAGCAGGACACGACCCATCGCGTGACCGGCCCGACCACCAACGACTGGTCGCCGTCGTGGGACCCTCAGGGGCGCTACCTCTACTTCCTCAGCGACCGCACGATCAACCCGATGTTCAGCGGCTATGACTACGCGGCCATGCTGGGCCCCATGGCCCGGCCCTACATGCTGCTGCTGCGCTCGGATGTCGAGAACCCGTTTCTCGAGGACGAGGGCTTGCCGCCCTCCGGCGATGAGGACGAGGAGAAGGACGCCAAAGACCAGGCTAGCGGGGACGAGGCCGATGGCGTCGAGGGTGATGACGGCGACGAGGGCCAAGACGCGGATGCAGCCGATGGCGAAGACGAAGACGAAGACGATGTGGAGCCGGTGGAGATCGAGTTCGACGGCCTGGCCGACCGACTGATCGAGCTTCCGGTGCAAGCCGGGAACTACCAGCGCCTTCAGGCGAGCGCGAAGAAGCTCTTCTACCTCGATTACCCGATGCGCGGCATGAACGAGGAGGACGAGAGTCCCGGACCCCGGGCGACCCTGATGACCTTCGATCTGGAGGACGAGGAGGCCGAGACCTTCGTGAAGGGTGTCGGCGGATTCCACCTGCAGCCGAAAGCCGGCAAGGTGATGATCGCGAAGGGGCCGGGCAAGCTGTTCGTCGTGGAAGCGGGATCTGCGCCCGGCGACGATCTCTCCGAGGCGGCGGTGTCCCTCGACGGCCTCGTGATCGAGCTCGATCCGCGCGAGGAGTGGGAACAGATCTACTACGAGGCCTGGCGGCAGCTACGCGACTTCTACTGGGACGAGAGCCTCCATGGACTCGACTGGCCGCGGATCCGCGACCAGTACGCCGAGCTGCTGCCCCGCATCGCCACGCGCGACGAGCTCGGCGACCTGTTGGCGGAGATGATCGGCGAGCTGTCGACGTCGCACACCTACGTGTGGGGCGGCGACGACGGCCGCAAGGTCCCCGGGCGGTCGACCGGCTTGCTGGGGGCCGAGCTCGAGCGCGAGGGCGACGCCTTCCGGGTGGTGCGCATCTACCGCGGGGACGCGATCGATCGCGTGCGTTCACCCCTGCTCGAGCCGGGGGTCGATGTCTCCGCGGGCGACTACATCCTCGCCGTGAACCAGAGGCCGTTCGCCGCCGAGCTGCCCTTCGAGGCCAGTCTCGAGAACCTGGCGGGCAAGCCGGTGATGCTGACGGTCAACGACCGGCCCGACCCCCAGGGGGCGCGGCACGTGGTCGTCAAGCCGCTGTCCAACGAGCACCGGTTGATCTACGTCGACTGGGTGCGGCGCAACCGCGAGTACGTGGCGGAGAAGACCGGCGGGAAGATCGGCTACGTGCACATTCCCGACATGGGCTCGCGCGGGCTGGTGGCCTTCAACTCCTGGTTCTACCCGCAGCTCACGAAAGAGGGAATGGTGGTCGATGTGCGCTACAACGGCGGCGGCTGGGTCTCGCAGCTCATCCTGCAGTGCTTTCAGCGCGAGGTGCTGAGCTGGGACCGGCAGCGCTACGGCAACACCGATCCCTATCCGGCCCGCGTCCTCAACGGCCCCTTCGTGGTCGTGGTCAACGAGCACGCCGGATCCGACGGCGACATCTTCCCCCAGGCGGTCCAGCTCGCCGGTTTGGCGCCCGTGATCGGAACGCGTTCCTGGGGCGGCGTCAATGGTATCCGCGTGAACAAGCATCTGGTCGACGGCGGGGTGGTGACCCATCCGGAGTTCGCCTGGTGGGACGACCGGGTGGGCTGGGGTCTGGAGGGCCACGGGGTGGACCCGGATATCGAGGTGGAGAACCTGCCCCAGGACCTGGCGCGAGGCATCGACGCGCAGCTCGATCGGGCCATTGAGGAGGTCATGCGCTTGCACCGCGAGCATCCGCCGGATAAGCCCGACTTCGGACCGGCGCCCGACCGCAGCCGACGCGCCTATCGCAACGAGTAGACGGAGAGCCGAGCATGAGGCGCACGCTGATTCGCTACCGACGCTGTCGCCGGAAGGACCTGCTGCCCTGCGTGCGGCTGATCATGGTCAGCTTCAATGACGTGCGCCGCCGCGCCGGAAAGACGCCGCTGCCGCTGCGGCGACCGCGGCAGGCACCGCCGATGTTCATCTCGCTCCTGCGCCGGGAGCCGGAGTCGTTCTACTGCGCCTGGCACGGGAAGCGTTTGGTGGGATTCGCCGGCGCCGTCAACCGCGGCCGCCAGTGGTATCTGGCCTGGCTCTTCGTGCACCCCAGGTACCAGGGCGACGGCATCGGGCGCAAACTGGTGGAGAGGATCTGGCGCGAGGGTCGGGGCGTGACCCACGGGCTCTGCACGTTCGGATACAGCTTGCAGGCGGTGAGCTTTTACGGCCGGCTCGGCATGACCCCGCGCGATGTGATTCACATGATGCGAGCGCCCGCCGAGCGGTTGACGCTGCCGCCGGAGAGCGGCCTGATCGTGCAAGAAGGGCTGCGGCCGGGCGACCTGCGCTGGATCCACGATCTGGAGCAGCGCATCCGCGGCTATCGCCGTCCGCCCGAATGGACCTACTGGTCGCGCAGCGCGGATCACCGCATCTACGTTTTCCGGCGACGGGGCCGGCGCATCGGCTACAGCATGATCAACACGATCGGAGAGATCGGCCCAGCCGGCGGCCTCGCGCCGCGCGATCTGCTGGACGTGATCTTCGCGTCGTTGCGTCTGGCCGTCGAGCAGCCCTTCGGGCGGAACGTCAAGCAGCCGCGGGCACAGCTCTTCTGCCCGACGGACAACGTGGAGCTCTACCGCCGGCTGCTGGCCGCCGGCATGCGCAATGAAGAGGTGCTGCTCTTCATGGCCGATGCACGCTACGGGGACTTCTCGCGCTACCTGCCCGCCACCCTGGCGCTCTTCTGAGCCCAAACGGGCCGCACGCGGAGACGGGCGACCGATCAGGGCCCGCCGAGTCGGGGAGCCACCAGGCGCGCCAGCCGCTCCAGGCAAACAGCGCGGCGGTAGTAGACGCCCTGGACCGTCTTCAGCCCGAGCTCCCGGCGAATCTCTTCCATCGGGCGCCCTTCGATGTAGAACGCGCGCAGCACGAGTCGGCAGACGCGGCCCAGTGCGTTCAATCCCGCCTGCAGCGCAGTCATCGCCTCGCGTTCCGTCAGCAGGTCCAGAGGACTGCGCTGCGGGTTTGCGATCCATTCGCTGAGCGGCTCCAGGGGAACGTGCGGGCGGCGGGCGCGCTGGTTGACGATGTTCCGGCAGCGGTTGCGCGCGACGGTCACGGCGAAGGCGATCAGGTCGCCCTGAAAGCCGCCCTTGCGTTTGAGATAGTCGAAGGTCGCCAGGATCGTCTCTTGCACCACGTCGTCGATGTCCGCGCTGTCGGGGACGAAGAAGCGCGCGGCCGAATCCCGCACGGGCCCGGTCAGTTCGTGGTACAACGCCTCGGCGGCCGACTCGCGTCCCTCGAGCAGCGCTGCAATGAGGTCGGGCAGATGGTGTCCACCCGGACCACGATGAGCCGGTGGTTGCGTCATAGGCGGCGTGGCGAATAGGCTTTGCTCGAATGGGCCCGTGTGCGTCGCGCCGAGGCGCTCGCCGGCGCTGGTCGCCGGGGGATCCTCCGCAAGGGGCATTCTAGGGAGGTGGCGGAAGCATGTCCAGGCAAGGAGGAAGGATGGCGGCCACGAATGGGTACACCGGACAGGTGCCGAAGGCGCAGGGGCCTCGCCCCCGGGGCCGTGGAGCGGTCGGTTCTGGATCCTGGCCAAGCCTGGGTGCCCTCCGCGTCCTCGATCTTCTCTGTGCCCTCGCGCTTGCGGCCGCTCTCAGCGCCGGATGCGCCCTCGAGCACGCTCCGGCCCCCGCTCCTTCGTACGACGTGGAGGGGGTCCCTCTTTCAGACGATCTGCGGCCTTATCTCGAAGCCGCCCGAACCTCGCTGAGCGTTGCGGACCCTGCGACTCCCGCGGCGGACGACGTGGCCGCGTTTCACGACCTGGTGCTTCGGATCCAACGGCCGGAGAGCCGTGAAGCGGCCGGCGATGAGCTCTACCGCCGCTGGGAGGCCGATCCCGCCAATGCACTCTGGGTCGAGCTGGCCGGCCGCTACGAGAACCTCCTGGGCCGGACCGACGATTTCGCGGCGATGCTCGCTCATCCGCTCCTGGGCGACACGACGACCGCCCTCGGTGTCTTCGCGCGCGGTCGCCCAGGGTCCGACTACGGCGCGCAGGGAGGGCGGCTGCTCCAGGCGTGGCGGACGGCGGCGCCGGCCGACACCCTGCAGCAGATCGTGATCGGTCTGAAGGTGGCCCGCACCCTGAGCGACAACGGTGGCAGCCTGGATGCAGTGCGCCTGCTGTTGTCGATGACCTCGGGGGCCCGGCGCCTGGCCGGCGCCGGCCTGGAGATGTTGCTCTGGTACGACATCGCCAAGTTCCTCGTGCGCGAGGACAGGCTCGACGACGGGCTCCACGCGATCACGGCCGCGCTGGATATGGCCGTCAAGCGGGGGAACCGTCGCTGGGAGATACGCAACAAGGTTCGTCTGGCGTCGGTGCTGACGGCACGAAGGGAGTACGAGCCGGCTCTCGACCTGCTGGCCGCGTGCGGGCGGGAAAGCCAGGAGCACGACTTCCCCTGGCTGCATGCCGACAGCATGGCGCGCGCGGCGGCGCTGTGCAGCGAGCGCGGCATGGCGGAGCGCGCGCTTTTCTTCGATCGCCAGAGCTTGCGCCGCAGCCTGCAGGCGCGCGATTCGCTCAACGTGCCCCGCGGTCTGATGAACATCGCCGACGACCATCGGCTGCTGGGGAACCTGGACTCGTGTCTGGTCTATCACCGGGAGGCGCGCCGGTGGGTGGAAGCCTATCCGAATCCGGGCAATCGGCTTCGGCTGCCGATCCTCGAAGCGGAGCTGTACTGCCAGCTCGGCGACTACGAGAAGGCCGAGGCGTTGCTGGCCGAGGCCCGCGCGCTGGCCCGGCCGGGCACGCCCGGGATCGACGAGGCCAGGCTGCATCTGATCCTGGTGAAGCAGGGATTGGAGATGGGCACGCCCGCGCTGGCCTATCGGTCGATCGACCGGCTGGCCGAGCTGGAACGAACGCTCCACGATTGGCGCCCCGACGAGAACCTCAAGGCCGACTACGAGATCGCCACCGCCGACTTTCTGAAGGCGCACGGCGAGGTTCGCCGCGCGGCCGACGCGCTAGCGCGCGCCGCGGCGACCTCGGCGGCTCGGCCGGGCGGCGACAAGGAATGGGAGCTCCACCGTTGTGCGGGCGAGCTGGCGCTGCAGCGGGGTGACCTGTCGACCGCCTACCGGGAGTTCGAGCGCTGCTCGGAGCTGGCCGAGGAAACCTGCAACGCCGAACAGCGCGCCCAGAGCTTGTTCCAGATGGGGCGTCTCTTCCTGGAGCAAGGCCGCTTCGAGGAAGCCCACCGGCTCTTCAAACGCGTTGATGCCGACCGGGCCTTCGGCGGCCGGTTCCGTACCCGTCTGACCACGCTCCTCTTCCAGGGTATCTCCCATGCCCGTGCGGGAGACCATGACGCGGCGCTCGCCGACTTCGAGCAGACCTTCGCCGCGTGCACGCCGAACACGCCCTACGATCTGACCGCCCGTCTCCGGATCGAGTGGGGGCGGTCGCTGGCGGCGAGGGGCCGAGTGTCCGACGCCGAGCGCCGCCTCCTCGAGGCGGGCGAGATCCTGCAGGCGCACGGAGAGGCGCCCATCTTCCCCGAGCTGCGCGCGCTCAACGAGGGCGCGGTGCGGGATCTGACCGAGGCGCTGGTGGGTCTCTATCATGATCACCCCCACTTGCTCGATGGGTCCGCCGCCGAGCACACCCTGCTTCTGTCAGAGCGCGCCCGTTGGGCAATTCAGCGCGACCGGGGGGGCCCCCGGCCGGCGCTCGAGGCAGGGGCGTTGCGAGACCTGCTGGGGCGAGCCGCCGGGCCGTTGGCCGCCTACTTCATCGGCCGGGAGCGCTCGTTCTTGTGGGTCGGCGCCCCCGAGGGTGTCACGCTGCACGAGCTGCCGCCCCGGGAGGAGCTTGGCGAGCTCCTGCGACCGGTCCTGGCCGACCTGGCCACGCCCCGGCGATCCCCGGATGCCCAGGCGCTTGCGGAGGTCAGCCGGGTGTTGCTGAGCCCGGTGTGCGCGGTGTGGTCGCAAGGGGATCTCCTGCGCATCGTTCCCGATGATCTGCTCTTCGGGGTTCCGTGGAGCGGTCTGTCTTGCTTGAACGAGGAAGGCGAGACGATCGCACTCCGGTGTCTCGACCACGGGCCCATCGTGGAGGCGCCGGCCCTGGGGGCACTGGCGTCGCCGCCCGTGCAGGCCGCGTCCCCGGCCCGCCGGCCCGCCGCGCTCTCGTTGCTGGCGGTGGGCGTCGATGGAACCGGGTCCGAGGACGGGACCGGCGCGCCGCGGCTTCGCCACGCTCAGGCTGAAGCCCGCGAGGTCGCCGGACTGTGGCCGCCCGGCGCCGCAACCCTGCGCGCCGGGGAGCAGGCGGATTGGGCCGCCTTGGTCGCGGAGGGGCTGGAGCGCTTCGACGTCCTCCATATCGCCTCGCACGCCGTGGTCCATCAGGGGCTGCCGATGCGGGGCGCGCTGCGGCTCGCCGGCCGGGATGGATATGCGCCGGTCACGATTCCCGAGATCCGCGGCCTGGGGCTGGATGCGGAGCTGGTGTATCTATCCTGCTGCGAAGGCGCGGCGCGGCACGCGGCGGGTAGCGGGCTGATGGATTTCGCCCGCGCGTTCATGGAGGCGGGCGCCCGCGGCGTGATCGCATCGACGGTGCGTGTGGATGATGAGGCCTCGCGGGACCTGGCGCTTGCCTTCTACCGTCACTGGCTGGCGGGCATGGACGAGGCCCGGGCGCTGCGCGCGGCGCAGCGGGAGCTGCCGGCCGCCGACGAGAGGTGGCGGCACCCCTACTTCTGGGCGTTCATCCGCTACGTCGGCGGCGGCCTCGAGCCGCAGACCCCGAGCTAGAGCATCTGCGTGGGGAGGGGAGCCGTCCGCTCCGCCTCCCCATCTCGACAGACGCCGCTCCTGCTTTCGAGACGAAGGCCCCGCTCCTGCGCGAGGCGCAACGTCCGAAGACTAGGGCTCGATGCACTCCCGATAGCCGTCCTGCAGCGACCAGCGGGAGAAATGCGGAATCGCGAACGAGACCTTGATGTAGCCCCGGTCCGTGATCGGAACGAGACGGGCGAAGTCCCGCATCTGATAGTCGAGCTCCGGCTCCGATCCAGTGCGGACGATGCAGAACTTGGGTACCGTCTCCTCGGGCTGCTTGAGCCAGTGCGGGTAGTAGAGCGTCATGGTCGCGGGCGGGTCGAACGTGGCGCCGTCGGGCTCGAACGCGAAGGTCGCCGGAGGACACTCGGTCCGATCCGGAGGGGGCTGGAGCGCGGTGATGGTCAAGGTCTCACAGCCTGGGGGCAGATTGGTGATGACGCCCGGGACATGCAGCTCGCAGACCATGCCGGTCGGCCAGGTGGGGAAGCTGAATTGGTAGGTGTCCCCGTTGTCGGGGTCCACATCGATCTCGACCGCGTCGATCGGGTAGTTGTCCAAGGAGTTGTACAGCATTTCGAGGTCTTCTTGGGACGGTCCTAGGGGGGCGGCGGCGAGTCCACGCGTATCGACGTCTGGGGCCGCCAGATCAGGGTTGGACGGGGTCCGCTCGCAGGAGATCATCACCACGGCGAGCGCAACCGCCATCAGGAGTGCCGAGCCGAACAGCAGTCTTCTCATGACACATCTCCTCGGGTTGCTGGTGGATTGCGTAGGTCGTTTCGTGCACTCACGGAACAAGTGAACTCGGGCCGATTCAAGAACCGGAGCCCATTACCAGGACGAATGTGTTAATCATAGGGGCAACTGCATGCGACTGTAAAGGATGGAGACTTGTTCCGGCCCCGGAGTTCGGTGTCGGGGGGAGTTGCCAGAGCGGAAGCCTGAGCCGGGAGATCGGCTGCCGCAATCAAGCACGTCTCGTCGCGCTCGCTGCGCGACCCAGAAGGAAGCTCACGAGAAGCAGGACCCCTCCGGCGGCGGCCAGGACGGTCAGAATCCCCGCGGCGGCCGACCAGCGGAAGCGCAGCACCTCCCACGGATCCGCGACCCGGAATGACACGCTCAACGCGCCCAGCGGGGCCAGGTCGGCGGGGATCGGCTCCACAGCGGCGCGGAACCGGCCGCCCTCGGGCAGGGCGGCCTCCTCGGGCAGCTCCAGACGGGCCGCGTCGCTCTGTCCGCGCCAGATGTAGTCGCCGTCGATCTCGCGCAGGGTAATGCGGTAGCCGGTCGCACCCTCGACGACGGACCAGACCAGCGCGGGGGTGCGGTCGCCCAGCACCTCGCCTTCGATCGGCCGCTCGAAGCGCACCGGCTCGGCGGCCGAGCGCTCCACGCGGGCGGCGTCCGGCGCCCGGGGGGGCAGGACCAGAAGCGCGACCGCCCCGGCCCAGGCCAGGACGCCACCGGCCGCGGCCGCGCGCGCCCAGGCCGGGCGCCGCCGCGGCGACAGGACCTCGAGGAGCTGACGGAGACGCACCCCCCGGCCCTGTGGCTCCAGGGTGAGCGTCTCGCCGCGCAGCCCATCGGCCACGCGGCCCTGCACCGCCAGCCTCAGGCGACAGGCGTCGCAGACTGCAACATGGCCCTCCAGCCTCGCGCGCTCTTCGGCGGCCAGATCGGGAAGGTCCAATCTCCAGAGCCGATCACCCAGCGCCTGTTCGACGCACTCGTAGTCACTCGCGGGATCGCGGGGACCGGTGGGTTGTTCGCTCATCCCTGGATTCCTCCCGGCGCCTGGTTCGGGCGTCCCACGCTCGAGACGCGGCCGCGCTCATGGACGCGGACCCCAGCCCATCCGGACGGCATTCGCCGCCTCGCGCACTCGACAAGGGAACATCGGGAGCGTGCGGGGTTCAAGGCCGGAATGCGAACCGCCACTCCGGCCGCGCCGCGTACGCGGTCCCCCGGGGATCCCGGGTTTCTCACCCTGCTCGGGTTTTGCCGGCGCGCGGCTCAGCAGCCGCTACGTGCGGATGCGGGGGGTGCAACCGAATCGCCGGCGGATGGAGCGGCGCGTTCCCCGCGCCCGAGGTCCGCCACCGCTCCCACGAACAGCCACAGACCAACACGAACATCCTACGCGTTCGCTCACGCTCGCCCTGGATCTCAGTGTCATGGCTGTCCGCCTCCGCCGAACGTCTCATCCGTTTGCCCGCGGGACACCGGCCGACCTTCCTGTGATGCTGTTCACCGTGGGTCTCTCGGTCGGCCGTCCCGACGTCGGGGGAACAACCTGACCCGACTCGATTCAAGAAGAATCTTCTGGGTTGTGACCGGCCCCCCGGGGGGCGCACAATCCGTACCCTGTTCCTGATCGCGGGGCAGGGAAAGGAGCGCGGCATGGCCCTCATCGAGGCCCGATCCGTCGAAGAGACCTTCCGGCGTCTGAAGGCGCTGATCGGCGAGCAGCACACCGACGCGGAGATCCTTCGCAAGGCCGAGCTCGCGGTGGAGGTCAACCGACTGAAAGAGCAGCGGGGGGCGGTCATTCTGGGCCACAACTACATGGGCCCGGCGCTCTTCCTGACCGTGCCCGACTACACGGGCGACTCCTTCGCACTGTGTCAGCGGGCGGCCGAGACCGACAAGGACCCGATCGTCTTCTGTGGCGTCAAGTTCATGGCCGAGACGGCCAAGATCATCAACCCCGATCGCACGGTGTTGCTGCCCTCCCTGGAGGCCGGGTGTTCACTGGCCGCCAGCATCACGGGTGAGGACGTCCGCAGGCTGCGCGACCGCTACCCCGGCGTTCCCGTGGTCACCTACATCAACACCTACGCCGACGTGAAGGCGCAGACCGACATCTGCTGCACCTCGGGCAACGCCGCCAAGATCGTCGAGTCGCTCGATGCGGACGTGGTGCTCTTCCTTCCCGACGAGTACCTGGCCCGCAACGTCGCCAAGGAAACGGGCCGGCGGTTCGTCCTGGCCGGTCCCGGCGATTTCCCCGAGGTGAAGCGTGCGCCGGGCGAGAGGATCCTCATCGGCTGGAACGGGCGCTGCGAGGTCCACGAGCTGTTCACGGTGGCCGACATCGAAACGGTCCGTGCTCAGTATCCGGACGTGGTGATCCTGGCGCATCCGGAGTGCAGCCCCGAGGTGGTCGGCGCCTCCGACTTCTCCGGCAGCACCAAGGCGATGATCGCATACGTGCGCGAGAACGACGCGCCCCGGTTCCTCCTGCTGACCGAATGCAGCATGGGGGACAACATTGTGGCGCAGAATCCGGACAAGAATCTCCTGCGGCTGTGCAGCCAGCGCTGCCCCCACATGAAGACGATCACCCTCCAGGACACCCTGACCGCGTTGCGCGAAAACCGCCACGTCATCGAGCTTCCACCCGACCTGATCGCCCAGGCCCGCCGGGCCGTGGATCGCATGCTCGAGCTTGGCTAGCGGCGCGCCTCGGCGCCGCTCGACGCATCGGACGGTTTCACCATCACCTAGCGTGGAACTCTGGCTTGTGGGCCTCCGTAGTTTCGGCCAGAGGTGACCGTCACGCTCGAGCGGTGGGCTCCCACCGCACACCATCGGCCTGGGGGAGGCGACCATGGACACGACCCTTCGATCCTCGACAACCCGCGCGCGGGCGTTGCGCATTCCGATGCTGCTCGCCGGGCTCGCCTGTCTCGTCTGCATCGCGACGGTGCCGGGGTGCGGCAACGCCGGACAGGCCGGTGACGGACGGGATTCGGAGCCCTCCGCAGAGGCCGCATCACCATCGCAAGTCACGGCCGACAGCCTCGGGGTGGCCGGCACGGACAGCGCCTCCATGGCGGCCGCCGACAGCGCGCAGGCGGAACCTGAGGAGTCCGGAGGCGGCTTCTTCGCGAACCTCTTCGGCCGGGGACGGGATGAGGAGGAAGAGAAGGAAGACGAGTCGGTGCCGGTGGAGCTGGTCGACGTCGCCGTCCAGGACATGCCTGCCTATCTGAGCACCACCGCCACCCTCCAGCCGGAGAAGGAAGCCGACGTGCTGGCCAAGATCGACGGCGAGATCCGACGCATCCTGGTCGAGGAGGGTGACTGGGTCAACGAACGCCAGGTCCTGGCCGAGCTCGATGGGGCCAGGCAGCAGGTGGAGCTGGAGGAGGCCGAGGCCCGCTGCCGAGCCCTGCGTCTCGACCTGGAGCGCACCGAGGCGCTCAAGGAGCAGGAGCTGGCCAGCGAGAAGGACCTGCACGACGCTCAGGCGCAGTTCGACCAGGCGGCGGCTCAGCGCAAGGCCGTCCAGCTCCAGGTGGACTACACGCAGATTCGGGCGCCCTTCGCCGGGCAGGTCACCCAGCGGTACGTCGACCCGGGCCAGACCGTCGCCACCGGCACCAAGATCCTGGCGCTGGTCGACCGGGACCCGCTCTTGGCGGAGATCCACGTCCCCGAGAAACAGGCCGGCCGTATCGTCCCCGGTCAAGACGTGGTCATCAGTCCTGACACCGACCTGACGCGAAGCGCTCCCGGGCAGGTGCTGCGCGTGGCGCCGATCGTGGACGCGCGCACCGGCACGGTGAAGATCACCTGCCAGGTCTCCGACTACGCGCAGACCCTCCGGCCGGGCTCGTTCGTGCGGGTGCAGGTGCGCACCGACATGCGCACCAACGTGCTGGCCATTCCCAAGCGGGCGCTGCTCCCCGAGGGCGGCGAGACCTACGTCTTCTGCGCCGAGGCGGACAGCGTGCGCAAGGTGGCCATCACGACCGGCCTGACCAACCACACCCTGGTGGAGGTGACCTCGGGCCTGGAGGAGGGGGACCGGGTCGTCACCGTCGGCCATGGGGCCCTCAAGACCGGCAGCAAGATCCGCGCGATCGAGCCCGATCAGACCGCGGTGGCCGACTCGTCGCCGGGACAGGCCGCGCTGCACTAGCGCCGGCCCAACCCCCGCGTCGGGCCACGGGGGCGCCGGGTCGCCGAGGTCATGACGTTGCGGGGCCGCCAAGGGGGAACGCATGAAGATCGTCGAGGGGTCGATGAAGCGTCCGGTGACCGTGACGATGGTCACTCTGGCCGCCGTGCTCTTCGGGCTGGTCGCTCTTTCGCGCTTGCCGCTCAACCTGCTGCCGGAGATCTCCTATCCGACCCTGACGATTCGCACCGAGTACGCCGACTCGGCGCCGGCCGAGGTCGAGAAGCTGATCACCGAGCCGCTCGAAGAGGCGGTCTCGGTCGTGCAGGGCCTGCGCCACCTGCGGTCGGTGTCGCGTCCGGGCGTCTCGGAGATCACGCTCGAGTTCGCCTGGAAGACCAACATGGACTACGCCTCGCTCGACGTGCGCGAGAAGATCGACCTGATCAACCTGCCCGACGACGCCGAGGCCCCGATCCTGCTGCGGTACGACCCCTCGCTCGACCCCATCCTGCGCATCGGCCTCTACGGCGACAAGGACCTGGTGACGCTGCGCTACCTGGCCGACCGCGTTCTCAAGAAGGACCTCGAGTCAATGGAGGGCGTGGCCTCGGTGCGCGTGCACGGGGGGCTGGAGGAGGAGATCCACGTCGAGGTGGACGAGGGCAAGCTGACCGCGCTGCAGGTGCCCATTTCCACTGTTTCCCGCTTTCTCGATAACCAGAACGTGAACGCCGCCGGCGGCCGGCTGCGCGATCGCGAAGCCGAGTTCCTGGTGCGCACCGTCAACGAATTCGGCGACGTGGAGGACATCGGCGAGGCGATTCTCTACGAGCAGGACGGCCGGCAGGTGCGGCTGAAAGACGTGGCCACCATCTCGCGCGGCTACAAGGAGCGCGAGATCATCTCGCGCGTGGACGCCAAGGAAGCGGTCGAGCTTGCTCTGTACAAGGAAGGCCACGCCAACACCGTCCAAGTGGCTCGCTATGTAGAGCGCCGGCTGGACGACCTGCAACGGGAGCTGCCCGCGGATGCCAGTACGAAGATCCTCTTCGATCAGTCCACGTTCATCGAGGAGTCCCTCGGCGAGGTGCGCTCGAACGCCCTGGTGGGCGGATTGCTGGCGGTCTTCGTGCTCTACCTGTTCCTGCGCGAGCGCCGCAGCACGCTGATCGTGGGTCTGGTCATCCCGCTCTCGATCATGGCCACCTTCTTCGTCATGCTGCAGCTCGGCGTTTCACTCAACATCATGTCGCTGGGCGGATTGGCGCTGGGCGTCGGCATGCTGGTCGACAATGCAATCGTCGTGCTGGAGGCGATCAACCGGCACCGCAGCCAGGGGGCCGGAAACTGGGCGGCGGTGCGCGACGGCGCCAGCGAGGTGTCGCGCGCGGTCACCGCATCCACGCTCACGACGGTGGCCGTCTTCCTGCCGATCATCTTCGTGGAGGGCATCGCCGGGCAGATTTTCCGCGACCAGGCCCTCACCGTGACCTCCTCGCTGCTCGTGTCGCTGCTGGCGGCGCTCACGCTGATTCCGGTGCTGGCCAGCGTCGGGCAGCGGCGGGCGGGCCAAGAGGAGGAGGATGCTCGAGAGCGCCGCATGCACGAAGCGCCGGACGGTGAGCCGTTGCCGTCACAGCGCTCCGAGGCGCTGCGTCCCGGAGAAGCGCCGTACGAGCCGCGCACTTCGCAGGCCGGGGCCCCCCCGCCGCCGAAACCGCCGCGCCGGCGCCGGATGCCGCGGCCGCTGGCGGCGATCGGCCGCATCGCGGCTTTTCCTTTCGTGATGTTCATGCGCGGGCTCCGGTTCCTCTTGCGCTGGGCGGGACGCCTGCTGGGCCTGTTCCTCTTCGGCGTCCTGGTGAGGGTCGCCCGTCTGCTGGCGCGCGTGCTGGGCGGGCTGCTCGGTCTTGCGCTGCATCCACTGGGAACGCTCTTCGACCGCGCGTGGACCGCCTTGGCCGGCTGGTATCCGCGCGTGCTGGGGGCTGCGCTACGCCATCGGGCGCGCACACTGGTCTCGGCTGTCGCTCTGGGCGCCTTGGCCTTGGTCCTGATTCCCTTGCTGGGCGTGGAGCTGGTGCCGCCCTTCTCCCAGGGCGAGTTCTCCTTCGAGCTCGAGCTGCCGCAGGGCACGCCCTTGGCGGCCTGCGAGCGCAAGGTGCGCCAGATCGAGGAGGACTTGGCCGGCGATCCGCGCATCGCGCGCCTCTTCACCAGCGTGGGCGAGAGCCCCGAAATGGGCACGGCCGCGCTCGAGCGGCGCGAAAACGTCGCCCGGCTCAACCTGGTCATCCGCGACGTGTCCAATCGTCGCCAGGAAGAGGCCGTCGTCGAGAAGGTGCGCCGGAGACTGGCCCGCGACCCGGAGATCCACTACACCTTCATGCGGCCGACCTACTTCAGCTTCAAGACGCCGGTGGAAGTCCACGTCTACGGCTACGATCTCGCGGAGCTGGACCGCTACGCGTCGCGGCTGGCCCTGGCGATGGCCGCGGTGCCGGGGCTGCGCGACGTGCGCAGCAGCCTCGAGGAGGGCAGCCCCGAGGTGCGGATCGAGTTCCGGCGCGACCGGATGGCGGCCCTCGATCTCGACCTGGAGACCGTCTCGCGCACGCTGCGCAACAAGATCCGCGGCGAGGTCGCCACCACGCTCAAGGAGCGCGACCGGCAGCTCGACGTCCTCGTGCGCACCGCCCACGCCACAGAGATCGAGGTCGATCAGGTGGAGAACATGGTGGTGAGCCAGGTCGAGGGGGTGCCCATCCCGCTGACCAGCGTGGCCGACGTGACCCTGGGGCGCGGGCCCTCGCAGATCACCCACATCGGCCAACAGCGGGCCGCGGTGGTCAGCGCCAACCTGTCGGGACGCGACCTGGGCAGCGCGTCGCGGGACATCCAGCGCCTGCTGCGCGGCATGCCGCCGCCGGCGGCGTTGGGCGTGGAGCTGGGCGGCCAGAACGAGGAGATCGCGACCTCCTTCCGCAGCCTGGCGCTGGCGGTCTTCCTGGCGATCTTCATGGTCTACCTGGTCATGGCCAGCCAGTTCGAATCGTTTCTGCACCCGTTCGTCATCCTCTTCACGGTGCCCCTGGGCGCCGTGGGCGTCGTGCTCGCCCTGGCACTCACCGGCACCGCGATCAGCGTGATCGTGCTGATCGGCGTGGTGATGCTGAGCGGCATCGTGGTCAATAACGCCATCGTGCTGGTCGACTTCATCAACCAGCGCCGGCGCGACGGCATGGAGAAGATCGAGGCGATCATGGAGGGCGCCAGTGCCCGGTTGCGGCCCATTCTGATGACCACCCTGACGACCATCCTGGCCTTGCTGCCGATGGCGCTCGGACTGGGACAGGGGGCCGAGCTGCGCGCCCCGATGGCCATCGCCGTGATCGGGGGTCTGGCCCTGGGCACGCTGCTCACGCTGGTCGTGATCCCGGTGGTCTACGCCACCCTCGATCGGAGGCCGTGATGAGACTCTCCGAGTTCGCCCTGCGGCGTCCGGTGACGATCCTGGTGGCCACCCTGGCCCTGGTCGTGCTGGGGGCGGTCAGCCTGCCGCGCCTGAAGATGGAGTTCCTTCCGCAGGTCGATTTCCCTTTCATCGGTGTCTGGGCGCCCTACCCGAACTCGGTGCCGGCCCAGGTGGAGAAGGAGATTGCGCGCCCGATCGAAGAGATCATGGCCACCCTCGGCGACGTCAACGAGATCTTCTCCACCTCGGACGAAGACGGCGCCTTCGTCGGGGTGCTCTTCGACTTCGGGCGTCAGGTCGACGTCTTGCGCATGGAGGTCAAAGAGAAGCTGGAGCAGGTGCGGCCGCTCCTGCCCGCCGACCTGCGCGACACCTACATCTTCACCTTCAACTCCAACGACATCCCGATCATGGTGGGGCGCATCAGCGCTCCCGATCGGGACCTGGCCGGCTCCTACGACCTGCTCGAGCGGCGCATCATCAACCCCCTGCAGCGCATCGACGGCGTGGGGCGCGTCGAGGTCGACGGGATTGCGCCCAAGAGCATCCGCATCTACCTGCACCTGGACCGCATCGTCGAGCACTCGATCGACGTGGGACGCCTCTTCGAGCTGCTCAACGCCAACAACGTCGACATGTCGCTCGGGCGGGTGCACGACGGCAATCAGCGCGTCAGCGTGCGATCCCTGGGGCAGTTCCGCTCGCTGGAGGAGATCGCGGACCTCCAGGTATCGCCCGAAGGATTGAAGCTGCGCGACGTGGCCGACATCGAGTACGGCGAGCCGGCCCCGCGCTACTACCGGCACCTGAACGGCGAGCCGGCCATCGCCTTCCAGATCCAGCGGTCCTCGGGCGCCAACGTGGTCGAGGTGTCGAAGCAGGTGCGCCGCGTGCTGGACGAGATCAATCGTGATCCGGCGCTGGCGGGCATTGATGTGGTTCTCTTCTTCGATCAGGCGGCCGACATCAAGAACTCGCTCCGGAGCCTCTTGCAGGCGGGCCTGATCGGATCGCTGCTGGCCGTGCTTGTCCTCTTGCTCTTCCTGCGGCGTTTGCGCACCACGTTGATCGTGTCGATCGCGATTCCGTTCTGCGTGATCTCGGCCTGCGCGTTTCTCTATCTCAGCGGGCGCACGCTCAATCTGCTGACGATGATGGGCTTGATGCTGGCGGTCGGCATGCTGGTCGACAACGCCATCGTCGTGCTGGAGGCGATCTATCGCCGGCAGGAACGCGGCTACACCGCCTCGCGGGCCGCGTGGCTGGGATCACGCGAGGTGGGCATGGCGGTCACCGCCTCCACCTTCACCTCGATCATCGTCTTCGCGCCCGTGATCCTCTCGAAGGACTCCCAGATCGGCGCCTGGTTCTCCGAGGTGGGCGTGACGATCTCATCGACGCTCGTCTTCTCGCTGCTGGTCTGTCTCACGCTGGTGCCGCTGCTGGCCTCGCGGACCCCGATCAACGGCACCCGCGGCGAGTTCCGCTTCCTGCGCAAGCTGCGCGACGGGTACTTGCGGCTGCTGCGCTGGACGGCCATCACCCACCCGCGGCTCACCGGTCTGCTCTTCGTACCGCTCTTCCTCGTGGTCACGATCGCCGCCATGCAGATCACCGGCCTCGAGCCCGAGGAGATGGGGGACACCGGGCACCGGCACGACGATCTCTTCGTGCGCATGGACTTCAGCGACAACACCAACGTCTACGGCGTGCACGACCGTGTCATGAAGGTGGAAGCGTACCTGATGCCGCGCATCGATTCGCTCGGGGTGGAATCGCTCTACAGCTTCTACATCGACAACCATGCCGAGGTGCGCCTCTTCTTCCCCGAAGGCGAGTCGCGCTCGATCGACGAGATGCGCCACCTGCGCGCGTTTCTGCGCGAGAACCTGCCCGAGATGGCCGGGGTGACGTATCGCTTCGGCGACGAGGAGGACGCGGGCCACGGGGCCAAGCACCTCGCGGTCACCCTCTTCGGCGAGGACACCGACCTGCTGGCGGAGCTGGCCACAGAGGTGGAGCGGCGGTTCACGCATCTGCCCGACGTGACCGAGGTGCGCAACGACGCGCGCGAGGGCCGCGACGAGGTGCGCATCATTCTCGATCGCAGCCAGGGCGGGCGCTACGGTGTGGATTCGCGCACGCTGGCGCAGATCCTGGGCCTGACCTTCCGCGGGGTGCCGTTGCGCGAGTTCCAGGGCACGGAGCGCGAGATCGACATGGACATCGTGCTGGAGCCCTCGGACCGGCGCAACATCGACAACCTGGTCCGCCTGCCGGTGACCTACCGCGACGAGCGGCCCATCCTGCTCGGACAGTTGGCGCGTTTCGAAGTCGGCAAAGGCCCGCAGCAGATCCACCGCGAGCAGCAGAAGACCGCCATCACGGTCACCGCCACCTACGAAGGCGACACGTACGCCCAGGTCAAGGACCAGGTGGAGCGGACCATGGATACGCTCGAAATGCCCACCGGGTATAGCTGGTCCTTCGGCCGCGAGCTGCAGCAGGCCGCGCGCGAACAGAGCCAGATGGGCGTAAACATCCTCTTGGCGCTCATCTGCGTATACCTCCTGATGGCGGCGCTGTTCGAGTCCTATCTGCACCCGATGGTCATCATGCTCTGCATCCCGTTCGCCGGTCTGGGCGTCATCTGGGGGCTGATGATCTCCGGCACGCCGCTCAACATCATGGCGATGATCGGGATTGTGATTCTGATCGGCGTGGTCGTAAACAACGGCATCGTGCTGATCGATCACATCAACGGCCTGCGGCGGCGGGGATTCGATCGCACGACGGCGATCGTCGAGGGCTGCCGCGATCGGTTCCGTCCCATTCTGATGACGGCCGCGACGACCATCCTGGGGCTGGCGCCGCTGGCCATCGGCAAAGCCAACCTCTCGGGCGCCTACTATTTCCCGCTGGCGCGGGCCATCATGGGCGGGTTGGCGACCAGCACGGTGTTGACGCTGGTCGTGCTACCTACATTCTACGTCCTGGCCGAGCGGGCGATGGTGTGGATCCGCCACGCGCTCGCCTGGGGATTGGGGCGGCAGCCCGTCCCGTGGCGCAAGGGGGAGACGGCACCCGATGCTGCCGCGCATGCAACCGCGATCGAATCCTCTACACCGGCATCCTAGGTCGACGCACACAACGGTACACATGCACACCAAACCGTGACGACGGTACACCTGCGTCCACCCCATCCGGCCCTGGGGAAATGCCCGAGTCTGTGACTTCGAAACAGTGTTCCCTACATTGGACTTGACCACCTCGACGCCGCAAGCCATAGTGAGTGTGCACCGAATGCTCTTAGACGCGACTGTTTGATGACACGACTCGAGCCTTCCGAACACATGTGGAGCATGCGCCGTTAGCTCGAGGGAGGTCTCCATGTGGACCAGCTCGTTCTTCACACGCTCTAGACACCGGGGTCTGCGTCTCTCTGCTCGCGTTGGCGCGCTGTTGTCCTGCCTGGCGTTGACCGCAAGCGTCGCGGCCCTGGCCGACGAAGACGTCTCGATCAGCTTGTCGGTGACTCCCGATGAAGTCACCAATCCCGGCGGGATCGTGACGATCCAGTGGGAGGTCCAACCCGAGGCGACCGATCCCGACTCAGTGGTCTACTACCTGAAAGACCCGACGCAGACGGTCATCATCGAGACGCAGAGCTACGCCGGATCATCCGGACTGGCTGTGCTGCGGACCTGGACGGCGCCCGGCAGCCCGCCGTTGCCCGACGGCACGTACTGGGTGCGGGTGGAGTACTACGCGGACGGCTTGGGCTTGGAGGCGTCCGCCGAGGCCAACTTCGACCTGGTGACACCCGTGCGCGCACAGCCGCCCAGTTGGGGCCGCATCCGCGGGATGTTCATGGACGAATGAGCCGCTACGGCATGGTGAGGTCCCGGTAGAGGTAGCGCTTGATCTTACGGGTCGACGTCCGCTCGAAGTCCTCTTCACGAATCTCGAACTGGTGCGGGCGTTTGTAGGTCGGAACGTCCGCGAGCAGTCTCTGGATCTCCCTTGCGATCAGATCGCGCACCTTGACAGGTGTGGCGTGCCCGCCGTGGGCTTCGAAATGCAGGTCGACCCGTTCACGGTCGGGATGGATGAGCGCGCCGACTTCTTCGCCGTATCCGCCGCCGCGACGCACGCCGATGACCAGGGCATCGGCGATGTAGGGGCTGCGCCCGAGCAGGGCTTCGATTTCCTCGGGGTAGATGTTCTTGCCCCCCGCGGTCACGATGATGCTCTTGCTGCGACCACTGATGCGCAGGTAATCATCGCGGTCGACCCGGCCCAAGTCGCCCGTGTGGAACCACCCCTCGTCGTCGATCACGGCGGCGGTGGACTCTTCGTCCTCGTAGTAGCCCTGGAAGACGCTGGGCGCGCGAATGCAGATCTCGCCCACGCCGTGTTCGTCGGGCGCATCGATCCGGCACTGAACATTGCAGATCGGCGGGCCGACCGTGTCGTGGCGAACGCGGCCGGGCAGGTTGACGTGGGTGAGTGGACTGGTCTCGGTGAGTCCGTACCCTTGTAGAAAGAGAATGCCCAGCCGGTTGAAGAAGACCGACACTTCGGGGTCGAGCGGTCCTCCGCCGCACACGAAGCCCCGCACGCGGTTCAATCCTGCGTGCGCGCGCAGGCGCGCGAAGAGGACTCGTCCGGCCGGCAGTCCGAGCCGCTCGGCCAATGCGGCGGCGTTCCAGGCCAGTCGAAAAGCGGTCCGATCGGTCCAGGGCCGGGATTGCAGCCTGCGCATCATCGCGGCGCGGAACTTCTCGAAGAGCAGCGGCACGCCGAGCATGAAGGTCACGCCCGTGGCGCGCATGGCGTGAATCAGATCGCGGCTCTTGAAGCTGGGCGCGTAGGTGATGCTGCAGCCGAAGGTCAGCGGCACCAGACAGCCGACCGTCGCCTCGTAGGCATGGTGCAGCGGCAGGACGCTGAGAAAGACATCCTTGTCGGTGAGGGGCAGAACCCGTGCCCCGGCGCTCACGTTAGCGGCCAGGTTGCCGTGGCTGAGCAGGACGCCCTTGCTGTGGCCGGTGGTGCCGGAGGTGAAGAGGAGCGCGGCCGGATCGTCCGGAGTACAGAGGGGCGGCGGCCGCCTCCGTGGATGGGCGGGCTCCTCGCGCGCCAGTTCGCCCAGTGAGGCGTCCCCGAGCGAGGCATCGTCCTCCAGGCAGACCGATCTTTGCAGGCGGGGCGGGTCGGCCAGCTCGCTGAGGCCCTCGAGATGGGCCCGCGACGCGAACAGGAATTGGCTGCCGCTGATCGAGAGCACGTGCCGAATCCCCTGGGCGCTCGCTTGAGGGTCGATCGGCACGATGATGCCGCCGGCCTCCAGCGCCGCCAGGTAGACGGTGACCCATGCGGGGCCGTTGGGACCCACCAAGGCCACCCGGTCGCGGGGCCCCAGCCCGCCGGCCAGCAGCCATCCGGCGAGACGCTCCACATCGCCGGCCAGCTCGCCGAAGCGCATCGTGCGGTAGGTGTGGCCGTCGAAGGCCCTCAAGGCGGGACGATCCCCATAACGCTCCCCGGCCCACGCGGCCAGGCGCCCGGGCAGGACCGGCTCGCGCGGGGGCTGCAGGAGATGCTCGTAGCGGTAGATCGCGTCCATCGCGGCTCCTTCTGAGCGTTCATAGCCTTGCGCGGCCGGCCCGCGAAGTAAAGCAGGATGTCTTCAGGCGGCGGGCGGAACGAAGATTCGGGATCGTGCCCGGGGCCCGCGGACGCGCCCGCCGAGCCTACCACGGGCGTCCGAGGCCCGGCTTGCCGCCGGGCCGGCAACGAGGCCCGACAGCCGGCTTGCCGCCGCGCTGACGATGGCCTAGCTTCGGACGCGACCCTCTCGTCGGAAGGGGCGCACAACTGCAGGACGGGCCATACGCCCATGGGCGCCAACGTCGAAATCAAAGCCCGGATTCGGGATCTCGCGCGGACACGCCGCCTCGTGGCGGAGCTGGGTTCCGCGCCCGCCGAGACGATCGTCCAGGAAGACATCTTTTTCCACAGCGACTCCGGGCGCATCAAGCTGCGCATCCTCCGGCCCGACCGGGGCGAGCTGATCGCCTACACGCGCCCCGACGGCCCCGGCCCCAAGCGCTCGGACTACCGCATCTACCCGACGCGCAACCCGGGCTTGCTGCGCGACACCTTGTCGGCCGTGTGGGATGAGCGCGGCGCCGTGCGCAAGCGCCGCGAGCTCACCATGGCGGGCAACACCCGTATCCACGTCGATCGGGTGGAGCATCTGGGCGACTTCCTGGAGCTGGAAGTCGTCCTCGCCCCGGGCGAAGCCGAGGAGGAAGGAAGGCTCCGAGCGCGCGAGTTGCTGGCGCGGCTGGAGATCCCGGCCGAGGACCTTGTCGATGTGGCCTACATCGACCTGCTCGAGCGCGGGGCGCAGAGACCGGGGGAGACGCGTGGAGATCCAGCAACTCCGTGATCGAGATCGGATCGAACGCTTCCTGCGGCGGGAATCCGAGCTGCACCTCTACGAGATCGGCGATCTGGACGACTTCTTCTGGCCGCGGACCCGGTGGTTCGGCGGGTATGAGAATGGCAGGCTGTGCGAGCTGCTGCTGGTCTACGACGGACCGCACCTGCCGACCCTGCTCGCCCACACGCGGCGTCCCCGGGGTCCCATGAGAGAATTGCTGCGGGGAGTGATGCCGCTTCTGCCCGAGCGGCTCTACGCGCATCTCAGCGTGGGCCTGGCCGGCGCCCTGCCCGAGGCTTGGATCGCACATCGGGCGGGGCGGCACCTGCGTCTGATCCTGCGCGACGCGGGGCCGATGCGGGCGGTGGAGATCGAGAGCGTCGAGTTTCTGGACGCCTCCCACCTTCAGGAGCTGGAGGCTTTCTACGCGACGGCCTATCCAGGCAACTGGTTCGACGGACGCATGCTCGCCACGGGACACTACGTGGGCGCGCGCTCGGCGGGCCACCTCGTCAGCGTGGCCGGCGTGCACGTCTTCTCCGCCGAGCATCGCATCGCCGCCCTGGGGAACGTCGCCACCCTGGCGGAGCACCGTGGCCGCGGCTGGGCCACCCGGACGGTTGCCGCACTGTGCCGTCGGCTGGCAGAGCAGGCCGACGTGATCGGCGCCAACGTCAAGGCCGACAACGTCGCCGCGCTGCGATGCTACGAGCGTCTCGGCTTCCAGCCGGTGGCCGACTACGAGGAGTACGGAATCGACCGGCGCAAGGGCCGCACAGGCGCCGCCACGCAAGTCAACGCAATCCAATAAACTGCATAGAGATAGAGGCAACTACCCTCCCGGCCTGCTTGACAACCGGCGGAGGCGATCCGTACGCTCATAGGTGGGAGGAGCGTGCTCGGGCCGGACCTCGATCCGGCCCGAGCGCGGCTCATGCCCTCAAACGTCTGCTGCGCCGCAACGGGGATGGGCATGCATTCCAGGCATCGTTTGCACCGCCGACACGATGGACAGGCTCGGCCCCCCAGGAGCGGGCGGGTGCGGTCGTCGATGAGAGCTGCGCGTCGCCCGCACGCAGCCCCGAGATTCCCGCGCGCAATCTGCGTCGCCCTCGCACTGCTGCTCATCGCGCAGGCCCACGGAGCGCAGGTCACGTTGCGCGTCGAGGACGGTCTGGGCGAGACGATCCCCGCCCGCCTGCACGTCCGTGACGGGCTCGGCCAGAGCTGGCCCGGGTACGCCGATTCGGCGCTGATGAGCCACAGCCGCCTGGGGGGGTATTTCTACTGCCCGGGCGAAGTGGTTATGGATCTGCCGCCCGGTGAGGCCGACATCGTCGTGGGCCGCGGCTTCGAGTGGCGGCCCGCGACGCTGGCGCCCATGATCCACGGCGACACCAGCATCGTGGTCACGCTGGAAAAGCCCTTCGACATGCGCGCGCGGGGCTGGTTCAGCGGTGACACGCACCTGCACACTCAGCATCCCGTCGAGGACGGCGGCCCCGAGCGCGACAGCTACCCGGTCACGCCCGAGGGGGCCCGGCTGGTCGGGCTGGCCGAGGACCTGGCCCAGACCTGGTTCCTCGACGGCCTCTACGAGTTCACGGGTGGGCCCCACGAGCTGAGCACGCCGGAGCTGGGGCTCTATTTCGGCGCCGAGTACATGAACCAGGTCTGCGGCCACGTGGCAATGCTGGGGCAGAAGCAGTGGTACGATAGCTGGTGCTGTGCGCCGCCCCATCCGGTCTTTCCCCTGCTGTCCCACCTATGGGACCTCTGGACGCCTGAGTGGGACGAGGCGCTGGTGCTCCTGCACCCGCAGACCGGCGGGGATTTCTTCGCCGACGAGGGCTGGCCCGAGCGAGGCCTGGGGCGTGAGCTGCCCGTGTTGGCGGCGCTGGACCGGTTGGAGTCGGTCGATCTGGCCGCCTATTCCAATGATCCCGACGTATTTCTCGAGGATTGGTACCGGCTGCTGAACTGCGGCCTCGACCAGGCGTGTTCGGCGGGCACCGATGCGCTGCTCAACGCCTACGACGCGCGGCCGGCCGGCGGCTATCGGGTCTACGTCCGCGAGCATCCGTACGTCACCCACGACTGCTCCTGGTGGGTCGAAGCGCTGAAGGCGGGCCGCAGCTTCGTCACCAACTACCCGCTCATTCCCAACTTCGCGGTCGGTGGGGTGGAGCGCGGCGAGCATTTGCCGCTGCCGACGGCGCCGGTCGACGTGCCGGTCAGCTTTCGGATCGAGTCGGTCCTGCCGGTAGCCACGGCCACGCTCATCCGCAACGGGGAGGCCGTCGTCACGATCGACCTGCCCGGCGGGCCCGCGGGCACGGTGGTGGACACCGCCCTTGCGATGACCGTAGACCAGAGCTGCTGGGTCGCCCTGCGCGTCGATGGGTCGACCGACCTGCGCCATGCGACCGACACGCACCTGTTCGCCCACACGGCGCCGATCTACGTGGACATCGCGCAGACGCCGCGTCGCTCCACGCTGGATGCGGGCTACTTCCTGGACTGGGTGGACTCGCTCTGGATCTTCGTCGAGGAGCGCGACAACTGGACCAACCCGCTGATGCGCGAGTGGGTGCTAGAGAAGCTGGACGGCGCGCGCGCCTTCTACCGGGAGGCGTTCGTGGAGCCGCCGTCGCCGGCCCAGTTGCTGGCGCCCGCACCGGGGGACAGCGTCGAAGAGGGGGCGCCGATCCAGTTCGTCTGGGCCGCGAGCCAGGATCCGGAACCGGGCGATCGGGTGACCTACCGGTTCGAGTTCTCGGTCGACGACAGCACCTTCGCCGACCCGCTGGTGGTCGAGCCTCTGGAGGAGCCGACCCACCTGATGTCCGAACCGGTGCTCGAGGCCAACCTCAGAAACTACTGGCGCGTCTTCAGCCTCGATCGCGGCGGCCATGCGACGCTGAGCGAGCCGGGCTTCTGTTGGTTCGTGATGCCGGGGGAGCCGGCCCGGGCTCCCGAGGACCCACAAGGGTACGCGGGGTCGGCGGAGCCCACACGGCTGAGCGTCTGGCCTACCCCGGCCACCGGCCACGTGCGCTTCCGGCTGGAGGGGCCGCCCAGCGGGGGCTGCGAGCTGGAGATTCTGGACGTATGCGGACGCACGCTCGCGCGTCTAGTCGTACGGGAGGGCGGGGAGATCTCGGGCGACCGAATCGGGGAACCCACCCTGCGGCGCGAGGGGCCGGGGGTCTATGCCTGGAACGGTTGCGACCCGCGCGGCCGCCCGGTCGGATCTGGATGCTACTGGTTACGGCTGCGCGCGAAGGCTGCCCGCGAACACGGTGAAGGAGCGATTCTACGAATCGTGAAACCGATTCTGATGCTGCGCTAACCGTGGTCGTGCTCTTATCGATAGGGGCATTGCACTGCGACGGGAGGCGTATGATGGAGTCCGACGCTGCGACGATGGGCCGTTGCGCCGCTCGGATGGGGCGCCGGCGAGGAAGGACGGCATGCGTCCGGCGGCTGCTGTGGCTCGCCCTCACGCTCGGCCTGCTGGTGGGCGCGCCCGCCTCGTCCGACGACACCCTGCGGATCATGACCTACAACATCTACTACGGCGGTCAGGACCACTACCCGGCCATCGGACGCCAGCACGAATGGCTGCGGGTCATCGAGAACGCCGGCGCGGACCTCGTGGTCATTCAAGAGGCCAACGGGTGGCTGCCGTCGGAGCAGAACCTGATCGCCGCCTACCTCGACTCGCTCAACGCGGGCCTTCCGCCCGAGGAGCAGTACGCCGGGTACGTCGCCGAGGCCAACTCCCAGTTCAACGTCGCCTTCTTCAGTCGGCTGCCGGTCTTGACCTTCGAGGGCTATCGCGTGGTTCAGGTTCAGCGCGAGACCTGCTCGTTCCGCCACGTGTTCATCCACGCCGCCCTCGACGCGTGGGGGGAGCGCGTCCACGTGGTGGGCACACACTTCCGCGCCGGGTGGGACGAGCGCATCGAGCGTGAGCTGGAAGCCCGGGCGTTGCTGACCATTCTCGACGGCCTGCCGCCGGGAGAAGAGGTCTGGGTCGTGGGAGATTTCAACAGCTATTCGCCGGTCGATGTCGAGCCGACCAGCCCCACGCAGCCCGACTACTCCGGTGGCGCACCCTCGCCCGAGATGTACGGCTGCGAGCCGATCGCCTACCTGCTGGATCGCGGCTATCGCGACGCCTTCCGCGACCTGCACCCGCTCGAGGCGGGGTACACGAAGGAGACCAACGATTTCAAGCCCTGGACCCCGGGGCCGATCTTTCGCATCGACTTCATCCTCGACGCTCCCGGGGGCGACTGGGAGCTGGACGCGTGCATGCTCATCGATGACGCATGGGGCGAGTCGGGCTCCGACCACTATGCGGTTTGCGCCGACTACCGGAGACCCGGCGGGGCATCGGCGAACGAGCCGCCCGCTGAGACCGGGGGGCCATGGGCGAGACTGGGGCCCAATCCGCTGCGGCTGCCGGGACGCCTGCACTACGCCCTCTCGCGCCCGGGCCGCGTGACGCTCGAGGTGATCGCCTGCGACGGACGGCGGGTGGTGGTTCTGGCCGACGGCTGGCGCGCGGCCGGCGACCACGGGCTGGTGTGGGACGGTCGGGATCGGGCCGGCCGACCCCTGGCCGAGGGGACCTACTTCGTGCGGATTCGAGGGCGAGACGGGGCGCTGGCTCGTCCGATCCTGTTGGTGCCGCGCTAGGCGGACTAGCGATCCTGCGTGTCGGTCCCGGGATCGTCAGGCCCACCCGATCCGGCGCCGGTGTGCGGGGCGGCGCTGCCCGATCCGGGCGCGGTGTCCATGTCCTGCGCCGTGCGCTCCCACTCCTCCTGCTGCTGGCGCGCCAAGACGCTGCGCGAAGGGCCCAGTTCCACGACGGTGAGGAAGGGATCATCGGGCTCGCCTAGCAGGTGTCCATTGGGTCCGTGAATCGCCTTGCCCAGCGACCAGCCGAAATCGGAGGGCTCGTCCTGTGGCCCGTAGGCGCGCACCAGGACGATGTCCGCCTCGTACGACGTCTTCAGCTCCTCGGCCGCGCGCCGCAGGGTCTCTTCCAGGGCTTCGTCGCTGCGCTCCTCGGGAACGACGATGGTCACGTCGATGCGGTACCAGGGCCCGAAATAGGAGGTCTTGGCCTGGCCCACCTTCTCGTAGGAGTAGGGGTCCGTGGAGCACGCGCCCACCAGAGCGGCGGCGACCACGGAGAGCGCCAACCACAACTGCGTCGCCTTCATGCTTGCCTCGCTCGAGGATGAGACCTCACGGATTCACCGGTCAGCGTCCGGATGCCGATCGCCTGGGGCCGGCCGCTGCGGCGGCTGCCCGCGCGTGGACCGTCTAGGTCAGAGCCCGACCGGTCCCGGAATCTAGCTTCTCGCTGAGTATGCGGATCTCGTAGTCGCGATCGTCCAGCACGATCCGCTCGCGTCCGGCTTTGGCCGCCTCGATGACGCGTTGGAACATCTCGTCGTAGTTGCGGATCTCGCCCACGCGCCGCTCGGCCGCCTCGGGGGGATCCTCGACGCTCATGTAGTCGGTGATCTGCACGCGGTCCATTCCCGGCGTGCTGAGCCGGCCGTCGCGGTCCCCGTCGAAGAGGTCCTCGAAGCGCAGGCCCACCTTCAGATGCGTGCGATTGATGTAGGTCTTGACGTTGAAGTGCGCGTAGTCCGGATCGACGGTGATGACATGATCGTAGTGGTACTGATCCACGGGGTTGCCCGGCCGGTGCTCGTAGCAGCCGGCCGTCGAGAGGGCCACGATCAGAAGTCCGGCGAGCATCGCCGCGGCGGTTCCGGTGCCGCACCGGAAGGCCCATCCGACGCGCCCGGGGCGCCCGTGCAGCCACTGGCCGGCAGATGTCCGCCACGACCGGCCCCTGCTCCACCAACCCATCATCCAGTCCTCCCGACCGTTGTGAATCAGCCTCTCGCCCGCCAACCCGAAGCGGCCACTCAAGATTACGGACTTCCGAGCATAGCCGCAACCTGACCCGGCGTTCAAGCCCTGGGTGTGCCTGCTGGGCGCGTGGCCTGGGCTTTTCGGGACCGCCGACCCGGCTCGTCTCCCGGGGCGCCGATTGGGGAACACGGGCTGGGGACAGGGGTTTCCGGACTGGCCCGGTGGTGACCGTGTCCAGGCGCAAAACGGCGGCCCCGCGCGCCCAGATCGGCTAGGATCGGGGCGTGGTCGGGACGTCGACCGCCGGTAGGAGAAGAGTGAGCAGGGAGTCTTCCATGAACGATCACGCACCCAACGCTTGCGGCAGGGTCCGCCGACACGGATCGAGGCCCCTATGGGGGGCGCCGCGGGTCCTGGCCCCGGTGCTGCTTCTGATGCTGGCCGTCATGGCGACGGCGCCGGCCTGGGCGCCGCTGCTCCCCGCTCCGCGGCTCCCGGCTCCGCTGGCCCAGCAAGCGGCCGAGACCTCTCTGGCCGAGCGCGTCGATGCGCTCATTGCGCCCTACCGGGCGCGGATGGAGGCCCAGATGGGGGAAGTCCTGGCGCACAGCCCGCTCGAGATGCGCACGGGGCGGCCCGAGGGGCTTCTGGGCGCGCTTGCGGCCGACATCATCCTGGACGCCGCGCGCGCGGCCTCGGGCCTGCCGGTGAGCGTCTGCGTCCTCAACAACGGGGGCCTGCGCGCTCCGCTGCCGGCCGGACCGGTCACACTGGGTCAGGTTTACGAGATCATGCCCTTCGACAACGAGATCGTCGTTCTCGAGCTTTCCGCCGAGCAGGTTCGGATCCTTGCCGATCAGATCGCCGCGCGGGGCGGGGAGCCGGTCGCCGGTCTGACCTTCCAGCTGAGCGGCGAGCGGGCCGAATCGGTGCGGGTCGAAGGCCGGCCGCTGGCCGAGAAGGCGTACTGGGTGGCCACCAACAGCTACCTGGCGCAAGGCGGCGGGGGCATGCCGGTCCTGTGGGAGCCGCAGGGGCGACCGGTCCTGACAGGCGTGTTGATCCGCGACGCGCTGATCGAGGCCTTCCGCCGGGCCGGGGCGTCGGGGCCCACGCCGGCAGCGGCGGTGCGGGCGGTCGAGGCGGCCGCCCCGGCGGGGCGGCTCCACGTGCCGGACATGGGCCGGATCGTTGTCACCAAGGAGGCTGCAAGGTGAGTATGGGCCGGATTGTCATCACCGAGGAGGCTGCAAGGTGAGTATGGGCCGGATTGTCATCACCGAGGAGGCGGCAAGGTAAGTATGGACCGGATTCACAGACGGGAGTTCCTGACCACCAGCGGCCGCGCGTTGGCATGGCTCGGGCTAGGAAGTGCAGCGGGGCTGCTGGAGGGCTGCCGCACCGACGGGCGCGGCTCCTCCGACGCCACGCGGGCAATGAGCGGCGGGCCGACGCGGGTGACGATCCTGCACACCAACGACGTGCACTCGCGCATCGACCCGTTCCCGCCCGGGAGCGGCCGCAATGCCGGCCGGGCGGGCGCGGTGGCCCGCGCGCGGTTGATCGAGGAGATCCGCGCCGAGGCGGCGCGTGCAGGGGATCCGGAGCCGCTGCTGGTCGATGCGGGCGACGTCTTCCAGGGCACACCCTACTTCAATATGTTCGCGGGGGAGCTGGACTTCAAGGTGATGTCCGTGCTGGGCTACGACGTCATGACGATCGGCAACCACGATTTCGACGCGGGGCTCGACGGGCTGGTCGAGGCCGCCCGATACGCCGATTTCGACCTGGTCAGCGCCAACTACGACTTCAGCGCGACCCCGCTGGCCGAGCGGGTGAAGCCCTACGTCATCCGGCCGATGGGGCCGTTGCGCGTGGGCGTCTTCGGGCTGGGGGTCGTGCTGGAGGGACTGGTGCCCGCGGACCTGCGGCCGGGCGTGCGCTACAGCGATCCGGTGGCGGCCGCCAAGCGGTGGAGTTCCCACTTGCGGGCGAGCGAGCGGTGTGATCTAATCGTCTGCCTGTCGCATTTGGGGAACCATGGGTACGGGGGCGAGCCGGGCGATCAGGATCTGGCCCGGAAGATCGACGAGATCGATCTCATCGTCGGCGGTCACAGCCACACCTTCATGTCGGCCCCGACCCGCGTAGACCACGGGAAACGCGAAACGCTGGTCCATCAGGTCGGCTTTGCGGGAATCAACCTCGGTCGCGTCGATTTCATCGTGGATCAAGGACGTGTCACACGGGCCGAGGCGAAGTCGATTCCGGTGGTGGCCGCCTGAGCAACCGGCGCGGTAACGACCCGCGCCCGGTCCCGGAGGCAGGCCCCGGGGCCTCTCCATCCCGTGACGAACGCCCGCCTCTCTCCGGCCGGCGTCGCCATCCGGGGTAGACCGCCTGTTTGAAATCGAAGCGCACCGCAACACAATCTTCCTGGGGACGTCCATACCCGGGAAGCGCCGGAGGCGGGCGCATCCGGCGGCGATCCGACGCACGAGTGAGGCGGCATGTTCTACTGGGACGAAGACCTCGAGGATGAACCCAAGGTGAGGCACATGTCGCTGGGGCAGATGCTCCGGCGCATCGTGCCGCTCTTCAGGCCCCACCGCTGGACGCTCGTCCTGGCCACGGTGATGATGTTCATCGTCGTCGGCGCCGAGCTGGGCGGACCCCTGCTGGTGCGCCACGTTCTCGACCACGACATCCCCGAAGGCGACGCCACCGGAGTGCTGTGGCGCGGACTGGCCTACGCGGCGCTCTACGTGGTGGGTATGGGCTTTGCCTACCTGCAGGTGATCCTCCTGGCGCGCATGGGGCTGCGCATCGTGACCGGCCTGCGCCAGCAGGTCTTCGCGCACCTGATGAACCTGTCGCTGGCCTACTTCGACAAGAACCCTCCGGGGCGGCTGCTGGCCCGGGTGGAGAGCGACGTGGAGCGGCTGCTGCTGCTCTTCTCCGAAGTGGCGCTGGCGATCTTCCGCAACATCGTCGTGCTCTTGGGCACCTTCACGGTGATGATGATCGCCAACGTGCACGTCACCGGCGCTGTGCTGCTGCTGATGACCCCCATCCTGGTGGCGACCTACTTCGTGCTGCAGTACATCCGCAACCGCTACCGGCTGGTGCGCAAGCTCTACGCGCGCATCTCCAGCTTCGTGACCGAGTACGTGCAGGGGATCCCCATCCTGCAGCTCTACGGCTACACCGAGAAAGCGCTGCGCGACCTCAAGCGCCGCAACGAGGACAAGTACGCCAAGGAGGTGCGCGTCTCCTACGTCGAGTACGGCTTCTGGGGCCTGTTCGCCTCGATCGAGATCGTGGCGGTGATGGTGATCATCTACGTCGGCGCGCGGCAGGTGCTGGGCGCGGCGATGACGATCGGCACCCTGGTGCTCTTCATCGACTACACGCGGCGCCTCTTCTGGCCGCTGTTGGCCTTCTCCGAGCAGCTCAACTTCATCCAGCGCGCCTTCGCCTCGGCCGACCGCGTGTTCAACGTGCTCGATACCCCCTCGCGCACGCCCGACAAGCCCGATGCGCTGCCCGAGGTTCCCCAGGACTGGCGCGAGATCGCCTTCGAGAACGTCGACTTCACCTACGACGGCGGGGTGAAGGCGCTCGAGGACGTCAGCTTCCGGGTGCGGCGCGGCGAGAAGGTCGCGCTCGTGGGGCTCTCCGGCGGCGGCAAGACGACGCTCACCAACATGCTCCTGCGGTTCTACGAGCCCGAGGGCGGCCGTATCGCGCTCGACGGGGTCGACATTCGCGACTTCCGCCAGCGCGAGTGGCGCCGGAAGATCGGCCTCGTGCTCCAGGACATCCACCTGTTCCCGGGCACCCTGGGCGACAACATGCGCGTGCTGCGCGACGAGATCCCCCAGGCGTCGCTCGATCGGGCCATCCGCGTGGTGCAGGCCGAAGAGATGCTGCGCCGTCTGCCCGACGGCTACGACACCGAGCTCTCCGAGGGCGGGACCAACCTCTCGATGGGCGAGCGCCAGCTCCTCTGCTTCGCCCGCGCGGTGGTCGAGGACCCCGACATCCTGGTGCTCGACGAGGCCACCTCGTCGGTGGACCCGGTGACCGAACGGCGCCTGCAGGAGTCGCTCGACCATCTCCTCCAGGGTCGGACCTCGCTGATCGTGGCCCACCGGCTGGCGACGATCACCAAGGTCGACCGCATCCTGGTGATGCACCAGGGCCGGCTGGCCGAAGAGGGCTCGCACGATGAGCTCTACGCCCGCAGGGGTATTTACCGCGACCTCTTCGACCTTCAGTTCGCGACGCAGAAACCCGAGGCGGGGGTGGTATGAGCGCAACGGCCAAGACGCGGTCCGAGCAGTCCGACGCCCCTTCGATCGGGGGCGTCAAGAAGCACATGCTCTGGATCTGGGGCTACTGGAAGGCCAACACCTCGGTGCTGGGCGTTCTCGGGCTGCTCACCCTGGTGTCCACCGCGGTCGCGGTCGCCTACCCGTTGGTCTTCCGCTGGATCATCGACCGGCTGAACGAGGTGCTGGGGGAGACCGGCCAGCTCGGGCAGCTCTGGACGGTCATGATGGTGCTCGCCTTCATCGCGCTCGGACGCGTCATCGCGGGGTTCTATCCGGCCACGCGGGCGCTCGTGAACCTGCGGCTCGACAAGCAGATCCGCGAGGACGTCTTCGGCAAGCTGATGAAGAAGGACTACCGGTTCAACAACACCTTCCGCACCGGCGATGTCGTGACGCGGCTGACCGACGACATCTACGAGTTCCCCAAGATCTCCTGGTTTGCGTGCTCGGGCATCTTCCGCGCGGTCGAGTCGAGCTCGAAGCTGCTCTTCTGCCTGGCGGTCATGGTGGGGCTCAACTGGAAGCTCACCCTGCTCGCGATCATCCCGCTGCCGATCATGATGTGGTTCTTCTACAGCCTGCGTCACAAGATCCGCATCTACGTGCAGTCCTCGCAGCGGGCCATCTCGCGCACCAACGATCTGCTGGAAGCGGCGTTCTCGGGCATCCGCATCGTCAAGGCCTTCCGCGCCGAGGAGGGTCAGGAGAGCCGGCTGGCCGCGCTGATGAAGGAGCGCCGGGGGATCTTCCTCAACTTGATGAAGATCCAGACCGTGCTCTGGTCGCTCGACACGCTGGCCAGCCGCATCGGTCAGATGATCGTGATCGCCGTGGGGGGCTTCATGGTGATCCGCGGCGAGATGACGATCGGAACGCTCTTCGCCTTCTATGTGTTCCTCGACATGCTGGCCCATCCGATGATGGACCTGCCGCATCTGTTCATGACCGCGCAGCAGGCGTTCATCTCGATCGACCGCGTGGAGGAGATCCGCGCTTACCCGATCACCGTGCCGCGCGGCGTGGGGGCCACGGTGCGCGACGTCCGCACGCTGGCGTTCGACGAGGTCTGCTTCAGCTACGACGGCGCCCGCAACAGCATCGACCGCGTCAGCTTCGAGGTGCGCGCGGGCGAGCGCGTGGCGGTCGTGGGGCCCGTGGCCAGCGGCAAGTCGACGCTGCTCAAGCTGCTGGCGGGGGTGCTGGCCCCGCAGGAGGGGCGCATCCTCCTCAACCGCAAGCCGCTGGGCGAGATCGACTGGGACGCCTACCGCAAGCTGCTCGGCTACGTGCCCCAGGAGAGCGTGCTCTTCTCGCAGTCGATCCGCGAGAGCGTCCTCTTCGGACGGCCCGTGCCCGAGGGCGATGAGGACGCTTGGGTCGAGCGATGGCTGACGACCGCTCAGATGGCCGGCGACATGAAGTCGCTGCCCGAAGGGCTGGACACGGTGGTGGGCCAGAAGGGGTCGCTGGTCTCGGGCGGCCAGAAGCAGCGCATCGCGATCTCGCGCGCCCTGGCGGGGCGGCCGCAGGTGCTGCTGCTCGACGACTGCACCGCGGCACTCGATGCCCGCAACGAGGACCGTTTCTGGTCGCAGCTCGAGGAGGAGCTGGGCGCGTGCACGTGCTTCATCGTCTCGCACCGCATCTCGACCATCCGGCGCGCGGACCGGATCCTGGTGCTCGAGGACGGCACGCTGGTGGACGCCGGCTCCCACGAGAAGCTGGCGCTGCGCTGCGAGACCTACCGCGAGTTCCTGTACACCGAGAAGCGCAAGGAGCAGCTCGGGATCGAGGGCCGGCCTGTGGCGCGCGAGGCCGAGGCGAGTCCGGCAGGGACGTAGCAGGCCGGGCCGGGTTGCCGGACCCCGAGACGCCCGTGTGCGCTGGGGGCCAAGAAAGCAATCCGCGCATCACGGTTGCGCTGGACGTGCGAGCTCGAGGTCCGCCGGACGTCTACTGGAGGTACTTGCGCAGGTCGGGCGAGACCTTCTCACGCAGCTTGAGCAAGGTGTCTCCGCGTAGGTCGCGCTTCCCGGCGTCCAAGACCGCCTGGACCAGCTCGCGGGATTGCTCCGGCTCCAGTCGGAATTGCGCGGAGTACTGGTATCCCGCGGTTCAGGTCGTGTCGTCGCCGGGATACTGGGAGATCTCTCATACGTACCGCGTCGAGAGCGCGCTCTATCGAACATCCAACGATCGTCTCGTTTGGACGGCTGTCTCGGAAACCTATGACCCGAGTAGCCGGGCGGATCTGGCAGAGTCCCTGTCCGAGGTGGTGGCCGCGAGGCTGAAGCAGGCGGACTTGGTTCGAGCTGGAGCCTCCTCGCAAATGGCGCGCGCGTTTTCGGATCTCTTGGTCCAATCGCCTGCTGTCTTCGGAATGAAACTTCCCCTTCGCGCGAGACACGAAGCGGAAGGTGAGAAACCCGGTGAGGCTGAGTGTGAGGGCGATCTCAATCCGGCCCCACGCCACCGCGGTTCCGATCGCGCCGGTGTTCCATAGCGCTGCGGCGGTCGCGCCGATTGCCTCGGGACGGCGGCACGCGCGCCACGGCCTCGCCCGTAGATCTCGGGCCACGCAACTACCATCCAAGCTGCCGGTTGCCCGCTTGAAACTGGTACGCTGCCTTGATTCTGATCCACGCGAAGGCGGCGTCGATCTCGAGGATCTGGAACTTCGCGTAGTTGTCGTCCGCAGTGCGGACCGCATAGACATGTCCGGGAAGCGCTTCCACCGAATGGCCGGCGCTGGCGTAACCGGACGAGGGCGCCAGGTCGAGATCGTACCAGTCCTGCATGTAGCCGACATCCTGGACCGTCGCGCCGTTGATTCCATCGATCCACGCGCGCGTTCCAGCGCCCGGATCGAATCGCTCGCACATGATGTCGCCGAGGCCGGAAGACGTCTCATAGGCGGAATTCAATGAAGAAACATCAACGATCGTGAAACTGCTCAACTCATACCCGGCTTCGGTCGGGTCCTGCTGGTGCGCAAACAACGTCGCCTCTTCGGCGCTTTCGGGACGGGGCGTGTCATGCACGATGTTGCTCGTGTGACTGATCTCCTCCCAATCCTCTCCCTTGGCCGCAACGACCAGGAAGGAGTAGGTGACGCCGTTGCTGAGTCCGGTGATGGAGAGCTGCATGTGCTCACTGCACGGCGGGGTCACGCTGATCGAATCCCTGACCGTGAATCCGGCGGGGAGTTCCTCTCTGGGATCACCCGGCTGAGCACCTTCGACCATGAAGACCTTGTATCCCACGAGCTCGTTGCCGTAATTGCTGCACCACCACAGCAACGTCACTTCCTCGTCACCGGTGATGGTTTGAAGACCCAGTGGCGGTGACAGCTCGTCGGGCGAGACGATCCGGTTGATGGTCTCGTCGCTGCAGCCAATGACACTAGTCACCAGGATGAGGGGCAGCACAATCGACAGTCGACACAGGCCCTGCATGCGATTTCCTCCTTGTCTTCATGCTTGTCTTCATGCAGATCCGCTGGGGGAAGCCCGACCGCCACGGATGCCGCAGTGACGAACACGCGTTGGACGACCGGCCTTCAGTCGCTCTCAGAACGGCGTGAATCGCGGCCCCAACATGCTTTCCTCCGGTCTCGCCAGTGCTGCTAGGAAAGAGCGTCCTTCACCTTGCCGGCCCCCGAGAGGGCCCCGTCGGCCGCCTTGCGGCCTCGTTCCCGGACCTTCGCGCCGGCGTCCTGCGCCGCGGCGGCCACGGAGTCCTTCGTCCGGCGCACTTCCTCCGACCCGTGGTCATAGATGTCCGCAGCCGAGTCTTTGATCTTGCCGCGAGTGACAGGGCCGCTGGCCGGCGCCAGCAGGAGGGCGGCGATGCCGCCGACCATCGCGCCCAAGAGGAAGATTGAAACCTTGCTGTTGCCTTCGTTCTTCACGGTGATCCTCCGTTCCGTCGATGTTCCGGTGCCCGAGCAGACCGACGACCCGGGCGACGCCGCCGAGGGCTTTGCATCCGCGGCGGTCACGCAACCCGCGGTGCGTTGCGGGGGCTCTGCGGCAGGATCGACGGCGCCAATCGCGGCTCGACCGTAGACACGGAAGGTACAGGAGACCATAAGGGCTCCCCCTATTCGACTCTGGGGTCGGACACAGACGATCTGCAGGGACCGCATAGTCGCGTGATCGCGGGGCGGGCCAGGCCACGCGGTGCAGGAGCATGAGGGTTCCGGCCAGAGAGATGCACGAGAGCTCCCTGGACCCCGGGGGCAGAACTCAGGAATCACCTGATAGCACTAGGCTGGTTCGACGCGTACCGTGCGACGGACAGAAGACGAGCCCTGCCGACCGAGCGATACGTTTCGTTTCTCGATCGCCGACGCACGGGCAGGCCAACGCGCGCACCTCGGTACGTGTCCCCGGCGACTCCAGGGGTGGGGGAGTGTTGTTGAGTCGATCCACGATGGGGCAGATGTGAACGGATGGCGAGTGGTCTGTCACCAGAGTCGCTGAACAAGGTCCTTGGCGTACTGGGCATCACTCTGCTGGCGCTCGCCACGTGCTTCGTCGTGATTGTCGGCAGCCAGGTGTTCCTGCTGTTCTTCGCCGCGGTTCTGTTCGCGGTATTCCTGCGTCACACGGGCGGATTCATCCAACGCTGGAGCGGCATCTCCCGGAGGTGGAGTGTCGTCGTCGTGCTATGCGCGCTGGTGACGCTGACCACTCTGCTTGCCACGGCGTTCGCGGTCAACCTCATCAACCAGCTCGAAATCCTGATCGCCGAAGTCGAAGATGCGGTGAGCACGTTGCTGGCCGAACTGCAAGAGTCGACGTGGATCGAATGGAACGGGCAGGCCGTGCCCAATCTGGGCAACCTCATTTCGAGTGGCACCTTCGCCCTGGGCAACATCACGAGGGCGCTCTCCTCGACGGTCGGATTCATCCTCAGCATCCTGATTGTCTTTGTCGTCGGTATCCTTCTGGCTGTCCACGCGGAGTGGTACCGTGGCGGGATCATGGCCCTCTTTCCGCCGCGGGCGCGAGCCCGGGCGGACGAAATCCTGGACCGCATCGCACACAACTTGTGGCTGTGGTTGGGGGGGCGGTTGGTGTCGATGGCGATCATCGGGATCATGACCGCCACAGTGCTGGTCGTACTGGGAATACCGATGCCCATCCTCCTGGGGCTGATCGCCGCCCTGCTGACGTTCATTCCCAACATCGGGGCGGTGCTGGCCATTCTGTTGCCCGCGCTTCTCGCGCTGCAGCAAGGGATCGGCACGGTACTCATCGTGGTCGGAGCATACAGCCTCATACAGATCATCGAAAGCTACGCGGTCACTCCCATGGTGCAACAGCGCATCACCAGGCTGCCGGCTGCCCTGGTGATTCTCTCACAGATCCTGGGAGGGATACTCTTTGGCTTCCTCGGTCTCGCCCTGGCGGAGCCGATGATGCTGGTGCTGATCATCGTGATCGAGGAGCTCTATGTGAATCCGATGTCTGCGCACGAAGGCGCACCGAGCGAGGAGCGTGGGCGCTGACGGGGCAGGGATGGCAAGTGGCACCGAAAGAGAGGCTGAGACCGCAGTGGGCGATGCTCGCCCGTTGAAGGCGACGTCCTCTTCGGGGCGCATGCAGGCTGCGCCTGCTCGCTTGGCGGGGCGTCGGCGGCAGGGTTGCATTCCCTCTCGCCGTCTCGAAGACCTGTGACACAAGCCGAGTGATTCCCCAGGCGATGCGGAGTAGGCATCAGCGGATCGCTTCGTATCATCGAATCCGCACCACCCGCCGCGTCTCGCACGCATCGCCGGCCACGAGGCGCATCAGATAGACTCCGGCCGCCACGGGACGCCCGCCGCCGTTGCGTCCATCCCACATCAGCAGATAACGCTGCGCCGTGAACTCGCCGCGCGCGAGATTGCGGACGAGTCGGCCGCTCACGTCGAAGATGTCCAATCGCAGCGGGGCGTCGTTCGGGAGCTCGAATCGTATCACGGTGTGATCCCGGAAGGGGTTGGGCGCGCACGGGCGCAGGAGGAGCTGGCCGATGGGACCCCGCGCAGGCCGGACGTCTGCGAACCCGAGCTCATAGAGGGTCTGGGCCGCGCCGGCATGGCTCTGTAGCTGGGCGAGGCTCGCACCGCCGACAACGGCGAAGGAGATCAGCGCTTCCTCGCTGGGCGGCAGCGTGATCGGGCCGGCCGAAACGAGGACGCTGTAGTCATCGGCGCTGTCGCTCGCGGCGAGCGTGTATCCCGGAGCCGCCGACAGGAAGCCGTATTTGTCCGCATCGGGTACGTAGGATAGGGGCCAGACGTAGGTCTCGTTGGGCACCAGGGTGACATTGATCAGGCCGGGCTCCCCGGCGTTGTGCAGATGCCGCACGCCGGCGAACACTGTCCGGGCGGAGTCGGCGACGTAGGCCAGGGAGCATGTCTCATCCGTACCGGCCCAGTTCCGGTAGTAGACCCCGGCATCGAAGTCGAGATAGAGCCCGGCATAGAGGTCCTCGAGGGTGCCGGCGCCCAGATTGGTGAGCGTGTAACGCAGGATCACGAAGTCGTCGGCCGCCGAATTGAGCGTGTGGGCCCAGGACTCCTGGTCGACGCGCAGACCGCGCGGGGTCGCGGCCAGCGAATCCGTATAGGCCGCGTGGATGTCCTGGTGGGAGAAGCCGCCCTCATCGATCCACACATGTCCATCGGGATTGGAGGCGACGACCCACTCCTTGGCCGGGTCGGCGCTGTAGTCCCAGTTGGCGATGTACGACTCGCTCTCGCCGACCCACAGGCTTCCGAGGAAGAGCACGTTCTCGCTGCCATATGGGTAGACGAAGCCCGAGCCCTGAGCCTGCGTGTCGTCCATGAAGCCCACGGTGCCCCGATCGGTGACGGTGAGGACGCAGTTGCCGACGTCATGGTTCGCCCAGTCGAGTGGGGTGAGGCAGGGATTGGGCGTACAGGCGCCCAGGTCGGGAAGCCAGGTTCCTCCCGCGGCCAGGCAGGCGCCCTCGGAGAGCAGCGCGCAGCCCTCGTCGATGCAGCAGACTGCGCTGCAGGGGTTGGGATCGCAGGTCTGGAGCTCGCTGTGCCAGGCGCCTCCGGCCGTGGTGCAGGCCTCCAGGGTGGTGACCGTGCAGGCCGTGTCGGCACAGCACGCCCCGGGGCACGGGCTGGGGTCGCATCCGATCCAGGTCGGGTACCAGTCGGCGCCCAGATTGTCGCAGCCGGCATGCGTGAGCAGCAGGCACGTGCCGTCCTCCGTGCAGCAGACGGCGGGACAGGGATTGGGGTCGCAGGTCTCCCACTCCGCGTGCCAAGTGCCGCCGAGGGTTGCGCATGTCGCGGGGGTGACCACCGAGCAATCCCCACCGACGCAGCAAGCCGCGGGGGGGGTGGGGATCGGACAGCAGTAGATCCCGGCGCATCCGATCCCCAGACCGCCCAGGTGCTCGGCCGGGGTCATCCGCTGGGGCAGCAGCACGTCCGGCGGCACGAAGGGAAGATCGCACGCGCTGAAGCCCGCCTGCTCCAACTCGGGGTGCTCGTCGAGCGCGATGACCCCGCTGCCGGATCCGCCGTAGGCGTAGCCGTGGAAGTAGTAGATCGGGACGAAGTTCCCGGACCAGAGCGAATCGGTGACGCCGATCGCGACCCCGGTGTTGGGGGCGGGCCAGCCGCTGGTGGGAAGCTCCATCCCGGAGGCTTCCGGGAAGCAGCCGCCGAAGGCATCGAAACCGAACAGGTCGGTGTTGTAGTCGTCCAGGCCGAAGACGACGCTGCCCCACTCCTGGGCCTCGTCCCAGGCCGCCACGACGTACCAGGTGGCCGGCATGCTGTCGATGGGGTCGAGCCGGTTGCTCTGTTCCTCACAGCTCGTGATCGCGTAGGCCTCGTAGTAGTCGTCGCACCAGTCGGTGCCGGTGGTGTAGGAGACCTCGGGAACCGCGTGGACGATGAGCGCGCCACCTGTGAGATCGCCGGAGGGCATGCAACAGCCGTAGCCCGCGCCCAGAGCCCCGATCAGGTGTCCGCACGGGCTGTTTTCGGGCAGGCAGGGTGAGTCGGAGCACAGCGCCAGGTTGTCGGGCAGATCGCAGAAGTAGGGATCCTCGGAGATGTTGTTGTTCGTGCCGAGCTGTCCTTGCAGGCAGCCCACCCAGTCGCCTCCTTCGTTGCCGTAGAGATCGCTGCAGGAGAAGCTGGGCGCGATGGCGAGCGGATGACACTCCACGGCGTCCCCGCCGCGCCCGAAGGCGATCAAAACCCAGGTCATCCAGACATTGTTGGAGTCGGCCACGTAGATGGCGCTGCCCTGGGGCGCCTCGTTGGCGCAGAAGGTGCAGCTGTTGCCCTCGGCGCCGCCCCCGATCCCGTCATCGAGCCCGCAGCACAGCGCACCGCCGCGCCCCCCGGCGGTGTTGGCCCGGAACACGCAGCCCGAAAGGAAGGGGTTGCTGCCGAAGGTGCCGCAGATCGCGCCCCCATCCTGGACGGCCTGATTCGCCTCGAACCAGCAGCCGTAGATGTAGGGCGACGCCGGGCCGGTCTGTTGATCGCCCAGAAGGATCGCGCCGCCCTGCGCGGCGCTGCCGTTGCGGATCGTGACGCCCTTCAGGACGGTCTGGGTGCCTTCACTGTGGGCGAAGTGGAAGGCGCGGTCGTTGCCGCCGCATTCGAGGATGCACAGACCGGGATTGCCGCTCAGCGACATCACCGTGATGCGCTTGCCGAACAGCTTCACGCCGCCCATCTGGCCGCCGCGGTGGATGCTCATATCGAAGACGCCGTTGGTGAGTGCGACCACCTCGTTGTGGTTGGCCGCCTGGATCGCGGCGGCGAGCGTCGGCCAGCCCCCGGTCGTGTCGGGACGGATGATGTGGAAGCAGGGATTGGGCTCACAGGAGAGGCCGTCGATGTGCCAGAGGCCGCTCCAGGCATCGCACTGGGCGAGCGTCACCACGTCGCAGGAGCCCGAACCGTGGCAGCAGACCGCGGGACAGGGGTTCGGACTGCACGTGGTGAGATCCACGTACCACTCGCCGTCCAGCTGATCGCAGGCCGCGCTGGTGGTGATGTCGCAGTGGCCGCCCACGCAGCAGACCGCCGGGCAGGGATTGGGATCGCAGGTGAGCTGATCCTCGTGCCACACGCCGGCGCACTCCTGCTCGAACGTCACCGTGCAGTGGCCGTTTACGCAGCAGGCGCGCTGCCGGCAGGGGTTGCCGTCGCAGCTGTCCCAGTCCTCGTGCCAGACGCCGCCCAGGGCCTGGCAGTCCTCCTCGATCGTGATGGTGCAGTCGTCGCCCACGCAGCAGGGGGCGGTCTCGCAGGGGTTATAGTCGCAGTTGAACAGGTCCGGCCGCCAGTCCCCGGCGCATGCGCTCTCCATCGTCATGGTGCAGGCGCCATCGACACAGCAGGGCGCGAGCGTGCAGGGATTCGGATCGCACGAACCCCACCCTGGATACCAGGTGCCCTCGTAGATCACGGTGCACTGCTCCTCGGTGAGGATCATGCATTGGCCGGTCGTGAAGCAGCAGACCGCCTCGGGAGGGCCTTCGCAGGGATTGGGCGGGCCGCAGCTCGACGCGCTCACCAGCCAGGTGCCGGTGCAATCGTGCTCGGTGCTGAGCGAGCAGGTGTCGCCGTGGCAGCAGGCGCGGATCAGGCACGGGTTGGGGTCGCAATAGTGCACGTCGGCATACCACGTCCCGCCGCACAGGTACTCGGCCACCAGCGTGCAGGTGCTGTCCACGCAGCAGGCGGCCGGGCAGGGATTGGGCGTGCAGGTGGTCAGATCGCCCTGGTAGAAGCCGTAGTGGGCCGAACAGGAGTCCGCGGGCATGACCTGGCACACCGCGTTGGCAAGACAGCACGCGCCCTCCGCCGCGGGGCAGGAGTCCGGACTGCAGGTCTGCCACTCGGGGTGCCAGCTGCCGCCGATCGCATCGCAGTCATCGTGGCTGGTGAAGAGGTAACACTGCCCGGCCGCGCAGCAAACGTAGGTGTCGCACGAGTCGCACTCCTGTCCGAGCGCGCCGATCCACTGGGGGGGACAGGCGCCGCGGGCGAGCAGGCAGGGTGAATCGGCGCAGAGGCCCAGGTCGGTGTCCGCACCGCAGTAGAGCGGATCGGCTTCGATGTTGCCGTTCACGCCCAGGGAGTCCTCCATGCCGCTCACCCAGTTGCCGCCCTCGTTGTCGTAGAAGTTGCAGTGGCGGACCAGGGCCGGCCGCGATCCGCCGGCACTCCAGAGCGCTTCCTGGGTCCGGCTGCCGGAGATGATGGTGTTCAGCAGCGTCAACCGGGCGTAGTAGTGGCTGTAGATGCCGCCGCCATGGATCAGGGCGCCGTTGTCGTGGAACGTGCAGTTCACGATCGTCGGCTCGGCCGACCACCCGACGGCCATTGCGCCGCCGCTCTCACCCGCGTCGCAGTCCTCCACGATGACATTGCGGATCGTGGGCCGCGCTTCGAAGTAGCAGGAGATGCCGCCGCCGTTCTGGGCCTTGTAGCCGTTGCGGATCGTCAGATCTTTCAGATGTGTCTCTGGTGATTCCCCATGCTTGAAGGTGAAGCCGCGGCCGGCGTTTTCACAATCGACCACGACCGCCTGGGGATCTCCGCTGAGCGAGCGCACGGAGACGACCTTGCCCAGGAAGTCGACCTCGCGGTTGGACAGCCCCTTGTAGGTGCCGTCGGTCAGAAGCAGCGTTGTTCCCTCGGGAACCACGTTGAGCACTTCCTGGATCCGCGGATCGGTCGCGCCCGGGTAGAGGAGCACGGGGGAATGCGTCGTGCACTGGCCGTAGTCAAAGAGCTTGTAGACGCCGCATGCCGACGTGTACATCTGGCGGGCGCTGTGCTCCGCGGTGGGCACGATGGCAAGGCGGTTGTCGCCGTAGGTATTCCACCCGAGATGGACGAGATAGTTGTAGTAGGTGCGGGCGCGCTCGCGGCGCGTGCTGCCCTGCAGCATGGCCTGGCAGCTATCGTCGAAGTGGGGGTCGGTGGCGGCCGTGACCGTATCCCATTCGCCGGCCAGGAAATGCACCTCCCGGCGATCGAACATGGCGCGCAGGGAGTCGTTTCCCCCGGCCGCAACGAGATACTCGTTCTTTCCGGTCAGCCCGTACTTGTAATGGTTGAAGTAGTAGCAGTGCGACGTCGAGTCATGCACGCAGAACTCATCCAGCGTGCCCGGTACCCTCCGCTGGGGATCGAAGTAGAGATAGGAGGAGGGATTGGCGACGACGTACCGGATCGCGATTCCCGGGTGTGTGGCCTTGAGCTGCTTCTCCATACGGTTGCTGGCCGCGTAGCGATTGACGTATTGGCCGCCGGCGGAGTGGCCGGCGACCACGATGGTCTCGAGGTCGGGATTGCGGGTCGCGAGTCGATAGAGGATCGAGTCCATGACCGCGAACGAGCTGATGGCATGATCGCGGGGGTAGGCCCCGGTGCTGTCGGACGGGTAGCCTGTCTTCCAACAATGGGTCCCGCTGTTCTGCCAGTAGAGCAGGATGTCCGCGTCATGGGGGGCGACGCTGTCCAGGTCGGCCTTGATGAGGAACTGCGGAGCGATGAGGATCGAGTGGTCGCCCGCGTTGTCGGCGGCTTCGGCGGCCAGTTCCAGCGTCCGGAAGTAGCTCGACACGGTGCGGCCCGTGCCGTGGACCATGACGACGGCGCGATCGTAGCCCGGATGGGATTCGCCGAGCTCCACATTGCGCTCGTAGGGGATCTTGAGGGTGTCGGCGCCGAAGAAGAACCAGATGCGGTGATCCGGGATGGTGGGGGAGTAGTCGCCCGATTGGGCCGCTGCACTGGTCCAGAAGGACGCAGTGGCAATGCCGGCGACGGTGATGCAGATGAGCAACAGGGGCCTCTTCATGACGCTTCCTCCCCTGGGAACGGGTGTTCACGGGAACATGGGGGCGGAACTCGATATACGTGCAAGCGTAACCCGAAGTTCTGCGGTAGGTTGATTCGTCTCTCCGCCTGCTCGGCACCAAGAGCTGACGACCTGGCGGCAGGTCGTCTACCGCCGTCCATCGACCGAATTGTCTACCCAAGGGATCCCACCGCGGGCGGGTTTGCTGCAAGCGAAGTAGGGTGGCGGATGGGTGCCGAGCGGTTGGCTGCCCCGCGCCCGGGGCAGACTGCGGAACACGACGCACCGGACAGCGGGCTTCGGCAGTGCCGGGGAGCGTTGAATCCTCTGCGCAAGGGAGCTTCCTCGCTGTTCTGGGAGCGACCGAGAAGAGGGTTCCCGAAGACCTGGTCTTCTTCAGAGAGCTCATCGAGATCGCCTTGATGCGACGTTGATTTCGGCGAGCCGGTGACCTGTGATACATTGCCGTTAGGCTGGAGCAGAGAGATCTCAACCTCCCTGCATCGGGAACGATGGGATGGCGCCGTCCATTCAGTCGAAGGGGGGCGTTCCGTGCTTCGGGTCCTCTCGTCGGTGGTCGTGGGTCTGGCTTCCCTCGCGGTAGGGTGTTCGGCCTCTGCTTCTCGACCGCCATACGATGCCGCCTTCCGGCAGACCGTGATCAGCCGCCTGGACTCGTTGCTCGCCGTGGGCGACATGCGATCCGGTGCGGAGCTGGCCCGCCGCCATGTGCCCCACGCCCGGGCGGCGCAGGACACGGCCTTCCTGCTGGAGCTGGCGTGGCGCCAGGGCGCGATCCTCACCAACCTGGGTCGGGTACGGGAGGCGGAAGCCGTGTTGGTGGAGTCGACCGTTCTGGCCGAGGCGCGTCGCGATTCCGTGCGCCTCTGCATGGCCCTGCGCTGGTTGAGCGTGGCGCTCACGTATCAGGCCCGCGCACAAGAAGCCGCCGCGATCCTCGAACGCCTGCTTGCGGTCGCTGAAGCTTCCCGTGATCAGGCGCATCAGGGCTGGGCCTGGGTCGGCCTGGGTTGGGACAAGGTTCAGCGCGGACAACTCGCCGAAGCAAAGGACGACTACTATCGGGCGCTGGCGCGTTTCGATGCTCTCGACATGGCGGACGGGAGGGCCTTCGCCTTCAACGGTCTGGGGATCGCCCACCAACGGCTGGGCGAGTACCGGGATGCGTTGCGCGCCTGGCGCCGGAGCATCGACATCGCTGAGACGGTCGCCTTGCCTTCCGTGCGCGAATTCCTCACCGGTGTGGCGATCAACAACCTGGCTGTCTTGGAGTTCAGTTTCGGAGATCCCAGTGAGGCGGCGCGCCACTTCCGCGAGCTCTACCGGCGGGCGACTGATGCGGGAAACGTGCGGGAGGCGGTGGTCCCGAAGACGAATTCCGCCCTGTGCGCCATCAACTTGGGTCGCTACGCAGATGCCATCGACGAGCTCGAGGCGCTGACCGGCCTGTGTCACCGGCACGGCTTCCGAGACCTGCAGGGCAAGGCCATGCTCCGGATGGCCGCCTGCCATCAGTCCCTCAGGCGTCTGGTCCCCGCCGATTCGATCCTCCGCGAGGTGTTGGTCATGGGCGAAGCCCTCCCGGTGGAGACGCGCGTGCGGGCCTTGATCCAGTTGGCGGAGGTTCACCACGCAGCCGACAGCTCGGTGGCTGCGCTGCGGACGCTCGAGCGGGCAGCCGATCTCCTGGCGGTCAGCCCCGATGAAGTTCGTCATCGCGAACTGCTCGCCGCCCAAGGTCTTTGCCTGTTGGATCTGAATCGTCCCGCGGCGGCTTTGGCGCCCCTGCTGCAGGTCGCGGATGAGGAGGGGCGCCTCGGCGTGACGCGAACGTCGCTGATCGCGTTGAGCGCCGCGGCGCGGGCCTGCCGGCAGCTCGGCTGGCCCGACAGCGCTCTGGTCCTTCTGGAGCGGGCGGCCCATGCCTGGGAAAGCGACCGTGGCATCCCGCTGGATCCCGAGTGGCGGGAGCGTCGCGGCGCCGACAGCCGTGAGGTCTATACCGATCTGGCCCTCGCCCTCTGGCGCGATGCGCGGGTGGATGCAGGGACCATCTTCGACCGACTGCAGGTGTTCAAGGCACGCACCTTGATGGAGCGTGTGCGCGGCCCTGGTCCGGGGCATGAGTTTCATGCCTCCGATACGCTGGCTACCGCAGCCGAGCTGCAGCGCGACACCCTCGCGTCGGGCGAGCTGATGCTGGATGCCTACCTCGGTCCGCGTGTGTCGGTGCTTCTGGCGCTCACGCGAACCGAATGCCGGTTCATCGAGTGGCCGTCGGAGGAGAAGCTGGCCACGAAGCTCCGCCACTATCACCAGCTCTTGTCCACGCCGCCCTCACCCGGTGAGACGCTGGATGCCGGGCTCTACGATGAGATTCGCGCGACCCTGCGTCAGGAGCTCTTGGGCGGCGTGGAGGACCTTCTGGCGCACAGCAGCCGCGTCTTCGTGGTGCCCGACGGGGTGCTCAACCTGCTGCCCCTGGCCACCCTGCTTTCCCGCGATCCGGTCACCGAGGTAGTGCGCTTGCCTTCGGCCACGTTTCTGCGCTGGAGCCGGGATCGGGACGCGGGGCCCGCGCCTGCACCGGCGTGGATCCTGGCTGTGGGCGGAGAGCGTTCCCGCGGCGGGCAGCGGCTCCCAGGGGCCGCGGACGAGGTGCGCATGCTGGCGCGACGTCTGCGGGGGGTGGATGCACACATCGGCGCCGCGTCCCGTGAGCGCCTGGTAGCGTGCGATCTGCTGCATGTTGCCGCACACGCCGAGGTCAACGACCGCAATCCGTGGCGCTCGATGATCGTGCTGGATGCCGACCGGCCGGAGACCTGGCTCCACGCCGATCAGATCGCGGGGCTGCGCATGGCCGCGCGACTCGCCGTGCTCTCGAGCTGCGAGTCCGCCCGCGGTTGGGTGCTGAGCGGCGAGGGAGTGCTGGGCCTCTGCCAGGCCTTTCTGAGCGCCGGCGTGCCCGCCGTCATCGCCACCCTGTGGCCCGTCGACGACCACGCGGCACTGCACTTCATGCGCTGCTTCTACGGCGCGCTGGAATCCGCAAGCTCCCCCGCCCGTGCCCTGTGCCAGGCCCAGCAGGATCTGCGCGCCGAAGCCACCTTCGCCCACCCCTACTACTGGGCCGGCTATGTCATTGTGGGTGCATCCGATGATCCGCTTGGGCTCGCCCCCCGCCCCTGGATCGCGCGCCTGGGGGGGGGGAGCGTGGCAGGGCTTGGAGCCTTGGTCGTGCTTGCGCTTCTCGCGGTCCGTCGTCGGCGCGGCTGACGGCGCACGGCTCACCAACCCGCAAATAGGTGCTTCTGCAACTCGGTCCGGGTACCATGGTTGAAAGCAGCCTTGTGCGCGCCGCAATTGACCGGTGATTTTCGGGACCCGGGCGTGTTCATGAAGACGAAGGACCTACAGCGGCTCGACGACGAGCAGCTCGCGGAGCTGGCGGGGCGGAGCCAAGATGCCGCCATCGCCGGGAACGCGGCCACGATCCTGCTGGAGCGTTATCACAGACGCATCTATCGGTGGGCGCGGCGGTACGTCGGTGAGCACGAGGAGGCGCTCGACCTGGCGCAGGAGATCATGCTGAGCGTGTGGCGCTACTTGCCGCGCTACGAAAGCCGCTCGCGCTTCTACGCCTGGGTGTTCGTGATCGCCCGCAGCCGCTGCCTGAATGCGTTGCGCCGCCCGCGCCTCTTGGTCGCCGAAGACGCCGAGCCCGAGATGCTCCCGGCCCGGAGGGAAGATCCGGTGCAGGCGCTCGAGGAGAAGCTCGACGAAACCGAGATTCTCGAACTGATGGAAGTGTGTCTCGACCCCGTGGAGCAGAACGCGCTTTACTTGCGGTGCTTCGAGCGCCTGCCGGTTGACACGATCAGCGTGGCGCTCGCGATACCGGGGTCCTCCGGCGCGCGAAGCGTATTGCAGCGGGCGCGGCAGAAGCTGCGCCGGGCGCTGGCCGAACGAGCGAGGGAAAGCCGATCATGAAGCGCACGTGCTACTCGCCCGAGATGCTGAGTGAGCTGCTGGAGGCGTCCCCCGCGGATCCTCGTCTGGCCCACGTGCACTCCTGTATACGCTGCCGGAACCTGATGGAGAGCTTGCGCGCGTTTCGCTCCCCGAGCGGCGAGGTCCCCCCGCACGAGCTGGATGATGCCGAGGCGCGCATGCGCGCCACCCTCGAGCGGGAGATGAAGAAGACGCAAACCGCCGCCACCCCGTGGGCCCGGGCGTGGATGGCGCTCTTCGGCGGGGCTTGGTGGAGGCCCGCCCTCGCGGCCGCAGCGGTCGTGCTGTTGGTCGTGGCTGCGGTGGAGCTGCACGATGGCCCGGAACGCTCGCCCTCGGGAACGGTCCGCGGCGAGATGTCCGCGACCTTCTCGGCCCAGGCCGAGGATCTGGCGGGAGGCGGCGTGCGTCTCTCGTGGGATGCCGTGAACGGCGCCGGCGCCTATCGGGTGGTCTTCTCCGACCTGGGGCTCGAGGAAATCAAGTCTTGGGAGGCGGGCGACCGCCAATCGTTGACGCTCGAGGCAGCGGAGCTTCAAGCCCTCGCGCCGGCCGGCACGCAGGTGCTGTGTCGGGTCGTGGCGCTGCGCCAGGGCAGTGTGCTGGCCAGCTCGAGCACGGTGGCGGTGACGATTCCATAGGCGTGTCCCGATCGGGGCTGCGACAGGTCGTGGCAGGTGAAGATCCTGAGTGTGCAATGCTCCGTGGATGGCCCTTCCCGCCCTCTTCGGCCCGTCGTGCGCTACTACCTCGGGCGTGCGACCCTCTCTCCGCAGAACGTGTCGGTGCCCACAACTGGTTGATCTACCACGTGACCGACAACCCCCTGCGCCGCAGCGGCACGATGCCCCCACCCAACGGCCCACGGCGCGCAATTTTGCCTGGATCCGGTGTCGCCGCGGAACCAACCATCCCCAATCGACTACCCAGGCAACGAGGTCCTCTTCAAGCAGAGGTCGGGTGACAAGGATGGCTGCGCGCAAGCGCTCGCCGAGTCCACGGCCACATGAAGGGGGGGCTCCACCGCGTCGTCGGCGTCGAGCGCCACGATCTGCCCGGCCAGACGCTGCTCCAGAAACTGAGCGAAAGGTCGCACGTGCAGGTAGAGTGCGGCAAGGCTGACCACGGTTCGCAGCGCCCGCGGGTTATGCCGCAGGCAGTCACCCAGAGTCTGCCAATAGGGGATCCGGCTCTCTGCATCGTGCAGGCCAAGCTGGAGGCTGATGCGCAGGAAGGACCGCAGATCCCGGTCGAGCGCGCGCCAGGGGCGCCGTACGCCGGGGCGCACCAGATCGAGGTCGCGCGCCATGCGGCGCACGCGACCGAAGAAGGCCTGTGGGTGATAGATCTCATCCAGGATCGCACGGTAGTCGGCGAGGATCTCTTTCCGTGGCCGCAGCGTCGCGTAGTTGAGCCCCGACGTGCATTGGTCGGTGTCCTCGTCGGTGGCAGGGCGATCGAAGCCCGCGTGCAGGCGTCCCTCGGCGCACAGGCGGCGCGCGAGCTGCGTGTTGGGCAGTGCGTAGAGCAGTCCCACCATGCACACGGGCACGGCGGCTTCTTCGATGCAGGCGACCATCGCCTCGGCAACCGAAGCGGTCTCGCCGTCGAAGCCCACGATGAAACCGGCATTCACGAAGATCCCAGCCTGGTGGATCTTGCGCACACTGGCCGCGATGTCCCGGTGGGTGTTGTGGACCTTGCGCGTCCGCAGCAAGGTCTCCTTGTCGGGGGACTCGATCCCGATGAAGATCGCGAAGAAACGCGCGCGGCGCATCAATGCCAGCAACTCCTCGTCGTCAGCGATGTTGAGGCTGGCCTCGCTCGTGAACTCGAAGGGGTAATCGTGTCGCTCGCACCAGTCGCCCAGGGCGCCGAGGAAGGGCTTGGCGGCCTTGCGGTTGCCGATGAGATTGTCATCAACGAAATCGACGTGTCCCCGGTAGCCGAGGTCGTACAGCGAGTCGAGCTCCCTAAGGATCTGCTCGGTCCCTTTGAACCGCGGCACGCGGCCGTTGAGCTCGATCACGTTGCAGAACTCGCAATTGAAGGGGCAGCCGCGCGAGAACTGCACGCCCACGTGCATGTAGTGTTCGAGCTTGAGCAGATCGAAACGGGGCAAGGGGCTGCATGACAGCTCCGGGAATGACTCGGCAGCGAAGGTGCCGCGTGTCACGCCGGACCGCCAAGCCGCGACGAAATCCCGCATCACGTTCTCGGCCTCGCCCAGCACACGGAAGTCGGCGGCGACGTAGACGTCGGGGCTGGCCGTCACATCCGGCCCCCCGACGACGACCGGTATCCCCCGGGCCTGCGCCCGGGCGAGGATGCGTAGCGCGCTGAGCTGCTGGGGCAGCATGCTGCCAATCATGACCAGATCAGCCCATGCCAGATCGGCTTCCTGCAGATCCTCGATGTTGCAGTCGATCAGTCGCGCGGGCCATTCGGCGGGCAGCAAGGCCGCCACGGTGATCAGCCCCAGAGGCGCGGCCGAATAGCGCGCTCCCACGACCGCACAGGTCTCCTGGTAGTTCCAGAACGAGTGGAGGCTGAAGCGGGGACTGATTAGGAGCACGCGAGGCGCGCGGGGCCGTGTCACGGTTGCCCCCTTTCTTGAGAATCACTTGCGCGTGAGAAGTGTGTTCCGCGTCGCAAGAGCACGTCACGTGCGGGGGGTGAAGAACGAAGGCGCCCGGGCGGGCGCCTTCGTTCGGCTCTTGGCTACCAGCGGCTGCGGCCGCCACCGCCGCCCGAGCGCTCCTCGCGCGGCTTGGCCAGGTTGACCTTCAGATTGCGACCCTTGTAGTCGCGGCCGTCTAGGCTCTGGATCGCCTTCTGGGCGTCTTCGGCCTGCTCCATCTCGACGAAGGCGAAGCCACGCGGGCGACCCGTGTCGCGATCGGTGATCACCTTGGCGGACGTGACCGCACCGTGGGCCTCGAATAGGTCCTGGAGATCGTCCTCGGTCACTTCGAAGGGCAGATTGCCAACGTACAGTTTGCTCGTCATCTTTGAGCACCTTTCATGTCGACGACCGTTCGCCGCATCGAACATCTGTCATCGTGTGGAACACCAACCTGAGAGCGCCCTCGGTGGAGCCCCGGGACAATCGCTGGACCATCGCATCTGACTCAGACCCAAGAGGTGCCGAAAAGCGGCGCGACGAGGGAAGGAGAGGTTCGGGGTTCAGCGGGATCTCGTACCGGCAGACCCAGTGTGCGGAACGGAATAGGCTCTTGACTCCTTGGCAAGCCTCGAACTCAGGCTCTTCGCGTCCTGCCGAAACCGCCACTTGCGATTCCCACAAGACACGCAAGCACTATCGTCGATCTCGGGCACGATGTCCAGCTATTCCTTGCACGAATGGCAGCAAAATCCTCCAGGCGCCAGCAGCCGGCACGGTGACGGTCAGCCATGGCATGCTCAACAGCCTGCGGCTGAGCTGTTTGCCTATGCGGACACGCGCTCCGTGGGTGGTGGCCCTGGGCCAGGATGGTGCCAGCGGTCAGCGTGACGAATCCCGAGGCGGTCCAGGTCAAGGCGGAAACCCAAACGCCCGAGCCGACGCCCGGTCTCACGGCTCCCGCACGTCCATCACCCAGAGGTCGGCCTGGATGGGCTCGTTCCACGAGAAGTAGATGTGGGTCTCGTCGCAGGCGTTGCACATGCTGAGGCAGGTTTCCTTCCCGGACAGATCGGCCATCAGGCGCTCCTCGCCGGTGTCGAGCGACTTGCGCCATATCTGATTCAACCGGGGCCCGCGCCCCGCGAAGTAGATGGAGGAACCATCGGACGCGAACGTCACCACGAAGGCATTGCGTGCATACTCCTCGGCCTCGCCTCCGGACACCGGGACACGCATCAGGCACCAGACGTACTCGATAGGTGCTGTGAAGAGAATCGTCTCGCCGTCGGGTGACCAGCACGGATGATACTTCTCGGGCGGACCGCCCCTGGTGATCTGACGCGCCTGGCCCCCGGCCGCCGGGATGACCCAGATCTGGTGCTCTCCGCCGCGATCCGAGGCGAACGCGATCTTCGTGCCGTCGGGAGACCAGCAGGGTGAGAACTCCCGGTCGGGCCAGTCGGTGAGCCGCCGCAGACCGCCGTGCGCCTGATCCCTGACCCAGATGTCGCAACTCCCGGCGCGGTCGGATTCGAAAACGAGCTGCGTGCCATCGGGCGACCAGACCGGCCACCAGTCGTGACCTTCGCTCTTCGTGATCTGGCGAGGCGTGCCCCCGGCCGCAGGGATCTCCCAGATCCTCCATGAGCCACTGCGATTGGAGGAGAAGGCGATCATCCGGCCGTCGGGCGAGAGGTCCAGACGCATGGCGCGCGCCAGGTCGAAGGTGAGCTGCTCGGTGTCCTCCCACGTGGCCACGCGATCGCCGGTGAGTGGAATGCGCCACAGGTTCATGGGCGGCCGAAGGCCGGTGCCCTTGGCGTACGCGAGCTGCGACCCATCGGGCGAGAACGCCATGCGATGGATGCCGACGCCGGTCGTGAGCTGTTCCGGCGCTCCCGCGGGCCGTCCGCGCGCGTTCAACCGTTGCACCCACAGATCACCGGTCCCGGCGCGCTTGGAGAGGAAGTAGACCGCCCGATCATCGGTGCGCCAGCGCGGATGCCAATCCCAGTCTTGACCACTCGTGACGGGCGAGCATTCGCCGGTCGTCAGGTCCAGGAGCCAGATCCCGACGTGCTCCGCGCCCGGAAGGCCGCTGGCGTAGGCGCAGAAGCGCCCGCTGGGCGAGGGACTCAGATTACCGAAGTAGGGCCCTGGCCCCTGCAGGGGGAACTGGCGGATCTCCTGCGTGGATAGGTTCGTGGTTTCCAGCATGCCCCCCTCGGGGCTCTGCTTGATGTAGGCCAGATCAGAGCCGTTCGGGGACCACTCGGGCGACCGGAGCAGCTCGTCGTACTGCACCAACCGGCGCTCCACGCCCCCCAGGGCGGGCACCAGCAGGATCGTGCCGTCATCGCGGTTGGACACGAAGGTGATCCAATTCCCGTCGGGCGACCAGCTCGGCTGGCCGTCGTAGCCCGCGTAGTCCAGGGTTCGCTGAACGGTCTCTCCCGTCTCCAGGTTGACCACCCAGATGTCCCGCTCATGGCGATGGTTCGTCTCGTAGGCGAGGTGCTTCCCGTCCGGCGACCAGCTCGGCCAGCTCTCGACCCCGTCCACCGAGGTGATGAGCTTGGGATTCGTCAGCAGGAGAAAGGGCTTCGGCTGATCGGCGAACTGCATCCAGAGCAGCAGCGCCGCCACGGCGACAGCCGCCGTCGCGAGCGCCCATCTCCACACCCTGCGCTGCTCCATCCATCTGCGCAGCACGAACCGCAGCGGCGGGCGCCGGTAGACGGCCCTCCTGCGCCTGGGCCGCACCGACTCGGGCAGCCGCAGCAGGTCTGCCAGGAATTCCTCGGCGGAGCCATAGCGCGCTTCGGGTCGCTTCGTCAGCGAGCGCGCAAGGATTCGGTTCAGCTCCGCGGGAACGTCGGCCAGCACCGAGTTGAGCGGGGGCGGATCTTGGTGCTCGATGGCGTACATCGTCGCCCCGGCGTTGCCGGCGAAGGGGGGACGACCCGTCAACATCTCGTAGAGCAGCACGCCGACAGACCAGAGGTCGCTGCGCGGGCTGGAATTCCGGCCCCGGACCTCCTCGGGGCTCATGTAGGCGACCGTGCCCAGTCGGGCGCCGCTATCGGTCACGCGGCTCTCGCCGGCCAGCTTCGCCAGACCGAAGTCGACGATCTTCACCAGGCCGCCCTGCGTCAGGATCAGATTCGCGGGCTTGATGTCACGATGCAGGACGCCCTGCGCGTGCGCGGCGGACAGTCCATCCAGGATCTGGATGGTGATGTCGAGCGCCTCCTCGGCGCTCACCCGCTCCCGGCCGATGCGTTCTTCGAGGGTCTCGCCCTCGCAGTAGGCCATGGCGATGAAGAGCTGGCCTCGGTCCGTCTTGTCGATCTCGTAGACCGTGCAGATGTTGGGATGATCCAGGACCGAAGCCGAACGAGCTTCGCGAATGAAGCGCTGCGTGGCCCGCGCGTTGCGACTGAGCCTCGGCAAGAGGAACTTCAGCGCCACCAGGCGATCGAGCCGCGTGTCGAGGGCCTGGTAGACCACGCCCATGCCGCCCTCGCCGATCCGTTTGAGGATGCGGAAATGGGAGATGGCTCCGCCGGCGGCGATCTCCTCGGCCAAGACGGACATGTCCGCGGTCTCCATTTGGGGGACGGTCGTAAACGAACGGTTCCAGCATGGTGCGGCCTCAACACGATCATGATACGCGATGCGCGATCGCGAAGGGAAGCCGGATTCGAGAGCGGCAGCCTCGCGTCCTGCGGCTAGGGGACGCGCACAAGCTGTCTACAGGTGCGTTCTTCAGGAGACGAGAGCTCGCAGAAGTAGACACCCGCGGGAAGCCGTAGGCCGCTCTCATCACGGCCATCCCACCGAAGCGTGTGCGGGCCGGGCCCCATCCGCCGCTGCCCGAAGTCGCGCACAACGCGACCCTGAATGTCGCACACCTGGATGGCGACGTCGGCCTCGCGCGCCAGGTCGAATCGGAGCGTCAGCGCTCCGCGCGCGGGGTTGGGGAGAAAGCCCAGACCCCGGAGCCATGTTCCGCCGCGGGAGGCCTCGCCCCGCACGTCGGCCGGGTCTCCGCTGCCGTACACCTCGGTGGTCGAGGTGCCCGCGCTGGTGTCGTGGCGACTCACCACCAGCTCGTCGGCGCCGTCCGCATCCACATCCCCCACGAAAGCCAGAGCATACTCGATCCCCGACGATCCCAGCTCCAACTCGGCGGCGTGCAGCACAGGATCCCAGACGACCACGCGGATGTCCTCTCTTGTCCCCGGAGCGAGCGGCTCGCGCGGTGGGGGCGGTCCGACGGAGCCGGATCGTTCCAGGATGACCTCGCGGACCCCGTCGCCGTCGATGTCGGCGAAGGCGCGTACGCCGGCATCGAAGCCCAGTTCGAGCTGAGCGTTGAAGCTCCATAGAACGGCGCCCGTTCCCAGGTCCATTACCTCTTGCACCTCACATGTGTCACACACCACGGCGTCCATGCCGCCTGCATCATCCATGTTGTACAAGACAGCCGTCCTGTCGGCCCCACCGAGATTGGTGAGGTCGCCGATGACTCGTTCCAGGTTGATGTCCGCCGCAGCGATGTCGACGCACAAGACACCGCCCAGGACGGCTGCAGTGGCTCCGCAATGGATGATGCTGAAAAGACGCATGACAGTGCCCTCCCCGTGGTTGCCGTCAGATCTGCTCGCTTCACACACGGCCCGCGAATCACCGGACGACTCGGGCGCGGATTGTGCCACCGTCGAATGGAACGCGCGCCAATGGATTCACACCCCGATTATGACATCTCTGAGGTGATATCGCTACGTAGGTCGGGAGTGCGGCCCGGCAGGGGGCACGCTTACTACGGGGGAGATCCATGCGCACGGGGTCGGGCGGTCCACCGCGGCACGGGCCTTTCGGGATCCCCGGCTGGAGTGGTGCGGACACGCTTCAGAGCGGGCACTCAAGATTTCGACCGGAATCGATAACCGTGCCGCCGCAGGATCGCCAGCGTCTCATCGACCGGCAGCCCGTGGCGCACGTGATGGTCGCGGCCGATCATCGTGTCGGCTCTGAAGAGCGCATTGAGAATAGCCTCTTCGGTGGCCTCGATGACCGCACAGAAGCAGAGGTCGATGGGGGTCGAGCCCGGAAGGGCCGCCTCTGAGGCGATGCCCGGCTGCGCCGTCTCGGCCAGCGGCGCCTCGGCCAGCGCCCACCAGGGATAGACAGCCGCAGCGGGAGCGTGAGCAATGCGATTGGCGGTGGTGAAGGCGATCACGAAGTCCCCGCTGTGCGAGCTGCCCTCCGATCCGACGCGCGCGAGCCCGAACGTCGCGCGGGACGCCACCCGGCGAAGCTGTCGCACGGTGAGCGGGAGATCGGTGGCGACGACGATGACGATCGAGTTGCCGGCGTGGCGGTCTTCCTGATGTGCCTCAGGAGCGGCCGCGAGTCGCTGGTCGGCTTCCGTGAGCCAGGGCAGGAGCCCCTCGCCGACCGGGAAGCCGTCGATGCGGAGCTGGCCCCGGCGCCCGAAGTTGGTCTGCACGAGGACGCCGACGGTGCCGCCGGTGACGGCGGCGATGTCGGCGTCGCGGTTCTTCGCCCCCGGAGGCTCCTTCGTGAAATCGACACGCCGCGAGGCGGTGCCGATGCCGCCCTTGAATCCGAGGCAGCTCATCCCCGTGCCGCCGCCCACCGAGCCTTCCGCGACCGGTCCCGTGCGAGCACCTTCGATTGCGTTCCACACATGCTCTCGTCCCACGTGGCGGCCGCGAATGTCGTTGAGCGCCTGATCGTTGGTCTCGGCCACCAGGGGACTGATGTTCCAATCGGTGATCCCCATCTGCGGGTAGCGCTCCAGCGCCCAGTCGATGACGTAGTCCATCACGCGGGCCACATTGAGCGAGTTGGTGAGCAGGATCGGGCCCTCGACGACCCCCAGCTCGTGGATCTGATCCACGTTGGTCAGCTCGCCGAACCCGTTGATGGTGTGACAGCAGCCGGCCACCTTCTCGGCGTAGAGATCCCCGCCGTGGGGGAGGATGGCGGTGGCCCCGGTGCGGACCGGTCCGCTGCCGGGCACGAGCGGACCATCCCCTGCGATCAACGTGCAGTGACCTACGCGCACGCCGGGCACGTCGGTGATGGCGTTGTGGGGTCCCGTGAGCAGACGGCCCGGCGCGATCCCCAGGTCGCGCGCGCGGGGACGCTCGGACGCAGACGGGCGGGTGGAGGTCAAGACGTGGGTCCTCCAGCGAAGTCAGACCCTCAGGAGGCGACCGCCTCCGGCTAGATCGGTCAGCCGCCGGAGGAGCAGCCCTGACCGCTGGGAAGCGGACAGGCGCTGATGCGCGCACCGGTCGACGAAGAGCTCGTGGCGAACGTCGAAATCAGCCGGCGCGGCTTGCCCGCCCCGCACTCGGGACACGTGAGCTGCTTCTCTTCCTCATCCCGACCGCTCATGCTTAGCATGGCATCGAAGACCGCGCCGCACTTGGCGCATTGATACTCATAGAACGGCATCTCGCCTATGCCTCCCCGCGCCGTCGGCCGGGTCGTGTTCTCGGTCGGATCGCCCATTCTGGACGACCTTCCGAAACCCCGACCACGGACACCCAATCCAGCATATCACGACCCTGATCCCGAGCCAGCCGCGATCCCCAGAATCCACCGCCTCCGATTTGAGCCGTGTCGGAGGATGCTCATCGGAGGGC
>CAZPGB010000036.1:0-63328 GCA_964585945.1 uncultured bacterium | reverse complement strand
GAGAGCTGCGTCACCTCGCAGCCACGACTGCATCACCAATCTTCGGGTCACAACCAAAGCATCTCGGACCGGAAGACGTCGAAGGGCGCGGTTAGGACCGGAAGACACCGGGGGGCGCGGTCACCGGGGGGGGGCATGCAGGCTTTCGGCGCCTAGCCGCGCACGAGCACGTTAGGCAGATCGACCTCGATCGCCAGCACCATCCCCACGATCACGGTCAATTCCCACTCGAAGTCGCACGTCGTACAACCCGGCACCGAGAGTCCGGAGGCGACATAGGTGTACGTCTCTCCGCTGGAGACACCCGTCTGCAGAGCGGTGATCAGATCGGCCAGCATCTCGTTCAGAAGCGCCACGCCTTCGGAGCGCAAGGGGATGGGGATCGGGTCGGTGATGAAACTGACATTGGCCTCGAAGTCGGCCACCAGCGGCGCCGGATCCTGCCCGTCGCGGCCCACGGTGATCCGTCCGTTCTCGATCCGCCGGCACCCGCAAGGGTCGGGGCGCGTCACGCGATAGAGGGCGCCCGAGATGCTCAGGGAAACGAGATCCTCCGGATCTCCGCCGGCATCCTCGATCTCCTCGCGCAGCCGCAAGACGTCGTCCACGTCGACCGAGACCGTGTCGGCGAACTGATCGTTGCCCTCGGTCACGTCAAAGCGCACCTGGAGGTTGACGGTGGAGACCTGCTCGACCGTGGTGGTGGTGACCAACGCGTCCCAGTTGCATTGGATGTTCGTCAATGCCAACGCGGTGCAAAGGGCTGCCGACGAGAGATGTGCAACGGGTGGCCTCATGAATGGCTCCGGTAGAGTACGGACGTCCACGACGCACGGGACGGATCGGCCGGCCCGGCGACGTCTCGGCCCTCCAGACCGCGCCGAGTTTGACACACTGCATCCTGGTGGGCAAAGCAAAGTTGAACGCCATGGTCCGAGCTGTCGGCTTGACGACGCATCGGCGGCTCCCTACGATTCCCACGTGACACGCTCAGTGGACCGCAGCTCCGTGCGATCACGCCCGGTGTGCAGAGGAACCGTCCATGCGTTTGCAACACCGTTCCACGAGTCGCCTGCCGAAGCCGGTCTCCGGCTCGGCGGCCGGGCGCGCCGGCGCACCATCTCCGCTGCGGGGCCGGTGGGTGCGGCCGTGGCTCCTGGCGACCACCGCGCTCCTCCTGGTGTGCGTGGGCTGGGGATGCGGTCTCGAGCGCGCCACGTCTCCTGCTCGCACCGTCGCGCTTGACGTGCGCGTCGTGTACGGGCCCTCGATCGAATCGTCTGGCGGGACGGTGTTGACGACGCTTCAGGAGTACGCGTGGGAGATCGATTCGGTGCGCGTCTCCGCCTGGGAGATGATCTCGAGCATCGAGCGTCGTCTCCGGGATCGTGTGGTCGTTGTTACGGCCGACACGGCCACCACCTTCAGCGCCTCGCTGGCGGTGCCGCCGGCCGATCACTACTGGGTGACGGTCGAGATGTTCGGCGTCCGACGGACGGGAACATCGGCGACCGAGACCGGCGTGCAGTTCGCCGGCGACGTCGACCTCTTCGACGTGGCGCGTGACCGGCGGCATCCGGTGACGGTGGTGATGCAGGAGGTGACGCCGCGGGTGACGGGGCCGGCGGTCGCGGATGATACGGTGCTGTCCTGGCCGGCGGTGTCCGGAGCAATGGGCTATCGCATCAAGGTGGTGACCGGTACGCAGACACGCTACGTCGCGAGCTGCGACACCAGCTATACCCACGCGGCGGGCGCCGGAGCCGACCAACCCTGTGAGGAGGCCGTGCTGAGCGTGCGGGCGGAGCTCTGCTGGGTGTCGAGCGCGTTCGGAGAGCCCGTCAGCGTCTCGAGCGACTAGCCCGGCTGGCGCACCGAGCGCAGCATCTGCCTTCGCGATCGGAGGGTGCAGCCGGCGGCCCGACCCGCCCGCAGACTATCGCCGCGCTTCGACCACGCCGGTTTCGTAGTTGAGCACCAACCGGTTGTTCGGGTCTCCACGTCGAACCACGTACCGAAACGTGGCGTTTACGCCGGCGGCGTCGTTCTTGACGTGGAAGTCGTGCGGCCCCTCGGCGAGCTGGATGCGGAAGGTGCCCATCTGGTTCCAGTTCTGCACGCCACCGTCGACGTAGACCTCCGCCCACCCCGGGGCGACACTCACCCGGTAGGTCTTGGTGAATCCGGGGGAGGACGTGGATGGGGTCGGTTGATCCTCGGCCGGCCTGGCCTGTGCGATCGGCTCGAGCACTGAGCCGGCCGATCCCACGGGGCCGCCGGCCTTCAGGTCGACCTCCGTTTCGAAGGCGTGATAGCCGGGTTTGGTGAGCCGAATGCGGTGGGTCCCGGGGTCGAGATCCTCGAACTGCGCCGGTGTCGTGCGCCCCGTCGGCGTGCCGTCAATGGCGACGTTCGCGCCTTCGGGTGTCGAGAAGACCGCCAGCGACGCCTTGGCTCGCTCCCGGGCCGTGAGGGTGATGCTGAGTTGCTGGGAACCCGGCTCGAAGGCGTACTCCTGTTCCCAGACGGCGAACCCTTCCTGCTCCAGGCGCACGACATGCCGCCCCGCGGCCAGGCTGTCGATCACCAGGGGTGTGCGGCCACGCCGCGCCCCATCCACGATCACCTTCGCTCCCGGAGGGGTCGAGGCGACCTGCAGGCTGACCAGCGTGTCCTGCACGGCCCCGTCGCCCTGGGCCTGGCGCACCCAGATGGTCTTCAGCCCCTGGGTCAGTTCCGATGCGGGAAACTCGTAGACGTCTTCGAACGCGTAGCGCGGACCGCCCCGCGCCGCCGGTCGGCTCAAGCGCAACCGCACCATCTCACCGCCGGTCGTCGGCACCTGCACCGTCGCGAGCCCGCGGGCGTCGGTGACCGCCAGGGGCGCCTCCTGGCCCGCAAGGCGCACCTCGACACCCGAGATCATCGTGTTGGCTTCGGCGTCGCGGACGAGCAGCGTGATGCTCTGCTCGTCGGATCCGCACCCCGTCAGACAGACGGCCGCCAGGGCCGCGACCGGCAAGACGCGTATCCACCCGCGGCCACGGCAGCTCCGTGCCGCGTCTGATTGCGACCCGGGTCCAGGCTGGAATCTTGCCATGGGCATCCCTCTCTTGCGCACGCGCGCCGCAAGGGCCTTTTCCGGCGCGCGCGCGCCTGCCCCGACAGCGTCTTCGGCGCCGGCCCGGCACCGGGCGCCATTCTCGGAGCTGGCCCGAGACCTGTCAACGACACCCCGGCGCCCGCCGGAGCCCGGCGCGGCTCGCGGAGCGCTAGCGGCTCGCACCCAGTTCGGCGGCGGCCGCATCGCTCAACGGTGGGATGGCAGGGGCCAGCGCCAGGGTGCTGGGATCGAAAGACACCTGTACCAGGTGGCCTCCCTGGTCGAAACGGATGGCCCGCTGCGACCAGGATTCGATCGGCAGCCGGAGGTCGGCGTGCACCTGGTAAGCGCCCCCCTCGACTGGACGGATCAGGTCGGTGAGCAGGACCGTGGCACCGGGCCGCCACGGCACATCGAATCGGTCTCCGGGAACCAGTGGTGGGGTGGCACGCTCGAGCGGATCTCCCGCGGGGTCGAGGATCTCGATCCTCAGAGCATGTCCCGCGGCGAGCTGGAAGACTCTGCCCTGCAGGCGGGCCTCCTGCAGCGGGGCCGGATGGCGGTAGGGAGCCAGACCGTTGCGCAGCTCGTGGAAGGCGAGCGTCTCACGGTGCCAGCGGCGATCGACCCGCTCCAGCGCTTCGAGGCCCGGCCGCACCAGAGCCGGCCCGTGGGCATGGCGCCCGGCAGGGCCCAGCGCATTCACCGTGTCCGCGACGGTCGCGTAGATGCGGTGCGCGTCGAGGAGCCGCTCCCGGCCGGCTGCGACGGCGTCGGCCAGCTCACCGGCGCGCGGCACCAGGCCCGGATAGAGCCGCGCCCACCAGGCGCTCTCGACCCGGGAGCGGAGCCTTGTGGCGGTCTCCTGCAACGAGAGACCGGGCGGGTTCGTCTGGAAATCGTGTCGGAGGCCGCGGATCTGCTGAGCGGTCACCGCGGTCAACGCGAAGGCGGCCACGGCCAGGATCCACGCCGATGCGGCGGTCACCCGCAGCAAAGCCTGGGCCGCGGGCCGCGGCGCGGGTGCCCGGGTCGACTGCGCGGGGTCGGCGCGGCTCGGCGCGGGTGACGGGGGGGGCACGGGCAGGGTGGCCGGTTGCGCGGCCCGCCAGAGCAGGACACCGAGCGCTCGCGTGAGCGCCGCCCCGAGGCCGATCCTGGGCGCCGTATCCGTCCGCGAGGCCGGCCCCGGCGTCATGAGCCGAGCCCCTCAGCGCTCGTCGGCGACGTGGCGCGTGGTTGGAGGGCTTCCTGGAGGGGCTGCAGGCCGCGGGGTGGGAGATGGCGGGCGAGCAGCAGGCCCAGGACCAGCGCGATCGCTCCGATCAGGAGCCGCAGACCAGCGGCCCGCACCGGTCGCGCGCCCCCTGCGGAGCGTCTCGGGGTGACCAGCACATCCCACGATGCGCTCTCGCGCTCTCTGCTCGTCTGGGTCATCCCTGAGCCCCCCACCGGTGCCGGCCGCGGCCGCTCGCGCGCCTCCGTCGGCAGGCCCCGAAATCGCACGACACACGGACCACTTAGGGCACCGGAATCCTTGACCTTGACGTTTCAGGCTCCTTAATATGGGCGACCGCGCCGCCGGCGTCAACGTGGCTGCCTCGAGCGTCCGCCATTCACCGGTTCACGGGTCCGCGGTCTCAAGGGAGTGGGACGTATGGACAGGCACGACAGCGACGGCCACCCGATCGGCGATCCCGCGGGTGTCCCCTCCGCGCGGCCTGAGGGCGGTCCGGAGTTGCTCCTGCTGGCCCATCTGCTCGACATGCACCGCGCCATGGGCCAGTTTCGGCGGGTCTACGGACTGGAATCCGAGGCGGTCGACCTGAGCGGCCTTACCCCCCAGGAGGCGGCGAGCCGGCTGCGCCATCCAAGCACTGCGCCTGCGATGAGGCATCAGCTCCAACAGGCCAGTGAGGAGATCAAGCTCCACCATGCGGGACTGCTGGAAGGCTACCAGGCGTCCACGTACACTGGCGCCACGGAGATTCTGGACCTGCTCGATCCGACCCGCATGGCCGCCGAGATCCAAGCCCGCACGGTGCGGATCGGCCCGCTGCGGCTTTCGAGTCGCTTTCGCCCGATTCTGATGCAAGCGGTCTGGGAGGAGTTCTTGCGTCGTTTCCGGCGCTTGCGCAAGCTGGAGGCGCCCGACTTCGAGCGCTACTTCCGCGAGGGCTTCCGGCAAGGGTATCGGCGGTTCGCCGCCGGCGGGCGCCCGCCCGCTGCACAGAAGCGGGCGGAGGACCCACGGGGGAGCTGACGCGGCGGGAGAAGAATGTGCGCCCCAGGGTATCGCTGGCCGACAGCGCCCGGGCTGGCCCGCCGCATGTCGCCGCGCCGCCGCGGCCGGCGGTCGACGAGGGAGAGCGTCATGGTGCCGATGTCTGTAGCGACGGGGAGGAACACGATGCGACGGGGCGTGGTGCTGGCGGCGGTAGTGGTCATGGTCGTGACGGGATGCAGCCTATTCGGTCTGGGTGGCCCCAAGACGACCCACCTGATTCTCACCGGCGATGCCAAGCTGAACAACTGCGGAGGGCAGTTGGGCAACGCTCTGGCGATTCGGGTCTACCAGCTATCGGGCGACGCCGCCATTCGGGACCTGCCTTTGCTGGAGGTGTGGCAGCACGATCGAGAACGTCTCGGCGACCAGCTCCTCGAATACCATGAGATCTTCATCGATCCGGGATCGCGCGACACGCTGTCCCTGAAAGCGTTGCCGGCCTGCGCCTTCCTCGCCGTCGTCGGCAACTTCTGCAATGCCGAAGGAGATTGCTGGCGTTGGATGCGGCCCGTCGATGATCTGCCCAAGGAGGTGTGGCTCACCTTCGGCGAGGCCTGCATCGTGGAAGGTGAACCCGACTCCGAGCCGGCGCCTCAACCCGCGTCGACAGCGTCACCGGATTGAGCCCTGGAAGGGCTTGTGTTCGGGTGATCGGCGGAGTTGCGGGCGCGCCGAGTTCAACGGAAGGAGAGGCGGACGGCATGAAGAGAACACGCGTGATCTGGAGCGAGGGCATGCTCCTGACGCCGCAGCATTTCCAGCGCCAAGACCGCTATCACGAGGAGCGCGCGCAAGAGCTGCTCGCGTCGGCCCACCCCCACCCCTACGGCTTCGCCCGCCTGCAGATCGATGAACAGAGCCTGCGCAACGGCAGGCTGGCCGTGGTCGAGGCGTCCGGTGTGCTGCCCGGGGGGACGCCGTTCGACATCCCGGCCCGCGATCCCGCGCCTCGGGGCCTGAGCGTCGAGGCGCACATGTCGCCCAGCCAGACCGAGCTCCACGTCTACCTGGGGCTGCGCGTGCACCGTCCGGGGGAACCGGAGGTGGCCGCGCCGAGGGAGGAGGAGGCGCAGACGCGCTATCGAGAGACCACCGCCAAGTTCGCGGACGAGACCGGCGGGGGCGACGCCCGCGACATGCGGGCGGCCGCCGTGAACCTGTTGCTGCTGCCCCCCGGCGACGCGCTGGGGGATTTCGAGGCGCTGCCCGTCGCCTGCGTGGTGCGTCTGCCCGAGGGCGGTTTCGGTCTGCGCGAGGAGTTCGTGCCGCCCGCCGTGGCGGTGGCCGCCTCTGCGCGGATGCAGCGAACGGTGCGCAAGATTCTGGAAATCCTCACGGCCAAATCGACCGAGCTGGCCGATCGCCGGCGCATGAGCGGCAAGGGGGTCGCCGAGTTCGGCCGCGACGATACGGCCGGCTTCTGGCTGCTCGGAACGGTCAACGGCTACATCCCGATTCTGGCCCACTATCTGCGTACGGGGCTCACGCATCCCGAGCAGGTCTACGCCACCTTGGTCCGTCTGGCGGGCGAGCTGGCAACGCTGAGCGACTACAAGGTCAGCGACCTGCCGCCCTACGAGCACGACGACCTGGGCGGGACCTTCGGCACGCTGGCCGATCTGGTGCCCCGCCTGCTCGAAACCGTTCTTCCGCGTCACTACACGCGCATCCCCCTGGAGCAGCGCGAGGATGGCATCTTCGTCGGTCGTCTGGAGGACGAGCGGGTCTTGGATCCCTCGGTGACCATCTACCTGGGGGTCTACGCCAACGTGCCCGCGGGCGACATCCAAAGGGGTTTCCCGGAAACGGCCAAGATCGCCGCTCCCGACCGCATCGACGCGCTGCTGGCCGCGGCCTTGAAGGGCATCGATCTGCGGCTGACCCAGAGCTTGCCGGCGGCACTGCCTGCCCAGGCCGGCTGGACCTATTTCCAGGTCGAGAAACAGGGGGAGTTCTGGCAGGGCGCCCAGGGAGCCCGAGCCATCGGCATCTACGCCCCGCCCGAGTACCAGGGGCTGCTCTTGGAGATGATCGCCGTGCGCGGGTAGCGCCGCGGTCGGGCGTCGCGCTCCGGGAGGCCGGAGCAAGAGACGACGTGGCGCGCCCAACGGATAGGGAGATCCCAGGTGGACATCGCGAGGATTCGGTTTTGGAAGCGGCGGCCCGCCCCTGAGGCGTCCGGAAGGGTCAGGCAGGATGTCCGCGGCCCGCGCACGGGGTCCCAACCGGCGGCGCCGCAGCGGGCGACCAAGCTGATCGACGCCTATTCCGAGCCGCTGCTGCTGGCCCACAGCCTGCTGATCGGCCAGGATCTGGGCGAGCCGGTGGAAGCCCGGACCCGGATCCTGCGCATGCTCGACGACGCCGAGAAGCGCGCGGCGGCGGCCGGCATCGGCACGGCGCTCGTCACGGGCGCCCGCTTTCCCACGGTGGCCTTCATCGACGAGGCGGTGCTCAACTCGAAATGGAGCGGCAAGGGCATCTGGCGGGGCAATCCGCTGCAGCTCGAGTTCTTCAAGATCAACACCGCCGGGCAGGAGTTCTTCACGCGTCTGGAAGGGTTGCGCCAGGAGCGCGAGGAGAACCTGCAGCTCATCGAGCTCTACTACGCCTGCCTGGCGATGGGCTTCGAGGGCAAGTACAAGGTCCTGGGTCGGGAGCCTCTCGAAGCCCTCCTGCGCGAGCTGGCGTCGGATCTTTCGGAAGGGCGTTCTCGTCTGGAAGCGATCTCCCCATCCTGGCAGCGGCCGGACGACACCCCCGAGGTGGCCGGCGAAGGGATCCCGGTCTGGCTCTCGGTGGGCGGGTTTCTGGCCGCCCTGCTGCTGATTGTCGCGCTGTTCGCGCTCGGCTCCAGGATCTCCGCCGATCGCGAGGCCGGCACGATCCGGGAATACTACATCGACGTGGTGAGTGCCGGGGAGGATACCCGATGAAGATGCTCATGCGCATGCTGAGCCCGGTGCCGCTGGCGATCTTCGGGGGCGGAGGCGCATTGCTGCTGGTGTTCTGGTTGGCGCGCCGCTTCGGCCTGGGACTGCCCTGGATGATCCTGATCATGGTCGGCGTGGTCTTCCTCTTCGCGCTGGGGATCATGATCCACAAGCTGCGGGCGGTGCGGGCCGGCACGCAGTTGGAGAAGTCCATCCAGGAGCAGGCCGAGCAGCAGGCCCGCCGCGCCCATCCCGGACGCGAGCAAGAGATCGATGAGCTCAAGACGCGCCTGCTCGAGGCGATCCAGGCTTTGAAGACCTCCCAGGTGGGCAAGGCCAAGAAGGGCTCACAGGCCCTCTACGTGCTGCCCTGGTACATGATCATCGGCCCGCCGGCCGCCGGCAAGACGACCCTCCTGCAGAATTCCGGCCTTCACTATCCCTATGTCGACGCCACGCGCAACCGCTCCTCGGTGCGCGGGGTGGGCGGAACGCGCAACTGCGACTGGTGGTTCGCCGACGAGGCGGTGATCATCGACACCGCCGGCCGGTACGTGCTGCCGGTCGAGGGCGAGGATACCGAGGAGTGGCTGGGCTTTCTGGACCTGTTGCGCAAGCACCGCAGTCGCAAGCCGATCAACGGCCTGGTCGTGGGCATCTCGATCCAGGACCTGATCGGCGAAGGACCCGAGACGGTCGAGGACCACGCCAACCGGATTCGCACCCGAATCGACGAGCTGATTCAGCGGCTGGGCGTCACCTTCCCCGTCTACGTCATGTTCACCAAGTGCGATCTGATCCACGGCTTTCTGGAGTTCTTCGGCGATCTGTCACGGGCCGAGCGGGCTCAGGCCTTCGGGGCCACCATCGCGCGCGACCGGTATGCGCGCGAAGACGCCGGAGAGATCTTCAGTGCCGAGGTCGACCGGCTCGCGGCCGTTTTGCGCGACGTGCGCAACGAGCGCCTGGCGCAGGTGGCCCAACCCGAGTCGCGGCCCGGCGCCTTCTTGTTCCCGCTCGAGTTTGACGCCATCAGACCGAAGCTCGTGCAGTTCATGGAGCTGCTCTTCCGCAAGCACCCGTATCAGGAGTCTCCGATCTTCCGGGGCTTCTACTTCACCTCCGGCACGCAGGAAGGGCGCCCGATCGATCAGGTGATCAACGCCATGCTGGCCGGCTTCGGCGGTCAGGCGGCCGAGGTGGCCCACGTCGAGCCGAGCCAGCCGAAGAGCTACTTCATCGAGAAGGTGTTCGATCGGGTCATGTTCCCGGATCGCAATCTGGCCGGGCCGTCGGCGGAAGACGAGCGCCGCCGGCGTCGCCAGCGCGTGCGCGCCTTCACCGGGGCCAGCATCGGTCTGGCGCTGGCGGCGGTCGTGCTGTTCGCCTTTTCGGCGGCCAATCACAAGCTCACCGTGGACGTGCGCAATCTGAGCGATCGGGCGCAGGCCGCGACCCTGGGGGCGGGTGGCCGGCTGCAAATCGAGGACCTGGAGGTTCTGTCGCAGCTTCACGCCAAGCTCCGGGGCTTGGAGAAGCGCAGCGGCGGGGTCGCGCGCCTGGCCTCCCTGGGAACCTACCAGGGCGACCGCGTGCTCGAGGAGGGGCGCCGGTTGCTCTTCGCGGTGCTGCGGGCGTCGGTGATCCAGCCGGCGGTGCCCGACCTGCTGCGACGGGTGCGCGACGAGGAAGGGGAGGGCTTCTTCCATATCTACGACCGGTACGGAACCTGGCGGATCCTGCAGGATCCGGCCGTGCGGCTGCAGTCGAAGGCCGATGCCCGGCGGGCGGCCGCGGTGCTGGGCGAGCACTGGGCCCTGGTCTCGGGCAGCGACGAGCCTCGTCAATACACCGAGATGCTCACGCCGCTGATGGAGTACCTGACCGACTACGCACCCCTGCGGGCCGAGATCTTTCCTCCCACGCGGCCCGAGAACCCGCTCATCGAGGGCGAGATCCGACGCCGGCTCGTCAACAACTGGTCGGTCGCGGGGCTCATGCCGGCGCTCGAGCGGCGCACCAGCGACACGCCCGCGGTGGGATTGAACGATCTGGTGACGCCCAACATGGGGCTCCAGAGTGCCGCGCGCGTGCCCGGAGCCTACACGGTGGCGGGATGGCGGGGACCGGTGCGCGATTTCCTGCGCACGGTCGAGGAGACCCGCTCCGAGGAGACATTGACCAGCGCCTATGGCCGCAGCGTGCCGCCCGATCTGAGCGACAGCCTGCTGATGCGCTACACCGACGACTACATCGGCCACTGGGTCGATCTGCTCTCGTCGGTGAGCGTGCAAGGGGTGGGCAGTCCCGAGGGCACGCAGGTGTTTCTCGAGCGCAGTGCGGACGTCAACTCGCCCATCCTCGAGCTCCTGCGGGGCGTGGCCGAGAACACGATCTTCGGAGAGGACGCAGACCCGCGCCTCGCGCCGATCGAGCGCACGTTCGGTCCGGCGCAGGAACTGTTTCAGGAGTCGGGCCGCGGGGTCTTCAAATGGGTCAAGGGCAAGATCGATCCGGAGAAGGCTCCGTACCAGGAGTACCTGGATCTGGTGACCGCCCTGCGGGACGCCTACGCGCAGATCGCCGTCTCGCCCAACCCGAGCCAGGCCAAGGAAGCGCTCGACCTGAGCACCTGGATCGAGATCCATCTGCCCGACAGCACCGCGGCCGATCGGCAGGTCGTCCGGCTGCTGCGCCTGCCGGTGCAGGTCGTCACGCAGACGGTCGAGATGGCCCGGGGCGAGGCGATCCAGGCCAAGTGGTCACCGGTCTATCGGGCGTTTCAGGAGAAGCTGGCGGGCCGCTACCCCTGTGCGGCGAGCGGCCCCGATGCCTCGCGCGAAGATTTCGAGAGCTTCTTCGGGCCCGGCGGCGTCTTCTGGTCCTTCTACCGGGAGAACCTGGCCGAGGTGATCAGCGAGGACGGACGTCAGGTCTTCGACAGCGGTGTGCCGCTCTCCGACGCCTTCCGGGCGGCCCTGCGCAAAGCGTATCTGATCCGCTCCGCGCTGTTCCGCGGGGGCGGCCAGGCCGGGTTCACGCTCTCGCTGCGTCCCGGCAACCCCAAGCGCGACCCGGCCACCGGCATCATCTCGCGGGAGACGCGCCTGGAGATCGGCGGCGAACCGCTGATCTGGCAGATCGGCGCGCAGACGTGGCACGAGATCTCCTGGCCGGGGCCGAACGAGGCCCAGGGCGCCAGTCTGAGCTTCCGCGCCAGCAACGCCACCGCGACGCCCTTGCGGGCCGAAGGCGTTTGGGGCTTCTTCCGCTTGCTCAATCAGGCGGAGATCGGCCCCGTCTCGGGCGATCAGGGCTCGATCGAGTGGGCGCTGGAGACCGATGTGGGCGAGGTGCGCATACCGTATGAAGTTCGCCGTCTCTCCGCTTCGCACCCGCTGCGCAAGGATCTGCTGCGCTTCTCGTGCCCGGCCGATATAAGGAGCGGTCGCTGATGGCCGGCGCGGTGTTCACATCGGGCTGCTTCGGCAAAGACCCGTTGGCGGCCGACTATCTCAGGCACCACGGTGGGGGCGCCGCCGTCTTGGGCTTCGAGCGTTGGCTGGAGAGCGCCGTGGCCCTGGCGGCGACGCAGTTCGGTCCGCGGGTGGGAGAGCTGCTGCGGGCGCTGCCGGTGACCTTCTTCTACTTCCCGGTGCGCGAGGCGGGGATGTTTCTGGTCGGCGCCATGCGGGCCGGACAGGATCGCAGCGGCCGTCTGTTCCCCATGTCCGTCTTCCTGGCCGCGAACCGTGGTGCGTCCTGGACCGCCGCGACGATTCCTCTGGCGTTCGCGGACTTCTTCGAGCGCGCACGACGGTTGCTCGAGGAGCGGCAGGACTCGTTGGATACGTTGTTCGCGCGGGTGGATGAGCTGGCGGCGCTGACCTCGCCGGCCGACGAGGGGCTGAGCGATGTGCGTGCGCTGCTGAGCCGGTACACGTGGGGTGAGATCGACAGCCCGCCGCAGGGTTTCGGCGGGGCGCTCCTCTCGGCCGCACGCACGCTGAGGGTCGTCGCCCGGCGGATCGGTCCCGGCGCCCCGCCCGGCTACGGCTTGCGCTATCCCTTGCCCCACAGAGGAGCACGCGCACCGGCAGCGTGCTTCTGGATGGCGCTGACCGCCCGATGGATGCCGGCCGCACGCGAAGCGTTGATGCTCTGGCCCGCATTGCCCGGCGCCGCAACGAATCATCTGGACGCCGACTTCGCAGGCGATGATGCCCATCTCTTCGTGCACAGTCTGGACGGCAGCTTTGTGAGTGAGCGCCTGTTCGCCCTCCACGAGAGCACCCGGCGCGAGGGCGAAGGGCAGGGAAGCGGCGGTCTGGCGCGAGCTCTGGCGGACGCGGATACAACACTGGTGCAGCTCCTGGATGCCGCGGCGACGGATGAAGTTTGATCCGCATCCTAGGAACTTGCACTGTTCATCGGGATAGAGTCCCGTGGAGGTGTCATGGACCTGGCGACGGTTCAGGGTTTGGGCAGCGAGCCCATCCGCTCCGACAACCCCGGCGGTGACGCGTATCGTGACGAGTCCGAGTTCGAAACGCTGCAATCGGAGATCGGTCGGCTGGAGCGGGCGGAGGGCGAGCAGCCCCATTGGGACGAAGTGGTGCGGATCAGCGCGCTGATCTTGCGTGAGAAGTCGAAGGACATCCTGGCCGCCTCCTATCTGGCGGTGGGCCTGCTCCACCTGCAGGGGTACCAGGGATTCTCCGCTGGACTCGGCGTGATGGCCGATCTGGTCGACACGCATTGGGACGTCCTGCATCCGCCGCTCAAGAGGATGCGCGGGCGTATGGGCGCCCTGGACTGGTTGGCCGAGCGTGGCGCTGCCGCCGTCCAGCGGCGTGGCCCGACTCCCGGGGAAGCCGAGGCGGTCGCCGCGTGTCGCGAGCAGATCGAGCGTCTTGGAGGGCGCCTCGGCGAGCTGGCGGCGGGTGAAGCCGATCGGCTCTCGCCCCTGCTCATCGCCCTGCGCGAGGCGGCCGAGAAGGCGCAGCGCGAACAGGCCCCGCCTCCGCCTCCCCCTGCGACACCGACACCCGCCGCGACCTCGGGCGAGGCCGCGACGGCGGCGCAGCCCGGCGCGCCAAGCGCACCGGCCGGCCTGGGTCGCGATGTGAGCGATCAGAGCGGGGCCGCGCACCTCCTGGCGCAGATACGCGACGCCAGCGCGCGCCTGGCCTCCTTCCATCGCAGCACCGATCCGAAGAACCCCATCGGCTATGCGCTGCCGCGCGCCGTGGCGTGGGCGCACCTGCACGAGCTGCCACCCAGCACCGACGGCAAGACCCGCATTCCCGGATACCAGCCGGCCGATCTGGGGCAGAAGCTCGAGGAACTGGCCGGACAAGGCCAGTGGCCCGGCGTGCTGGAGCAGACCGAGAGCCGCTTCTTGAGCTCCATCCTCTGGCTGGACCTCCAACGCCATGCCGTGCGCGCCCTGGAGGCGAGTGGGGCGGACTACCAGCCCGCGGCCGACGCGATCGTCCACGAGCTGGCTGGCCTGCTGCGGCGGGCGCCGGGCCTGGACCAACTGGAGTTCGCCAACGGCGTGCCGCTGGCCGACGCCACGACGCGGGCGTGGATCCGCGACCGGGTTGCGAGCGCGGGCGTCGAGGGTCCCGCGGCGCCGCCGGCTGCCGGCCCGGCACCCGCGGCGGCGGACGGGGATGAGCTCGTGAGCGCGGACCTGGAGACGTTCGACGAGGTGCGGCGTGAGGCCGCGCAGCTTGCACAGAAGCGTCGGCTGCCCGAGGCGATCCGGATGTTGGAGGAAAGGGCGAGCGGGTGCCGGACCCTGCGCGGCCGCGCACAGTGGCTGCTCGAGATGGGCCGTTTGACCTTCGAGCGCGGCAGTGCGTCGGCAGCGTATGGTCAGCTTCAGGCCCTCGAGGAGCTGGTCGATCGAGGGGGGCTCGACGAGTGGGACCCCCGGTTTTCGCGGGAATTCCTTAAATGGCTTTTCCTGAGTCACGAGAAGGTACTATCCTCGCTCAAGACTCCTCCGCCGGACGAGGAATCCCGTTCAATGGATCTGCGGCGTCGGCTTTGCCGACTCGACCCCGCTGCAGCCGCAGAATTGATGCGATAGAGGTTGGCAAACGGGGCTCGGCGACGGGATCGGCCCGTCTTGAAGGGAAACGGTCGGCCGGGCGCCGGCTGGGGTGAACGCCATTCGATGGGTCGGAGCGTAGCCGATTCACCATCCGATCGACCCGGTCGAGGTGCGATCGATTAAGGAGGAAGTCATGGCGAAGGACGGATCGGTAGCCCCCAAGGAACGGGTCAACATCGTCTACAAGCCCGCGACCGGGGGCGCCCAGGCCGAGATCGAGCTGCCGCTCAAGCTCCTGGTCTTGGGCGACTTCACGAGTCGCGAGGATGAGACGGCCCTCGAGGATCGCAAGGCGATCGACGTCAACAAGGACAACTTCAACGAAGTCATGTCCAAGCACAACCTGGGACTTTCCCTCAATGTCGCCAACAAGCTCACCGGCGCCGAGGGGGACCAGCTGGGCGTCAATCTGAAATTCGAGACGCTCAAGGACTTCGAGCCCCAACAGATTGCGCGGCAGGTCCCGGAGCTGGCGAAGCTGCTCCAGCTCAGAGAGGATCTCACGGCATTGAAGGGGCCTCTGGCCAACGTCAAGGCGTTCCGCAAGAAGATCGAGGAGCTCCTGCAAGACGAGGCGAACCGGGACAAGATCCTCAAGGAGCTTGGACTCGGTGAAGGCGGCGGCGAAGGCGGCGAAGGTGGCGGAGGCGGTGAGGCCTAGGCGGAGCACCGTGGCGGCCGCGGCCGCGGCGGGATGCGTTGGGGCCCGGCCTGGAACCTACGGAGGGGAATGAGGCATGCCTGAAGAAGAAAAGGTCACACCACAAGAAGAGACCACGGTCGAGGAGGGGTCGATTCTGGATTCGATCGTCTCGACCACCAAGTACAAGCCGTCCGACGAGAGCTACTCGATCGCCAAGCGGGGTCTCGAGGCGTTCATCAAGGAGTTGGTCCACAAAGAGGGCGCGCCGCGCGTGCACCAGTCGGTGGTCAACGAGATGATCGCGGAGCTGGACAAGAAGCTGAGCGCGCAGATCAACGAGATCATGCACCATGCCGAGGTGCAGAAGCTGGAATCCGCCTGGCGCGGACTGAAGTACGTCGTGGACCACACCGACTTCCGGGAGAACATGAAGCTCGAGGTGCTCAACGTCTCGAAGGAAGACTTGTTGACCGATTTCGAGGATTCGCCCGAGGTCACGAAGTCCGGCTTGTACAAGCACGTGTACACATCCGAGTACGGGACGTTCGGCGGTGAGCCGTATGGCGCCATGGTCGCCAACTACGAGATGACCGCGCACCCGCAGGACATCAAGCTGCTGGGCTATGCGGCCAGCGTGGCGTCGATGTCGCACGCGCCGTTCATCGCCGCCGCTGGGCCGAAGTTCTTCGGCGAAGAAGACATCCGCGCATTGCCCAACCTGAAGGACCTGCATTCGATCTTCGAGGCGCCGCAGTACGCCAAGTGGCGTTCCTTCAGAGAATCCGAGGATGCGCGCAGCGTGGGTTTGGTCATGCCGCGCTTTCTGCTCCGGCTCCCTTACGGTCAGGAGACGGTGCCGGTCAAGGAGTTCCAGTTCGAGGAATCCTACGACAACCACGACGATTACCTGTGGGGCAACGCGGCCTTTACCTTCGCCAGCCGGTTGACCGACAGCTTCGCGAAGTTTCGTTGGTGCCCGAACATCATTGGTCCGCAGAGCGGCGGCGCCGTGGAGGATCTTCCGGTGCACGTCTTCGAGGCCATGGGCTCGGCGGAGCAGAAGATCCCCACCGAAGTGCTGATCTCCGAGCGGCGGGAGTTCGAACTGGCCGAGGAGGGCTTCATCGCCCTCACCATGCGCAAGGGCTCGGACAACGCGGCCTTCTTCTCCGCCAACTCGTGCCAGAAGCCGAAGTTCTTCGGCGCCACCAAGGAGGGCAAGACCGCCGAGACCAACTACAAGCTGGGGACGCAGCTCCCGTACATGTTCATCATCAATCGCCTGGCGCACTACATCAAGATGATCCAGCGGGAGAACATCGGTAGCTGGAAGACCCGCAGCGACCTGGAGCGCGAGCTGAATCAGTGGATCAGCCAGTACGTGGCGGAGATGGACGACGCGTCGCCGGCCGTGCGTTCCCGCCGGCCGCTGCGCGAGGCCAAGATCACGGTCGAGGACGTCGAGGGCGATCCAGGCTGGTACCGCGTCGGTATGCAGGTTCGTCCGCATTTCAAATACATGGGCGCGTTCTTCACGTTGTCCCTGGTGGGCAAGCTCGACAAGAGCTAGTGGGCAAGGAAGCCGTGCGGGTCGTTCCCGCGGGCTGATCGGTGGCAACGGGCGATGCGGTGACCCGACCCGTGCCGGATCCACATAGCGGTCACCGAGGAGGCTAGGGAATATGGCCGAGACAGTACACCTGACGCTGATGGCGAACGGAACGCAGATCGAAGGGGAGAGCACTCAGACGTCCCTCGAGCGGGAGAACACGATCGAGTGCGTCTATTTCGAGCATTCCGTCAAGACCGCCCGCGAAGCGGGCAGCGGGATGGCCACCGGCCGTCGGCGCTATGAGCCCGTCGTCATTCGCAAGCGGATCGACAAATCGACGCCGCTGATCTACAAGGCACTGGTCAACAACGAGCGCGTCGATGCCACCTTCAAGTTCTACCGTCCCAGCCCTACGGGCGACGGGACGACGCAGCAGTTCTTCACGGTCGAGATCGCCAATGGCCGCGTGGCCGGCATTCGGGATTACTCGCCGGACGTCATCGATCCGGTGAGCACCAACATTCCGGCCATGGAGGAGGTCAGCTTCCTCTTCGAGCAGATCGTCTGGACGTACGAGGAAGGCGGCATCACGCACACCGATAGCTGGCGCGAGGGGCTCTAGAGGGACTCGGGTGACGCCGGTGGTGGGGGAAGGACGATGAGCGTCCTTCCCCGGCACCGCCACAGGCGAAGGGAGGGCTATGCCGCGTGAGCGGACTCTCCTGGAGCGGATTGCCGAGCCGGATCGCGACGCGGACCGCACCATTCACGAGAACACCCACAAGCTCGTCGAATCGGTGATGACCAACGTTCGCAACGTCCTCAATTCGCGTCACGGCATCGCGCAGATCCAGGAGGATTACGGGATCCCCGACCTGGCCGACGTCGTGCACAGCTTCCCCGAGGCGATGGCCATGATGCGGGCGGCGATCCGGGCGGCGATCGAGAAGTACGAGCCTCGGCTGCAGCATGTGCAGATCGACATCGTCGAAGCGCCCGACGATCCCCTGGCGCTTCATTTCGAGATCACCGCCCAGCTCGTGACGTCGGAGGAGCAGGATCGGGTCTGGTTCCAGACCCGCATCGATTCCACCGGGGAAGTCCATCTCCGGAGTTGAGTCCGAGGGGTCGGGCGCGCCCCGCGGCGGTCCGGCGCAAGGAGCACAGCCGCGCAAGCATGTTCAAGAAGTACTACGAGGACGAGCTGGTCTATCTCCGGGAGCTGGGCGCGGAGTTCGCGCGCGAGCACCCGGCGGCCGCGCACATGCTGGCCGGCCCGGGGAGCGATCCCGACGTTGAGCGTCTGCTGGAGGGCTTTGCCTTTCTCTCGGCCAAAATCCGCCAGCGGCTGGACGACGAGCTGCCCGAGGTCACCCATGGTCTGATGGCGCTCCTGTGGCCCCACTACCTGCAACCCATTCCGGCCATGACCATCGTGGAGTTCAATCCGCGTGAGGGGTCCCTGGCCGAGACGCTGGTGGTCGGCCGCGGGAGCGAGGTCCGCTCGGTGGCCGTGGAGGGGACGCCGTGCCGGTTCCGCACGGCGCACGATGTGGTCATCCACCCGATCTCGCTCGCGGAGGTGCAGCTCGACGCGGGGCCGGGACCATCGCGTCTCTGGCTGCGCTTCAACGTGTGGAGCGACGCCGCCATCGACCAGCTCGACCTGCGGCGGGTGCGTCTCTACCTGACGGGCGATCCCTCCATCGCCTATCAACTCCACTACCACCTGAGCCAGCATGTGCGGGAGATCGCGGCCGGCCCCTCCGGTCCGGGGGACGCGAACCCTCAGCCGCGGCGGCCCGTGCGGCTGGTGCCGGGCGGCTTCGCACAGGACGAAGCCCTGCTCTCCCATCCGGCCGGCTCGTTCTCCGGCTATCGGCTTCTGCAGGAGTATTTCGTGCTCCCAGAGAAGTTCCTCTGCTTCGATCTGATGGGCTTGGAGGCGCTGGGCGACGTGCGCGTGCGGAGGCAGTTCTGGGTGGAGGTTCGTTTCGATCGCCCGCTCGATCCCAACCTGCGGATCGGTCGCGAGGCGCTGCGGTTGAACTGCGTGCCGGTGGTGAACCAGTTCGATCACGAGGTGGATGCCTTCCGGGTGGATCACACCAAGACCGAGTATCGCCTGCGCCCCACCGGCAAGAACCCGCTGCACTACGAGATCATGAGCCTCCAGCGGGTGACCGCCTTGCGCTCGGGCACGGCCGAGGAGCGCGAGGTGCCCTCCTTCTTCTCGTTCCGTCACGAGCTCGAGCCCCGGGAGGGGATTGTCTACTACTACCCGCGAAGAAAGGCGTCGGTGGTCGACGGCCGCACCGACACCTATCTCTCTTTCGTCAACGCGGCGGCCGAGTCGATCGTGCCGCGCACCGATACGATCGCGGTGCAGGTGTCGTGCACCAACCGTCGGCTTCCCGAAGCTCTGCGGGCCGGAGACATCCGCGTGCCGACCGAGAGCTCGCCCGAGTTCATTCCTTTCCGGAACATCACCGTGCCGACGCCTTCCCTGCCGCCGCCGCTGGAAGGCGATCTGCACTGGCGACTCCTGTCCCACCTGGCGCTGAACCACCTGTCCTTGACCGATGTGGTTTCGCTGCGGGGAATCCTCGACCTGTACAACTTCCGGGCGCTGCGCGACGCCCAGGCCGCGCGTGCGAACGCCCGGCGCCTGATGGGGATCAAGGCCGTGCGCTCGGAACCGCGCGATCGCGTGCTGCGGGGCGGCATCGTGCGCGGCGCGGGCGTGACGCTGGAGCTGGAGCAGGACCATTTCGCCGGAGCGGGGGATCTGTATCTCTTCGCCAGCATCCTGAACGAGTTCTTCGCCCTGCATGCCAGTCTGAACTCGTTCACCCAGCTCACCGTCCGCGAAACGCAAGGGGGGGAGGAGTACGTCTGGCCATGCAAGACGGGCCGAAAGAGTCTCGTGTAACGCGGTGGCTGGAAGAGAACGCACCACGCGTCTCCTTCTTCCAGCTCGTGCGCCTCTTGCAGCGCAGCGTGCCCGGGTCGGCGCCGCCCGGGGGCGAGGGCCCGCCGTCGCGGGAGCCGATGCGTTTCCGTCCATCGGTGGAGATGGGGTTCGCGCCGGGGGACATCGAGAGCCTGGAGACGGCGGTCAAGCGCACCGAAGAGGGGGCCGAAGAGCGCTTCTATCGGCTGACCCTGAACTTCATGGGCCTGTACGGCGCCACGTCGCCCCTACCCAATCACATGACCGAAAGCGTGTTGTGGGAGCCGAGCGACAACTCTCCTCGGCGGGATTTTCTGGACATCTTCCATCACCGGTTGATCTCGTTCGTCTACCGGGCCTGGGCGCGCGCCAGACACTACATCCAATACGACGCCGGCGGCACCGACCGCTTCACGCACCGCGCCTTCTCGTTGATCGGCATGGGGACCGATGGCCAGCGGGCCGCGTGGGGAGTGGGCGATCTGGAGTTGCTGCGGGCCGCAGGTTTGCTCACGGGCGGCAGCCGCTCGGCGGCAGGCCTGGAAGGCATGCTGCGGGATCACTTCGAGAATGTGCCGATCGAGATCGAGTCCTTTGTTCCCCGGGCGGTTCGGATTCCCGCCCAGCAACGCATGCGGCTCGGGATGCAGGGCAGCCGGCTGGCCGAGGACGCCCACCTGGGCGAGGCGGTGCAGGACTGCGGCGGGATGTTCCGCGTCAAGGTGGGGCCGGTGGCGTCGTCCGATTTCCGGAGGTTTCTCCCTGGTGCTCCTGCCTTCGCGCGCCTGGTGCGCTTGGTCCGTTTGTATGTGCCCGACTACCTCGACTTCGAGGTCGAGCTGCGCCTGAAGGGCGGGGAGACGCCGGCGCTTCGTCTCGGCGAGGAACAGCGGCTGCCGCTGGGTCACATGAGCTGGCTCGCGCCGCGGTCGGCGAGGGATGAGGCGGTAACGCTGACTCCCGGCGCGCTCGATCCGATCGGCCGCGCCGGGTAGCGCGGGGCTGAGTCCGGTTGCGCCGCCGTATCGCGGTCGAGCGGGGGTTGATGGCCGAAATCGCGACATGAGGTGAACGATCATGCTGGATGTCGATATCAAGGGTTTGATTCAGAAGCTGAACCGGTTCTCCACCAAGGCTCTGGAAGGCGCGGCCGGACAGTGCATTTCCCGCGGCCACTACGAGATCACGGTGGAGCATGTGCTGCTCGCATTCCTGGAGGACCCGGAAGCGGACGTGCAGAAGATCCTGCACCAGTACGGCATTTCACCTGCCCGCCCGCTGGCGGCGCTGCAGCGATCGCTCGATCGGCTGAAGTCGGGCAACACCGGGCGCCCGGTCTTCTCGCCGATGCTCCTGGAATGGCTCCAGGACGCCTGGTTGCTGACGTCGGTGGAGCACGTCGACACGCGCATCCGATCGGGGCATCTTTTCCTGGTCATTCTGCTGCGCCCGGACCGCTACACCAGCGACGACATCACCCCGCTCTTCGACGGGGTGAAGCGCGACGAGCTGCGTCGCGATTTCTACCGCATCTGCGGCGGCTCGAAGGAAGCCGAGGCGCCGCCGGCCGAGCCGGGGGCGGCCGCTGCGGCCGGCGCGGCGCCGGGCAGGCCGGTGGAGGAAACCGCCATCGGCCGGTTCATGGTCGACGTGACCGACAAGGCGCGCCGCGGAGAGATCGATCCGGTCCTCGGGCGCGATCGTGAGATCCGGCAGATGATCGACATCCTGGCCCGGCGGCGGAAGAACAACCCAATCGTGGTCGGCGAGCCGGGGACCGGCAAGACCGCCGTGGTAGAAGGGCTGGGGCTGCGCATCGCGGAGGGGGACGTGCCCGACGCACTGCGCAACGTGCGCCTGCTGACCCTCGACCTGGGCTTGCTGCAGGCCGGCGCCGGCGTGAAGGGGGAGTTCGAGAATCGGCTCAAGAGCGTGATCCAGGAGGTGAAGGCATCGCCCATCCCGGTGATCACGTTCATCGACGAAGCCCACACGCTGATCGGCAGCGGCGGCTCATCCGGCGGCAGCGATGCGGCCAACCTGCTCAAGCCCGCCCTGGCCCGCGGCGAGCTGCGCACCATCGCGGCCACCACCTGGTCGGAGTACAAGAAGTACTTCGAGAAGGACGCCGCCCTGGCGCGCCGCTTCCAGCTCGTGAAGATCGACGAACCCTCGGTCGAGGACACCATCCTCATCATGCGGGGTCTGCGTGAGAAGTACGAGGAGGCCCACCAGGTGCGTATCGCCGAATCGGCCGTCGAGGCCGCGGCGGTGCTGTCGAGCCGCTACATCTCCGGGCGCCAGCTTCCGGACAAGGCGGTCGATCTGCTCGACACCGCCTCCGCGCGCGTGAAGATCGGGCGCGGCACGGTCCCCGAGCAGGTCGACGACCTGCAGCGGCGCCTGATCGAGCTCGATCGCGAGCGCGAATCGCTCCTGCGCGAGGAGACCCTGGCCGGGGTCGCCAGCGAGGAGCGTATGGCAGAGCTGGACGCCGAGCGCGAGCGGATCGAGGGCGAGCGGGCCAAGCTCCTGGAGCAGTGGGAGCGGGAGAAGGCGCTGGTCGCAACGATCGAGGGTATACGCAACCGGCTGGAGGGCAAGCCCGCGGCTGCATCGGGCGAGAAGGATACGGCAGCCGGAGAGACGAAGGAGGCGGAGCAGGCGGACCAGGCGGACCAGGCGGAGAAGGTTGGGACGGAGGAAGCTCCCAAGAAATCGGGGGAGAGCCAGGCCGACCCGGCGGGCGATGAGGCCGCTCCCGCCCCCCCGCGCGAGCTGACCCCCGACGAGCGCCAGGCGCTGCGGGCCGAGCTGGATACGGCGTTGGCGGAGCTCGCGAAAGCCCAGGGCGACATTCCCATGGCGCCACTGGACGTCGACGGGCGCCTGGTCGGCAGCGTGGTGGCGAGCTGGACCGGGATTCCCGTCGGCAAGATGGTGCAGGACGAGGCCACCCAGGTGCTTGCCTTCCGCGACCGGCTGGCCGAGAGGATCAAGGGCCAGGACCACGCGCTGGACGCCGTCGACCGCGGGATGCGGGCCGCGCGGGCCGGGGTGAAGAACCCCAACACGCCCATCGGCGTCTTCCTCTTCGTGGGGCCCAGCGGCGTGGGCAAGACGGAGACGGGTCTGGCGGTAGCCGATCTGATGTTCGGCGGCGAGCGCTTCCTGACCACCATCAACATGTCCGAGTTCCAGGAGAAGCACACGGTGAGTCGCCTCATCGGCTCACCCCCCGGGTACGTCGGTTACGGCGAGGGCGGCGTTCTGACCGAGGCGGTGCGCCAGAGACCCTACTCGGTCATCCTGCTCGACGAGGTCGAGAAGGCCGACCCCGAGGTGATGAACCTCTTCTACCAGGTCTTCGACAAGGGGATGCTCTCCGACGGCGAGGGGCGGGTGATCGACTTCAAGAACACCGTCGTCATCTTGACCAGCAACCTGGCCACCGATCTGATCATGGAGATCGCCTCGGGCCCGGTGCGTCCCAGTCACGAGGAGCTGCTGGCGGCCATTCGCCCCACGCTGTCGAAGCACTTCAAGCCCGCGCTCCTGGGCCGCATGGAGGTGGTGCCCTTCTTCCCGCTGGGCCCCGAGGTGCTCAAGGAGATCGTCAAGATCAAGCTGCGCCACGTCGGCCGCCGTCTGGCCGACAGCCACAAGATCGAATTGGAGGTCGACACCAAGGTGGACGAGGTGATCGTGGCGCGGTGCACCGACGTCGATTCGGGCGCGCGCAACATCGACCACATCGTGAATCAAACGCTGCTGCCGCTGCTCTCCACGCGGCTGCTGCAGCAGATGGCCGAGGGACCGCTGCCGGCCGGCGTGCAGATCGGCGTGGACGAGACCGAGGCCTTCACCATCGCCTTCGGCTAGCTCAGACCGCCGCGTCCTCCTAGCCTAGGGGCACGGCGAACTCGAAGGCGACCGGCTTGCCCTCCAGCGAGATGGGCGGCGTGATCTTGACGTTGGCCAGCGTGCGCGCCTGCCCTTCGATCTCCGCCGCGACCGCCTCCACGGAGACGGCCTGCTCGGGCTCTTCTCCCGCCAGCGGTCCCAGGAACGCCACCAGCTCGCGCTGCATCATCGCCACCGACTGGGCCGGCTCGGGCGGCAGCTCGCCCAGCAGCACGGTCATGAACTGCGCCAGCCGGCCGGCCATGAGCTGGTAGGCGAGCGTGCCCTCCAGCGTCAGCATGCCCGGCCGCAGGCGGAACACGGTGACCGTGTAGGGCAGAAGGACGTTGTCGCTGCGCACGATGCCCACCACCGGTGTGAAGCCGATCCGCGAGAGCTCCATCGCTTTCATCTCCGGCAGCGGAGCCTCTGCGGCCAGGGCGACCATCTCGCCCGGCTTGTGCGGATAGGGCCGGGCCGGCAGGCCGGCGAAGCGGCCTCCCTGCCCTGACAGGTCGAGCCCGTGTCCGTAGCGGCGCAGGCTGCGCAGCGCGGCCGCACCCACCAGCCAGATGCCGCGGCCCCACAGGAAGGTCTCCGGCTGCGACTCCGAGACGGTCTCGCGGTAGGCGGGATCCTCCATCTCGTAGGGAGCGCGCTGCAGATAGCGGTTCATCGTGAGCGCGATCCAGCGCGCGCGGTCGGAGGCTTGAAACGCGATCCAACCCGAATGGCTTGCATCCTGCGAGCGATCGACCATGTCTTTGAGCGCCGCCACGTGGGCCATGTAGCGCATGCCGAAGAAGGCGGGCGAGCCGGCGGCCACGATCGGCGCCTGGAGCACGCCGGCCATCTCGGCCAGTTCCTTGAGCAAGGTCAGATCCGGCCCCTGGTGTGAGACGTCCACGTCGAGCAGGATGAGTGCGGGCGCCGGCGCCGCGCCTTCGACGACACACGGCTCGAAGACCAGCTCACGCAGCCGCGCGGCCAACTGCGCGCGGGGCGCGGCCAGGATCTCGATCGTGATCGATGGCGGCTCGGCGGGTGGTCCCGACGGTCCTGTGCCGGCGTCCGGGGGGAGATCCTCGGTGAGGGCGTTGGCCAGGAAGCGGATGCCGCGCCAGGCCGACTCGGCGCGCTGGAAGACGGGGTCGTGCAAGACGGCGTCCAGGGCGCCGCCCTCGGCCCCGCCGAGGGCGCTCTGCAGCGCGGGCGGCTCGAAGGCCGCGCCGTCGCGGAAGGGCAGGGCCTGCGGGCCCTGGGGGGCCTTGACCGTCAACTCCAGCTCCAGATCGGCGAGCCACCGGTCGGGCTGGCGCGGATCGAGCCCGACCAGCCGCTGGGGATCGATTCCCAGATCCGTGGCGATCAGGAGTCTCCAGGGCAACGTGGGCATATCGTCCTCTCCTTTCGTTTCGACCGCATGCGTGCTAGGGCATCACGATCACCTTCACCTGGCTGGGCGCGATCTGGGCGCCGGCGGGCATGTTGGCGTTCATGCCGTTGTGGCCCGTCATCGAAGTCAGATGGATGATCGACTTGCCCTCGACCATGACCTTCGTGCTGCCGCGCTTGAAGGTGAGCTTGTCCATGTTCACGTTGGAGACCACGCCGCCGGCCACACCGGCCTCGTCGCCTTGCGAGCGAGGGACCTCCGAGCTGATCGTGGCGGCTTGCTTGTTCACGATCATCACCTTGGTCGAGGTCTGCGACGCCTGGGCGAGCTGGGCCGTGTTGGGATAGGGAATCGGCACCGGGGGGGCCGGAGGGGCGGGCGTCTTGCAGACGTCCGGAAACGCGAAGGCCATGCCGCCGCCGTTGGTGGATGCCGGGAACATGTCGGTCCTCCTGCGCTAGCCGAGATGGATCCGCTTGCCGTCGATGCGCGTATCCTCGCGCGATTTCATGATGGTCTGCTTGCTCGCGATCTGGTGCGTGCCCTCGACGAGCGTGCGCCGCCGGCCGGCGCGAAGCTGGGCGAGCTGACGCACCGACTGGTACAGGTTCTGCGCCCGCTGCACCACCTGCTCGGCCGCGCTCTCCAGGCGCCGGGCGACCAGCTTGACGTGGTCGAGCCGGGCGTCGAGCCGCTGGCCCGTCAGGCGCGCTCGCTTCAGATCGATGCGCGCCTCATCGGCCCGCATTCCCAGCCGCGGCGCCCGCAGGGCGATGCCGGCCGGCGCGATCTGGACGCGGGATAGGTCCGTGCTCGCCGGCGCGGCTGCGGCGATGTCCACGCCCCGCAGGCTGCGCAGCTCGATCGACTCCCGGGCGCAGAGACGGATGCCCCGCGCGGCGGTGAGATCGATGTTGCCCTCCGGGGCGATGAGCTCCAGGTCGCCGGCCGGCACGTGGACCCGCGCCCGGCGCGTCGTGGCGTCGTACTCGAAGAGCACCTCGCCGTCGCGGGTGACGACGCGTAGCCGCTCACCTGGCCCGCGCCCGTTCAGCTCGGCCCGCACCCCGTTGCCGGTCTCCACACACCGTGGAGCGGCCGCGCTGGGATCGGCCAGGACGCCGATCACGTAGAGGTCGTTCTCCTCCTTGCCGGCGACCAGCACCATCTGCTCCCGTGCGAGCGCGGTGCCGGGCGGCAGGGCCGAGAGCGCCCACGCGCCCCGCGCGGATTGATCACCATCCCGCGCGGGCAGCAGCACACGGATGCGCCCGTCCTCGCGTGGGTCCGCCACCACGCGGGCGGCCCCGAAGATCTCCAGCCCGGATCGGGCGCCCAGCATCTGGGTCCAGTTCATTACATCCTCCCGATGCATCGCGTTCTGCCGCCGGCGACCATCGCCTGGCGGCCCTATCGCCCTGCATCTAGACGGGCGGCGGTTGCCAGTCTTCCGCCTGGGCCCGGTCGGTATCCGTCGTCTGCACCTGCTTGCGATCGGCGCCTTTCCAGGTGGCCTGCTCATCTTGCGTCCGGTGCAGCTTGCCCTGCCGCAGATCGGTCCGCGTGAAGTCGGCCCCACGGACATCGGCGCGGGAGAGATCGCAGTAGCGCATCCGCGCCCCACGAAAGTCCGCGCCGACGCAGTCGCTGCCGACGCATTCGACGCGCTCCATGGCCGCGCCCCCGAAGTCGGCGCCGCGGGCTACGGCCTCGTTGAAGCGCGCACCCGTCAGGTCCGCGCCCGCGAAGCGGCAGCCCTCCAGACGCGCGGCCGCGAAGATGGCCATGCGGCAGCGGGCGCCGCTCAGGTCGGCGCGGGCCAGATTGGCCCCGGTGAAGTTGACCTGCTTCAGACCCACGCCGCGCAGATCGGTCCCTTCCAGGTCCGCCTGCGTGAAATCGGAGTCGGTGAAGTCGCAGCCCTGGAGATTCATGCCGGCCAGATGCGCGCCGGTGAGCGCGCAAAGGATGAAGGCGGTCCCTTCCAGAAGCACCTGGGTGAGGTCCACATTGCTCAGGTCGGTGAGGCGCAGGCGGCTGCCGCGCAGGTCGGCCTTCGCGAGCGTGCAACCGCTCAGCACGCAGCCGTCGATCCGGGCCGGGCCGAAGACCGCCTCGGAGAAGTCGGTCCCCGCGGCCACGGTGTCTTGCAGGATGGCCCCGGTCAGGTCGGCGCCCCGCAAGCAGGCGCCGGACAGATCGGCCTCGGTCAGGTCGGCGCCGCGCAGATCGGCGCCCGCAAGCTGGGCCTCGGCCAGGTCGGCGCCGCTCAGATCGACGTCCCGCAGGCTCAGCTTCTCCACGGTGCACTCGCGCAACGCGATCTGCCGCAGCCGGGTGCGGTCGAACCGGGCGCCGTCGAGCGCGCAGCGCTCGAACTCCGTCTCCGTGAGCGCACAGCCCGAGAAGTCGGCGTCGCGCAACCCGCACTCGCTGAAGACCGCGCCTGCCAGCTCGGCTCCGGCCAGCGAGGCCTCGTCCATCCGACTGTTCGCGACGGTCACGCCCGACAGGGTGCTGCCGTCGAGCGCCGCCGTGGACAGATCCGCCGCAGAGATCTCGGCGGCCCGCAGGTCGGTGTCATCCAGCCGCGCCCCCGCCATGCGGCAGCCGCTGAGCCGCGACTCGGTGAGGTCACAGCGCGCGAGGCCGGTCGACTCGAGGCCGCACCGGGTGAGCGCAGCGCCGCTGAGGTCGGCCAGATCGAGGTCGGCCCCGCCCAGCTCCGTATCGTTCAGGACCGCGCCGGGCAGCAGGGCGCACCGCAGGTCGGCGCCGCGCAGGTCGCACTCCGTGAAGACGGCCCCGTCCAGCTCGGCGTGCCGCAGAAGGCTGCGCTGCAGATCGGTGGCGTGGAACGTGCAGCCCGAGAGGTCGGTGGCCGTCAGATCGCGGCCCCCCATCCGGCAGTCGTGGAACGTGCAGGCCGCCATGTGGCCGGGGAGATTGCGCGCCGACATCAGATCGGCGCCCGACAGGCGCACGGCATGAAACGAGGCGCCGGCGAAGTCATTGTTGCCGAGAGCGCACCCTTCGATCGCTGCGTGTTCCAGCCGGGCGCCGGCGAAGCGTGCCTCCACCAGATCCCCGTCGCGGAACGTCGCCTCGGTCAGGCTCGTCCGGCTCAGGTCCGTTCCGCTCATCCGGCAGGATGCGAACGCGGCGCCGGTCAGATCGCACCGCGCCAGCGTCACGCCACAGAGATCGACCCCCTCGAAGTCGGCGCGCACGAGGGTGGCGCCGGTGAAGTCGGCGCCGGCGAAGCTGCAGGTTCCCGGCTGCAGGTCGTCGAGGGAGATGCCGAAGGCCTCGGGCGGCAGGTCGAGCGCCTCGATCTCGGCGCGCGAGCCGCCCCGCTCCAGGACCTCGATCAGCTCCGGGGGGATCTTCAGCTCGTCGGGCGCGGTGGCGAACTCCGGCTCGGCCTTCACCTTGACCAGCGACAGGTCGGCCGAGGAGAAGTCGGCGCCCTCGCTCAGAACGTTGGTCAGGATCCCGTGCGCCAGACGCGCGCCTTCCAAGCGGGCCTCTTGCAGGTCCACGCCCGTGAGCACGGCGCCCGCGAGGTTCGCGCCGCGCAGATCCGCGCCGCGCAGATTGACGCGCATGAGGACGGCATCCTCCAGGTCGAGGCCCTTCAAGGCGGCGCCGCGCAGGTCGAGGTCGCTCAGATGGACGCCGGCGAGCGATTCCCCGGCGGCGACCTTCGCCCGCACCTCCTCTTCCTTCAGCCGATGCTGGCCGAAGTTCTTCAGTTCGTCGGCGAACTCGCGCGGATCACCGAGATCGTCCATCTCAGCCTCGTTGCAGTTTGGTCATCTTCACATTCGCGCCTTCGAAGCGTGCCCCTTCGGTCTGCGCATCCAGGAACTCGGCGCCGTAAGCGTTGGCGCCACGCAGGTCGGCGCCGCTCAGATTGGCCTTCTCGAATGTGCTCTCGAAGAGATTGGCCTGCGTCAACCGCGCGCCCTCCAGACGGGCGCGCAGGAAGCGTGACGCGGTCAGATCGGCCCGGTCGAAGGTGGCCCCCTCCAGCGCCGCGCGATCAAAGATCGCGCGGGGGATCCGCGCCCCGGTGAAATCGGCCCGCGAAAGATGCGCCCCGGCCCAGACAGGCCCGGTTCCCCGGCAGCCGGCGAAGGAGGCCTCGGAGAGATCGGCGGCCTCGGCGGCCCGCAATCCGGTCACGTCCGCCTCTCCGAAGTCGGCCCGCGCCCCCAGGACGCCCTCCAACGTGGTCGCCTGGAGGACGGCGCCCCGCAAGCGCGCCTCGCCCAAGCGGGCGCGGGAGAAGTCGGCTTGCGTGCAGTCGGCCCGCTCGAGATTGGCCCGCTCGAGGTTGGCCTCGATGAAGAGCGCGCCGGTGGCCTGGGCCTCCGCGAGCGTTGCTCCCGAAAGGTCCGCCTGCTCAAGGACCGCATCGGTCAGGTTCGCCTGCGACAGGTCGGCGCCTGCAAGATTCGCGCCGGTCAGATCGGCGCCTGCGAGCTGGGCTCCGCTGAGCGCCGAATCCGAGAGGTCGGCCTGCGCGAGCTGCGCATCGGAGAAATCGGCGCCGGCCAGATTGGCCTGGGACAGGTTGGCGCCGACCAGCAGGGCCCCAGCGAAGCTGCGTCCCTGCAGGTCCCGTCCACGGAAATCGGCGCCGCTCAGGTCCTGTTCGTCGAAGCTGCCTGCGGAGGCGCCCTCGCCGCTTCTCTCCGACGCAGCGGTTGGGTCGGATCCGGGAGCTTCTGCGGCGTCCGCATCTGCGTTCGGGGAGCTCGCGGCGTCCGCGCTCGCCCCCGGGGAGTCCGGCTCGCCGGCGGCCGTACCCTTGCCCCCGGCGCTCCCGTCCGCGCCGCTCGCTTCTCCCTGAGTCCCGCCCTCCGCCGCGCCGGTCTCCCGCGCGACGATCTCGGTCATCTCGGGCGGAATCTGCTTCTTGGCGAGGTCAATGGCCGGCTGCAGGTTCTGCGGATCGAGGCCGGCCCGCGCCAGCACGGCGCCCATGAGGCGCCAGAACTGCGCCAGGTCCTCGTCGGCCATCGCCTCTTCGGGGTTCGCCACCCCCAGCTCGCCGAGCAAACGCGCCTGCTCACGCCGCGCCTCGGGACTCGGAGGGGGGACGGCCTTGAGGTCGATGCCCGCCTGGGCGAGCTTCTGCTCCAAGTCCTGTTCCACGCGCGCCAGCTCGTCCTCGTCCAGGGCGAGCTGATCCCCTCTGCTGATCCGCTGGGCCAAACGGTCGCTGACCGACTGGATCTCGGCCTGCGCATCGGGCGGAATCGCGCCGGGATCGATGCCGGCCTGCGCCAGGAAGGTCGCCACCTGCGCGTCGACCTCGCGCTTCATCTCCCCGGCGTCGACCTGATCGGCCAGATCGGCATCCCGCGGGCCGGGTGGCGTTGTGCCGGGCGCACCGCCGCCGGGCGTATCGCCGCCGGGCGCGGGCTCGCCATCGGCAATCCCGCCGGATCCGGCCCCACCTTGGTCTTCTGCGTCGGATTGCGTCGACTCGTCCTCGCCACGGGCGTCTTCGCCTTCTTCGCCGACACCGGGCGTCCACTGCCGGGCCAGCAGGGCGGCCGCGAACAGCTCCTGGCACCGCGCCGGTGGGGCGGGCTCCTCGGCGAGTGATTCGGACAGCAGATGGATGTGCGCCACGTCCTCGAGGTCGTCCGACGCGACCGGCAGCCAGCCGCGCCACACGAGGACGAGTTGCTCGGCATCCATGTCGACCCACAACGTATCGAGCTGCAGTGCGACCTCGTTGTACGAAGTCTCGTCGCTGTCCGGGCCGGTCCTCTGATTGAGGAAACAGCGCGGACGCACCCCGGGAAGCTGCGTGGTGTAGATCTCGTGGTCGGGGTGCAGGTTCTCGCAGCGCATCGTCTCGTCACCCCGCAGGTAGCCCTCCACCTGCATGGAGGACGGTGCGGCGTTGAAGTGGCCGAAGTCGAAGTCCTTCGGGAACCAGGGCCAGCGCTCCTTCTGCCAGGAGCCCTTGTAGGTCCCCACCAGCGCGGCGCGGTCCTTCCAGGTGCGCGCGAGCGGCCCCAGACCGGCCGGCGCCGGACGCTCCCGCGGCGAGGTGACCGGCTCGTCGGGGTCCTCGATGTTGGGCAGCGGCCAGACCCGCCTGCCGCCGGCGCCCTCCACCTTTCCGGCGCCCCGGCCCACGGGATTGCGGGGAACGTCCGCCCCGCCGAAGCTGCGCTCGTAGCGCAGCTCCATCCGCGTGAAGGGCTCGGGATCGGTGGCCGCCGGGAAGCCGATCGTCCGCTTCCAACGCCGGTCGCCGAAGACGTTCAGGCGGCGGAGGTGCGGTCCCACCTGGAAGCCGATCCGGCAGGCGGGCGCCGGCCGGCCGCCGGGGACGTGGCAGTGGCCGACCAGCACGAGATCGGCGCGCGGCTTGAGATAGGCGAAGTCCGATTCGTAGCGGACGCTGCCCACCCGGTCCTCGTCGTCGGGGTAGTGCTCGTCACCCGTGGGGAAGAGCTGATCGCCGGCGGGCTGTGCCGTCCCGTCGGGCACGAGTTGGAAGGTGCCCTTCACGATGACCGTGACCGAGTGCCCGGGGAATTCCAGCCGGCCGACGTGCGGCGCGATCGGATAAGGCGTCTCGTTGACGATCTCCACGCCCGCGGCCCTCCGCGCCTATTGGTTCACCACCAGGTTGCGACCGTTGACCTGCACGCCGCCGGTCGCGTTGAGCTTGATGCTGGCCCGCGTCCGCAGGGCGATGTCCGCACCGGCCGCCTGGGTGTTCTTCAGCTCGATCTTGCCGTCGGTGCCGATCGAGATCGAGGCCTTGCTCTTCTTCTCCAGCTTGACGCCGTCGGTGGAGACGGTCGCGGTGTAGGTGTTGGTCCCGCTGGAGGCGCTCTTCATCTGGACGGTGGATTTGTCCTTGGCCACCTTGAGCGAGGCCTTGTCCGACTGCAGATCGATCGACTTGTCGGGCGCATCGAGGAGGATCTGGTTCTCCTTCGAGTGCGCGCGGATCTTGCCGTCGTCCTCCATCTCGATGATCGAGGTCTTGTTGGACGGGTCGATCTCCAGCATGATCTTGCCCTTGCTCTGGCCCTGCGTCTCCTTGATGCGGATGCGGGCGAAGGTCTCGGCGTCGGTGCGGACCACCGGCTTGATTCGTGATTCCAGAACCTTGACGTGCTTGCGGAAGACGTTGGCCTGGTAAGCCCCCAGAATCGACTCGACCAGGATGCCGATGATGTGCGTGGGGTAGGCGACCGCCCGGCTGACGGTCTTGTCCGCGTTGCGCAGGGCCATGTGCTCGGCCAGCGTGACGAAGCGGGTCACAAGCGCGGTCACGGCGGTGGCCACCGAGGAGGCGGCCAGCTTGGAGACGAACTTCTTGCGGGCGGCGATCTCGGCCGCCGTGGGCTCGTCCTCGGGGTTTTCCTTCTTGCCCAGCGACAGCGTGAGTTCCTTTTCGTCGCCGAGGATGACGGCGGTGGCCTTCTTCGACGCCCCGCCGACCAGGTTGAGCACGTCCTTGGCGCTGACGATGTTGTCCCGCTGCGAGAGGCTCTCGATGGAGGCGTCGCCCTTCTGGATCGTGACCCCCTTCTTGTACTCGAAGGTGGGGCCGTAGACGTAGGAGTTGGCGTAGCCGAACTTGCAGGCCCATTCGCCCGCCATCTTGAAGTCGCCGAAGACCCCGATGTTGACCGACGCCCCGACGCCCATCATCACGTCCAGCTTGCTGCCGATCACGATCGATTCGCTGGACCCGCCCCGCAGGCTGAATTCGTTGCCCATCACGAACTTGCCTTCTTCGTCCCCCACCGCGGTCATGAGCTGCTTCGTGCTCTTGACCAGGATCTGCTCCTGGCCGCGCTGGGCGTTGAGCATGATCGTGTTGTCCGCCTCGTCACGAAACACGGTGCGGTGCTTGTTGACCGCCTGCGAGAGGTCCTCGGGGTAGTTCGCCGCCACCTCCGCAGCCGTTCCCCCGTAGTAGAGCCTCCCGGTGATCACGGGACGGTCGAGGTTGCCGTCGACGAAGCTGACGATGACCTGATCGCCGACGTGCGGCAGGTGTTGCGCGCCGCGCGTGCTCATCCCGGTCCAGGCGTAGCTGACGCGCACCCAGCAGGAGTTCTCGCCCCGGGTGTCCCAGTGGAAGCGCACCCGCACGCGGCCGTGGGTGTCGACGTGGATGTTGAGCGGATCCTGGGGATCGAGCGCCGCGACCGTCGAGTAGAGCTCCTGCAGGGTGACCGGGGAGAGGCCGGCCGACGCGTCGCCGACGACGGTGGCCGTCAGCACGCCGTCCACACGGGGCCGCGGGGTCCGGCAGGCCGGCCGGAAGGGTCGCGAAGATGGAATGCACAGGAACTGGTTGGTGTACGTGGCCTCGCCGGAGACGGTCTGTCCTTCCAGCACCTGAGGGTGTTTCCCGCGGTGGACGACCTCGACGAGCAAGTAGGTGTCGTCGAGGGTGCCGTCCTCCGTGCCGGTCAGCTCGAACGTGTGGCCGGCGGTGAACCGGTGGCAGTCGCTCCGCCCCTCGGCCCGGACGTCCAGGGAGGCGGTTTCCTCGAAACGAACCCTGGCCAGATGCTGGCCGAGCGCCTCGGAGTCGTAGCCGCCCGGGTACTCGTAGGCGGTCCGGGGATTGTCGGGGGACGGCGGGAAATCCGCATAGAGGTCGAGCGAGCGCTGATCCAGATCGAAGTCCCGATGCCCGAAACGACCGGTGCCGAGCTGTTCGGAGAACTCGAAGTCCGTGACCACCTCCGTGGGGGGAAGCTGTCCACTGGGCGGCGAGTAGGGTGTCCGTGGATTGCCCACGATGGGCGGGCAGCTCGAGGAGTCGTCGGTCATGTGGAGCATGTGGGTATGCTCTTCGTGGACGAAGTAGTAGAGGATGCCCTCGTCCTCCATGAGCCGCGAGATGAAGTTGAAGTCGGTTTCGCGGTACTGGACGCAGTAGGAGCGCGTGGGCGCCGGATCGAAGGAGGGCGGCTCGTAGTGCTGCCGGTCAGCCCCCGCATCGTCGATGATCGTGGTGAGGATCTGTTCGAGGTTGACGTCACCCCCGGCGGCGTCCTGGAAGATGCGCGCGTCCTTCTCGAGCTGCAGCAGCCGGAGCTTGGGCACGAGCTTCAGGCGGTAGACGTAGATACTGCCCCGGGGCGTGGCGCTGCGGAAGGCGGCCACGATGCCGTGAAAGTACCGGTCCACGTCGTTGTAGGACGGCAGGCCGGGGGCGCGCAGGATCAACCGGGCCTCGCGTCCGATGACGTCCGCCGATTGGACCGGGTCGCGCGAGGCCAGCAGCAGGTCGACCTCGAAGCAGCTCGAGATCCGCTCGCGGGCCTCGAATTCCACCACGTCGAAGAAGGGCGGATTCTGATCCACGAACTCGAAGAGGAACAGGAACGAGCGTTCCGTCGCCATGCTCATCCTCCTGATGGTTGCAGACCGGTCGGGTCGCCGTCGCGGGTCAGCGCACGGGGACCGGCAGGGCCAGCGCCATGGCCGGGAGACCTCGCAGGGGCCAGCCGGTCGGCGTGATGCGCAGCTCGATCTGCGCGCCCGCCGCCAGGGTCGGATCCTCCACGGTCTCGGCTTCGACCGACAGGATCGCCCCTTCGCGGCGGCTGGTCAGGAACTCCAAGCCCGACGCCAACGTCCGCGCCATCTCCGCGGGTCGGCTGGCCGGATCCAGGTTGCGCCATACCGATTCCAGCAGCACCGCCACCTGGGTCACGAAGAGCTGGTAGGGCAGGGAGGCGCGCCGGCCCTCTTCCGCCATCGATCGCCCGGGTCGATCCTCCTCCTCGCGCCGCGGCCGGTAGACCGTGGGCGAGGTCACGAGGAAGGCCTCGTCCCCGTTGCGCCGGCAGGCCGCCGCGGCCAGCCCGGCCTGCGAGAGCTGCAACACGCGGTTCTCCGGGAGCAACGCCTCCAGGGGCGCCTGGATCACCTCGCCGGTCTCCAGCTCCAGCGAGCGCACCGGGAGATCGCCCACGCTGCCCGACTCGCCGGCGCCGGTGCAGTCGACGCCCCAGCCGGTGCGCACGAAGCTGGCGGCGGTCAGGACCCCCTGCAGCCAGGTGGTCCGTCCAAGCACGCCGACTTTGTCGCCGCCCGGCTCCTGCTCCTCGAACGCCAGCCCCTTGACCCGCAGGCTCTCCTGCCCGTAGGGCGGACGCAGGAGGAAGCGGTTGACGCCGAGCACCAACCAGCGCGCCGCGTCGCGCCCGCGCAAGGCCTGCCACGCTTCATAACCGGGACCGGCCAGCCGCTCTTCCAGATCGGGCTGCCCCTTCAGAGCGCGCAGCGACGCGAGTCCCAGCGCGTCGGGATCGACGTCGGCCAGAATCGGTGCCCGCATCTGCTCGGCCAGCTCGGCCAGCTCGCTCAACACGCCCACGTCGTCGCCGCGGATGTCGAAGGAAGCGTCGAGCAGCACGAGGGGCACCCGCGCTTCGTGGCGGACCTCGTCGACGAACGGCATCACCCTCTCGCGCAGCGTGTCCAGCATCGCCGAACGGCCGCTGGCCACCACGTGCACGCGCACCCCGGCGCGGACGTCGATCCGCTTCACCAGGAACTGCAGGCCCAACCAGGCGGCTTCGAGCGTCCGGAATTCGGCGGCGTGGAGAACGGCCCGCAGGCCGCCGGCCAGCTCCTGATCGATCGCCGCTCCCAGGGCCTGGACCGTTGCCGCGTCGGGACGCTCGGCCGCCGGAGGCGCTCCCAAGATGTCCCGGATCAATCCTTCCAAGGCTCGTTGCGACGCGCCCGAGGCCGCCCGCGTTTCCCGTCCGCCTTCGGCGCCCTTGGCCGGCCTCGCGCCGGGACGTGACGCGTCGATGTCGACCATGTCGAGCAGCGAGGAGAGCGCGTCTCCTTCCCGGTCGGTCCCCGCGCGGGCGGCGTCGGGGGCGGGCGTCTGCGGCGGCTGCTCGTCGTTCGTCTCGGGCCGAGCGGGCGGCGCGGACGCCTGCGCCAGGGCCGCCGCGGCCGCGGCCGCCAGGGGAAGCTCGCCGGGCAAGCGGGTGAGCGCCTGCTTGACCGTCTCCAAGGGCGTCCGGCCCCGCCCCCAGTCCGCCACCGTCTCGCGCAGCGCCACCAGATCGGCGATCACGGGGGTCCGCTTGGCGAGCTGCTCGGGCCGGAAGTCCTTGAGGCTCGTGAACCGGATCTCGGTCGGTATGGGAGCGCTGCCGAGAGCCGGGGGCAGCGTGACGCTCGGAGCAAGCCGGGCCATCAGGTCGCCCAAACTCTCGGGCTCGACACGGTGTAAGCCGCGCACCTGCGGGGAATCGTCACGGCCGGGGACCAGATCGGCCACCACGATCAGGTCGAGCGACGCCTCGGGAACCGACATGGCTGCGCTCCTCTCTCCGCCTCTGCGCGGCTCAGCGGCTGGCCAGCGCGAGATGGGCGTTCAGCGTGCGGGCGCGCTTGCCGGCGGTGGGGTCACCTGCCCACAGCGCCTGGGCGTCTTCCCACGCGGTCTGGGCCGCCTGCAGATCCCCGCGATCCTCGGCCAGCATCGCCTCGCCCGACTTGATCAGGAAATCGACGTAGTTCTCCTTGGCCCCCTTCACATGCTTCTGCTTCTCTTCGAGGTACTCCTCGGCCGGTTCCCGGAAATCGCCGATCTCGCCGTGGCCCGACAACCAGGCCTGCATCCTCGGCACCAGAATCTCCAGCAGGAGCTCACGCTCCAGCTTGAACAGGTCCTCCGAGTCGTCCAGCTTCGCCTCCACGCCCTCGGAGAGCAGGATCTCGCTGGTCGAGGTGTCCACCCAGCGCAGGTCGAGGCGGATCTTCTTCTTGTCGATCTGCATCAGGCTGCCGAAGAGGAACGACTGGGCACCGGTGAGCTTGCCCAACGGCACGGCATACTCGGGGTTCATGATATCGGAGGAGCGGCTCATCTCGATCTCCGACATCAGCGTCTTGAGCCGCTGCCGGTCGACCACCTTCAGCGGCGTTGCCCGGATGAGATCGGTCGTGATGATGTGGCGCAACCCCTCGACGAACGCATCCAGGTCGTACTTGCCCGTGACGATCGAGTTGTTCTCGATGTCACCGACGGCCAGGGTCCGGATGTCGGTCTGCCCCAGATTGCCCGTCTGCTGCAGGATGCTGTCGCGGACGGTGTAGAAGAAGTGGACGAGCGGCGGCGGCAGCAGCTCTGGGTGGGGCAATTCCATCTGGGGATTCTGGTCCAGCACCTGATAGAGGGCCGCCCGAGCCTGGTCGCGCTTCTGGGTGGCCAGGTAGATCGCCGCCAGCGCCGTGAAGACCTCGCGGCGCTCCTCGGGCCCCAAGCCGCTGTCGCCGGCGAGCAGCACCTGTCCGCACTGGATCGCCTCCATCTCGCGCAGGTCGAAGAAGAAGCTCATCGGGTCGCCGCGGAACTCGGCCAGCAACTCGGTGCTGGGGCCCTGCTGGGCTACAGCGGCCGTCGAGGCGAACGCCGCCGCGACAAGGGCCAGGCCCAGGAGTGCGCCGAGTTTCAAGGCCCAGCGCGGGGCGCTCTTCGGGTTGAGGGCCGGATGGTCGTGGATGAGCGACGGGTCTCTGGGTGGGCGGCTCATGCTGGAATCCTCCCTGAGATGGACGAGCATCGTCCCTGGTTCGGGCCCCTGTGGGCATCGCGCCCGGAACTGGCAATCGGGGATCTCGCGCCGAATCGCGCCCAGTCTAGCGCACGGGAGCATGGCCCACAAGTTCATCCCAAGGCATGGATTGGGGCTGTCGCACCGCGAAGGCCGCGCGAAGCGCGCGTGCACCTTCGTCGCATCCGAGGGAAGGTCGACGCCGATCTAGCCGAAAATCGTCTGCAGCGCCTCGCGCAGGTTGCCGCCGGTGGCTTCGGCGCCGGCGGCGATCACGTGGCCCTTGTCGTCGACGAGGATGGGAAAGGGGATGCCCTGCACCCCGCAGGCCCTCACGGCCGGCGAGTTCCAATACTGCTTGTCATAGACCAGCGGCCAGTCCATCTCGTACTCGGCGGCCCAGGAGCGCAACTGCTCCTCGGTGGTCTTCGACGGGTCGTCGACGCTGATGCCGAGGATCTCGAAGCCCTGGTCCTTGTACTCCTCGTACAGCCGCACGAGGTTGGGGATCTCGCGGCGGCAGGGCCCGCACCAGGTGGCCCAGAAGTCGATCAGGGTCGCCTTGGCGTCGAGCTCGGTCGTGTCCCACACCTTGCCTTCGAGGTCGGTGACGGTGAAGTCGGGCAGCCCGTAGGCCCCCAGCACGAAGGGCTGGAAGCGGTAGTGGATGCGCTGGAAGACGGCGTTCTGCTGGTACTCCTCGCGCACGCGCTCGACCAGCGGAATCAGGTCGGGACTCTGGAGACCCTCTTCCTCGCGGATCAGGTCCATAGCGTCCAGCAGCGCCAGCAGGCCCCCGGTCGACCCGGGATACTCTTCGTCCACCTCCTTGAACAGCGCGATACCCGCCAGGCGAACGCTCGAGTCCATCGCCTTCAGATCCGACGGGAGCATGCCGAACCACTGAGCCCGCTTCTGAAGGTAGTAGGCCTGGGCGTTGGCGCGGTTCTGATCGGGGTGGGCCTCGATGAACGCATTGGTCTTCTCCTCGATCATCTTCACCGTGCTCTGGAGCCAGGGCGTGCGGTTCTGGCTCTCGTAGGCGCTGGCCGTCTGCAAGAACTCGTGATCCACGCGCAGGCGCTCCTCCTCGGGCACGTCGCCCGTGCTCCGGTACTTCTCGAGCGCGGCCATCTTCTGGTTCAGCTTGTCCCACACCTTGGGGAAGACGAGGTCGCTGGGGTAGATCATCATCATGATCGTCATGTCGCGCAGGGGGGCCTGGTAGTAGGCCTGCAGGCTGTCGAGCGAGGGGAAGTCGGGCTGCGTCTCGGGGTCGAGGCGCTCGTAGCTGACCAGGTCGACCTTCCGGAAGCGGCGGCCCGTCTCCAGGATCTGACGGCGCACCTCGGGCCACTCGGGCAGCCTGCGCACCTCGGCCAGATTCTGATCGCGCTCGATCATCCGCACGTCGCTCAGGCCCAGGTCGGCGCCACGCTTCAGGTGCGCCATGGCCGAGTCGGGCTCGCCCTTGACCCCGTAGGCCACCGCCAGGTGGTAGTGCAGCATGGCTCCATCGGGGACTTCGTCCAGCGCCAGCCGGAGATACTCGATCGCCTGGTCGGGGTTGTTCTGCTGAACGGCCGCGTAGGCGCCCTGCAGCCGGCCGCCCACCGCGAGCAGCTCCTCGCTGCTCATGGCGGGCAGGCTCTCGGGAACCCCGCCCGCGGGGCGCTGCTCTGCCGACACCTGCCCCGACTCCTCGCCGCTCCGGCCGGACTCTCCCCCGTCGCCGCCGCAGCCGGCCAGCATGCAGCCGGTCACCGCCGCTGCAAGCAACAGCGCGGCAGGCAGATTCAGGTTCCGGGCACGAACGGAGCTGCACCGATCCATGTCGACCTCCGGGTTACGGTTCTGGGGGTGGCTGCGCGGCCGTTCCTGCTGCGCCGCGCAACCGTAAGCTGAGACCTTCACCCGGCCTTAGACCCGGTGTCCAGCAAAAAGATCCCATGCCGCGCCGGGTGGCGATGCCGCCCCGCCCAGCAGGGGTCCTACCGCAGATCCACCTTCACCGCCGGGGGATACCGTCCCGGCACGACCGGCCGGAAGCTCTCGTCGTGGGCCTCCTCGCTGGTGATGATGATCTCGACGCGGCGGTTCTTCTGCCGGCCGGCCGCGGTCTCGTTGTCGGCCACCGGCCTGCGCGGCCCGAACCCGCGCACGTGGAAGATCGCCGGATCGAGCTGCTCGATCTGGACGAAGTAGTCGCGCACCGCCTGGGCACGCGCCTCGGAGAGCTCCTGGTTGGAAGGGAACTCGGGCGTGCGGATCGGGCGGATGTCGGTGTGGCCCTCGATCCGCACGCGACAGCCGGGCCGCGAGCGGATGATGTCGGCGGCCGGGTCCAGAATGCCGAACGCTTCGGAGCGCAGCACGGCCCGCGCGGTCTCGAACAAAACGTCCTCGACCGTGATCTTGACCGGCGCGAGCGTGCGCTCGAACGACAGCTTCAGGTCCGCCCCGCCGGCCGGGGTGCGCACGGGCTCGCCCCCGTCGCGCAGGCCGTGGAACCAGGCGCGGTTCTCCCAGAGGTGCCTGCCGTTGCGGAAGACCGGGTCGCGCAGGAGCGAATCGACCTCGGCCACGTGGCGACCCGCGTGCTCTGCGGCCGAGCCCCCCGAGCGCACGCTTCCATCGTCGTAGGTGTTCGAGCGACCCGGGCGCGGGACGTCGGTGATGACCCCCCGGTAGGCGATCTCCAACGCGTCGCCGGGCCGCAGCGCGCCCAACGGCCATTCGAGGAGCCGCTCGAGGTCATCCTCGGGCGCAGAGCCTTCGCGCCGCCGACCGTCCTGGGCCTCGTCGCTCCGATGCGCCAGCACGATCTCCGGGTCGTCGGCCGGCTGTCCGTTCACCCGCGTGCTGCCGAGCAGGTACTCGAGACCGTAGGGCACCGCGTCACGCACCACCGCCTCGCGCAGCAGCCCCTCGCCCGGCGGGAAGTTGCCCTCGTAGACCACGCGCAACGTGAAGGTGACCTCGGCCGGATCGAAGAGCGCCGCCGTGGTCAGCGAGTCGAGCGACGGCAGAATGATGATCTCGGTGCGCCGGTTGAGGCTCTGGTTGCGTGCCGTCGTGTTGGGCGCCACCGGCCGATCGGGCCCGAATCCGCGCACGGTGAACCGTTCGGGGTCCAGGTCGTAGCGGCTGCAGAGCGCATCGCGCACCACGCGTGCCCGCGCCTCGGAGAGGGCGACGTTGTCGGCGAACCGGGTGGTGCGGATCGGCCGATTGTCGGTGTGACCCTCGATGCTGGCGGTCGCGGTCGGGTCCTCGATCAGCCGCGCGGCGGCCTCGGCCAACACGCGCCCCGCCTCGGGCCGCAGGGTCGCGGTGCCGCTGTCGAAGAGGATGCCCTCGACCAGATAGACCTCCGGTTCGAGCACCCGCTTGATGGCCATGATCTCGGGCGGATCGACCGCCTTGACGAGCTGGATCGATCCCTGCTTGGGCGGCGGGGGGCAGATGCGGAACTCGATGCGCGCCTCGCCGCCTTCGAGCACGGTGAAGAACTCCGAATCGCGGCCGATCACGCGGGCGCCCGGCGCCAGGCTGCGCGGGTCGAGGTAGACCGCGTGATCGCCCCACTGAAGCGGATAGAAGAAGAACTCCCCGCGCGCGTCGGTGCGCACGCGGCGTCCGTCCTCAATCAGGATCTCGATGCCCTCATAGGGAAGCGGCTCGCCGTCCTCGAGCCCGGTGACCAGATCGCCGCGCTCGTCGACGAGCCGTCCGGAGGCCGACAGCCGCAGGCTGCGGCCCTGGGGCGCGTCGGGTCGCCCGTCGCCGTCGCAGTCGACGATCACGCGCCCGCGCAGGCGGCTGGGCAGCTCGTCGTCCAGGACGAAGACGCGCGCCTCGGCCGGCCCGGCCACGACACGGCCGCCGCCCTGATCGACGCCCACCGCCTCGGCCACGTTGATCGCCACGCCGCCCCCGGCGTTCAGCCCCACCACGGCCACGTAGCTGAGCTCGAGCTCGCCACCGCCGGCCAGCTCGGGGACGGTCCAGATCGCGACGTTGCGGCCTGCGCGGGTCCCGGCGGGCCCGCTGGAGGCCGATCCGGGCAGGCCGCGGCCGTGGACGACCGGGTCGCTCGCCGCGGCGCCGTTCATCACGCAGCTGCCCGGGAGCACCTGGAACCCGACCGGCAGATGGTCGCGCACCTCGAGGTCGATCACCGGCGCGGCGGCGTTGTTCTGGATCGTGAGGTGATAGAGCACCACGTCGCCGATCTCGACCGCCCGCTCGGCGGTGGTCTTGGTGAGGGTGAGCGACGGCACGACCACCTCGACGGTGGCGACGGCCGGGTCCGTGCACACCTCGCTGCCCATCGGCGTGATGCCGCAGACGGTCGCGTGGTTGTCATGCAGGCCGGGACCGGCGTCGCCGGTGACCCGCGCGCGGTAGCTCAGCGTGTCGGCCTCGTAAGCGCCCAGGCGGCCCAGGTCCCATACCCAGGACGCGCCCGCGCCCGTCCCCGGCGCCTCGCCGGACCGCGGATCGCGCTGCGAGAGGATGTCGCCGCCGGAGCGCAGCACGCTGGACCCGGCGACGTAGTCGAAGCCGCGGGGCAGCAGGTCGGTAACCCAGGTGGAGTCGGTCGTGCCGTCGGCCAGGTTGGCGACCACGACCGTGTAGGTCACCTCCTCGCCGACCACGATCGGCGAGCGGTCGGGACGCTTCACGATGCTCAGCTCCGGATACTGCACCAGCGTGTGGGCCGGGTTGGAGACCACCGGCTCGGTCTCGTGGGTCTCGACCGTGGCGGTGTTGGAGATCATCCGGCCCGAGGCCACGTCCGCGCGCACCCGTCCGCGGAAGGAGAGGGTGACGCTCTGTTCCGGCGCGATCACGCTCACCCGCCAGGTCAGCGTGCCGAGCGCGGGGTCGTGCTCGGGCAGCGGCTCGCCGGTGATCTCGCCCGCCTCGGGCGGCTCGTAGTCCAGCTCCGGCGGCACCGGATCGGTCACCGTCACCGCGGTCAACGGCGCCGGACCGATGTTGCGCACCACGAGGGTGTAGGTGAGCAGGTCGCCCGGAACGGCCACGGCGCGGTCGACGCGCTTGGCGAGCGCCACGCCCACGTCCTCGACCACCAGCGTGACCACGCGGTTGCTGGGCACAGCCAGCGAGTCGGCGAGGATGACCGCCTCGTTGACGACGCTGCCGGTCACCACCGCATCGGGACGCACCACGCCGCGCATCGGTACCTGGCCCACCTCGCCCGCGCCGATGGGACCGATCTCCCAGGTCACGCGGCGCAGGCCGGGGTCGTAGGTGCCCTCGTTGCCGCTGCCGGTGTAGACGTGGTCCAGCTCGGAGGGGACCTGATCGGTGATCGTGGCCGCCGCGAAGTCCTGGTCGCTCAGGTTCTGGTAGGTCAGCGTGTAGCTCAGCGTGTCACCCACCGTGGCCACCGAGCGGTCGACCGTCTTGACCAGCTCGATCGCCTTGTCGGTCACCAGAACCCAGGCGGTGTCGCTCAGGGCCGGGGAGAGGCCGTCGGCGTAGACCTCGGCCGTATTGGGGATCGAAGTCCCCAGGGGGATCTCGGGGTCGAGCACCACCTGATAGCTGAAGATGGCGCCCTGGTCGATCTCCAGCTCGTCGCGCGTGCGCGTGACGGCGTTGAAGCGGGGCTCGTAGACGGCCCCGCCGGTGGCGCTGCCGCTCACGTAGGTCACGTGATCGGGCAGCGCGTCCATCACCACGACGTTTTGCGCATCGGCCGTGCCGGAATTGCGGTAGGTGATCGTGTAGGTCAGCTTGTCCCCGGGGCGGGCGGTCGGACGGTCGACCGTCTTCTCGATCTGCATGTCGGGCAAGCCGGCCAGCACGCGCGAAACGTCCGAGGAGCGCACCTCCTCGTCGCGCTCGTCGATCCCGATCGCGGTGGCCCGATTCTGCACCACCGCGCCGTCGATGAGCAGGGTGTCGATCCGCGCGCGGATGAGCACCTCCCACGATTCGACCCGGTGCAGGATGTCGCGCGACCAGTAGACCCGCGTTTCGTCGGCGTCGACGACGACCGAATCGGGCGCGACATCCGCTTCCAGGTAGCGCAGTCCGCCGGGCAGGTAATCGATGACCGTCACCGGCGCCAGGTCCTGCTCGCCGGTGTTGACGACCTGGATGTGGTAGGCGATCTCCGCGCCCTGAATGGCCAGCCCGGCGGTGGCGTCGGCCCACTTGAGGAGCTGGATGCCGGAGCGCCGCGGGTGGATCGGCAGTGTCTCGGCGTCGCTGTCGGCGACCGGCTCGCCCGACGGATCGAGCGCGCGCACGTCGGCGGTGGTGGTCAGCGTGTCGGCGCCGCTCGCCCCCAGCACGTCGGACCCCACCAAGTAGGTGACCCGTAGCTGCTCGTAGCCGCCGACGGCCAGCTCGGCCAGCGTCCACACGGCGCTGTCGGCGTCGGCGCCGGCGAAGGTCGCGACGGTGTTGTCGAAGCTCGTCTGATCGAAGGTGAAGCCCGCCGGGATCCGATCGGCGACCCGCACCTGCTCCAGCTTCGCCTCGCCCGCGTTGCGCACGGTGAGCAGGTAGGAGATCCGATCGCCGGGCACGATGTCGCCGCGCAGCGCCGTCTTGTCGATGCCCACCGCGGCGCCGGGCGCGACCACCGCGAGCGCGTCGCCGTCGCTGTCGGCGATGGCCGCCTGGCCGGCATTGACCGCGTGGGCGTGGAAGGTGTGGGTGACCACGCTGTCGAGCGCGGCGGCGTTCTCGGTGACGCTGCAGGTGAGGCGCATGCGCTCGATGGCGGCCGTCGGCAGCACCTGCATCGTCCAGGTGATCACCTCGCGGTCCTCGTCGGCCCCGTTCGCGAGACTCACCGTGGAGCGCTCCTCGACCACGTGGATCGGGTCGTAGTCGGTCGAGAAGATCGACAGGCCGGCCGGCAGGGTGTCGGTGACCGCCACCTCGTAGAGATCCTCGTCGCCCGTGTTGGTCAGGTCGACCAGATAGGTGATCTGCTCGCCGGGCACGATCGCGCCGGTGGTGGCCAGCACGTCGAGATTGAGCGCCGGCTCCAGGTCGGCCAACGGGGTTTCCTCGAAGTCGCTGTCCTCGAAGTAGCCGCCGTAGGCGTCCCACGCCTCGATCACACCCACGTTGACGACCGGATCGTCGAGGCCGCGCGCGTCGCTGTCGGCGCGCAGGCGCACGGTGACCGTCTCGGTGGCGCCGATCGGCAGGCGGGCGACGTTCCAGACCGGATCGATCGCGTTGCCCCCGTAGGAGAGCACGTTGGGATCGAAGACCGAGCTGACGAAGGCGAGCCCCTGGGGCAGATCGTCGCGCAGCACCGCCTTGACGATGTCGCGGTTGCCCGTGTTGGTGATCTGGACCGTGTAGAGGATCTCCTGTCCCGGCCAGACGACCGGGGCGCCCGTGAAGACCTGGATCGTCACGCGCGGGCCGGCCTGCTGCAGGGGCAGGCTCTCGGTCGCCTCGTCGGCGACCAGAACCTCCCCCGGCGCGATGCCGGTGGCCTGCACGGTATTGGTGACCGGGTTGGCGAGGCTGTCGATGTCCCCGTGCGCCACCACCGTCAGGTGGATGCTGTGGCGCCCGCCGGGCGCGAGCGGCTCGAGCACGCGCCACTCGATCGTGGGGGCGGTGCTCCACAGCCCGATCATCGTCTCGTCGAAGCGTGAGCCCTCGTAGGTGAGACCGGGCTCCAGCGCGTCGGTGACCGCCACGTCGCTCAGCGTCTGATCGCCGTTGTTGGTCAGGGTGATCTCGTACTCGATCCGCTCGCCGGGGCGCGCCACGGAGGAGGCGGCCCGCTTCTCGACGTACAAGCTCGGCGCCTGGTCCTGGACCGGCAGACTGGCCGAGGCCAGATCGGTAACCTGCTGGTCGCCCGGCCCGGCGGCCTCGACCGTCACCTGGTTGACCAGCGGATTGGTCAGGCGGGCCGGATCGGCGTCGGCGGCGAAAAAGACCTGGATGCTGACGCTGCGGCCGGGCTGCAGACTCGCGACGTCCCACACCAGATCGGGGTCGGTGTCGATCAACGTGACCTCGCCCGCGTCGAAGCTGGAGGAAACGTAGGTCAAGCCCGCCGGGATCTCCTCGGTGACGGTGGTCGCGGTGAGCTCGGTGCGGCCCACGTTGGTGACGATCAGGGTGTAGCCCAGCGACCCACCCGGCACGACGACGTTCTGTTGCGGGATCTTGGTCGCCTCGACGGCCACGTCGGGCGTGTGGACCGGCAAGACGTCCGACGCGCGGGCCTCGAGCTGCCCGCCGCCCTCGTCGGTGGCGGTGGCGCGCGCCTCGTTGGTGAGCGTTTCGCCGTAGATCGTCGGGTCGGGATCGCTCGCGGCCACGAACCGGATGGTGATTGCCTCGCCCTTGGGCAGGGGCGTCGTCAAGGTCCAGACCGGCTGGCGCGGGTTGCTGTCGTCGTAGAGAACGTCGTTCGACTCGACGTACCAGGCCGCGGGGGCGAGCTGCACCGGGAGGTGGTCGGCGATGCGCAGGTCGGCCAGGTCCTGGTTGCCGTTGTTGGTGGCGGTCAGCAGGAACGTGACCGATTCGCCCGGCACCACGGCGCTGGCCAGCGCGGTTTTCTCGAGCAGCAGGTGCGACTGGGGCAGCAGCACCGGCAGCATCTCCTCGTCGCTGTCGCTCAGCGGCCGGCCGTAGGCGTCGTCTGCGAAGGCCTCGGCCAGCATGGTGACGTGCAGCGGCAAGCGCTGGGCATCCTCGTTCGCCTGATAGGTGACGCGGATCTCCTCCTGCCACCCGGCCGGGAAGGTGTCGCGGGCGGTCCACTGCAGCGCGGCGGTCTCCTCGAAGACCGCCTCGTCGTACGACGTCTGCAGCAAGGTCAGTCCCTGGCCGCCGAGATTCTGGGCGCTCACCGCCAGATCGACCAGCTCCAGCTCCGGCCCGGCGGCGACGGTCAGGACGTAGGTGACCGTTTCGCCCGGCGTGATCTCGCCCTGCGCGGCGGTGTTGTCGAGGGTGAGGGCGCCGCGCTTGGGGCTCAGCGGCACCGACTCCTCGCCGTCGTCGCCCAGCGACTCGCCCGCCTCGTCGAGGGCGGTGACCGTGGCGGCGCTGGCGACCACGCCCGCGGGCACGAGGCTCAGGATCTCCCGGCGGGCGTGGTAGGTGATGCGGATCTGCTCGGCGGCGCCCGCCGCGAGCGCGCCGGTGAGCTGCCAGCGGTGGAATCCGCCGCCGTGCGCGGTCGCGACCGCGGAAGAATCGAAGTTGGACGTTTCGTAGTCCAGGCCCTGTGGGGCGAGGTCGGGGATGCGCAGCGCCACCTCGCTCAACGCCTGATCGCCGATGTTCTCGATCGTCGCCAGGTAGGTGGCCCGCTCATCGGGCACGATCTGGCCGGTGGTGTGCGCATAGTGGACCTGGATCGCGGCGCGCGGGGAGATCAGCTCCAGCTCGGCCTCGTCGGCGTCGGCCACGAGATCGCCCTTGGGGTCGCGGGCGACGACCTTGATCCGGTTGACCACTGTCGAGTCCATCGGCGGCAGGTTGTACAGCGCGTAGTCGCGCGCGGCGTTGAAGAAGAGCGTGATCGCTTCCTCGGAGGTCGGCAGCAGCTCCTGACCCTCGATGAGCTGCAGCTCGACGACCGGATCGGTCGTCACGAGCGTGAACATCTGGGGGTCGAAATCGGCGTTCACGTAGCTCAGCCCGTCGGGGATCGAGTCGCGCACGATGAGCGAGTCGAGCGGCAAGCCGCCGTCGTTTGCGACCAGCAGGTGGTAACTCACCTGGCCGCCCATGACGAGCCGCGTCTCGTTGGCCAGCTTCTCGACGTGGATCGAGCTGTCCTCGGCGCGGCAAGGGGTCGTGACCGCATCCACGTCGGTGACCACCCGAGCGTCGGGGGTGGCGCCGGAGACGTCGGCGGTGTTGGTGACCGACTCGCCGTGCAGCGCGTAGTCGACCCCCACGCTCAGGACGATCGTGTGCGATCGGCCGGGCCTCAGATCGGGCAGCGTCCAGGTCAGCATCCCCGGGGCCGTCTCGGTCGCCGGCGGCTCGGCGTCGATGTAGGTCAGGCCCGCGGGCAGCAGGTCGTGAGCGGTGACCTCGGCCAGGTCGACGGGCCCGGTGTTGGTGACGGTGATCAGGTAGTGGCCCAGTCCGCCCGCGGTGAAGGGCGACTCCACCGCCGTCTTCTCGATGTCGATGGCGCCCGAGTCGGGCAGCACCGGCAGCACCGAGGTGTCGGGAACGGCGACCACCTCCACCTCGCCGAGGGCCCAGCCGCGCGCGGTCGCGCGGTTGACGGCCGGATCGACGATGCTGGTCGGGTCGGCGTCCGCCTCGAAGACGAGCGCGATCAGCTCGTGGTCCCCGGCCGCGAGGGTGGGGATGCGCAGGGTGGGCGGGGTCGTCGACTCCAGGAGCACGCTGTCGTCGTGCTCGGCCTTGGTGAAGGCCAGCCCCGGGGGCGCCTCGTCGATCACCTCCACGTCGGAGAGGTCCTGCGCGCCCGTGTTGGCTACCGTGATCAGGTAGGTGAGCGGCTCGCCGGGCACCACGCGGTCGGTGGCGGCCGCCTTCTGGAGGTCGAGATCGCGCGCGGGCAATCGCAGCGGCAACACCGCCGAATCGGGCTCGGCGATCACCGGCTGTTCGCCCTCGTCGGTGGCGAAGCCCTCGGCGATGTTGATCACCTCGGGGGCGAAGACGGCCGGATTGGGATCGGCGGCGCAGGTGAGGGCGACGGTGGCCGCGGCGCCCGGCGGCAGTGTGGGCACCACGAAGGTGGGCGGGTCGGGCGAGGTCTGCACCATGCCCGGATCCGGGTCGGCCAGGGCGAAGGCGAGCCCGGCGGGCAGGATGTCGGTCAGGGTGACGTCGGAGAGCGTCATCTCCCCCGCGTTCTGAGCGGTGATCAGGTAGGTGACCGTCCCCCCGGGGGTGACCGCGCCGCTGGTGGCCACCTTGTCGACCTGCAGCGTCGCGCTGGGGCGCAATACGGGCAGACGCGTGGCGGTGGTGTCGGTTGCGAAGAGCTCTCCGGCTTCGTCGCGCGCCGTGGCCCAGACGCCGTTGGTGACGAAGATCTCGCCGGCCTCGGGATCGAACAGGACGTCGAAGGTGAGCGCGATCGTCTTCTCGGCGTGCACCGGCAGCTCGTCCAGATGCAGCACGGGCGGCTGCTGCTGGATCTGCTCCACGTCGTTGCCGAGCTGCGCGTAGGCGAAGTCGAGACGGTGGCTGGGCAGGTCGTAGATCGTGATGTCGGTCAGGTCCTGGTCGCCGCCGTTGCTGATCGTGATCGTGTAGGTGGTCTGACGGCCCATCACGACGTGGGCGGCGTGGGCGTTCACCTTCGAGAGCTGCAGCGAGGCGCCGCGCGGCACCACCGGCAGGGCCGTGGTGGCCGGCTCGTCGGTGACGTCGAGTCCCCCCGGCGCGGTTGCGGTGGCCTGGGCCGTGCTCACCAGGATGTCGGGATAGAGCCCGCCGTCGGGGTCGCTGTCGAAGGAGAGGGCGATCACCTTCGACGTGTGGGGCGGCAGCGTTGAGACCTCGAAGGTCGGCGGTTGGGACGAGGTGTGTTGGATGTCGCCGTCGTGCGCCGCGCCGCGCGGCGTGAGCGGCGACGGGGAGGCGCACGTCAGCACGAGCCCGCTCAGCGGCTCGGCGCCCGTGTTGGTCAGCGTCACGAGGTAGGTCACCTCCTCGCCGGGGACCAGGGTGGCGCGGGTCGCGACCATCTGCACGTCGAGGCCGACAAGCGCATCCCCACGAGGGAGGCTGAGCGTGAACGGCTCGGCCAGCACGGGATTGCCGGCCGCGTCGCGCGCGGTGGCGCTCAGGGTGTTGACGACCCGCTCGTCCAGCGCGTTCGGGTCGGAGGCGACCGCGAAGTCGAGCACGAAGGAGCGCGCCGCGCCCGGCGCCAGATCCGCCACGCGGTAGGTGAGGGGCGGCGCGGTCAGGTAGGCGACGCCCGGAGCGAGCTGCGCCCCGGCCAGCGTCAGGCCGGCGGGGACCTCGTCGGCGACGTCGACATTGTAGAGCGGCTGGTCTCCGGTGTTGGTGACGGTGACCTCGTAGGCAACTCGTTCCCCGGGCAGCGCCAGACCCGGCCGGGCGGTCTTGTAGATGTCCAGTCCCGTGCCCGGCACCTGTACCGGAACAACGGTCTCGGTCGGCTGTGCGGTGACGGCGTGCCCCGTGGGGTCATCCCCTGCGGCGGTCAGCATCAGGCGCACCGGGTTGCTCAGGTCCGCCGGGCGAGAGGTCGCTGCGAAGTGGAGCGTGAGGAGCTTCGAGGTCGCCACGGGCAGACGGGCGATCTCGTGAACCGGGGGCGAGGCGCTGCGCTCGGCGATCTCCTCGTCGCCGTTGAAGCCGGTGTAGGAGAGACCTGGCGGAAGGGCCGCCTCGATCCGGACATCGGTGAGGAGCGCGCTCCCGGTGTTGTTGAGGGTGACCAGACAGGTCAGCTCGCCGCCCGGACGCACCGTGGCCGTGGTCGGCGCCGCCTGCAGGTCGAGCGAGGCGATCATCGGGGCGCCTTGAACGCGGATCTCGACCGGCGCGCGCGACTGGCCGCTGCACGCGCCGTCTGTGACGACGAGACGTCCGACGTCGGAGAACACCCCGGCGCTGCCGGGAGCGGTCATCGCATAGCGCAGCTTGATGAGGCTGCCGCCGGGGACGCGCCATCTCGGCCGCGCCGCGCACGAGGCGAGGCTGGCCGACCGCGCGAGCCCGGAGAAGTCGAGCGCAAGGTGTCCGGCGCCGTCCTGCTGGGGCTCTACATCGAAGGCGCAGCGGCGGCCGCCGCGCTCGAAAGTGACCGCCATCTTGCCCGGAACCAGGTTGTCTGCCGCATCCAGATAGCCGAGGAAGGTCTGTCCCTCGGGCGCCTCGGATTCGAAGCGGAGGAAATCCCAGGACAGGTAGGTCGAGACCCTGCTCAGGTCGATCACGGCTTCGTAGACGATCTGCTCGCGAGGATCCACGGTCACCTGCCGCGCGCCGTTGACCGTCCGCTCGAAGTCGATATCACAATGAGGGTGGGCGGGACAGTCGCCGGCGATCGGGTGGGGGACCGCGACGCGCTGGCACGGGTCGGCGCCGTCGCAGCCCCAGGTGGCGGTGGCGACCGCATCCAGGCCCTCGCAGTCGGTGAGCTCGGCAGAGAGCACGACCGTCCGCGACCGGCCCGACGGGAGGTGCGCCAGGGCGCCCACCGAGGCATCCCACACCAGCCGCGTGCCGCCGCCGCGGATCGGCTCGATGCGCGTGGGGGCGGGCTGCGTGCCGCCGGGGTCGAAGCCCAGGCCCGGTCCCAGCTCGTCGACCAGGCTGATCCCGGCCACGTCACCCTCGCCGGAGGCGCTCAGGCGGAGGTTCCAGGTGACCACATCGCCCACGCGGGCGACCGGGACGCTGGCCGACGGCACCAATGTCAGCAGGGTCTGCGGCAGCCGCGTCGTCAGGGTCGCGGTGGCGAGCGCATCCCCGACGTCTTCGTGACCGGCGTCTTCGTGACCGGCGCCTTCGTCTTCGTCGCCCGCACCAACGTCGCGTCCATGGGCGGTTGCCGTGAGCCCGTAGGAGCCCGGGGCGCACGTGCGAGGGTCGAGCGCGAAGGTAATCGTCACCCGCTCGCCGGGGGCGATGTCCCACAGCGGGTCGTCATCCGGGTTGGGTCCGGCGCCGTCGTGGTTGAAGAGGAGCCGGCCGCCGCTGACGTGCGGATCGGAGGCCAGTCCGTACCCCGATCCGGTGGCGACGATGCGCGTCGTTCCGGCGACGTAGGTGAACGCCTCGGGGATGTCGACCGCGCACCAGGCGTCGAGCGTCGGGGCGGGACCGCCGGCGGTCAGCTCGACCTCGTACTCGGCCGGCTGGCAGATGACGCCCTTCGCCGGGCCTCGCAACGCGACCGCCAGGGACGCGCCCACGATATCGGGGCCGATCCTGCGGTCGTCGCCGCCGTGGCCGGTTTGCGAGGTGACCGTCAGGCGCAGGTCGAGCCGGCCGCCGTCGCCGGCCGGAGGGGCATCGTCTCTCACGCGCACCTGCACGGTCACGACCGCCGAGTCGCCGGGCGCGATCACGCCGGGGCTCATGCCCGCGCTCTGCACGAGCAGGCCGCCGGCGACCGGGCTTTCCGCGCCCGCATCCGGCACAGCCACGCCGCCCAGGCGGGTCGTGCCCGGGACATACTCGGTGTAGGGCGGGGGCACCGGCGCCTGGCAGCGCACGCCGATGGCGACCATGTCGCCGCCGTTGACGGCGGCCATCCGGTAGGTGACCCGATCCCCGCGGTGCAGCCATCCGCCGTTCTCGTCGGTCAGGGTCAGGCGGACGTCGGAGAGGTCCGGCTCGCGCACGTGGAAGGGCAGCGGGCCGCCCCAGGTCGGGCCGGAGGCGGAGGCCGCCTCCCAGCGGTGTTCGTACGGCCCACCGGCGCCCACCACGCCGGGGCAAGTGGCGCCCCACTGGAAGTCGGTCGTCTCCCCCGGCGCCAGGCCCGCACCGGGTCCGGCTTCCCAGACGACCCTGCCGCCGATGACGCCCACCGACCAGCCGGCGGGCGCCGAGACGCCGTGAACGTTCGTGAAGCCGCCGGCCGGCTCCATCGACACGCGAACGATGGTCTCCTGCGCGTCGGGGGCGTGGATGAGGCGCAGCAGGTACGAGACCGGGCGGCCGAAGTCGCCGGCGTTGGGGATCAGGGTCGCCGCGGGCTCGGAGTCGCCGGGGGGCGCGGGCGGCGCGCAGGTAATGCGGCGCAGGATCGTGACCGATCCGCCGTGGCCGGTGTCGGAGGTGACCGAGAAGGTGAAGGGCATGCCCGCCCGGCAGGGCGTGTTGTCGCCCACCCGGACGCGGGCGGTCGCCACCGCCGTCTCGCCCGGGGGCACGACGCCGGGAGGGCTTCCGGGCGCGCGGACGGGCAGTTGCGAGAGCAGCGGGGAGCGGCCGCGCTCATCGGGCACCGGCTCGCCGTCCACGCGTGTGGAGCCTTCCACATAGGCGCGATGGCTGCCGGGCAGGGGCGCGGTGAAGCGCACGCCGGTCGCCTCGGCGTCGCCGCGGTTGGTGACCTCGTAGCGACAGGTGAGGGTGTCCCCGCGCTCCAGCTCGCCGCCGTTCTCATCGATCAGCTCGATCACCGGGTCGCTCAGGTCGGGAAACGACGCCGGTCTCCCGCCCCGCGAAGGGTCGTCACGATCCGGTGGGGTGGCCTGGGCGAGCGAAGCCGCCGCAAGGAGCAACAGCGCCCACGCGCCGGCACGCCGGACGATCTCTTGCGGAGCGGTCGGCCGGCGGCGCGCGGTGCGATGGGAGGCCGGATCCTCATCCGACCGCCGATGGCGATTGAATCCCAAGGCTTGTTCCATCGATCCTCTCCGTCCTGGAGCACTGCATCTGCTCGGCATCGTCATCGCAACCCTCTGCCGGGGCGGTTCCCTCGCCCGTTAGAACTTCTGCATCAACTTCAGGTAGAAGCGGTCGGCCGCGTAGTCGTCGTCGCCCGCGTCGGAGGAGGCGAGCCCCCCCTCAGCGGCGTAGTCGAGCGACTCGTAGCCCAGGGCCACGCGCCACATGCGGCTGCAATCCCAGGCGATCTCTCCGGTGGCGATCCAGCGCCGGTTATCCAGCTCATCCCCCACGTCCAGCGACCCTTCCGTGCCCGCGACCGGCTCGCCGGTCAGCGTGTCGTAGCGCAGGCGCCCGGTCAGTTCCCAGTCGGGGTGCAGGTGGACGTTGGCACCCACGCGGAAGCGGTGCAGCTCGGTGTCGCCGCGCCCGGGATCGAAGATGCGGCGCAGCTTGAGCTGATAGCCGCCGAAGAAGGAGAAGCGCGTCAGGTAGTTGTAGGTGACGTCGGCTTCGAAGCGCCGCTCGTAGCGGCGCAGCCAGCCCTGATCAACGCCGATCTTGCGCACGTCGCGCAGGTCCTCGCGCCCGTAGGCCGCGTGCAGCTCCAGGTCGGGGGTGGCGAACCAGGTGCCCTCGGCGCGCGAGGACTCGGAGCGGCGCTGCGTCTGCCCGCGCTCGTCGTCGACCGTCTCCTCGTGATCGTGCGCCAGCAGAAGCTGGACGCTTTCGACGGGGCGCAGATCGGACCCCAGCGAGTAGGCCCGTTGGGTGAGGATGCGCGGCCCACCGCGCCAGGCCCAGCCGGCCTCGTCCAGCTCGTGGTCGCCTTTCCATTCGAGGTCGCCGCGCAGCGCCCAGGCCCCGCCGATGCGCGCCACGGCGCCGATCTCGGCCCGGTCGCGGCGCGAAAGGGAGCGGTCGGCATCGCGGTCGCGCAGCAGCTCGGTCTTGAGAATCATGTGCGTGTCGAGCCAGGTCCACGGCTGCACGTCGGCCCCGCCGCGCAGGCGCCAGGTGGCCGTGCGCGCGGTCGAGGATTCGTCTTGGATGTGATCGGTGAAGTGCTCGCGCTCGGCGGCCAATCGCAGGCGCGAGGCGCGCAGGCGTTGGATCAGCTCCAGGGTGGAGGTCTCGCGCAGCTCGTCGCGCTCGCGCACCGGCTTCAGGTCGCGGGCGGTGCGCCACTCCTGGCGGTAGCCGATCTCGGTGCGGCTCCACGGCCGCAGCCGCGCGCCGGCGAAGACGCTCTGATCGCGGTAGGCATTGTCGTCGATCTGCTCGTTGGCGCTCTGCGTGCGCCGGCCGCCGCCCAGCAGCTCGACCGGGCTCGAGGCCCGGTAGGCGCCCTCCAGGCGCAGCTCCTCGCGGTTGCGCTGGCCGACCAGCGTGCGGTTGTCGAGCGCGACGAAGCCGGGCTCGATGCGCTGGTAGTCGCCGCTCAGCGACAGGTTTCGCAGGCTGCGCGACTCGAAGCGCACCCCCAGCGCTGCGTTGTCGCTCTCGCCGCCGTACTGCCCCGAATCGCTCAGCGCGACGGCGGCCTCGATCCGCGTGCGATCGAAGGGGTCGGCTTCCACGACGGCGCCGTAGGCGGACAGTCGCTGGGCGGGCGGCCGCGCGCTCGCATCGCCGCGCCAGGAGCCCTCGTCGTCGTAGACGCCCGCGTACAGGACCCCCGCGCGCAGCGCATCGCCGGCCCGGACGGTGGTGCGTCCAGCGGCCAGGTAACGCCGGTAGCCGGCGTCGCGCTGGTCGAAGGAGTACTGGATGGAGATGAAGACCGGGTCGCCGCTGAAGGTCTCGCTCTGCACCGGCTCCATGAAGGTGACCACGCCGCGCAGGTAGTCGATTGTGTAGTCGACGTTGCGCCGCTGCTCGGTGCGCCGCACGCGGATGGTGGGGTCGAAGCGATCGCGCACCTCGACGGCCACGATCTCGCTGCCGCGGACGATGGGCGCGTGGGCGAGCCGATAGGGCCCCGCGGTGCCGTCGGCGCGGATGCCGAGCGAGTCGTCGGGCGTCTGCAGGTAGGTGGTGCCCTTGACGCGCCCGGCCGTCAGCTCCGCCTCGGCGTGGTCGTTGTGGATGTTGCCCCGCACGCCCAGCAGGTCGCGCTGATAGAGGACGAATCCGCGTCCGCCGAAGTCGGGCTTCAGGTCGCCGCCCTCCAGGATCAACGCGCGGGACTCGAGGCGCGCATAGGCCTCCAGGCGCGCGTCGTCGATCGGCTCCATGAGCAACCGGGCGTCGGGATACTCGTCGCGCCAGCGGTCCTCGCGGTCGTAGCGCGCCCGGGCGTGGAACTTCCAGCGGTCGTTGATCGGCTGCGGCGTGTCCATGACGATCTTCATGCGGAAGGTGTCCCAGAAGCGCCGATCCCAGTAGCGCTGCGGGTAGCGGTCGTAGCGCGTGTCGAAGAGCAGCGAGGCGTTGATCGTCAGGCCGGTGCGCAGCGCCCCGTTGGCGTGCAAGGCGCCCTTGGCGTCCAGCGAGCCGTCCTTGCGACCGTGGAAGTAGCCCTCCTCGTACTCGTAGAGACTGCCCGTCACGTCGGTGTAGCTCGCCTCGGCGTGCAGGAACCCGGAGTACCAGAGGTCGGTGCCCGAGCGGGCTCGCTGCCACAGTGCTGCGTGCGTCGCCGGGGCGCAGATCAGCGTCAGCAAAAGGACGATCGAGAACGCGCGTGCCCCTCGAGTCGACCCCCGTATCCTGAGCCCGCATCGAATGGCTGAACTCGGTTTCAAGGCATCATCTCCTTTGATGGCAGGGCATAGGAACGCCGCCCGCCCGAGTGCGGGCATACCGCTGTATCGATCGGCCAAACGGGGTTATATGACGAGCGAATAGGAAGTTGCGTCCCGAAGACTCGCCACGGCGAAGCCCGGGGACGTGGTGGGCCTAGAGGGAGCCGCTCGCTAGAGGTGGATATGGGCCAGAAGGTAGACGTGGTAGACGACGACCGCCCCGTACGCGGTCAGCAGCACGGCGGCCAGAAGGCGCGCGACGGGGAAGAAGCGGTGGACCGCCAGCAGGAGAAAGCCCCAGACCGCGGAGAGCACCTTGACCGCAACGAACCATCCGGCACCCAGTTCCAGCACCATCGCCATGAGCGGATTCGACTCCCCGCCGCCGGCGCTGATGATGTGGAGCGTCGAGAAGCAGTCGATCAGGACCAGGAGCACGACCGTGATCAACGCCCGCAGGTAGTGGCCGTCGATCCAATCGACGTAGTAGCGGCGCGAGGGGTCGGTGTTCCGCCGATTGCGCCGGCGCCGGCCGAAGAAGGTGTAGCGCGAGAACATGGGCGTGGGACGGCTGCGGCGGTCGCTGTGCTCACGCCCGAGCCCGGACGCATCGACATCCGGTGAGCCCGGCGGCTGCTTCCGGGCGGCGTTGTCCTTGCGCATCCTACGGCTCCGCTTGCGATTCGAGGTCTATCCGCGCTTGTGGCACGGACGATCCCCGGGCCGGTTGGGGACCTTCCTGGAGAACTGATCGACGCCAAGGCCTGCGTCCTTTACGGGCCTCGCGGCCCTCGCGGGGGGGCGGTGCGTTGGCGCGGATGGGGTGGGCATGGCTCCGGTTGACGTCTCTCCGGTTGACGTCTCTCCGGTTGGCGCGGATCCGGTTGGCAGTGATTTCGCTGGCCCGGATGCGGTCTGCGTGGATTCCATCGCCGGCACTACGGTCCGCAGGAGCGCGGCGGCGACCCGATCAGCGGATCAGCGGATCGACTGCATGATCGCAAGCACCTCGTCGGGGCCCTTGAACCCCTCGAAGCGGCGTGCCTCGTTGCCCTGGCTGTCGAAGAAGATGACTGTCGGCATGCCGACCACTTTGTGACGGGCGCGCACCTCGTTGGCGAAGTCGTCGTTCTTGGTCAGATCCATCTTCACCGCGACGAAGCGCTTCGATTCCTCGTAGACGCGCGGATCGATCCACGTCTTCTCGTCCAGCTCGAGGCAGGCCGCGCACCAGGTGGCCCAGAAGTCGAGGATGGCCGGCTTGCCCTGTTGCGCCGCCTGGGCGAGCGCGGCCTCATCGCTGATGAGCCAGTCCGGCTCGGCGTGGGCGGCCATTCCCGGCGCGCCCGCGGCCAGGCCCGGCCCGGCAGCCATCGGGAATCCAACGAGCGCGAAGAGCCACGCCAAGAAGACCACGGCGCCGCCCAGAAAGATGAGCACCCCGAGCGCCTTGCGGAAGAGGAGGCCGCGGCTGGGCGCCTCGGGCAGCGGATTGAACGCGCCGGTGAAGACGCCGACCATGACCAGGAAGACGCCCAGGATGAAACGGGTCGTCTCGGGCGGCAGCAGATTGCGCAGGTAGTAGATCGCCATCGCGATCAGGATCACGCCGAAGACGTGCTTCACGGTGTCCATCCAGCCGCCGGCCTGCGGCAAGGCCGTCAGGGCGCCCGCGAAGGTCCCGAGCACCAGGAACAGCATCCCCAGACCGCAGGCGAAGGTGAAGAGGAGCCAGAAGCCGAAGAAGAGGCTTCCGGTCTCGGCCACGAAGGTCAGCAGCACGACCAGGATCGGCCCCACGCAGGGCGATGCCACCAGGCCCGTGGTGGCGCCCATCAGGATCGCGCCCAGGATGCCGCCCCCCGAGCCGGTCTTGCTGGCGCTGGTGGTCTGCATGCTGGTGGTCAGGCTGGAGGGCAGGACCAGGTCGAACGCGCCCAGCATGCTCGCGCCCATGGCGGCGAAGATGGCGGCCACGACGATGATCGCCGCCGTGCTCTGCATCATCGCGCCGAAGACGGCGCCGGTCCCGGCCGCCACCAGACCCAGGATCGCGTAGGTGACGGCGATGCCCAGCACGAAGAAGAGCGACAGGATGAAGCCGTGCACCCGCGAGCGGGCCTTGCCGCCCACGTAGCTGATTGTGATGGGGATCATCGGATAGACGCAGGGCGTGAAGCTGGAGAGGATGCCCCCGATGAAGACCAGCAGGAAGGCAATGAAGGAGCCCTGCTGAAGCGCGCGACGGAGCCGGTCCTCCAGGCTGCCCGATCCCTCGTCGGCGCCCGCTTCGGCTTCCGCAGCGCCGGCGGCGGGACCGAGACCGTACTGGGCGAACACCTGCTCGTGAGCGGTGACGGGGGATCCGCCTGCCGCGAGCGGGCTCAGCTCCAGCGTGACATCGACCCAGGTGGGGGGAAAGCAGGCGTAGGTGGGCGATTCGGTGCAACCCTGGTATCCAACCGTGAAGGGGATCGGGGTCGGCTCGGCCGGGGCGTCCGGTTTCACGGTGAAGGGGATCGTCATCGAGGCGTCGCCCTTCAGCACGCCCTCGCCGTGCCACTGGGCGTTGGGTGTGACCGCAAGCGTGCCCAGCGTCACCGGCGCGTCATCGGGGACGGTCACCTCGAGGAAGTCGTTGATCTGGATGTGGAAGGCGTCGGGGACCTTGAGCAGCACGAGCAGGGTGCCCGACTCCCCGGCGGCCAGCGCGCGGTGGCTCAGGTAGGCGCTCACCCTGGCCTCGGTGTCCATGTCGGCGAACTCGTCGCCGATCGCACGGGCTATTTGTCCGCTCGTGAGCCAAGTTCCGCCGAAGGCCAACAGGCCGGCCAAAATCACCAGCCCGGGTAGCAACCTGCGTGTGCGCACCCCTTCGATCCACGACCAGATCGTCGACATCGACTCGCCTCCTCCTGCGATTCCCCCCTGGCGACGCATGTTTCTGCAACCGATTTCCAGGCCAGCGGTTCCGGTAGAAACCGTTTTGGGCTGGCGTAGGTGTCGGAGCGGAAATCGGGACGAAGAAGTCTAGCACGCGGCCGTCTGCTTGGCATCCGTGCAAAACGGGGCGGGGAAGTCGTGCGGAGCAAGGGAGTTGCCTCTGGGCGGCGGGCGTGGTGCCTCGCCGTCGGAGTGAGGGCGATCGCGGTGGTTGCGTAGGAGGGAGGCCGGCCCGACGTTGCCGGTCAGAACAGATCCGCCGCGGAGGTGCGCAGGAATCCCTCCAGGGGAATACCCGTGCCGACGATCTGCAAAGACCTCTCCACCGGAAACGCCCTCGCAAAGGCCTCGAGACCCGGCAACGATGTGGGCGTCCGGCCGCTCTTGACTTCAATCGCGATGAGGGTCTCACCCCTTGTAAGGACGAAGTCCACTTCACGATTTCGATGGGACCAGTAGTGCACCGAGATGTCTGTCCCGAGACAGGCGTTCACCAGGTGGGCACCGACACACGACTCGACCAAACGTCCCCACCGCTCGGGTCTGGTTCTGGTCTCAGCGAAACGGAGACCTGACTGCGCTGAGAGCAGTGCTGTGTTGTGTACTTGAAGCTTCGGGCTCGAGCGTCGCTGGCGAACCTGCTGCGCCGAGTACTTGCGCAGCCCTCCGACGAGCCCCACTGCCTCCAGCAGGTCCAGGTAGTGGGCGAGGGTCGTCGTGTTGCCGGCGTCATGCAGTTGACCCAGGATCTTCGTGAACGAGAGCACCTGACCCGAATAGAGGCAGCCGAGATGGAAGAGCTGTCGGAGTAGAGCCGGCTTGTCCACGCGGGTCATAAGCAGAACGTCTCGGGATATCGTTGTTTCGATCAGGGAATCCTGAATGTAGGCCCGCCAGCGATCCGGCTCTCGTATGAGCGGTGCTGCGCCCGGGTAGCCTCCGTAGTAGATGTACTCTTCGACCTCCCATCCAAACGCATCTCTCATCTCGACCCACGGCCAGTGACGGATGCGGATAACCTCGAAGCGTCCCGTGAGGCTTTCCGTCAGCCCCTTCTGAATGAGCCAAGGCGACGAGCCGAGCAAGACGACCCGCAATTCACGCCTGGCGGCACTGTCCTCGTCCCACAGGCGTTTGGTGATCTCGGACCAATCTGGAACCTTTTGGATCTCATCCAGCACGAGGACTGCAGCCGCCGGTTGTGACTCTGCGCGGAGAAGGAGGCGGCCAGCCTCCCACTGCTGCTCGATCCAACTCCTGTCCTTCGTGGCCGGTTGATCAGCCGAAGCGACGTGAGTGGGCAGGTCCAGGGTCTCGAGCACCTGGTGAATGAGCGTGGTCTTGCCAGTCTGGCGAGGTCCGAGAAGAACCTGCATGAATCGTCTGGGCTCTAGGAGCCGATCTCTAACGAATTCAAATTGTGGACGTTGGAACACTCGTCCTCCATGTGTTTCTATTTACTCAGAAGATTGAGCAAATTTACTCATAATCTTGAGTTAATTGCAAGTTCCGGATACAGGCCTGTAACATGCTTCAGTGTAATCAGTTGACGTCGCTCCGCTGTCCCTGGCCAGAAGTGTCATTTCTCACGACCTTGATCCGCAGTTTGTCACCATTTTGATCCAGGGTTTCTCACGATCTTGATCCAGGGTCAGGATGGCTTCGGCGAGAGGATCAGGATGGGACCGGTGAGCGCGGAAGCAGCCATGGCCCCTGGAGGCCGTTACCACGATGGCGCCCCGCTCCCTCCTATACCCTCGCGCACCGGCGTCCGTGAGGGGAAGCCCAAGTAGAGTGCGCAGAGACGGCTGACGAGCCTCGCGCGGAGCAGTCACGGAAGAGGGAACCTCCATTCGGAAGAGCTAGGAAGGGAAGATCGCGCTTGACGGGGGAGGCCGCTTCAGAGATGGCTGCTTCGCCAACCGCGCGCGGGCCCGTGACCTGTTGCTGGCGCCACCGGCGCCTGCAGGGGCAGGGCGTGAGACGCAGAGCGCCGACACCCAGGGGCCAGCCACCCGGGGCGAGGGTTCCGTGCCAGCGGACGCTTCACCCACGACCCAGACCCCGGCGCCCGCCCGTCGCAGGCCCCTGCCCTGGGCGCAGCTCTTGCGCCGCGTCTTCTTCATCGATGCCTTGAGGTGTCCGCGTTGCGCGACGGCGATGGTCATCCTGGCGTTTCTCTCCGATCCGTGCGTGGTGGCCAAGGTCCTGCGCCATCTGCGGCTGCCCACGAGCCCGCCGCCCCTGGCGCCCGCCCGTGGGGGAGGAGGGAGCGCGGCGTGGGGATTGCGCGCGCCGCTACCGGTGCCGCTCGCGGATCCGACTGTGGTGCCGCCAGAGCCCGCCGAGACCTGCGAGGCGGCTCGAGCGGAGCGGGCAGATCGTGACGCGCGAGGCGGGGAGATCCGGCCGCCGCCCTGAGAGCCGTCGGTTGCCCGCGCGTCGGTCGGCCGCTCGTGGCGGACGGCCTGCGTCGGCTCCGGTCCTTCCCAGCAACGCGCGGCCGCGAGGGCCGCCGTAACTCCCGGATGATCTCGCGCAGGGGAGGGTGGGGGAAGTCTGTCCGCTGCGGGAGGTGTGGGGGTGGCGCCATGCACTTGAGTAGCGTGGATCGGGCTGAATGGGTGCGAGGGGGCGGGTGCGGTGCATGACGAGACCTGTGTACCGCATGACCGGCATCATCGGTTCGGGGGCTGCGGGGGGATTTCGCAGTTGGAAACTCCTATGCGCCGGTAGCATAGCGGACTCTGCGTAATGACTGCCCGCGCAGGTGGAGGGGCGGGTCTCCCTCCCGCCCCCCCGACGGCCGGTCAGCGAATCACGATCACAGGACGGCTTGCCGTGCCTCCCCCGGCTGACAACCGGGCGAGGTAGACGCCGCCGCGGACGGGGAGGCCACCGCTGTCTCGGCCGTCCCATAGGACAGAGTGGGATCCGGGCGTGGCCGATCCTGCGATCAGCTCGCGAACCAATCGACCGGACAGATCCACGATTCTCAAAGTGACGGGTGTACCGAGAACATCCATCGGGAGACGATAGGCAAACCGACCCGACGTCTGCATCGGATTGGGTATCGAGCATGCCAACTCCAGACCGGAATGGACGGGCTCGTACCTCTCGTCACCCACGGAAGACATGCCGCACCCAAGGCCCCATGCACCGATGAGGCCGCAGCCGGATGCCTCCGGAAGGCATGGTGACATATCTTCGAGCGTGTAGGGAAGCGTGGGGTGCTGCTGCAGACAGAAGAGCGGATCTTCAGATATGTTACCGTTTGTGCCGATCTGGCTTGCGATTATTCCGGCGCCTCCATCATTGCCGTAGACGTCGCAACATGTGAGCGTGGGTGGCGAACTGGTTCCGACAACGGCCGGCGACCCCGTTCCAAAGGCGATGATCGTGTTGTCGAGCACTCCGACAGCGTCCATGTCGAAGACCATGCCACTGCCCAGCGGGGAGCCATTGCCGTACATGGTGCAACCATCGAAATGGGCAATCACGCTGCCCCCTGAGCAATCCACAGCTCCTCCGTCATAGGTCCCGTTGTTTCCAGCGAAGGTGCTACCGGTGACAATGGCATCGCAGGGCGTGGTCTGGGCGAAGAAGAAGGCGCCGCCTCCTGCGCTTCCGAGGTTGTCTACAAACATGCTTTCCGTGATGGTTGCCCCTCCGGATCTGTAGATCAGAACACCCCCGCCCCATCCGTTGGGGGTTTCATTCCCAACGAACGAACAACGGGTGATTGCGATCGCTTCCGCCCGGTACGTGACGATACCCCCTCCACCGCCGCCCCCAAAGTTGTCTGTGAACACACAGTCTTCGAAGGTGGCGCTGGAGTTGTAGCTGGCATCGTAAGCTCCTCCGCCTCCCGTGGTGCTGTTCCCGGAGAATGTACACCGAATCAGTGTGGGTGAGCAGCCTTGGTTGTAGCCCGCCATGCCGCCACCGCCGCCACCGCTGGCGAGCCCCTCGTTATCGAGGAAGGTGCAGTTGTCCAAGGTGGGAGCACACCCTTCGCCGCAATAGAATCCGCCGCCACGGGCCTGGGCCTGGCAGTTCGAAAAGATGCAGTGGCTAATGGTGGGTGACGAACCGCTCTCGCAGGTCATGCCTCCCCCGCTGTAGAGAGACGGCTCTGTGATCCCAAAGCCATGGACAATGGAAATGCCCTCAACACTAGACTGATAGTCTTCACCGGATTGGAAGACAAACCCCCGGTGAGGGTCTGATAGGCTACCCTCGCAATCGATGATACAGGCTTCCGCATTTTCACTTCTGGAACGGACCGTGATTCCCTTCCCTCGAAAGTCGATGTCTCGGTTGCCGCCGCCCGTGAACGTTCCGTCGGTCAACTCGATCGTGTCGCCGTCTGTCAGAGCATCGATAGCCGCCTGGATCGTGGGGAAGTCCCCGGTTCCGTACGGGTTGATCGTTACAGTGACAGCCTCGGCAACAGCCGGCAGAGAGAGCGCGACAAGCAGTAGGTGAAGTACGCGCATGAGCTTCTCCTTTCCTCCTTCCAGCAACTCCTAGCACTGCAGGATGGCGTCTGTGCATGGGTGGTGCACTGCGAGCAGTCGTCTCCATGGCTCTGTGGACTGCACCGGGCCCGCACCGAGAGAGCTGCGGACCCGGCATAGCCTTCACCCGATCCAGAAGTGCCCCCCAGTATCTAGTGACTGCGCACCCACTCGAGAATCGGTTCCCAGAAGAGCTCGGGCGCATTGTCCGCCGTGAAGATATCGATGTGCTTCAACGCTAACCAGAACGGACCCGCCTCTGCTCTTGAGAACGAACCCATTT
>CAZPGB010000035.1:12191-64249 GCA_964585945.1 uncultured bacterium | reverse complement strand
ACCCCAAACACCCGACGAGATTCAAACAGGGCTTCGGGCAACAGAAACTATCTACCGCCCCCCGGACGGCTTCATCGAAGTCCAAGGCGAGAATGTGGACCTACCGGTCAGTCCTCACTTCCGCCTTGGACAGTTCCTGAGCAAGCAGGACTCGGGTTTCCCGAAGTACCTCGTGCTGCGAGAGAAGCTGATCCTCAAGCTGGAGCTGCTGCTGGAGCAGACCAATGCATCCGGCTTCAAATGCAGCACGTTTCACATCATGAGCGGCTATCGCACACCCTTCTACAATCACGCCATCGGAAACGTCCGGTACAGTCGGCATGTATGGGGCGGGGCCGCAGACATCTTCGTGGACGAGAATCCCGTCGACGGTATGATGGACGACCTCAATGGCGACGGCCGCATCGATTGCCGCGACGCCGATATCCTCTACGAACTCTTCGACCGTCTCTACGGCAGACCGTTCTATGACAAGCTTTTGGGCGGCCTGGCGCGCTACAAGAAAACGTCGGTGCATGGTCCATTCGTGCATGTCGATGTTCGCGGTTTCAGGGCCCGCTGGGGAGACTGACCGAAAATCGAAATGCTCGCCGGTGCGGTTCTCCAGCAGCAGTGCGACCGCCTTGCTGTGGCGGACAAGACACAGGGCATCTGAAAAGCGGTTGACGGAGGCCCGACAGGGACGTTGGGTCCCGCGGGCCAGGGCATTACGATTCCCGGCGGGTCTGGAGAGTGCGAAGCTCCATCCTTCCGCATGGCGTGACGAACTAACGTTTGAGCAAGAAGCGGCCCGAGGCCTGGCCGCGCGGAGTCTCCAGGCGGCAGAAATAGATGCCGTCCGAGAGGCGGAGGCCCGCAGCATCCTCTCCTCGCCAGGACAACACGTTGCCGCGTGTTCCGTTACCGGCCACCTGGTAGCGCGCGACGGCTCTGCCCAGGATATCGAAGATCACCAGGTGTCCAGCTGGCCCGCCGATCAACTCGAACTCAAAGCGGATCCCTTCGCCCTGAGCCAGGGGCACGACTCGCAGACTCGGGGCGGCATTCCCGGGACTCGTTCCTCGTGACGCCCTTCGAGGGGAACGCCGTGCGAGCATTCCTGGGTCATCCACGCGCCGCAGAAACGTGATCGCTCCCATGTCGGTCCGCGTGCCGTCGGGGTCCCGATCCGCCGGGAAGCGAGGATCGCCCGCATCGATACAGGGCGATTCGGCCCGCAAACCCACGTCCCTTCGAACGAGGTCCTCAAAGCGCGGATCGGCCGCCAGGTTGCCCGCCATCACGCCTTGATCCGCGATCAATCCCTCCCAATCTCCGCCCGAGTTGCCATAGAGGTCGCAGTAGCCGAACTTGGGCACCCCGGAAGCCACGACGGCCGCGGCCTCGTTGAAGGCCACAATCGTGTTGCGGACGACCGGCGGCCGTGAAGCCAGCACCCAGAAGACGCCGCCTTCATCGCTCGCATCGCGATTGGCGACGATCGTGCAGTGGTCGATGACCACGTGGCGTCCCGTTTCGATGTGAAAGACGGCGCCCTCTGCTCCGCTTTCGTTTTCGATGAAAATGCAGCGCTCGAACCGATCGCGACTGTTGTAGAGGCAGACGACGCCCCACACATCCGACCGCTGCCCCGCGAACGTGCATCGCCTGAAGACGGAGCGAGACTGGTACCCGGAGTAGGCCCCGCACTGCCCCGCTTGGTTGGCCTCGAAGACGACGTTCTCGCAGAGTAGCGACGCGTTCCAGCAGTAGACCCCGCTGGCCGTGCAGTTGGGTCAGGTGTGCTCGGTGCTGCCGTTGCGGATCATCAGGTCGCGCAGGACGGTGGTGGTGTCCTCACCCGAGCGGAGGTAGAAGCCTCGGCGCAAGCGGCCCATCTCTCCCTGCAGATCAAGGATGCATCGGGCGGGGTCGCCGCTCTCGGAACGGATCGTGACGGCCTTGCCCAGCGGGTCGAGATTGCGATTGCCGGCGCCGGTGAAGGTGCCGTCGGTGAGGAGAATCACGTCCTCGTGCTGGGCGGCGTCGAGGGCGCTCTGGATGGTGGGGTAGTCGCCGGCGCCGTCGGGGCGCACCGTCAGCGTCGCCGCGCCGGCCGTGAAGACCAGGGCAAGGATGGTCGGTAGCAACAGGATCGGCAGCCGATTCGGCGCGAGCCGCAGCATGGTGATCTCTCCCGGTGGCCGCGGGGGCACATCCAAGCCTAGCACCGAGGCGTGGCATCGACAATCGCCGTGCGACCTGATACAAGATGGCAGGTTCGCGATTGCGCGGCGCCGATCGGCCCATCAGGATCGAGGGGCCGACGCGGCGGACCCAGGCGTCCCGAGGAGACCCACGGAATGTCCAGCGACACATCCAAGCAGCGCCCCTCGAAGAAGATGCGTCTCCCCCACGGCTGGACCATCGCCATCCTGCTGCTCACGCTGGGTGGGCTCCTGCTTCGCATCGCCTACCTCGAGGAAACGGTCATCGAGCACCCCTTCCGCGCGGATGCGGGCCAGTACGCCGCCAGCGGTTACAATCTTGCCCGCCACGGTGTCTACTCGATGGACGCGACCTCCCCTCAGCCCCAACCCGATTCCTTCCGCCCCCCCGGACTGCCTTTCCTGATTGCGCTCGCCTTCCGACTGGGCGGGGACGATGGCTTCTACGACATCGTGCGCCACACCCAGGCGGTTCTGGGCGCCCTCGTGATCCTGCTCACATTCCTCTTCGGCCGGCGGATGCTTCCGGCCTGGGCAGCCTTCCTGGCGGCGGTCCTGGTGGCCTTGAGTCCGCATCTGATCAGTCTGTCGAGCTACGTGCTCACCGAAACGCTGTTCTCCTTCTTTCTGCTGGCCGGGCTCCTCGCCCTCCTCGAAGGGCTGCGCAGTCAGCGCTGGTGGTGGTTTGCGACGTCCGGCGCCCTGCTCGGCTACGGTTACCTCATCAACCCCGCCGTCGTGCTCCTCCCTTGGATCCTGAGCGCGTTGCTGATCCTGCGCGATCTCCACCGCTCGGCGCCGGCGGAGGAATCGAAAGTGGGTTGGCGCATCGATCGGCGCCCTCTCGCCCGGCGGCTGGCCCTGCTCCTGGTGGTGTTCTCCGTCTTCTGGGGGGGCTGGGCGCTGCGCAACCACCTGAGCGTCCCACCCGGCAGCGCCACCGACGCCGACCGCGCTCTGGCGACGCTGACCCACGGCACCTATCCAGGCTTCGTGTACAAGGACCCGCAGTACAAGCCCTACCCCTACGTTGAAGATCCTGAGCAGCCCGCCTACGGCGAGTCCCTCGCCAACTTCATCCGGATCTTCAGCCGGCGATTCTCTGAGCGTCCGGGGCGTTACCTGACCTGGTACGTGTTCGAGAAGCCCTACACGCTGTGGAGCTGGAACATCCTTCAGGGGCAGGGGGACGTCTACGTCTATAAGATCCTCACGTCGCTGTACACGACGTCCGCTGCAGCCCGCTTGACCCACACGATCATGAGGGTGCTTCACCCGGTCGTGCTCCTGCTGGCCGTGGGAGGTTTCCTGATCTTCCTGTTCCGCAAGACGCGCCGGACCCCCCTCGACAGACCGTCCCGGCGAGCCCGTTTGCGCCGTCCCCCGCCGCCCGCCGCGCAGACAGGCCGCGACGAGCCCAGTGTGCCCGACGCAGGCGAGCATGCGGCCCCCCTTCTTCTGGCCGCGACGCTCCTCTACTACACGCTCATCTACGGCATCGTCTTCGCCCCCTGGCCGCGCTATGCAATCCCCTTGCGTCCCGAGCTGTACCTGTTCGCCGTGTGGGGTGCGCTGGCCGTAGCGCGCTGGACCACAGCGCTGGGAACGGGGCGCAAATGCCGGACCGCACGCTCACGATAGTCCCGCCCCCACCCGAGCTGGGAGTTTCCTCGGTGCCCGGGTCGTGGTGCGTTGGATGGGCACGTCTACGCCGGGCGATGTAGGTTGTCCGGACGAGAGCAGGGACCTCGTGGGTCCCGGCTCTTTTCGTTGAGCGACCGGAGCCGATTCGAGAAGCGATCGTCGCGATCGCAGCGGCGGCCCTGGTCATGCAGATAGATTGAATCGAAGCAAAGGAGGAGGACAGCATGGCTCCGCTACGCAAGCGCAGCGAGGTCGAGCGGGAGATCAAGGAGACGCTCGGACTCGTCCCCAGCTTCTTCAAGGACATTCCGGATGAGTACCTCGACGCCGAATGGCATCTATTCCGACGCCTGGAGCTCGGAGAGACGCGCATCCCCAACAAATACAAGGAGCTCATGGGCATCGCTATTCACGCCGAGACCAAATGCCACTACTGCACGCTCTTCCACACCGAGGCGGCGAAGCTCTTCGGCGCCACCGATGAAGAGATCCAGGAAGCCGCGCACTACGCGAAGATGACGCTGGGCTGGAGTGCGTACCTGAACGGCACGCGGCAGGACTACGACCAGTTCGCGCGGGAGCTCCACCAGATAGGCGAGCACCTCACCGAGAAGGTCTCGGCTTGATCCTATGCGCTTGGAACACCTGCGACCCGCCGCTCTCCGTGTCACCCTCCACACCTACGAGCTTTCGGCGCTCGTTGCGGCCGCTCGTTGGGTTGTAGAGGGGGCGGAAGGTGAGCTTCCCGAGGAAGCGCGCGACCAGCTCCGCAAGGTGCTGGAGTCCTACGACCAGGAGGCCCGGCAGCTCACCGAGAGGTAGCCGGCCGGGCCTCCCGTTCGGACTGCGTGAGCACCCGCGGCGGCCCGGTCCATGAAGGTATCCGCCTGCCGAGGTCGCCGCCCCTACTCTGACGGCTGCGGTACGTCGCCCAACAACTCGGGCAAGACCTCCACGAACGCCCGAATCTCATCGCGCACACGCCGGTAGGGAGACAGCACCTGTTGCTCGGTGCGCGCGGAGCGCGCCAGCCGGGGAGGATCGTCGAACCCGCGATGGACCGCGCGCTTCGCGCCCGGAAAGACCGGGCACTGCTCGTGCGCGTGGTCGCATACGGTGACCACCAGATCGAAGGACTGGCCGCGGAATTCGTCCACCGATTTCGAGCGGTGATGGGACAGGTCCACACCCACTTCGGCCATCACGCGTGCCGCCATGAGGTCCACGCCGTGAGGCTCGATGCCGGCTGAGTAGACCTCGATCCACTCACCGAAGAGCGTGCGGGTCCAGCCCTCCGCCATCTGGCTGCGGCAAGCGTTGCCGGTGCAGAGGAAGAGCACGCGTGGCTTGCGCCCCTCCAGCATCATTGCCTCCGGTCGCCCGTGGTTCGATCCGGACGTGCGCCGCGGGGCGCAGCCGGTCGACTGAGCGCGGGGCCATTCTGCGACATCCTCCGCGTCACGGCCATCTATTCCGAATGGCGCCCGAGACGCAGGGAAGCTGCCCCGGATAGGCAGCTATGCGGCGAAGCTGCTCGTCGGGCACGTGACGCAGGAAATCGGTCTTGGAGAACGAGGCCCGGATCAGCCGAAGGTTGGCTTCCTCCGTGTACGGCTCGAAATCGGGGCGAACGTCACCCGACCCCGCCGTCGCCAGGTCCAAGATCAGGACGGGGGTCTCGCAGTCGTAGTCGAAAGCGCGCATATCGACATGACGCCGCTCTTCGGGATCGCCAGTATCGAAGTGGATCCGCCCCCCGGTCAGGTCGTACACCACGCGCAGGAGAGTGCGCGGCACCGTCACCCGGTCGATGATCGTGAACGCGTGGGCGATCGCATCCCCGTCATGGGCTGGATCCCGGTCATGGGTTGGATCGTAGTGCGCCACGCCGTCGGCGGCCCATGCGAACCGGCGCAGGGAACGGCTGGCCTGATGGAAGCGCGTGCTGCTCCGATCGTCTCCTATGCGGCGCAGGAAGTCGCGCGCCTCTTCGTAGGGATGATTGGTCAACACAGGCCAGGGCAACGTCTCGGCGCGGTGGATCACCACGCGACCCGCGAGGAATTCGATCGCGGCGCAGTCGCCGTTGCGGTCGCAGACCAGGAAGTGCAGGGCGGCGGGATTCTCGCCGCCGATCCGCACGCGCGTCATGTTGGCCAGCACATCGTCCAGACGGGCCGACATGTCGAGCTGATACTGGATCCACTGGCTGGCCATCAGCGCCGGGCGCGCATCGGGCGGCGGATAGACCGTGTCGTTCAGCCACATGCACTCGATCACCAGCCCGGCGTCGTTCATGCCGCCGAGGGGAAACTCTCGGCCGTGCTGGTTGAAGGTGACCGAGCCGTGCTCGGAGATCCAGCGGGCGCGAGGCTCCGCCATCACGCTCTGTTTCTGGACGCCGCGCTTGTTGACGACCAGCATGCCCTCGGCCACATCCCAGTCGAAGGTGCGGCCGAAGACCAGCGCATCGCCGTGCTGCAAGCAGAAGGTGGTGCAGGCCCCGGCGCCGTGCGCGCCCACAAGCGTCAGCCACACGACCAGGACCGTGCCTGCCCGCGCCTTGTTCATGATCGACCTCCCGTGCGCTCGCGCGCCGTTGCCCGGCACCGCTCCCGACCGACCCGCCCCCCACGGTCCGATCCCGATCCCAGCAGCCCGGACCCAGCAGCCGGATCCCCGCAGCCCGATCCTACCAGAATGCCGGCCCTTTCTACCGCTTCCCGCGGTAGTTACCCGCGAAGGACCCCTCGGTTGCCTCCTCGGCGGGTGCGGCCCGAATCACCCGCTGGTCGGCCGAAGATCGTGTTGCCCAAGACGGTTGCATCCGAACGATTGGGGCGAAGGGATTTGAAAACTCGGGTATTCTGCGGTAGGCTGTGCTCATGGACGCTACCGACCGGAAGCTGGTCGCCATCCTCCAGGCCCAGGGCCGCATCTCCAACGCCGATCTGGCCCGGAAGTCCGGCCTGGCCGCCTCGACCACGCTCGAGCGCGTGCGCCGCCTGGAAGAGCGCGGTGTCATCCGCGGCTATCACGCGCTGCTCGACTCGCGCAGCCTGGGTTTTGGCGTGCATGCGATGGTGCTGATCAGCCTCTCCCGCCATCAGGTGATCTCGATCGACGACTTCGAGGACCAGGTGCGCGCCATCCCTGAGGCCATCTCCTGTTATCACCTGGCCGGCCGCCACGACTACATCCTGCACGTGGCGGTGCGTGACAACGAGCACCTGGGCGAGCTGGTCAAGCGCTCGGTGGCGGCCGTCCCGGGCGTCGAGAGGCTCGAGACGCTTCTGGTTCTGTCCACGGTCAAAGAGGATGCCGGCTTGCCCCTCGATCCGCCCGGGGCGGCCGGCGACGTGAATTCCTAAGGAGGCTCCACGATGTCCGATCAAGGCAAGCAATCCGGCGTGGCCCGCTACACCGCGGCCGCGGCCGAAGCGGCCCGGCGCCGCCAAGCCGACATCGCCGCCATGCGCAGGTGCCGCTTCGACACCATCGCGGTTCACGGGCTCTACACGATGAGCGAGGCGCTCGACTCGAACCAGGGTTCGATCATCGAGCCCATCTACATGTCCTCCTCGCAGGCCTACCGCGACGCCGACGAGATGGAGGCCGCTCTCGCCTACCAGATCCCCACCTGGTGCTACTCGCGCATCGCCAATCCAAGCCTCTACTACTTCGAGAACGTGTTGGCCCTGTTGGAGGGCTACGGCTACGAGGGCGAGACCTCCTGCTGCGCCACCTCCTCGGGCATGGCCGCCATCATGAGCGCCACCGAGCCCTTCCTCGCCGTGGATCCCAAGGACCCCAAGCGGCCGATGAACTTCGTGGCCACGTGCCAGGTCTATGGGGGCACCTTCCAGCAGTTCAGCATCCGCAAGATGCAGGAAAAGGGAATCGAGTGCCGTTGGATCGTGCATTCGGACGACCTGGATGAGTGGAAATCGAAGATCGACGAGAACACGCGCTTCCTCTACGGCGAGCTGCCCTCCAATCCGGGCCAGGCCTTCTTCGAACTGGCCGCGGTCGCGAAGCTGGCCCACGAGCACGGCCTGCCGCTGATCATCGACAACACGGTCGCCACGCCGGCGCTCATGCGGCCCCTGTGCCACGGCGCCGACGTCGTCATCCAGTCGGTCACCAAGACGCTCACCTCCTCGGGCTTCGGCATCGCCGGCGCCGTCATTGCGCGCCGCGACCTGACCTGCCACTACGCATCCGACGAGATGAAGAGCGACTTCGCGATGTACCTGAAGACGCTGCCCAACCGCGACAACGGCCAGAACCTCTCGCCCATGAACGCCATCCTCTCCCTCAACGACATGCGGACGCTGCGCACCAAGGTCGACCTGTTCAGCCGCAACACGATGAAGGTGGCCCAATTCCTCGCGCAGCACCCGCAGGTGGAGCAGGTGGACTACCTCGGCCTGCCCAGTCATCGCCTGCACGAGCTCGCGAGCCGGTACCTCTACCTGGTCGACGCCGAGCACGATGAGCAGTACGGCCGGCCCGTGAACCGTTACGGCCACTTGATGAGCTTCCGGGTCAAGGGCGGCGCCGAGGCGACGCGGCGCGTGTTCGACGCCTTCCAGCGCATCTGGCGGGCGACCGACTTGGGCCGGATCAAATCGGTGGCGACGATACCGGCCATCTCGACCCACCAGCAGCAGGGCGAGGAGGGGCGCGACATGGCGGACATCCCGCCCAACATGATCCGCCTCTGCGTGGGCGGCGAGCACGCCGACGACGTGATCGCCGACCTGGATCAAGCCCTCGGCTCGATCGGGCGTCCCCGCGCGAAGGCGCAGGCGCTGGCCTTCTCCTACGGCGGCGCGTCGCACGCGGATCCGGCGGGCCGGTAGGCTGCGCAGCATCGAACACGGACGGGCCGGCAGACCGCGTTGCGTCGAACACGGGCGGGCCAGTAGGCTGCCCTGCGCAGAGCGGCGGTGCGCCACCCGGGCGGCTGCTCACGGGAAGGAACGCGACATGACCACGTACTACAGCACGAATCACGCGGTGCCCGAGGTCGATCTGGCCCGCGCGCTCTTGCAGGGGCAGGCCGGCGACCGCGGCCTCTACATGCCCAGGCCCATCCCGCGCATGGATGCCAGCCTGCTGGCCACCGCCAAGCACCTGTCCTACCCCGAGCTGGCGGCCGCGGTGCTGGAGCCTTACGCCGAGGGGACCTTCACGCGCGACGCGCTGCTCGCGATCTGCGATGACGCCTACGACTACGACGTCCCGCTCGAGCACGTGACCGCATCGCGCTACGCGATGCGCCTCGATCGGGGCCCGACCGCCTCGTTCAAGGACTTCGCCGCGCGCTTCATGGGGCGGGCGCTGGGCCGTCTGGTCCGCGAGCGCGGGCAGGAGCTCCTGATCCTGACCGCCACCTCCGGCGACACCGGCTCGGCCATCGCGCACGCGTTTCTGGGCGTGAAGGGGATCCGGGTGGTGGTGCTCTTTCCCATCCACGAGGTCTCCGAGCGGCAGCGCCGCCAGATGACCACCCTGGGCGGGAACGTGGCGACGCTGGCGCTCGACAGCAAGTTCGACGACTGCCAGGCGCTGGTGAAGCAGGCCTTCGCCGACCCGGACCTGGCCGACCTCAACCTCACCTCGGCCAACTCGATCAACATCGGCCGCCTCCTGCCCCAGTCGGTCTACTACGTCTACGCCGCGTCGCGGCTGGCCGACATCGGCGGCGGCGAGAAGGTGGTCTTCTCGGTGCCCTCGGGCAACTTCGGCGACCTGATGGGCGGCCTGCTGGCCTTCCGGACGGGATTGCCGGTGCACCGCTTCGTGGTGGCGACCAACGCCAACGACGAGGTGCCCCGCTTCTTCGAGACCGGTCGCTACGAGAAGATCGTGCCCTCGCTGAAGTGCATCTCCAACGCCATGAACGTGGGCCACCCATCCAATCTCGCCCGGTTGGTCGACCTGTACGGGGGGCACATGGACGAGAAGGGCGCGCTCCACCGGCAGCCGGAAATGGAACGCATCCGCGCGGACCTCTTCGGCGTCAGCATCGACGATGAGGTCACGCGGCAGACGATCGTCGCGGCCTATCGCGACCACGGCGCGCTGTTCGAGCCGCACGGGGCCGTCGGATGGGCCGGTCTGGAGCGCTTCCTGGAGCACGAGGTGGAGCTGGTCCATGCCACGGCGATCTCGCTGGAGACCGCGCACCCCGCGAAGTTTCCCGAAGAAATCCGGGCCTTGATCAAGATCGATCCGCCGGTCCCCGACAGCCTGCAGGGCCTGGATGAGCGCTCCGAGACGTATCAGGAGATGGACACCGACTACCGGGCCTTCAAGGAATACCTGACCAAGACATTTCGTTGAGTCGTCCAAGGAACCCGACACGGCCGCGACAGACAGGGACCGGATCGGCCGGTGAGGACGGGCGGCCGGAGAAGACAGGGGAGCGGTGAGAGCTTGAAGACGATCATTATCATCGGGGACGGGATGTCCGACGAGCCGTTGGACCAACTGGGCGGGCGCACACCGCTGATGGCGGCCCGCAAGCCCTCCATCGATCGCATCGCCCGCGAAGGTTGCATGGGACTGGTGCGGACGATCGGCGAAACCGGCCCAGCCGATTCGGCCGTCGCCAATCTGGCGGTCCTGGGCTACGACGCACCGCGGGTCTCCCAGGGCCGTGCGGTGCTTGAAGCCGCCAGCATGGGGGTGGACATCCGGCCGGGCGAGGTCGCCCTGCGGTGCAATCTGATCTGCCTCGCCGACCCCGCCGGCGACCCGCGGATCAAGAACCACTCGGCCGGCCACATCGCCACCGATGAGGCGCGGGAGCTGATCGGCGCGCTGGACGAGGCCTTGGGAGCCGGCCGGGGCCCACAGCCGGCGAAGTTTCACGCCGGCATCAGCTATCGCCATCTGCTCGTCCTGCCCGGCGGGTGGGCGTCTCCCCAGGTGGAGCTGGCGCCGCCCCACGATCATCTGGACGAGCGCGTCGCGGACGTGATGCCCCGGCCCGCGGCCGGCGCCACCGAGCCCGAGGCCGAGGCCACCGCGCAGCGTCTGATCGATCTCTTCGAGCGCGCACGGCCCATCTTGCGCGACCACCCGGTCAACCGCGCCCGCCGGGAAGCCGGGCGGGACGAGGCCAACGCCATCTGGACCTGGTCTCCCGGACGACGACCGCAGATGCAGACGCTTCAGGAGCGGTTTGGCGTGAAGGGCGCTGTCATCTCGGCCGTCGACCTGATCATGGGCCTGGGCGTTTACGCCGGCATGACGGTCATCCGCGTGCCGGGCGCCACCGGCTTGCACGACACCAACTACGAGGGCAAGGCCCGCGCCGCGCTCGACGCGCTCGCGGACCACGATCTGGTCTACGTGCACGTGGAGGCGAGCGACGAGGCCAGCCACGCGCGCGACCTGGACCTGAAGATCCGCTGCATCGAGTACCTGGACCACCGGCTCGTGCGCCTCATTCTCGAAGGGCTCGGCGACAGAGCGGCCGAGACCATCGTGGCCATCCTGCCCGATCACCCCACCCCGGTGACGACCGGCCAGCATGCGCGCGACCCGGTGCCGGTCGCGATCCTGCGCCCCGGCGAGACGCCCGATGGCGCCGAGCGCTACGACGAGGAGCAGGCCCGGCGGGGCGCGCTCGGCATGATGGCCGGCGAGCAATTCATCCGGACCGCGCTGGGCCTGCCGGCGTAATACCCCGGAGGCCGCCGGCAAGGCGTTCGCCTGGTCGGGTTCGACGGCCACACGGCCCTCCTGACCCACGCCGATCGGCGCAGCGATTTGATCAAGGAAGCCAAGGAGCGTCCCGATGTGGAGGTATGGGAGCTGACGCCCGGGAATCGTGACGCCATGCCCTCCCGCGTGCTGTCCTGGCTGCAGGCGGAAGAAGGCTAGCGTCGCTTCGGGCGTCGTCGCCAGACGATGGCCACATCCGGGCGCGCCGGCCGCGGCGGCCCGATCGCGCGCACCGCAACCGCTCGACGGGGAGTGCTCACATGTATCGTCTCGAGGTCCACGACGGACAGGGTCGGATCACCAACTTCGTGCTGGAGGACGACAAGACGATCTCGATTGGTCGCAACCCCGGCAACGACATCGTCCTGGACGACGCGAGCGTCAGCCGCAGCCATTGCCTGCTCTACGTCTCGCCCGTGGGCATCGAGATCGAAGATCTCGGCAGCACGAACGGGGTCGAAGTGCGGGGTGAGCGGATCGCAGCGCGCACCGCCGTGCCTTTGGAAGATGAGCTGACGATCGGCAAGCTGCGCTGCTATCTTCGCGAGCTGGGCGCCGCCGGCAGTCCGGACGAGACGACCATGCAGCCCTTCGCGCAACGCACGCCGCCCGGCCGGCGCACCGCCTAGCTCGAGCTCTTCGCGGGCGGCTCGGGCGCGCGCGTTTCTGCGGCCACCTCTTCGGTCGTCTGGACGAGCTGCCCCACGAAGAGGCTGGCGTTCTTGACGAAGAAGACCGTGCGCAGATCGCGGCCCAGCTCATCCATGCGCCTGGCGTACTCCACCATCTTCGCGTCGTCTTCGGGGGGGTCCAACCCCAGCAAGACGACGTCCGCCTCCGCGCTTTCCGTGTGGATGATCTCCCGAATGGGACGGTCCTTGGGTCGGAGCATCACCGTGACCTCGGCGGCGATGCGAATGGCCGGAATCAGCTCGCCGAGCTGGCGCTCGGTGTTGGCCTTCATGTGCTCGTTCGACGCCACGCTCAACACCCGGATGCGCGCCTGGCGCCAGTCCGGGTTGCGGGTGATCAGGTGGGCCAGAAGCAGCATCAGGTCGCTGTTGCGCTTCAAGCCGCCCCACCAGACGTGGACCTCGCGGTTGCGGCCACCGCGCGGGACGAGTCCCGGCTGCACCCGCCCCATGATCACCGACTTGCCGAGCGTCTCCAGCCGGCGCACGACGTGGAGGAACTCGGCCGTGCGGTCGGCCGAGTGCGGCCAGCCCAGGAGGATCGTGTTGCTGTCCAGCCCTGCGATCCCATTGGCCTGCGCCACATCGGTGATCCCCGAGATGATGTCGCGGACGATGCTGACGTCCCCGAAGGCCACCAGGTGCTCCCGCTTCAAGAAACGCCGCAAGCGCACCGCCTTCTCGCACACGGGAAGCTTCATGGCGATCAGATCGCCCACCACCAGCTCGCAGATCGTGACCACGCCCCGGCCCTGGCTGAACCAGGTCGCAAAGCGAATGAGGTCGAGTCGACGCTCGGCGTCGTCGACGAAGGCCAGGATGTGGGGGCGCCAGTTGCGGGCGGTGAGCGGCCGGCGGGCCAGGCGCACCAGCGCCCAGCGGATGACCGCCTCGTAGATGTCGCGGCGCACGTCGCCCCACCCCGGCTGGCGCTCCCGGCGGGCCAGGAACACCCACAAGAGGATCTCCGCCACGATCGCGGCGACCGCCGCCGGCGGGCTGATCAGAAACATGACCGCGATGCAGCCCATACCGCCGAGCAGGCAGATCGCCCAGTGCACGCGCAGCCCGGGTCGCCAGGACGGATCTCCCGAGAGCGTCTCCACCGCCGCGACCACGTTCACCATCCCATAGACCGTGAGGAAGAACATCGTCACGAAGGGGGCCACGGCGTTGAGATCGCCCAGCAGCACGGCCGCCAGGGCGAGGGCCACCGTCACCAGCAGTCCGGGGACCGGCTCGCCCCCGCGCCGGGATCGTCCGCCCAGGACACGTGGAGCGAGGCCGTCGTCGGCCAGGGCCTGAAGCGTGCGCGGCGCCCCCAGGACCGAGCCCACGGCCGACGAGAAGATCGCGCCCCACAAGCCGGGGATGACCAGCCAGGCGCCCAGCGGCGCGATGCGGGTCCAGATGAGCGGCTCCTGCCGCAAGGCATCCGGGGTGGCGCCGCGCGACAGCAGAACGGGCAACGCGAGGTAGACGACGAAGCCGACGATCGTGGCGGCCAACGCCCCGCGCGGAATGGCCCGCACCGGATCGCGCAGGTCGCCCGAGAGACCCAGCCCCGCCATGATGCCCGTCACGGCCGGGAAGAAGACGGCGAAGACCACCCAGAAGCCCAGCGGCTGTACAGGCACGGACTGAGCGGCCGCCACGCGGGGATGGAGAAACACCCCGGCGATCAGCGCGCCGAGCGAGACGGCGATCAGGATCAGGATCGGCACCTGCGTCCTGAGGGCGTGGCGCGCGCCCAGGTAGGCCAACGCGCCCACCGCCGCCACGATCGCGAAAGCCGCCGTCTGAACGGGCACCGCGGGCCAGAGGATACGCAGCGATTCGGCCAGACCGAAGGCATAGAGCGTGACCGAGAAGACCTGCGACAGGAACAAGGGCACGCCGATCGCGCCGCCGAACTCCAGCCCCAGGCTGCGCGAGATGATGTAGTAGGCGCCTCCGACGCCGACCCGGATGTTGGTCGCGATGGCCGCGAAGGAGAGCGTCGTGATCAACGTGATCGTGTTGGCCAGAGCGACGATGAGCAGCGTGCGGTACAGGCCCACCTGCCCCGTGATCCACCCCAGTCGCAAGTACATGATCACGCCGAGGATGGTGAGCACGGTGGGGGTGAAGACCCCGAGGAACGTGCCCAGCCGGGCGCCGTCGTTTTGAGCGGGGCCAAGCCCTGTGTGCATCCCTGCTTCCTCCGGGGCGGTCGCCTCCACGGGAGGCGGTCGGGCAAAGGGTTTCCCCCGGCCGCCCGCGAATGGGCGGCATGATAGCGCCAGGGTGGGAACGGGTCCACCGGTGGAAGAACCCGGCAAATCCGCGGGCGCCTGACGTCCTCTCTTGGCGGAGACCTTGCTCGGTTACGTCGATGGCTTGACCCCGCAGGGGGATTCGCCGGTATCGGTGACCCTCACCCCCAACCCCCTCCATCCCGACTTCGAGTGCCGCGTCTACATCTCCGGCCACGGGCTGGAGTTCGCCGAGATGGGCTATCAGATGGTGTGGGGCTACGCCGAGGATCCTCCCGAGGAATGGGAGCGGCCTTAGGGCATGGAATGCCAAGAGGGAGGGGAGCCGCCTGGGCTGCCCCTCCCTCTTCTTCGGGAGGACGTCTTCTCGCGATTGCGTGCTATTCCGGACCGCCGCCGCCGCACTCTTCGCGGATGACGAAGGTGCTATCGCTCTCGTCAGCATAGCCGCACGTGAGGTCAGTCACGCGGATCGCATAGCCCGTGCTGTCGCCGTCACAGGACTCGACCATCCAGTCCAGGAAGCTGAAGTTCACCAGGTTGTCGGCCAGGACGGCGCACACCTCGCCGTGGTGGAGCAGCTCCACGCTCACGAAGTCGGCGCAACCCTCTCCGACGGTTTCCCAGAAGATCACGATGTCCTCGCCCACACAGAACTCCTCACCACCGTTGGGATAGACGACGGTGACGCCTTCCGGAGGAGGAGGAGGCGCGCAGGATTGCACCACGTAGGTGAAGTACATCGCCCAACTCTGACCCGGGAATGGCGTCCCCTCGGCCCAGGCGGTCTCGCGCTGAATGGGCGCCCCCCCGGCGTCCAGCAGCGCCACCTCGCCGTGGACGGCGATGTAGAGGGTGTCCCCCTCCTCATAGCCGTAGACGGCCATGTCGATGCAGTGGTCGAAGGACACGAGCGGGGGATCGTGCTCAGCCGACAAGGCGAACTGTCCGATCTTCGGATTGCCGGAGCCGGTCTGGGGAATCTCCTCCAACGAGAGTGCAACGGCCACATGCGTCTGTTCCAGGACCCAACCGTCCGAGGTGACAATCTGAACGCAGAGGGACCCTTCGTCGTTGCCCACCGTCACGGTGCCGGTCTCGATGAACTGGCCGGCCAGAAACTGTACGGACGTCTGCTCTCCGCACGGATCGCCCTCCCACTGCGTCGTGGGTCGGACGGGCGGAAGGTCGATGGACTCGGTCGGGCCGAAGGTCTCGGAACAGCCATACAGGCCCAACAGAATGAGCACTACGAGCGGCGGAACCAGCGTGCGCCTACGCATAGATGACGTCTCCTTTCATCGAATGCTTGCCGAGCACAATGTACCGGATGGATTCCCGAGCCGGCAAACCGGGCTGGATGTGCGTTCGTGCGGCGTGCACGAGGAGAGGAGACGTCGCTTCGATCTCGTGAGCGGGCATTCACCGGGCCGCAATGGATCCGCAATCCGTCTTCACCTGCCTTGGGCTGGGATCCGATCTTCCGTCGATCCAGGCTCCGCGGGCCGCCAGGACGTCGCCAGGGCGTCGTCGTGCCGGCCGCGGCACCCTACCGGGTGGCGATCACCGCACATGACGTGCCAATCACATCCGGTCTTCCCAGCCCACCTGCATCTGCAAGCCCTATCCGTCGATCCAGTGTGGGGCGCGAGCCCGTCCCCGGCGGAGCGAGACGATTCCGCCGACCACGCCTTGCAGAATGCACCCCCGCCGCGACGATCCGCCCGGCACCGGCGCGCCTGGGAATACACAACACCGTGCCCGCCGGCTGAGCTTGAGACGCTGGCGGGGTCTGCTTCACAATGGCGCGCATGTCGTTGCGCCTCTGGGATATCCTCATCCTCGGCGCGGGCCCTGCGGGGCTGGCCGCCGCGATCAGCGCCGGGCGCGCGGGACGTCGGGTCCTGATCTGCGATCGCATGCCTCGTCCCGCGCTCAAGCTGGCGGCCACCGGGGGCGGGCGCTGCAATCTCACCAACACCGCCCCGACCGACCGCTTCATGGATCGCTTCGGACGACACGGCCGCTTCATGCAGCCCGCCCTCGCGCGGACCGATGCGGACGGGCTGCGGGCGTTCTTCGATGACCTCGGCGTCGCCACGCATGCGCCCGACGGGCTGCACGTGTTCCCGACGACGCACAGAGCCGCCACCGTGGTCGACGCCTTGCTCGGCGAGATCGGTCGACTGGGCGTGGAGCTGCGCTTGGAATGCGCCGCCCGCGCACTGCTCGTTGAGGGGGGATCTCTGGTCGGTGTGCAGACCACGTGTGGGAACCTGGACGCGCGCGCCGTGATTGTGGCCACCGGTGGTCTCAGCTACCCCGACTTGGGCGCCAGCGGCGACGGCTACCGCCTGGCCGCGCAAGTGGGCCTGCGCGTCACCCCCACGTATCCCGCGGGCGTGCCCCTCATCACGCGTGCGTCCTGGCCCGCCCGCTGCACCGCCGACACCATCGGCGCCGCCCAGGTTCAGGTGGACCTGCCCAGGTGTGGACGCCTGCACGCAACGGGAGATCTCATCTTCACGCGCGACGGGGTCGCCGGACCGGTGATCCTGGATCTCGCGCGCGAGATCACCCCCCTGATGGCGCGCCGCGGCGAGGTCCCGCTGCATCTCAACCTCTGCGGCGGGCTGACCGAGCACGACTGGCACGCGCTCTTCAAGCGCTGGCGGCAAGCGTCGTCCGACGTGCCGCTGATCGCACGGCTGGGGGAGTCGCTGCCCCGGTCGGTCGCGGGGGCGCTGTGCGAGCTCGCCGGCTGTACGCCGGATGCCCCGCTTGCGTGCCTGGCGCCCGCACGACGCGAAGCGCTGGCCCGCATCCTGGCCCGCACGCCGCTGACGGTCGTGGGCAGCCGGGGCTGGGCCGAGGCGTTCGTGACCCGCGGCGGCGTGAGCCTGAAGGAGATCGATCCGCACACGCTGGAAAGCCGGCGCATCCGCGGTCTGTACTTCGCGGGCGAGGTGCTCGATCTCGACGGCCCCTGCGGCGGATACAACCTGCAGTGGGCCTTCTCCAGCGGGACTCTGGCGGGGCGGTCGGCCGCGACCGCGTAGCGCGGCCCACGCACCTAACGGTCGCGATCGTTTGAATCGCGTCTTCCGTCGTCATAGATGCCCGTCAGGCGGTGAATGGACCCGCTGTCGTCGCGTTCGAATCGCAGCCGGAAGTAGTCGAGATCGCCCACGCGGAAGAGATCCCCGCCCATCGGCTTCAGGAGCATCTCGGGCCTTCCCTCGCGCTGGTACCAGAGCTCATCGCCCCGCGTGAAGATCCGCCGGGGCCCGAACGAGCCGGTGTATTCCTGCAGCTTGTCCCCGGGAAGCTCCACCGGATGGAGCCGCGCCTCGAGGTCCTGCCGTGCCCAAGCCAGCTCTTCGCGGAGCGCGGGAAGCTCGACCCGGTGGGCCAGAGAGTCGAGCGCCGCCAGGTGTGCGATTGTGGGGGCGTCTTCCTCGGGCACGACCAGATGCGGCACCACGCCGCGCCCTTCCCAGCCTTCGCCCGTCTTCGGGTCGAACGCGCGGCCGTAAGGCATGCGCATGCCGATGCGGAAGCCGTCGAAGTGGGCAAAGACGCTGGCCACGGTGTGTCCGGCGCCGGCGGTCGTGTCGCCCACCAACGTCGCGCGCTCGAGATGCTGCATGTCGAAGCTGAATTCCTCGGCGGCCGAGGCGGTGCGCCGGCTGGTCAACACAAAGAGCGGGATGTCCGGCCGGCGGACCCCGGGCACGTAGTCGCCTGTCCACGACTGCACCGTCTCCTCGGTGTCACGCTCATACCAGCTGATCAGATGCTGATGATCGTCAAAAAAGTAGGTCGCCAGCAGGCGGATCATCGAGGCCGAGCCCCCAGAATTCTGTCTCAGGTCGATGATGAGGGCGTCGGCGTTCGACAGGAAGCCCATGGCGCCGACGGCCACATCGGCGGCCAGCTCGGTGGGAGCGAAGCGGTCCAGCTTCAGGTAGCCGACGTTGCCGGTCAGGATCTCCACCTTGCTGAACCCGTAGTTGTGGGCCCGCATCCTCAACCGATAGGCCTCGGTCTCGCTGGGATCCTCCACCTGTTCTTCTGCGTCCGGATCGAGCGGATGCATGGCACGGATGCCGAAGTGTCCATCGTCATAGACCTCCCGGGCATCCTCGTCCAATCGGATCGCCAGGTCGGCCGGATCGGAGATCTCTTCGTAGGCACCGGCGGCCGCCCGCTCGCGCAGCCGGGCCACCATACGGTCGGCGGTCTCCTGGATGACGTAGAGGGTGTCGATGGCGGTGATCACGCTGTCGACGACCGCGGATCTCGTCTCGCGATCCAGAGCCGGCAACTCGCCGGTTCGAGCGAGCATCGACTGTGCCGATGCGCCAGGCGTGCAGTTTCTGACCGGCGCGAGAATGGTGAGCAGGGCCAGGACGTGGAAACAAATCCGCTGGGGAGTCATCGGGGCACCTCCTCGGCGCTCGGGTATGATCCTAAGCGAGCTTCAATCGCATGGTCACGCTGCAGCGATCGTACTCGGGGCGCGGCAACGGGTTCTTGCGGACGCGCCGGAAGCCCAGGCGGCGGTAGAGCCGCAGGGCTTCCTCGAGCCGGGGGCTGGTCTGCAGATAGAGCCACGTCGAACCGGTAGCCTGTGCGCGGGCGATGATCGCCTCCGCCAGACGGCGGCCGATCCCTCGCCCGCGCATGGCCGGCACCACAGCCATCTTGCACAGCTCCAACAGCCCCCCCGTGTGCTGTACAAGAGCGCCGGTGCCGACCACCTGGCTACCGATAAGCGCGAAGAGCACCTCCCCACCCTTGCGGATGATGGTGCCGTTGGGGTCGTTGAGCATACGCGCGTCATGCTCCTCGACCGAGAAACGCCCCCTTAACCAATCTTCGTTGAGGGCGCGGAAGTGCTTCTTGTAGGCCGGGCGGTACCCGACGATCTGCACCGCCTCGCGGGCGGGCAGGCCCAAGCGCTCGCGGACGCGATCCACGACCGAGCGGCGGGCGATGACCGTCTCCAGCCGCTCGACTTCCCGCAGCAAGTCCGCATCGGCATCGGACAGCACCTCGCGCGCCGCCGCGCGGATCTCGATCCAGACCGGCTCCAGACGCAGCAGCGTGCGACGTCCCGCGGGCGACAGGCTGAGCAGACGACGACGGTCGTCGTCCTGGTCGCGGCGGTCTTGAATGAGTCCCGCCGCGTAGAGCTGGGAAGCCACCTGACTGACGGCCGGATGGGTCAGCCCCAGCGCCTGCGCGAGCTGGGTGATCGTCATCGGCGAATGCCGGCTGAGCGTGTAGAAGACCGGGAACCAGCGGGGTCTGAAGTCGACGCCCAGGTCCTGATAGAGCAGGTCGGCCTCGGCCATCAGCGCCTCGCTGAGGCGCTTCAGCCGACTCGCCAACGCGAGCTCCTGCAACTCGGCCAGGATGTCCACCCTCTCCCCCTCGTCGCGCTCGTCCCCAGTGCCGCGGGCCGTGCCGGACCCGCCGATCAAGACGGAAAAACTACGTAAGTGGTTTCATAGTTTCCGAGGGCACGCCGCTCCCGGAGGAGGCGCGCCCGTGGCGAGGCGCCAACTACCCAAATTGGAATGAGATAGAGCCTGGCGCCGCCCACCGGAGCACCACCGGCGGCGGAGGGTACAATCCCTGGAGGGGGTCGCATCCGGTCCCGGTGTAGGATGGATCTCGTCCGCGACGAATGGCGAATGGGAACCCGGGCGAAGGAGACCGCTCTCCTGCGCCGCCGCCGGATCCCAACATCTTCGGGGGGTATCGCCATGGAGCATTCGAACGAACAGGGCGCCCACCACGGGGAAGGTCACGCGTCGGATACAGGCGCCAAGACGTCCTCTTCCGGCCGGCGCCGGACCTTCGATCCGAACGAGCCGCGCTGGACCGAGCACCTCGTGCGCGCGGCCGACGCCTTCGCCGCCGAGATGCGCGGCGTGGTTCCCGACGAGTTCTCACAGCATGCTCGCGGATCGCTGCGCGAGGCGTTGATGGCGATCCGCAGCCTCATCGACACGGGAATCGACCGGCTGGAGCACGAAGAGCGGTCGCGCCCCGCCCGCAAGATCGACGTGGAGTAGCGGGCGGCTCGGCGCCTGTTTCCACGAATCGAATGCGAGACGCGCCGATCTGGACCGGCCGACACCCCGACCGACAATGTCCCGATGGAGGACTCTATCGTGCCCCGTATTCTGCTCTTCACCGGCAAGGGCGGCGTCGGCAAGACCTCGGTTGCCGCCGCCACCGCCCTACGCGCCGCTGAACAGGGCACCCGCACCCTGGTGATCTCGACCGACGCCGCGCACAGTCTGGGCGACGTCTTCGACCGGAATCTGGGTCCGGAGCCCACGCCTCTGGTCGAGAATCTTGAAGGCCAGGAGATCGACATCTACTACTCGGTGGAGCGTCACTGGGGCAAGCTGCAGGACTACGTGCGGACGCTCTTCCGCTGGCGGGGCGTCGACGAGATCTTCGCCGAGGAGCTCAGCGTGCTGCCCGGCATGGAGGAGGTGGCCAGCTTCCTGTGGGTCTACCACCATTTCCATTCCGGCCGGTACGACCTGATCGTGATCGACTCGGCGCCCACGGGCGAGACGCTGCGCCTGCTCTCGCTGCCCGACGTCGGGCGCTGGTGGATGGAGAAGCTCTTCCCGATCCACCGCAAGGTCGCCCGGGTCCTGCGTCCGGCGGTGGAGACGGTCAGCGACATCCCGGTGCCGCAGGAGGCCACCTACGACGCGGCCGCGGAGCTGTTCCGCCAGCTCGATGCCATCCACGCCACCTTCACCGATCCGGAGATCACCTCCGTGCGCGTGGTGCTCAACCCCGAGAGCGTCGTGATCAAAGAGACGCTGCGCACCTACACATACCTGCATCTCTTCGGCTACGCGATCGACGCCGTCATCCTGAACCGCGTCCTGCCGGCCGATGTCCGTTCCGGCTACTTCGCCGAGATGCTCGCCGCGCAGCACACCAACCGCGCGTTGATCGAGAGCTCCTTCGCCCCCATCCCCATCCTCGAGGTCCCCTACTTCCCGACCGAGGTGATGGGCCTCGAGCGGCTGCGTGAGATGGCCACCAGCCTGTACGACTCCCGCCCGCCGGGCGAGCACCTGTACCGCGGGCGGATCTTCTCGGTGGAGCCGGCCTCCGACGGGCGCATCCGGCTCACGCTGGCCCTGCCGCACGTGAAGAAGGACGACGTGCACTTGGTGCAGCGGGGCACCGAGCTGGCCATCGCCGTCGGCGCCTACCGTCGCAGCCTGGACCTGCCGCGCGTGCTGCACGACCGGCCGGTCGAGCGGGCGCGCATGGAAGACAACGAGCTGGTCATCCTCTTCGGCCGGCGCGATAATCGAGAGGCCCGCTGAAGGAGGTTCCATGAGTCGCAAGCCACAAGGGCTGTCGTGCCACGTCGGCTTGAACAGCGTCGATCCGGCACACTACGGCGGCTGGTCCGGACGGCTCAACGCCTGCGAGTACGACGCACTGGATCTGGAGGCGATCGCGGCCGGTTTGGGGTACACGACGAAGCGGCTGCTGACGGCCGCCGCAACGCGCGAGGCGGTCTGCGAAGAGATCCGCCGGGCGGCCGGCCGGCTCGAGCCCGGAGACATCTTCCTGCTCACCTACTCGGGCCACGGTGGACAGCTCCCCGACCGCAGCGGCGACGAGCGCGACCTGCTCGACGAGACCTGGTGCCTCTTCGACGGCCAGCTCGTGGACGATGAGCTGGCCGCGCTCTGGACCCGGTTCGCGGACCAAGTGAGGATCGTCGTGCTGTCGGATAGTTGTCACAGCGGTACAGTGACGCGGCTCATGGAGGCCGGCATCGCCGTGCCCGTGGCATACCGTGCGGCCCTGTCGCTCGGCGAGGGGGCGCGTCAAGCGGTCTACCGGATGATGCCGATTCCCACCGCCCGCGAGACGTATCTCGCCAACCGCGCGTTCTACGACCAGATCCTCGCGGCAACGCCGAGCGCCGACGAGCAGGAGACGCCCCAGGCCACGGTGCGCCTGATCTCCGCCTGCCAGGACAACCAGCTCGCCATGGACGGCGTCTTCAACGGTCTGTTCACGGGCACGCTGATGCGGGTCTGGGACGAGGGACGGTTCGAGGGCGACTACGAGCAGTTCCACCGGGCGATCGTGGCGCGCATGCCTCCCGACCAGACGCCCAAACACTCGGTGATCGGCCCCGCCTACCCGGAGTTCGACGCGCAGAAACCGTTCACGATCTAGGGCGGCGCCGCGATGAGCTTCTTCCGCCGCGCTGGCTTCGGTGCCGGCCGCCCGCCCGTTGTCTGGGCTCTTCCCGGCCGCTGTCGCGCCGTGGTTCGCTCTTGGCCGGCTGCGGAGGCGGCCCGTGCAGCGACTCCTGATAGGCATCGTCCAGCAACATGGCCATCAGGCCGGCCTGATCCCGCTCCTCGCCCAGGTGGCGCGCCAGGGGCATGAACCGCTGCATGCGCTCCTTCTGGAGGTTGTCGCGCGTGCGCAGGCGTGCTTCCAGCAGCGCGATCAGGCGCTGCGAGACGATCGCCTCCACATCCTCGTCGCTGGGCAGCGGCCGCTGCTGCAGATCGATCTTGAAGCGCGCGGCGATACTCTTCAGCTCCATCTCCTCCACCACGTCCACCAGCGAGACGGCCTCGCCGCTGGCCCCCGCTCGACCGGTCCGTCCGGCGCGGTGGATGTAGGCCTCGGGATCCTCGGGCGGCTCGTAGAGCACGACGTGCGATAGGTCGGGGATATCGATCCCCCGTGCGGCGACGTCGGTCGCCACGAGGAACCGCAGGTCGCCGGTCCGGGCGCGGGTCATGATCTTCTCGCGCGCACTCTGCGTCAGATCGGCGCTCAACTCATCGGCATTGTAGCCGAAGCGGCGCAGCACGGCCGAGACGTAGTGCACGCGCTGCTTGGTGTTGCAGAAGATGATCACCGATGCGGGGTTCTCAATCTCGATGATGCGCACCAGAGCGCGATCCTTGTCCATCGCGTCCACCCGGTAGTAGACGTGCTCGGTCTCGGTGACATGAACATGGTCGTGGCTCAGGCTGAGCACCTCCGGCTTGTGGAGGAACTCGCCGGCCAGCCGCAGGACGTGGGGCGGAAACGTGGCCGAGAACATGTAGGCGTTGTAGCGGCGCCTGGGAAGATACTCTTGGATGCGTTTCATGTCCGGATAGAAGCCCATCGACATCATGCGATCGGCTTCGTCGAAGATCAGGATCTCGAGACCGTCCAGCGAAAGGGCGCCCTTCATCAGGTGGTCCAGGATCCTTCCCGGGGTCCCGACCACGAGCTGCGCGCCCTCGCGAAAGGCCTGGATCTGCTGGCCGTAGCCGACGCCGCCGTAGACCGCCACCGTGCGCATGGCGCCGGGTCCGGCCAGCAGCTCGGCCTCGGCCGCCACCTGGCGGGCCAGCTCGCGGGTGGGCACCAGCACCAGCACCTGGCAAGCGCGCGACCCGGTATCCACCCGCTCCAGGATAGGCAGGACGAAGGCCCCGGTCTTGCCGCTGCCGGTCCGCGACTGGATCATCAGGTCGCGCTCGGCCATCATGTAGGGGATCGCGCGCGCCTGGACCGGCATCAGCGCGGTCCAGCCCGCCCGCGCGCAGGCCTGACGCATGACCTCCGAGAGATCCGCCAGCGACACCGGCGGCAAGGCGTCCTTGGGCTCCACGACGCGCTCGGGTCGCTCGGCGGGGGCGTCGGCGGGTGGGCGCGGGGGGCGGGATCTGGATTCGGGCTCGCTGGGCATGTGTGGTCCTCTTCTCTCCGGGCTCGGGGGCTCGGGGGCTCGGGACCCTCGGTCCCACCACATGCGGGCGAGGACCCGGGTCCGTCGGGGGCGCATGGGCCCCAGGCCGCATTCAACCACACTCTGCGCTTCGCGTCCCCACCAAGTGCGGCAGAAAAGAGGCTAGCTCTCCAGGAAGATCTCCCCGTACACCCTGTCCCAGTCGGCCGAGGGCATCGCAGCAGGCAGGTCGTCGACCGGCCGGCCGCCGTCGGCCAGGCTCGGGCCCGTGGCGGACGGCGACAGCAACACCTGCAGCCGCTCGAGCTCGGCCAGCATCCAGGCGCGCGCTTCCTCAGGCGACAAGAGGTGCTTCAGGCTCCCTTCGCCACCGTCCGGACGCACCTTCAGAAGCCACCCCTCGCGCGGGCTGCCAACCGCGGTCACCGTGCCGGCTACCGGCGACAGGACGCGCACCCGCTGGCCGCCGCGCGTCAGCATGGCGGCCCCACCGTGGACCTCCAGGGCCGCTCCTACCTCCGGAAGGTCCCACGCGTCGAGCCTCCCGAGCAGCCGGCGGCCGAAGTCGTCCAGACCGATGGTCAGCGTGGCGTCGGCCTCCACCCGCACCCAGGTGTGACCGCGGTGGTAGCGCCGGTCCCCCGGGAGCGAGAGGCCGAACGGCGCGGAATCCGAGGCCGCCTCGTCGGCGCCGGCGTCGGCGGCCGCCGAGGATTCACCGGGCGCCGGAAGCGCGGCCAATCGGTCGTGGTCGCCGCAGTGGCGGCAGTCGAAGCCGTGGGGGCAGATGCGCTCGGGCGCGCGTCCGGTGAGCGCGTGGCGACAGCGGCGGCAAACCCGGCGCAGGTCGTGGAACTCGGCCCGCCAGCGGATCGTCTCCACGCCGCGTCGCCAAGAGGCCCGCGTGCTTTGCCAGAAGACCAGCATCATCACCACGCCGATCGTTGCCAGCACGCCGAAGAAGGCGCCCAGGAAGATCAGGCGATCGGGTGTCCACGCGAACTCGTAACTGCCCGGCAACATGATGCGACTCCTCCAGCGCGCGGGATGGAACCCCCGCCGCAAGCCTATCCGCTCATCTCCAGCTCGCGCTCCTGCGGGTAGAGCGGCAGGTAGCGGTAGGACACCGCGAACAGAATCACGCCGTAGGCCACCACGGCCGCGAAGGCGCCCACCTCCTGCCAGCTCGGGCTGTACAACAAGAGCTCGTCCCACGCCAGCGTGGGCAGCGCCAGGGTTTGAATGGTCATCACGTACCGGTTGAGCGCGATCCCCGCGCAGGCCAGCAGCGCCCCGGTTGTGAGCAGCGCCGGCTTGCGGCGCAGTCGCCGGCGCGTCAGAAGCACGGCCGGCAACAAACCGAAGAGGGCGATCTCCGCGAACAGGATCCAGGAGCCGAAGGGCGGGGAGGCGTAGAACTCGTAGCCCAGGAACCCCATCGACGGTGCCGTGCGGTTGATCCAGATGAGCGTGTCGACCGATTTCGCCAGCACGTAGGCCACCAGCAGCCAGCCCGAGAGGCGCGCCAGGAAGTCGATCGTCTCGCCGCGCACGAGACGCTTGCCGGTCACCTTCGAGACCAGACGCGTGATGAGGATGAGAAACGACGGTCCGCAGGCGACGGCCGAGAGGATGAACAGGAAGAACGTCGACGGCCAGATCGCGAACCCTTCGCGATAGGCGAACGGGCGTCCGTGGAGCACGCCGTAGAGTCCGCCCAGCGACCCCTGGTGGAAGAACGAGAGGAACGTGCCCACGGCGGCGAAGACCACCATCAGCTTGTGCAGGTTGAACTCGAAGACGAGGAAGCCGGGGATCTTCTTGAGCTGGCGGTTCTTCAGGATGATCGGGATGTACTCGATCAGCAGAACCGTCAGGTAGAGCGTGATGCAGAAGGTGATCTCGGTCAGCATCGAGTGGACGTTGGGGTGCCAGAAGGTGAACCAGGCCCGGATGGGTTGGCCCACGTCGACCACCAGAATGGCCACCGCGCCGCTGTAACAGATGAATCCCACCACAACCGCGCTGTAGATGACATCCTGCACCTCGCGCCGCTTCAGCAGGTAGACGAGGAAACCGCTGAAGAAAGCGCCGGCGCCCAGCGCGATGACCGTCAGGTCGAGGAAGATCCACAGACCAAATGCATAGCGGTTGTCCATGTTGGTCTGGTTGAGTCCCAGCGCGAAGCAGAGGTAGGACGCGTAGAGGCCCATGCCCAGCAGAAGGAACCAGGGCGCCAACCGGAGCAGGAACCCGCCGAGCGGCATGCGCGTGATGCCGCGCGGCTGCAGAGGCCTATCCACGGTGCACCTCCCGGCCCGGCTCGGGCAGCCGCTCGGCCAGGCGGCGCACCCAGGCACGATCGGACAGATACGTGACCTTGGGCTCCGTGCCGAGCTTCTCCAGCAGGCGAAACGCACGCGGCGAGTGCACCAGGCGGTAGAGCTCGCCGCGCGTGTCGTCCAGCTTGCCGAAGGTGATCGCGCCGGTGGGACAGCTCTCGACGCAGGCCGGCGTGTAGGAGACGTCCCGCTCGCCCCGCGCGGCGGCCGCTTCGCGCGCGGCCTGCCAGCGACCGTGGCAGAAGTTGCACTTCTCGACGACGCCGCGCATGCGGGGCGACACGTCCGGATTGAGCAGGCGCTCGGCGCCCTTGGGCCAGACAGGATCCCACCAGTTGAAGCAACGCGCATGGTAGGGACAGGCGGCCATGCAGTAGCGGCACCCCAGACAGCGCTCGGGAATCTGACTGACGATGCCCGTCTGCGGGTCGATGTCGACCGCGGTCTGCGGGCACACCGCCTGGCACGGCGTGTGGTGATCGCAGTGCTGGCAGGGCACCGGCACGAAGACGCTGTCGTTGTGCGGATAGGGTTGCTGGTTGTCGACGCGATAGACCCGAATCCAGGTGAGACCGGTGCGGTCGGTCACCGCGGCGGGCGGCACCGAGACATTGTTCTCCACCGAGCAGGCGATCATGCAGGCGCCGCAGCCGGTGCAGCGGTCCAGATCGATCGCCATGCCCAGTCGTTGCGAGTGTTCTTCGCGGGCGCCCATCTACACCCTCCGCAGTCGCGCGGGCGTCGCGCGCCACGTGCCGTCGGCCTTGATGCGGCACAGATCCAACACCGAGCGCGGGCCTTCTTCCGGGCGGCGCCCGGAATGCGTCGCGCTTGCGTCGCCGAAGCCTTCGTCGGTCGGCCCGGCGGCCACGTGAACCAGATCGGGCAGCGCCTCGGCATCCACCGCGACGCGCACGCGCAGGGTCCCGTCATCGGTCTCCAGGACGGCCTCGTCGCCGTCGCGGACGCCCAGCCTTTGCGCCGTTGCGGGAGCCAGCAGGACGGTATGACCGCGCGGCCGCAGCGTCGACTCGCGATACAGCTTCGACATCATCGGCGGCACCACCGCGTCGCCCACCGCGCCGCGGGAGCCGAAGGGCATCAGGGTGGTTCCCGAGCCGCGTGCGGCCGAGGCCTCGTCTGCTCGCGCGGCGGCCCGCAAGGCATCGGGGCGGGTGGCATCCGTGGGGAAGAAGGTCAGGCGGCCCGCGTCGATCGCGTCCGACCGCGTGTCCCGCCAGTGCGTGCCCTCCATCAGCATCTCCCAGAACCGCTCCGCCGTGGCGATCTCGGCCAGAGGACGCGCCGGGCCCTCGGGGGTGAAGACCTCGCCCCATCCCCGCGCATGGATCGCCGCCGCGCGGGCCTGGAGAGCTGCCACCTCGGGAGGCTCGCACGCGCTTCTCGGCGCCAGGTCCGCCAGGATCCGCCCGGGCGTGCGCGCCGCCGGATGAGCGCTCAGCAGCGGACGGCTGACCGCGAAGGACGCCCGCGTCCCGGCGGGCGCGGCGTGCACCTCCTCGAGCGACTCGAAGGGGGCCGGGGTGGGCAGGATCATGTCGGCGCGGGCGGCATGGCCGGCCAGGAAAGGCGAGAAGGCGACAATGCGTCCCTGGCCCGGCATCATCTTGCGCGCGATCAGCGGCCAGGGCACCCCGGCGCGGCCGACGGCGGGATCGAGGATCAGCAGGCGCAGCGATGCATCCGACACCTCGGCGAGCGGCAGGGCCGTCCGCGGCCGATTCGCATGAAGAGGCGCGTCGATCGACGACAGGAGTGCCTCCTCGTCACCCGCCTCGTCCAGAGGCAGCGGCCTGGGCATGGCCAAACCGGCGGGCACCCCGCCCCGGCTGAGCAGCAGGTTGAGGCCCCACACGGCCACCTCGGTCGGCGGCCCCAGCGGACCTGCAGCCGGATCGATCCCGGCCAAGGCCACCGTCGGCCCGCACGTCGCGGCCTGACGGGCCACTTCCCGAATCACCGCCGCCTCTAACCCCGTCTGCCGGGCAACCCGCTCGGGGGTGAGCTCGGCCACCAGGTCGCGGTAGCCGCTCCCCGCGCCGGAGATCCCCGCGAAGCCGCCGATGGCGTGCAGCGCCTTCTCGTCCACCAGACGCTCGGTCAGGATCACATGCGCCAGTCCCAACGCCAGGGCGGCCTCCGATCCGGGTCGGATCCGCAGCCAGCGGCCGGCCATCCGGGCGGTCGTCGAGGGGCGCGTCTCGATCTGGATTAGGGTGCGCCGTCGTGGGCCGCCGACCCAGCGTGCCGCCCAGGCGGGATGACCCCCATCCTCCAGCAGCGGGGCGCCGAAGCTGAGGATGGTCTCGACCTGCTCCCATTCGCAGCCGATCCGCCGCCCCGGCTCGCCGAGCATCGCGGCCAAGGTCGCCCAAGGGGCCGCTTCATCGGGAGCGGTCAGGAGCCGCCCGCCACCCACGGACGTCAGCCAGGCGCGATACCGCGTCGAGATCACCCGGCCGTCCTGTCCGTCCAGCACCGCGATCCGGTCGGCCTGACCGGCATCCTGCGCCGACGCGATCCACGACCGCACCTGCGCGATCGCCTCTTCGTGGCTCAGGACGGCGTAGCGAGGGGTTCCCTCGGAGCGGACGCGCCGGACCGGACCGTGCAGACGCGCGGGATGGAAGGGAAGCTGCAGCGCGCCGAGCGCCAGCGCGCAGAGCGCGCCGCCGCCGGCCGGGTGTCCAGGCACGCCCGAGAGCTGGAAGGGCGTGTCGCCGACGCTGCGCACGCGCAGGCCGCAGCCGGCGCGGCAGAGTGCGCAGTGGGAATGGCCGATCTGCCGGGGTCCGCGCGGCACACGCGGGAGCCACTCCCAGTTCTGGGTCCAGATGGCCACATCGTCGATCAGCTTCCAGGGCAGCGGCGACAGCACCGTGCCCACCAATCCACCCCCGAGGAGGGCCAGAAAATCGCGGCGTCGGATGTGCCCGGCCATTCCCAGTCCTCACTTGTGGCAGTCGAGACAGCTCTCGATGACGCCGCGTGCGCGGTGGCAGCTCGAGCAGTCCGACATCTTCATGCCGTCGGGCGGATCGGATCCCAGCCCCGAAATGCGTCGTCCCCAGATGTCGCGGCTATAGGTGCTCAGGCGGTTGCGCTCGTAGACGCGCAGCGAGGCGGTGCGCTCGTGGTCGCCGTGGCACCGCTCGCAGGTGAGGTCGGCCAGCACCGTATGGGGGGCATGGGGGAAGTGAACATTGTCCGGCTGGCGCGCATAGACCAGCCACGGGATCTCCCGGCCGGGTCGAACGTACTCGTCGATCAACCGGCGCTCGTTCTCCGTATTGGTCAGCGCCTCCTCATGACACATGGCGCAGTTGGCGGTGGTCGGAATGCCCTGGAAGCGGCCCTGCTCGTCGAAGCCGTGGCAGTCCTCGCAGGACATGCCCACCGCATCCCCTGCGTGGATCGCGTGGCTGAACTGAAGCGGCTGCTCCACTCGCTCATAGAGCGCGGCCGGAAGACCGAACCGGCCGGCCGCCAGCGCGCCCACCAGACCTATGATGAAGAAGAGCTTCCGCAAACCGATATCCACCCCATCCGGCGTGAGCAGCCCGGAATCAAAGCGACCCAGCTACTCGACATAGGGAGCGAAGAACAAGCCGTAGAGGCGCAGCAGATCGCGCCGCTGCAGGTGCGCGGCCAGCCCGGGTCCGAACACCCCTCCATCGGCCACGAGCACCTCGCCCGAGCTCGACCGGCGGGCCAGCAGATCGTGCACGAAGCCGGTCATGCGCTCGACTTCCCGCCGCATCCAAGCCACCGCCTCGGCGCCTTCGAGCAGCCCGTCCAGCGTTGGGCCGGGCGACTCTCTCCCCTCCTCCGGGCCATAGCCTTCGAAGAGCCAGCCGCGCCCGTAGGGGTCCTCGGTCAGCGCTTCGGGATGCCGCCGCAACAGCGTGTTGCAGGCAGTCACCTGGAGGGGCTGGGGAAACGCGAGCGGCAGGTCCACCTGCTGCACGGTGAGCACCACCGTGGGATGATGCAGGCCCCGCTCGAAGACGAAGCTCCCCCGCTCAATGCAGCCCAAGACCCGCGCCAGGAAGGCATCCACCCCGACGTGGAAGCTCCCGTCGGCGGCCACATCGAGCCACATGTGATTGCGCGAGAAGGCCAGCCGCTCGGGCACAGGGATCTCGTCGCCCCCGGGGCTCGGCGGGCCGTCTCCGGTGGGAGCGGGAGGCCGGCAGGGGTGAACCCGTTGCAGGTAGGTGTCGCAGTACCGGTGCGCGTCACGGTTGCAGCGCGAGAAGGCATCGCCGTTCAGCGGAATGAAGCGGCGCACCGCGGCCGCCTCGCAGTACTGGGCCAACGACTCCTGCAGGAAGGGACAGCGGTCGAGACCGGCACGGAAGGATGCGTGTCCCCGCGCGATGTCGCACCGCTCGTAGGCGCTCGAGACGCACTTCTCGTCGGCCTCGTGGATCATCGCACAGGGAATCTGCTTGCGAACCGGTGCCAGGGTGCACGAACAGACGCGCTCTTCCTTCAGAAAGGGGCACTTCATGGCCTGCCTCCACCTGCGGTCGGTTGTCGCCTGGCCAGCCGCATCCCGTTCGCTCGCTACTTCTTCTGCGACTCGTCCACCGGCTCGCCGCCGTCGGCCATGGTCAGGCCGAGCTGAGGGACCGCGTAGGTGTGCGCATCGCCCTCCACCGCCTCGCGACGACGCGCTCGCGCCGCCACCTCGCGTACGACGGCGACCACGACCAGCGCCACACAGGCCAGGCAGATCAGGCCCAACGCCGCATTGGTGACGTTGAGCCACAGCGTCTCCGGATTGCCCCAGTCGGTCATCACGGACCTCCGTTGTTCGGGATTGGAAACCGAGCCCCCGGCCCTCGCCGATCCGTCCTCTCTCGGGCGCGGCATCGCGGGCCGTCCGCCCCTCCCTGAGCAAGCAGCGTTCCTTTTCAGCCAATGACGGGGGGCGGATTCTCTAACTCTCTTGAAAACAAATACTTGAAGCGTGAGGTGCCGTGTGTGCTCCCGGACCGCGGCAATCCGTATGTTGGTATTTCCCACACATGTGTTGGGAATACCTACACGCGGAGGCGGATTGTGCCCCGGGGCACGCCGGGGGCCCACCGGGGGGCCCGAGCCCACACGCGGCGCCCGAACCACTCCGGGGCGCACGAGCCCACCCGGGTCACGCGCCGGGGCCCACCGGGGGCGCCCCGGGACGCAAACACCAGGCTGGGCCGGGAGCGGCCCACCGGTAGACGTCTCTAATTAGCTACCAGCATGGAAATTAGAAGCATGTATCGTGAAGCCGGTGCGGCGAAAGTGCTTGATCCGACGGGTGCGGGTCGATACTCTCTTCGGCTACGTTGATCAACCAACCCCAAAGAAGGAGCATGGCCATGGCTCACAAGATCGATTGCGATACGTGCACGTCCTGCGGCGCGTGTGCGGCCGTCTGCCCTGTGGAGGCAATCTCTGAGGGCGACGAGTGCTACGTGATCGACGCCGACACCTGCACGGACTGCGGTGCCTGCGTTCCGGAGTGCCCGGTCGAGGCGATCTCGCCCGGCGACTAACCTGCACGCAGCAATCGTCTCGAATGGCAGGTGAGGCCTCACCCTCCCGGGTGGGGCCTCGCTTCGTGATCGGCCACTGCCTCCGGTCCCGCCTATCCTACCCCCGGAATCACGCGCTGCGCCCAGTGGCTCAAGGGCTGATACCCCTGCGCGATCCAGAACGATCGCGAGGGCGGATTGGCGGTGAAGTAGTGAAGATAGACATACGGTGCGGGCGTCTGCGTTCGCAGCCACCGATAGAAGGCCGCGCACAGCATGCGTCCGACGCCCTGGCCGCGTTCCTTGGAAGCGACGTAGAGCGTGCGCAAGTGCGCATAGGGCGTGTGCCCGAGCGTAGCGGCCAGCGGCGCCTGACGAGCGGTCCAGGAGCCGTCGCACAGACCGACGATGGATCCCTCCTTCTCCGCGAGGATGTGCGTGTAGGTCGGATCCTCGATCTCTCGCTCCAGGTTGGCGTAGACCGCCGGCATCGCCGCGGGCCGCATGGGCAGAAACACCGGTGGTTGCGCGTGCCACTGACTCCACCGCTTGAACATCGCCCGAATCCGGCCGACGTCGGCGATCGTGGCCACCCGATGCTGCACGCCCGTCGGCGCGCGCACGTCGATCGGCAGCTCGCCCAGCGGCGCCATCGCGTGGTCGCTCACGCAACCGAAGCCGAGCTGCCACCACAGGTCCCGCACCTCGGTCTCGGCCGCCATGAGGGTCGTGCAGTGCACGGCGCATCCGGCGGCCACCAGCGCCTTGGCCGTTTCGGCGTAGAGGGCCGGCAGCATCTTGTCGGTGCGGGCCGCATCGGAGGCGAAGTAGCTCAGGAGAGCATAACGGGGCGGAAAGAAGTTCGCCGCCCACGCATCGGGCTCGTGGGTGATGGGCGCCCCCACCATGAATGCCTGCGGCTTGCCCGACTCCTCGGCGAGGCAGCCGACGGCCGCGGGCCAGGCCAGAAGCTGGTTCAAGTGCTGCAGAACGGCGACGCTCTTGGCTCCCCGCGGCAGGCGCTCCTCGAGATCCGCAAGTCGCTGATGGTGCCCGTCGATGATCGGCACGAGCTGCCGCAGGTACTCGGGCTCGAAGCGTTTGATCTGCATGGGTTCTCCGGATCGTCTTGCTATTCGATCTCGAAGTCCGGCATGACGTGCATGCGGGGAGAGCCCATCAGCTTGGCCTCAGCCAGCTCCCAGGTCGCCGCCAGATCCTCGTGGATGAAGCGGTAGACCATCCAGCGCGCGGCGCTGCTGAGGTCCCCTCCGCTGAAGATCATCTCCATCAGATCTTGTTCGACCGGGTAGTGTACGATCGTTACATCTTCATCGTCCGGGACCTCGGCCAGCTCTCTGGCCAGCGCGACGGCCTTCTCGAGACCGCCCACCTCATCGATCAAGCCGTTCTCGGCCGCCTGCCGCCCGGTCCACACCCGGCCGTGGGCCAGCGCCTCGACCTCCTTGAAGGTCATCCCGCGCTCCTCGGCCACGCGCGAGAGCCAGAGGTTGAAATCCTGCCAGTGATTCTCCTCGAAGCGTTCGCGCTCCTCCTCGGTGAAGTTCGAGTAGCTGGACCACATCAGCGCTTTGGGGCCCTTGGTCATCGTGTCGTGGGTGATGCCCAGCTTCTCGTGCAGCTCGTTGATGTTGAACTTGGCGCTGATCGAGCCGATCGAGCCCGTGCTGGTCAAGGGCAGGGCCACGATGCGATCGGCGCGGAACGAGACCTGATACCCCCCCGACGCCGCCTGATCTACCATCGACGCGATGATCGGCTTCTCGCGGCTGGTCACCTCCACCTGATGGCCGATCAGATCGCTGGCGGTGTTCTCGCCGCCGCCGCTGTCGACCCGCAGGATGACGGCCACGACGTCGTCATCGTCGGTCGCCCGCTTGAGGTCGCCCGCCACCGTCTCATGTCCCATGATCATCCCCAACATGGGATTGATCGTGCTGCGGCGGCCGCCGATGAGGCCCTGCGCGTGCACCACCGCGATCTTCTTCTTGCCTTTCACGCCCAGGTCTTCGAACGACTCCTCACCGTAGCGCTCCGAGCAAACGGTGCGCAGCTCCTCGTCGTCCTCGCCCTTGAGGCGGGCCTCGAACTCATCCCAATAGATGACGTCGTCGATCAGGTTGGCCGCCTGCGCTTCCTCCGGGGTGAACATGGCGTAGTCCATCAGCTCGACCACGCGCTCCTCGTTCAGTCCGCGATCGGTCTCCAGATCCTCCATGATGGTGTTCCAGACGTCATCCATGATCCACTGGATGTTCTCCCTGGCCTCCTCGGACAGGTCCTCGCGGATCACGACCTCGGCGGCGGACTTGTAGTCCTTGATGCGATGCAGGTTCACGTTCACGCCGATCTTTTCGAGCATCCGCTTGACGTGGGTGCTGGTCACGCCGAAGCCGGTCATCTCGAACCAGGCGCTGGCGGGCATGAAGATCGAATCGCACGCGGCGGCGAGGTAGTAGGACTTCTTGGCCATGGCGTCGGAGTAGCAGTAGACCGGCTTGCCGTCGGCGCGCACGCGGGCGATCGCGTCGCGCAGCTCCTGCACCTTGGCCATCCCGAGCGTGTTGGAGGAGCAGATCTTCATGATCACGCCCTCGATGCGCTCGTCGATACGGGCCTTGTCCAGATTGTCGAGCAGGCGCTGCAGCGTCTCGGGACTGCCGCCCATGAGCTGCGACATCGGATCGGACGGTGGATCGTACTCGGGGATGTCGCCGTAGATGTCGAGCACCAGCCAGGATCGATCCTCGATCTTCTCCTTCTGGGATGTCTTGGCGGCCAGCACGCCGATCACGACGGCGAAGAGGACGATGATGGCCAGCATGGTGGCGAAAAAAGTGCGGATGAACGCTTTCACGAGCGTACCTCCATGGGTTCGAAGGTGGTCCTCGACCCTCGCAGCCCTCGACAGCTCCTCGGGTTGTCTCCGGCCGCCTCACACGAACGCCGCATGCGGGCGTGATGCGTCGCTCAGGCGGCCGGTCCGCCCTCCCCTATGGGAGATCATCGCGTAAGTTGCTCTATTTTTGGCGGATGGAGCCAGGGTACTGCGGGCCGGGAGATGAATCAACGCCGAAGGTCGTGACCCGAAGATTGGGGACAGCGTTCCCGGCTGCTCAGGCGCGTAGGTCGGGTCGGTGGACGCGGGGCCGCCCTACGCGCGTGCGCGGCCGCAGTCTGTGCGGCAGGCCGGTGGGAGGACTGAGCGCCTAGCCGTCGGGCTCGAAGAGGTTCCCGGGCGAGAGGATGCCCTTCGGGTCCAGCGACCGCTTCACGGCCCGCATCGCCTCGTAGAGCCAGCCGGGGTAGAGCCGCCGGTAGAGCGGCACCTTCACCTTGCCGATGCCGTGCTCGGCCGCCAGCGTGCCGCCCAGCTCGATCGCGCGGCCCGCCATGGCGCAGGCCGCCTCCGTGCCCCGCGCGAGCTGCTCGGGGCCTTCGGCCAGCAGGTTGTAGTGCGGATGGCCGTTGCCGACGTGGCCGTATCCCACGACCAGGCCGTCGAACTGCTCGTCGACGATCCGGTAGGCGTTCTCCATCACGGCCATGAGGCTGGGCAGCGGCACGGCGAAGTCGGTGCCGATCTTGCGCCCGCCCCGCTGGGCGGCCTGGCTGCCCCGCTCGTTCATGCCGCTGGGCACCGCGTGACGCAGCTCGCGCAGCTCGTCCTGCTCGGCGCGGTTCTGGGCCACGATCGTGGCGTCGGCCAGGCCGCCGGCCTCCTCGATGGCCTCCGCCCAGCGCTCGAGAGCCCCCAGCGCATCCTCGGGCGCCACCTCCTCCTCAAAGAAGATCGCCGCCCGGGCCTCGGGCGGTACCCGCAGAGCGCCGGCCGCGGGGCGAATGAGCTCCAGGGCGTTGGCGTCGAAGTACTCGAGGCAGCGCGGGGACAGGCGCCCGGCGCGGCGGGATGCATCCGCCCGCAGCACGAAGCCGATCGCCTCGCGCCAGGTGCGGAAGAAGGCCATCGCACCGAAGAACCCCGCCGGCGGATCCAGCAGGTCCAGCTCCATGCGCGTGATGACCCCCAACGTGCCCTCGCTGCCGATCCAGAGGTCGAGAGGGCTCTGGAGACCGAAGTAGCCGGTGGCATTCTTGTTGGCCCCAATGCGGCGGACCTCGTGCACGCTGCCGTCGGCCAGGGCCACCCGCAGGGCGCGGACGTAGGGGCGCGTGGGGCCGTAGCGGTACGTGCGCGAGCCGCTGGCGTTGCACGCCACGTTCCCGCCCAGCGTGCTCTCACCCTCGCTGGTCGGGTCGGGAGGATAGAAGAGGCCCGCCTCGGACACCTGCTGCTTGAACTCCGAGGTCACGATGCCCGGCTCGACGACCGCGATGCGCCGCTTGCGATCGATGTCGATCACCCGGGCCATCCGCTCCATCGAGAGCACCACCCCCTGCAGCGCCACCGCGGCGCCGGTGGTGCTGGAGCGCAGGCCTTGGGGCGTGATGGGGATGGCGTGGTCGTGGCAGAGCCGCAGCAGGTCGCTCACCTCCCCCTCGCTCTCGGGGCGGGCGACGGCCGGCGGCGTCTGCGACAGTCCCGAGACATCCGCCGCGTATGCGGCGCACACCTCGGGGTCGGTGGTGACGCGCGGATGGGCGGTCAGTGTGCCGGTATCCATGCAGGCATGCTAGTCGGCTGGGGCGGTGACGGCAACCGAACACGTGCGATCCGACGATCGAGGGCCCATGGGGATTCACCCGATGCAGCGCCGGGTTATCTGCCGAGGCGCCGCACGAGCATCGCGCCTAGATGAACCCAGACCCCCGCCTGTTATCTTGAGCAGGTTGACGCGTGCTCGTGTTGGTAATCGGACGTGTGCTCGTGTTGGGAATCCGAGGTTCTCCGCGTGAATGCGCCGTGCGGGACCCGCGCCCTCAGGCGCCCGAGGTTCCAGGAAGGAGGCTCTGCGATGCTCTCATTCACCCGTGAATCGACGCCGCTTCGCGCGATCGTGCTCCTCGCCTTTGGGGCGGCACTGACCGTCGGCCTGCCGGCAAGCTCCGCCCAGACCCCCGCCGCCGGTGACAGGTTCCCCGACGCGCTGGAACGCGCCGGCGCGTGGCCGTACGGGATCTCCCACGCCGTCGAGATCGATCCGGACCGCTCCCTGATCTTTCTCGGGTCCGGAGGCGTCGTCCTCACTCTGGACGCCGCGGATCCCACGCAGCCGAGCCTCGTCTCTGAGGATATTCACACCAAGGGCGTCGTGGCGGACCTCTTCTACGACACCGGGGACTCCCTGCTCTACGCCGCCTGCGGCGTGGGTGGTCTGGAGATCTGGGACGTGGGGGACCCTTCATCTCCCGTGCGGCTGAGCTCGCTGGAAGTCCTCTACTTCGACGTGGAGACCCCCGTGGGCAACGTGGACGTCTACGGCGACTACGCCGTGGTCGAGTGCAACTTCGGCTACGTGCACACCATCGACGTCTCCGACCCGGCGAACCCGTTCCAGGTCGCGTTCAACGGGCAGATGGGCAATCCGGCCGCGGACATCTACGTCGACGCCACCGGAACGGTCCACGCAACCGGCGCGCAGTTCTACGTTCGGTTGATCCTCAACCCGGACGGAACGCTGAGCTCTGCGGGCCTCAAGGATTTCTCTCCTTACGGCGCCTCCGATGTGTGGGGCAACGACGAAGTGGCCTACGTCGACTTCTCGGGATCGCTCTACATCCTGGACCTGCTGCTCCCGGGCTTCCCGGCCTGGAGCATCACCGACATGGGCGGGATCGACGATTTCGCCGTCCACGACAACCACGTCTTTGTCGTGAACGACGACGGACTGCAGATCTGGGACGCTTCAGTCTACAACAACCCCGTCTTCGTCGCCTCGCTGCCCGGGGTCCCCGCGCACCCCGAGCGCATCGTCGTCGGAGACGGCTACGCCTACGTCACCAACCGTCAGGATGGTCTCTCCATCATCGACATCTCCACGCTCTCGGCTCCGGTGGAGATCGGTACTTACGATGTGCTCTCCATTGCATGGGAGACAGAGCTTGCCGGCCGACATGCCTACGTGGCGCACTCGGACGACGGGCTTCTCGTTCTGGATCTGATGAACCTCGAGCGACCCGTCCTCGTCGGACAGGTGGACACGGAAGCCGAGGCGCGCGATGTGAAGCTCTCCGGCGACTACGCCTATGTCGCCGCCTCGTTCGACGGCCTGCGCATCTGCGACATCAGCGCTCCGGAAGCGCCGTTCGAAGCGGCCGTGTACGACTCCTTCCGTACCTGGCGCGTCGAGGTCCAGGACGACGTGGCCTACGCGGTCGAGGCGATCCCGAATCAGCCTTACGTGATCCACGCGCTGGACATCTCCGATCCGTTGGCGCCGTTCGAGCTCGACACGATCACCATGCCGGAGATCATCTGGGAACTGGCCGCCAGCGGAGACTACCTGTATGTGGCCACGTTCGCCTCGGGCATGCGCGTCGTGGACATCTCCGATCCAACCAACCTCACGCACGTGAACACCATCTTCTTGCCCGATGTCTTCGACCTCGACATCGACGACGAGCGGCTCTACGTGGTCGCCTCCGACCCCTACGACGGCGGCGTCTATGTCTACGATCTGGCGAATCCGCTGAACCCGACGTTGCTGGGCGCCTACCGTGAAACGGGGTTCGCCCCCTATCACATCAGCGGCGACGGTTCCTATGCATATGTGCTCGACTCCGACGAGGTGCACCTCCTGGATGTCTCGGATCCCTCGTCCATGCAGATCCTCGATTCCTACATGGTGCCCGGCATCCTGCCCGCCGAGGTGAACGCGCGGAGCTCGTATGCCTTCATTTCGGCCGGCGATGCGGGCGTGCAGATCGTGTGGAACACCCTTGCGCCCAGCGGGGTGGACGATGACCTGGGCGCCGGAGCTCGCCGCGGACAGATCGCGCTCAGCCCAAGCGTCCCGAATCCCATCGACAACGCGACCACGATCCACTTCTGGCTCGCCGAGCCAACACGAGTGGAGCTGGCCGTCTATGATGCCGGAGGCTCCTTGGTGAAGCGCCTGGCCGCGGGACGGCTTGCTTCCGGTCACCACTCGATCCGCTGGGAGGGCGAGGACGAGTTTGACAAACCTGTATCGTCGGGAGTTTACTTCTATAGGTTGGAGGCGTCGGACCAGTCGCAGTCGAGGAAGATGCTGTTGATCCAATAGTGTCCTATGACCCCTGGAGGGGCTTGGAAGGCTTGAGCAGGAAGTGAGAGTAGGATCACCAGGGTCCTGGGTGACATGGTCTCTGACCCGCTCTTTTCAAGTTCTACAGGCGGTTGCTGTGCTTGGGATTGAGTCAAGAGCCAGCCTGAGCAAAGAGCCATTGGCTCCACTCTTGCGTTTCAACCGCAGGTCGGCGGTCCCGAGTGCTTGCTGCAACCGTGCGTTGATCGGCGCAGGCTCAACTGCGAAAGAAGGGGGGCGCCCTCGATGTGGGCATCGATTCCCCGATCCTTATTCGGCTTTCTTCTGATCGTTGGACCAGGGGGAGTGACTCGAGGAGAAACCGTCCATAGCAGCAGCAATCCGAAGCTGTCTGATTCCCAAGTCGTTGAATGCGTGGGTGCTGATCGCATGGGGTGCACCGGGGCTCTCGCACACAACCACGATGGATCCTTCGAGCATGCGTACTATTGGGGGCTTACCAAGCCTCCTCACTACGGCGCCTGGGGCGAGAGCTATCATCTTGGCGCAGGCACCGTCGAGTGCGGAGTCTTTTGGTTTACGACACTCGGCTACTGGGTGGCCGAGCCCATCGACCTGTTTGTGTGGGACGGCGGGACTCATGGACCTCCAACCAACCTCCTGTGGATGATGACGGAGGTGGTCGTCCCGAACTACCCGCTATGGCCGGCCATCGGGAGTAACGAGTTCGAAATCGGTCTTCGTGTGGAACGCGACTTCACCGTGGGATACTGGTCGCCGTCCGGCCATGGGGATCTCCACATTGCCGCGGATGAGAATGGTAGTGGAGGTCAGCCCTGGACGTGCATCCCACCTGGGCTGGGCTATCCCAGTCACTGGCAACATCCCGGAGTCGTGCACCCCGACTGCGTCAGTCTTGGGATTGGCGTGACATTCACGGACGAACCCACACCTGCAGAGAGCGAGACCTGGGGCTTGATCAAATCGGTGTTCCTGCGCTGAGAGCAAGAAGTGAAGCACAGTGCCACCGCTCATGGTGGAACAGTCCCCAGCGCAAGTCACGCTTGGGTGCACGTCATGAGGCGACGCTCTGAATGTCACCAATGAGCAGATCCATGACGACCAGAGCACTGGTCATTCTCCCTCTCGTGGTCGGAGGTTTCCTGACGCGCACGGCTGCACCCGGCGATTCTACTCCCGCGCGGTCCGCCGACCCACCCGCCTACAGTCTCGGACCAGGATCCGGCACGTGCTCCTATCCGAACTCGCCCCGTGCCGACTGCGGGGACTCGCTCGTGGTGCATCGCGACGGGAGCTGTCCTTTGGCTCGATGCCGGCGTGTCCGTGCCCGGCGTGATCGCGACGTGGCCGCAGATAAGCCAGCACGACATCGAGATCGGATGCCCGGTCGTAGGTCCGTTCACATTCGGGTACTGGGCGGACTTCTCGATAAGCATCAACGAGTTCTACATCGCGGCCGACGAGAACGGACCGGGTGGCCACCCCTGGACCAACATCGCGCCGGGTCTCGGCTATCCGACCGGGTGGCACCATCCCGGTCTGCTCTGGGGCGCCACGCAGGCACTGGGGCTGGGGGCTTACTTCGTGGAGTCAACCACGCCGGTCACCTCCACCACCTGGGGCCGTATCAAATCACTCTATCGCTTCTAGCCCCATCGTGGTGGTATGATCGATACAGTTCGACGCCCAGCGGAGCGTTACATCGCCACGTTCAGACCGTGAACGCGACTGCATCACACAGAGAAGGGAGGTGCGCCATGCATAGGCTTCTCACCTTCGTCCTCACGGCAGTGTTGTTGTCGACGTGTCCGGCTACTGCACGAATCGATCCATTCGCCCTCGAGCTCAGCCATCGGGTTGACACGTCGATCCTGCCGCCAGTTCCCGGTCGCGACTGCGGGGACTCGCTCTTCGTCAACCACGACGGGTCCTTCGAGAACGGCTACTGCTGGTCCTACGGCGGCTATGTTCCCCCGTACTACGGGGCCTTCGGAGAGGGACTGGACCTCGGCAACGGCGAGGTCACATGCGGGGCCTTCTGGTTCACCCAGATCGGCTACTACTTCGGACAGCCGATGGATGTCTACATCTGGGAAGGGGGCGTGTCGGATCCACCGGGTGCCGTGCTCTGGGTTGCGTACAACGTGCCAGTACCGGGTGAGGTCGCCTTCTGGCCCGAGGTCAGTCAGCACGATGTCGAGATCGCTTTTCCGGTAAGCGGCGAGTTCGCCTTGGGCTTCTGGGTGGACTTCTCGGCCAGTACTTGCCAGTACTTCCTGGCCGCCGACGAGAACGGGCCCGGGGGCCACCCGTGGGTCAACATCGCGCCGGGCATCGGCTACCCGACCGGCTGGGCCGACCCCAGCATGGTCTGGGGTCATACCGAATCCCTGGGGCTGGGGGCTTACTTCGTGGAGTCACCCACGCCGGTCACCTCCCAGACCTGGGGACGCATCCGGGCGCTGTTCGGTTCCTAGCCCGCCGCCTCGCCGACGAGTAGGTGGAAACCTTCGCGCCACGGGGACGCAACCGCTCGCGGGTGAAAGCCGGCGCCGGCCAGCATGTCCGCCAGCTCATCTCTGGGGTACAGGTAGCGCAGAACACCGACATGGTCCGGTCTTGTAGGATCGTATGGGTCGTGCAACTCGATGACCTCACCTGAGTTTGTGTGAAACTCGGGGACAATCTCTTGAAGCCGGGTGGCGTCGTCGAAGCTCCACCTGTACTCGAGGCGACCCTCGTCGAACTGCTGTCGCGATATGCCCTGGGCCTGAGCCGGCGCCCGCGGGCAATCGACAACCACCAGACCATGCTCTGCGAGCCAGCCGTGCGCGTTGGACAGGAGGTGCGCATCGGCTTCCCGGCCCAAGAGCCCCGCGAGCTCGAGCATCAACACGAGATCGAATCGCGCGGGGGGGAAACTGATCCTGCGGATATCCGCGGCCACGAAAACCACCTCGCGACCGCCCGGTTCCCGCCGGGCGGATGCGAGCACGCTCGCGATCCTATCGACGGCCGTTACCTTCATGCCGCGCCTTGCGAGACAGATATCGAGCAGGCCGTCTCCGCATCCCAGATCCAGGATGCGCGCTCCGTGATTGAGCTCCAGGTGATCGGACAACCAACGCGCTCGCTCCTCGCGCTTGCTCCATCGGGCCGGGTTGCCCTGATGGCAGCGAACCAACAGCAGTTCACCCCAGAACTCGTTCCAGCTCCTCCGCAGTCGCTGTGAGGTCAATGGGACCTCCCCGAATCATGGGGGTGATGCCGCCGCCTCTACGCCGCAGGGCCGCCGATCGCGTCGCCCGCCTGATAGGCCGGCAGCGGCGCGGTGAGCCGCTTGACGGCGTAGATGAACACCCCGGTCAGCAGAAGGTTGAGCGCCAGGCTGAGCATGGCGATGGTGACGATCGGTCCGCCGATGCCGTAGCTCAACGAAATAACCAGCACGCCGGCACCCACCTCGCCGCGGGGCCACATGCCGACGGCGACCGCCATCCGCTCGCGCCAGTGCGCTTCCCGGCGGTAGCAGAACGCAGGGAACATCTTGCCCAGGTTGGAGAGGATGGTCACGATCAGCACGTGCAGTGCGATCATGCCCCAGCCCATCGGGGGCTGAGCGGCGGTGACGCGACCGATCTCGCGCGCTGCGCCCACTTGCGCCGCGGTGGCCTCGGCCGCGGGGGAACCGCCGGCACGCAACGAGGGCGCGACCGCAGTGGCCGTCGCCCCGCCCTGACCCGCCGAGTCGCCGGCGAGGATCATGGGCATCGACAAGCCGACCAGTACCATGAAGACGCCGGCCACGATCGCGGTCACGCGCTTCTCGGTCGGCGTTTCGATGACCTCGTGCCCGACGTGAGCGTCGTGCTCTTCATTCTGTGGCTTGCCCCCGACCTCCTTGCTCTCGGCGGACTTCGGATAGGCCAACACGCAGCCCAGCACGAATGCGGGCAGCAGCACCTCGATGTGGATCGGGACCGACTCATCGATCAGCTTCGAACCCTTGTAGACCACTTCGCTGACCGCGGTGATGCCCGCGGCGTAGGCGAGCACCCAGGGCCAGGTGACGGGGATGCGGATGCGGTGCAGGAAGACGTAGGCCACCGCCAGCATGACGGCCATCACCACCACGATCACGCCGAGCTGCCAGGCCAGGCCGACCATGAGCATCTTGAGGGGAATCATGAGCAGCACGGTGTCCAGATCATCGAAGATGGCCAGGATGCGGGCCTTGCGAAACAGCCAGGTCGCACCCAATCCCGCCGCGGCGAGCATCGAGAAGAGCACGCCCGCCGAGGTCGGAGCGGCGAAGCGCCCGGCCAGCAGGCTCTCCTGCCACGCGGCCATGGTGCCCCAGACGTCCGGCGGCAGCAGCACGAAGACGAAGTAGACCGTGGCGAAGATCCAGGGAAAGCTCGCGGCGGTGAAGGCAATTACGTAGTCCCAGCCGTACTGCCCGAGGTTGGACTTGTCGAGGTCGAACTCGTACCCCACCCGGATCATGATGAAGGAGAGCCCGGCCATGGTCAGCACGCGGACGATGTCGCCGAAGGTGCCATAGCCCGGACCGATCACGCCGGGCAGCCACTGGGAGCCGACCAGCCCGAGCAGGAGCAGCACGGAGAAGACCAACACCTTACGCATGGTAGATCACACCCCCCTCTCCCGCTTGCTTGGATTCGATTTGCTCGCGCTCGCCGGTCCGCGAGACACGCCGCGCGGCGCCCGCCTCCCAGCGCCCACCTCCCAGCGCAAGGTGCGCTCCGGCGTTCGCTCCGCGGTCGCGCCGTCCCGCTGGCGAGCCAGACGGTCACGCACGAAGTTGGACAATGCAAGCATGCCGTCGTCGATCCGACGAAATGTCGGCGCACCGTGATCCTGCAGCAGGTTGACCAGCGGATCGTAGATCTCGCCCGCGTCGACGCAGAAGACCATCGGCTTGCGGGTGCGCTTGAAGATGCGCACGAACCCCATCCCGAGCGAGTCCTCCGAGTAGAGGTTCTCTTTGTGGCCCGCCCCGGGCGGCAGGACGTTGACCGCCAGGGTGAGCGGCACGCAGGAGATCAGCAGGCAGTCGACGTTGGGATCCTCCGCCATTGCATCCACGCAGTTCAAATAGGCCGGCGTCGGCGTGATGGGCGTGGCGTCGAGCGGATTGCGGAAGTCGACAATGGCCTTGGGCAGACCGGCCCGCATCCGCTCCCACGTGTGGGGCGCGAAGTCGGCCAGCTTCAGGTAGCCCAGCCGGTCGGAGGCCACGGTGGTCTCGAAGCCGGCGTTGGTCATGATGGCCACCCGCCGGCCGCGCACGCGGCGGTTCCCCAGCAGCGTGTAGACCTTCATCCACTCGGCGAAGGACTCCAGGTCGGATGCCACCTGGATGCCGGCGTGCTCGAAGCACTGCTCGGCCACCGCGTAGTCGCCGGCGATCGCCGCGGTGTGCGAGCTGGCGGCCTTGGCGCCCGCGGCGGTGCGACCGGTCTTGTAGATGATGATCGCCTTGCCGGCCGCGCGCGCCTCCTGGGACGCGGCGATCAGCGCCCGGCCGTCGAAGGGCTGGAATCCCTCCACGTAGACCGAGATCACCTTCACCTTCTCCTCGCGGCTGAAGTAGCGTACGTAGTCGGATACGGACACATCGATCTGGTTGCCGAAGCTGATCGAGTAGCGCGGGGTGATGTAGTGGCCAAGCCGCGACATCTGGCACACCAGGAAAGCGCCCGACTGACTCACCGACGCCAGGTTGTCCCCGCCGACACCGTCCTTGTGGATCGCCAGCTTGTACGGCGGCAGAAAGAAGGTGTTGTAGTCGCCGGGCGAGCTGACGATGCCCAGACAGTTGGGTCCATTGACGAGGATGCCGCCGTCGGGACGATCGCGGGTCTCGAGGATGAAGCGGTGCAGTCGCTGCTGGAGCTGCTCACCCGCCGCCGTCTCGCCGAAGCCCGAGCTGATCAGCGTGAAGGTCTCGACCTTCCCGAGCTGGGCCAGCTCGATCATCATGTCGACCAGCTCGTCGCTGGCGGGCACGGTCACCACCGCCATGTCGATGCCGTTGGGAAGCTGCTCGGGCGAACGGTAGCAGGCCACGCCGTCGATCAGCTTCTCGGTCGGGTGCATGATGCCCAGGGTCTTGGGCGAGTAACGCGGCGAAGCCAGCAGGTTGCGCAAGATGATCCGACCGGGGTTCATGGCGCGTGACGAGACCCCGATCAGGAGGATCAGCTTCGGCTCGAGCAGCGACTTGAGCTTGCGCACCGGCCGCGGCCGCACCTCCTCCTTCGTCTGCGAGAAGCGGCCCAGGCCGTCGAGCGCCACCAGCCGGCCGTGCGCGTCGACCGCCAGCGGGTTGATCTCCAGCTCCTCGAGCGTCCAGGGTCCGTCGTGGTTGAGCGGGTTGAAGGCCTCGGCCAGCTCGGCCAGCGCCTGGACGGCCCCCTCGGCCGTGCCGGGCGCCACGAGCGGCGCCTCCTGTCCGCGCACGCGGCCGGCCAGGAAGTCACCGGCCACGGTGCCGCTCACCATCTCGGCCGCCACCCTGGGTGAAGCGGCCAGATCGTTCGCGGGCCGGATGGCCAGCGTGCGGCCGGCCCGCAGGTTCTTGCCCCAGTATTCGGTGGTGACGCCGCCCAGGCCGAAGGAGATCACCGGACCGAAGGCCCGGTCGAGCCGCAGCGACAGAAGCAGCTCCGCACCGGGCCCGGTGCGCAAATCCAGCCGCTCGGCCACCAGCACGCCGACCGGGCCCAGTTCTTGCTCGGCGGCGCGCCGCGCGAAGTCGTGCAGCACGGCGCGCACCGCGTCGGCGGTCTTCGCGATGAAGCGCACCCCGCCGAACTCGGACTTGTGGGCGATCCGGGGTGAGACGACCTTGGCCACGACCTCAAGGCCCGGGACCGACTCCAGCACCTCGTCGTCGATCTCGTCGGCGTTCCAGAAGACCGCGTGGCTGGGCACGTCGATGGCCGCCGCCGCCAGGATCTTGTAGACCTCGGGCTCCAGCAGGGTCGCGCGATTGCGCGCCTCTGCGCGCTCGAGGATCCGCTCCACGGCTTGGCGATCGACGGCCACCAGCACCTCCGCACCTTGCGCCCCGCAGTCTACCAGGGATCCCGCCTGCCGGGCGTGCTGTTAAGCGGGTTACTGTAGCCGTGGGATGCAGGGCTGTCCAGGGGCGGGGGCCCGCGCGCGGGACGAGGACGTTCCTCTTGCCTGCCCGCGCCAATCCCATGTAGGTTAGAGACATGCAGGCCCGGCAACAGTCGTCGATCCGGCCAGAGCGATTCGACGAGCAGGATGCGGCCCGCCGGGCGAGGAGGGACCATGGGGAAGAAAACGGTGCTGCTGGTGGACGATGACACGGTCTTCCTGGAGGCCGCCAGCGCCATCCTGGAGTCGAAGTTCGAGGTGCGGACCGCGACCAGCGGCAAGGAGGCGCTCGCGGCGGTGGCGCAGAGCCCTCCCGACGCCATCGTGCTCGATGTGATGCTCGATCACATCGCCGAAGGCTACGACGTGGCGCGCAAGATCAAGCAGGACTCCGCCACCAAGCAAATTCCGATCATCATGCTCACCGGCGTGGATGAGCTCTACAAGTACCGGTTGGCCGTGGAGGACGCCTCGGCGCCCCACGACTACTACCTGGAGAAGCCCGTCAAACCGGAGAAGCTGCTCGACGTCCTCGCGGAAGCCACCTCCCGCGGATCATGAGCCAGATCGCGTTCGCCTTCACGCTCGCGCACGAGCTGTACGGGCGTCTGCGCTGGTTCGTCAATCTGCGCTGGCTGGCCGTTCTGTGTCTGGCGGCAGCGGCGCTGTTCGGCCCACGGTTGAGCTTCCCCGACCTGCGACCAGGTCTCTTCTACGTCGCCGCCGCCGTCATGGCGTACAACCTCGTCTTCCTGCGCCTGCTGCGGTCCCGCCCCGACGCGGTGCGCTCGCCCGACTTCCTGAAGACCGCCGCGATCCTCCAGATCGCGCTGGATTTGACCGCGCTGCTCGTCACCGTCCACTTCTCCGGCAGCCTCGCGAGTCCGATTCTGCCGTTCTTCGTGTTTCATATGGTGATCGGCACGCTTCTGCTTTCCACGCGCACCATGTACCTGATCGCCGCGCTGGTCTGCGCGGCGACTCTGGTCATGCACCTCGCCGAGCGTACGGGCCTGCTTCCCCGCCACGCCAGCACGCTGTGGCCGGACGTCTTCGATTCGGTGTACAACCCGTCGGTGGTCGTGCTGGCGGTGACCGTCTTCGGCACCGTCTACCTCACCGGCCGCATCACCGCGCGTCTGCGTCAGGGCAGCCTGCGGCTGCTGGAGACCACCATGAGCCTGGGCGACAAGACGGCGCAGCTCGAGCGCGCGCTGGAGGAGATTCACGAGATCGAGCGGCGCAAGTCCCACTACATGCGCTTGTCCGCCCACCAGCTGCGCTCGCCGCTGGGGACGATCAAGACCACGCTGGACGCGATCACGCAGGGCTACGTCGACTGCCAGAGTGAGCGGGGTCGGCGGCTGATCGAAGGGGCGGTCGAGCGCGCCGAAGGGCTGCTCCTGATCGTGAACGATCTGCTGAACTTGGCCAAGATCCGGGAAGGCCAGAAGACGGCGCTCTGGGAGCAGAAGCTCGACGTCACCCACCTCCTGTCCGAGACGCTCGACAGCCTGCAACCCTTCGCCCGGATGCGCGATGTGCGGGTGGAAACCGAGTCGATGGAACCGGGCCATCTCGATTGGGGGGTGCGGGAGGACCTTCGCTTCGCCTTCGAGAACCTCCTCCACAACGCCATCAAGTACTCGCACTCCGGGGGCACGGTGCGGGTTGCTCTATCGGCTGCCGGGGATCGCCTGCGTCTCGTGATTGCGGATGAGGGCATCGGCATTCCGGATGCGATTCGCTCGGACGTGTTCCTGGAGTTCATCCGCGCGCCCAACGCGAAGCATCACGCCGGAGAGGGTACCGGCCTGGGTTTGTCGATCGCGCGCGAGGCGGTCGAGATACACGGGGGCAAGGTGACGCTCGACAGCACCGAGAACGTGGGCACGACCGTCACGATCGAGCTGCCGATCCACTTCCGGCCCCAGGAGCAGGTCTAGGCGGCGATCGGGCCGCGAGCAAGGCCACCGCAGGAGCAGACCTGGGCTGCGATCGGGCCGCGAGCGTCGCCGCAGGGTCAAGCGACCGCGCCGGTCTCCGGGAAACCGGCCCGACCGCAGCGCGGCCCTGAAATCCGCGCAACCGCGAACTAGAACTCCACGTCGACCATCAGGCGGAATACCGTGGAGGTGTACTCGCGCGTCACCTCCTGCAACCGCGTCCCCTCTTGAACACCTTCCTTGTACTCGCCGTCGAGCCATTCCATCTCGCCCAGCAGCGAGCACTGCGGCGCAATCTCCTGATCGAAGCTGAGGATCAAGGTGCCATAGGATTGGGGACCGAGCCGGCCGAGATCCTCCCCCTGATAGACGTCGCGGTCCTCGAACACCGCCCCGGCCATCAGCACGCCGCCACGCCACACCTCGGCGTCGGCCCAAACACTGGCCGTCCGCTTGCGCTGATCGAGCTCCTCCGCGAACGAGGGTGGCGCGATCTCCTGGATGGGCTTGACCGACTTGTAGAAGAGGCCCACCCCGACCGGCCCCCAGTCGGTGCGCATCGAGAAACGCAGCCCCTGGAAGTTGGTCTCGTAGGAGAGCGCGCTGTAGGCGGAGAGGAAGTCGGCGCTGATGCGCGTGTAGGCCAGCTCCATGCGCGACATCAAGCCCTTGGTGGAGATGCCCAGGAGGCGGCCCTCCCCCGCGCGCCATTCCCGCTCGACGCCGGCCAAGAGAGCGTCGCCGCTCTGAGTCGAGGGGCAAAGATCGGCATCCCCCAAGCACTTGTTCTTCCACTCGCAGAGCGCGCCCTCGGCGAAGACCACCGTGCGGCCGGGAAACGGCACGCGCACGTCGCCGGCCAGCACCGCGTCCTGGAAGGGCGGAATGTCCTCCTTCCCCAGCGGGCACCCCGGCAAATCCTCGTTCTCGTTGACGAAGATGCCGGTCGCGGCCACCTCCGCCGGCTCAGACCCCCAGGGCATGCCCACGTGCATCTTCAAGCGCGCCGCGTAGAGGTCCTGGTGAAAGTAGGTGGTGTCGCTGTCGGTGGTGTAGCAGCCGCTGCGGTCCTCGGGCAGCGGCGTCTGCGGCCGCGCGTAGAGCGCTGTCAGGTCGAACCGGTCCAGGAAGGTCAGATTCCAGCGCGCGCCTTCGAAGGCGAGATCGGGGCCGAGTTGCTCCAGGCTCTCGGAGCGGATGAATCCGGCCATGCCGGCCTCGCCGCCGCAGACGCCGCACCCCTGCGCCCGCTGGCCGCCGCTGATCGGCGTGTCGTCCTGATCCCAGCGCATCAGTGTCAGGGGGGTGAAGTGCACGCGGTAGTATCCGCCGATCAGGCTGGACTCGAGCTGGCCCAGCAGCGGCACCCGCGCGCGCGCGTCCCAGCGCATGAAGAAGCTGCCCCACGGGTTGGAGAGGTAGTCGGGCCCGCTGCGCAGCACCATTTCCCCTTCGTTGCTGATGCGGATCAACGCGCCCGCTTTCAGCCGCGGGGTGATCGCGTAGGCCAGCTCCAGCTCCATCCGGTGCCGCAACGACGGACCGGGCACCAGCGGCTCGTTGTTCGATCCCACCGCCCCGGTGCCGGTGGTGTCGATGTGCATCCAGCGCAGGCGGCCGCGGCCGTGCAGCTCGATCTTCTGCTGCGCGATGAAGCCCAGGTCCTGGCGCACCCCGGGGCGATCGAAGGGGGGCATCTCGCCGGGCCGGCGTCCCGAGATGGTCCCGGTGTCGGGGGCGCCGGTCGGCTCTGCCTCGCGTCCGGAGTCCGTCCCGCCGGGGGCGGCCTCGCCGATCTCGAACACCTCGCCGGTCAACGCCTCCTCCAACAGCCCGGAGATCGTCGGGCGCAGGTCCCACAGCTCGTCGGGCATGATTTCGTAGTAGACCGCGCGAATCACGCCGCGGGCATCCACCAGGAAGGCGCTGTAGCTGTGCGACCCGGCTTCATAGATGGAGGCCATCCTGCCGCCCGGATCGTACAAGTGCATCAGACGGGGCCCCGCGCTGCGGGCGATGCTGCGCATCTTGGCCGAGGGGTGATCGTCGAAGTTGATGCCGATGACCTGCAGACCTTTGGGAGCGCCCCAGTCGTACAGCTCCTGGCAGACCTCCATTCGGCGGGTGCACTCGGCGCAATGGGTGGTCCAGAAGGCCAGCAGCGTCAGGCCGTAGGCGTCGAAGAGCGTGTCGCTGGCCACCTCGCCCTCCTGGCCGATGCGCGGCAGGATGAACGGTGGCGCGGGCATCCCCACCAGGCGTCCGCCCCCATGACTCTGGTCCGGCCCGCCGGCCGCCAGGCCCGCATCGGACTGGACTACTTGGAGTTGCGCGTGGGCAACGCCCAGACCGGCTCCCCCCGTCCCGGCACCCCCGGCCGTGGCCGGCGGGGGGCCGACGGCGATTCCCGCGGCGAGAACGATCCCCACAACCCCCAGCATCGCGCCATGATGCGCTCGTTGCATCTGCCCCTCCCTCCCCTCTGGAACCTTGCACTGCTACGGCAGTATAGCCACCCGGCGGGCGCGAAGGAACCATGCTCGCGTCGTGCGCAAGGTCCGAGTACCGGCCCCGCGCCCGGGTCGGGACGGGGATTCCAGAGACCAGGCCGAGACGTGGGCGATCGGCCCCGGCTACAGGCTTGAATTCAGCCCTTCGGGAAGGCAGACTGCCAGTCTTTGGAGGAAGCAATCAGGAGGCGGAACCATGATCGAAATCACCGATGAGAACCTGCAGTCCGAGATATTGGATGTCGACAAGCTGGCGGTCCTGGACTTCTCAGCCGTCTGGTGCCAGCCGTGCAAGAAGCTCGAGCCGATTCTCGACGAGCTGAAGCAGACGTACGATGGAAAGGCCGTCATCGGTCACTGCGACGTCGCCAAGGCTCCTGAGACCGCCAAGCGGTTCGGGGTGATGGCCGTTCCCACAGTCGTGTTCATCAAGGGCGGCAAGGAAGTGGATCGCTTCGTGGGCCTGCAGAGCAAGGACCAGATCACGAAGAAGATCGACTCCAACCTCTAGGCTCCGGCGACGGGGCGCTGCTTCGGGGGCCGGGACAGCGGATTCGAGAAGGATTCGAGAAGGATTGAAGAAGGGCAGGTGGCATGCGCGCAGAGCGCGTGCAACCTGCCTTTGTGCATGCTGCGCCGAGAGTGCTTCAGTCATGTAGTGCGTCGCATGCGGTTCGCCTCGATCCGGATGTCCCCGGTCAATCTCGACCCACGCATCACATGTGGGCCATCGTCGAGCCGATTTGACACCGCTCGCCTCCCCGTGGGATAATCACCACGGTTGAGACAGCGTCCTCGCAGTGACTCGGGTGGGTTCCCGGACCCAAGGCCGTCTGCGCTGTCGGCGATCCCGCTGGTTCTGGTAATGCGCATGCTGGGCTCTTGCCCAATGTGACCTGCACAAACCGAGTGAGCGCCAAACAGACAAGGGGATATTGTATGTGTGCTTCTCCTGGGTCGTGGATTCGGCATGCCCTGTGTCCTGTTCTAGCGTTGCTGTGTTGCGGCTTCGCGTTCTCCGACAGTGCCGCCCAGAGCCTCAGCTTTGACTGGGGAACATTT
>CAZPGB010000035.1:0-12181 GCA_964585945.1 uncultured bacterium | reverse complement strand
GGGGGGGGGGGGGGGGCGCGATATGGGTTGGCAGATGGCCTGCTTCGCCAACGGTGATCTGCTGCTGGTTGGTGAAACCTACTCGAGCGATTTCCCCGCTACCCCTGGCGCCTTCGACACCACGTACGCAAACATCTCCGAAGGCTTCTTCGGACGATTGAGCTCGGACGGCAGCACGCTTCTCCACGCCAGTTTCTTGGGCAGTAATGGACGCGACGTGTGCCGCGATGCCGCCGTCGACGCCGAGGGCAACATCTACATCGTCGGCGTTACCAGCTCCCAGGATTTCCCGGTCACTCCCGACGCGGCGTTTCCGGAGCTCACCGGCTATAACAACGATGCCTACCTCGTGAAGTTCGATCCCACGGGAACGAGATTGCTATACGGCACATACTTGGGCGGCACTGCCGGGGACAAGGCGAGAAGCATCGCGCTGCTCGGCAACGACCTTGTCTGTGTCACGGGGTATACGGAAAGCAATGACTTCCCTGTAACGGCAAATGCCTACGACCCCTCCTGGAACGGCAATTGGGACCTTTTCGTTGCCTGCTTCGATCTGAGCACCGGGGTCCTGATTCAGGCCACCTATGTCGGCGGCCCCTTCAAGGAGGAGCCGTGGGACATGGCCGCCGGGGCAAACGGGGACGTGGTGATTACGGGCTACACTTATTCCGCTTCCTTTCCAGCGACCCCGGACTCCTTCGACCCGACGCACAATGGTGCTGGAGACGGTTTCGTGCTGAAGTTTGATCCCATAGCGAGCGAGGTGGTCTACGGAACGTTCCTGGGGGGAAGCGAAGACGACGGCATTCTCCGTTTCATTGTCGAAGCCGACGGGAGTGTTTTGTGCACCGGGTACACGATGTCACAGGATTTTCCCGTAACGGCAAGCGCCTTTGACACCGAGCTTGGGGGAAGTCGGGACGCCTTTGTTGCCAAGCTCATCAACGACGGCTCAGGCATGGCATTCGGGACCTTCCTTGGCGGATCCAGTGGTGATACTGGAGAAGGCATCTTGGAGGGACCCTTGGGTAATGTCTACGTAGCCGGGCACACGTACTCGGACAACTTCCCGATTGTGGGATCAGCGCCGTTCTCTCAGCACAGCGGAAACGCAGATGTCTTCGTAGGTGTACTCGACGTCTCCGCCAGTCGCCTGTGTGCCAGTACGTACGTGGGCGGCTGCAATCTTGAGACAGTACATGGATTCACGATGCCTGAGCCCGGGCGAGTCGCGGTGACGGGAGTGTCCTGGTCCAGCGACTTCCCAACCACCGGTGGGGCCTTCTGCCCCGAATTCTGTGGCGATCGAGATGCCTTTGCAGTTTCGCTGTCCTTCACCGACGCGAGTGCCGGCCTGAGCAACGACCTCGGATCCCCACCTGGGGCGCGATGCAGGCTATGGACCACCTGCCCGTGCGGAACGCCTGGCGGCCCCATCTTTCTCGAGCTGGACCGGCAGAACCATGTCCGCCTGGATGTAATCGACATCCAGGGGCGAATCATCGCAGCGTCGGCTGGTGGGGTTCTGTCCGCTGGACGCCATCGCCTCACCTTGGCGCCCTTGGCCACGTGGTCCGCTTCGGTGTCTGGGGTATATCTGGTGCGTGCAGACCTTGGCGATCAACGGATGATCCGGAAACTGATCGTAGCGCGGTAGAAGCAGTGTGGACCACGGGGACTCGGGCGGCACCTGGATGTATGCTTCGGAAACTCTTGACCAGAGTGCTGCAGGATTCTGGACTCGCTGACGTCTGCCGCGTACCCGTCGTGAGGCACCGCCGATCCCCGCCCGCCGCGCTGCTCCTAATGCCCCCGCGACGCCTTGCGGTGGTCCCGATTCAGGAACGCACCCTCCACCTCGTCGAACGCCAGGAAGATCTCCCGATAGGCGGCCTCGGAACGATCGGGGTCGAGATAGATGATGTACTGCCGGAGCGTCTTGCCGGGGTAGACCTGCTCGCGCAGGTAGCGCGCATCCCACTGGACGCTGTCGTCCTCCGCATACCGCGACATGATCTTCTTCAGCTCGGTGATCTGGAGCTCGTGGAGCAGGAACCGAAACGCCTCGTCGCCGCCCAGATCTTCCACGCTGCGCTTCGCGATGCCATCCCCAGGGAACCCGTGCAGCGGGTAGAGCAGGACGCCCTGCTTCATCTGGACGCGCACCAGATCATCCTGGCGTTCGTCGGGAGGAATGGGGGCGGAAGGCTCGAGATCGATCGAAACCCGCGCCTCGGTGCCGTCGATCCGTTCGAGGACCAGCTCCGCGGTGCCCGACATCGGCGCCTCGGAGTAGACGAAATCCACCAGCAGCGACTTCGGCGTCGAGTAGGTGAGGCGCTCCGCAGGGACATGCCGTCCGGCGATCGCCAGGTGCGCGCCGGCCACGTCCAGGGCATCGCTTCCGTGCAGCAGGAACGTCCAGGCTCCCTCCTGCGCGTAGAGCACGCCGGGATAGCAGGTGAGCGCCAGGCCGGGAACCGCCTTCGACCTCACCGTGTCCGCCCCCTTGCCGGTGTCCTCGTTGGGGGCGACCGGGTCGCACCCCGGCGCGGCCTGCGCGGCGCACGCGCCCAAGGTAACGCCCGCCAACGCCATCAGCGCGCCGGTCCAGAAGTGTCCCCTCGCCCGTCGCCTCGACTGGTGCATGATTCGGATTCTCCTCGTGCCCGGCGGCCAGCCCTTGGCTGCGGCCGGAATCGTCTTCTGGCCTCTCGGCGGCGTGATCCGCGCCGCCTGTCCTCTGCGCGGATGTGGCTCACCGACGTCCCTATCGTCGCCCAGAGAGCCTCTGACTGCAAAGCCCAATCCGCCAACGAGTTGAGCATACCAGATCCCCCGGGGGTCGGCGCGTGTGTTCGCGGAGGGCGGGCGCTCGCCGTCCCGCTGCCCGCGGGGCCCGTCCGGGTCCCCATACACGGGGCCTCGATGTTCGTTTCCCAAAGCTCCGCACAAAGATAGCTGCGCGCCGCCGCCGGCTGCTGCGATGCCGGCGAAGCGCGCCGTCTGCGGATGACGCCGGGACCCCGCCCGCCTTGACGCTGATCGCGCGCCTTCAGTAGGCTGGCCCTCCCAAGCGCAAGCCGCCCCTTCAGCCGCAGTTCTGCCGGGTGCGGGCTGGCGAAGGATCTCTCGAAGAGCAACACTGGAAGATAGCCGCCCAGGACCGAGGCCGGAGGCAGTAGACGGATGGGACGCGCACGCAAGAGCAAGCCCCGCCGGGCCAAGACCGGGCCTGCCCGCGAAATGGCGCCGCCTTGGCTGCGCTCCCCGTTGCTGCCCGGAATGCTGATCTTCAGCCTGGCGCTTGTGGTGCGCGTGATCTACGTCCTGCAGGCGCAGGCCAATCCGCAATTCGACGCACCCCTCATGGATCCGGCCTACCACGATCAGTGGGCCTGGCAGTTGGCGCAAGGGACCTGGGCGCCCGAGGGACCCTTCTTCCGAGCGCCGCTCTATACCTTCTTCCTGGCCGCCATCTACGCCATCGGCGGGCACGATTATCTTCTGCCGCGCCTCGTGCAGGCGGTCCTGGGCGCTGGAAGCTGCGTGCTGATCTACCTGATCGGCCGGCGCCTCTTCTCGGAGAACACCGGCCGCATCGCGGGGGCGATGGCCGCGCTCTACTGGATCCTCATCTACTTCGACAACGAGCTTCTCATCCCGATCCTGTTCGTGTTCCTCATCCTGGCCTCCTTCTACGCGCTCCTGCGCACGCTCGGATGGGAACGCGACGCGTCCCAGCCCCCCCGATCCCCCGCCTGGGGATTCGCCGCCGGATTGTTGCTCGGGCTGGCGGCCATCGCGCGGCCCAACATCCTCGTCTTCGTGCCGGTCGTCCTCTGGCTGTTGTGGCGCGCGCGGCGCAGGGGCCTTCGCGTCCTGGTCGCGGTGACCCTGGTGCTGGCGATGCTCGCGCCGATCGCCGTGGTCACGATCTACAACGTCACCGCCGGCGACGACTTCGTCTTCATCGCCTCGCAGGGCGGCGTGAATTTCTACATCGGCAACAACCCCGAATCCGACGGGCGCACGGCCGTCGTGCCGGGCACGCGGGGCGACTGGTGGGGCGGACGGTTCGACACGATCAAGATCGCCGAGCGTGCGGCCGGCAGGGAGCTCAAGGAGTCGGAGGTCTCCGACTACTGGTTCGGACGGGCCTTCGAGTTCATCCGCGAACAACCGGGCGAGTGGCTGGGATTGATGCTGCGCAAGCTCGGCCTCTTCTGGACGGCGGTCGAGATCGGCAACAACTCCTCGATCCCCCATCTGCGGGCTTACGCGCCGTTGATGAAGCTGCCGCTGTTGGGATTCGGCCTCGTGCTGCCCCTCGCGGTGCTGGGCGTCGCGCTCGGATGGCGGCGGCGGGGCATCGCCGTCGGGGTGCCGGTGGCGTTCATCCTGCTCTACATGGCCGGGGTGGTGGCCTTCTTCGTGTGCGCCCGCTACCGGGTCCCGATCGTGCCGTTTCTGATTCTGCTGGCAGCGTTGGGCCTGACCGAAGCGCACGCTGCCTGGCGCGAAGGACGTCATCGCGCCGTGCTCGTGGCCGTGGCGCTGGCGCTGGCTGCGGCCGTCGCCACCAACCTGCCTGCGCGCGCACACCGGGAGAACCTGGCGCTGGCGCACTTCCACGACAGCATCGCCTGGAAGGCGAAGGGGAATCTGCAGGCCAGCGAGATGGCCCTGCGCCAGGCGCTGCGGCTGGATCCGAACCTGGCTGAGGCCCGCGCCAATCTGGCCAACCTTCTGGCCGAGCGGGGCGACGTTGAGGCCGCGCGGCGAGCCTACGAGGAGGCGATCGGCAGCGATCCACAAAACGCAAAGACGCTGGCCAATCTGGCCAGCATGTACCTGAACCGGGGGGACCTGAGCGCGGCGCAGGAGGCCCTCGACCGGGCCCTCGCGATCGACCCCGATCACTCCGAGACGCTGCGCATCCTGGGCGTGATCCGTGAGCGGCGGGGCGATCTGGCCGGCGCCCGGGAGGCCTACGAGCGGGCCCTCGAGTTCACTGACGAGCGCCACCGGATCGAGAACAACCTCGGTGTGCTGAGCATGAACGAAGGCCGTCCCGAGGAAGCCGAGAAGCACCTGCGGCGTTCGGTCGCGCTCGATCCGAGCTACGCCATGGCGTGGGCCAACCTGGGTGCGCTCCTGGTCAACACCGGTCGCATCCCGGAAGCGGTGGAGCCGTTGGAGCGGGCCGCGCAACTGGAGCCCGAATCCGCGCAGGCCTGGGCACAGTTGGGCCAGGTGCTGCAGGTACTGGGCCGCACCGAGGAAGCCGCACGAGCGCTTTCGAAAGCCCGCGCTCTCTCGCAACGCGGTGTCGGCGGCCCGCAGGATCCGGCGCCGTCTCCATAAGCGCCACCCCCTCGCGCGGCGCGCATCGCGCGATCTTTGCAATCCTCGCCGAGCAGCGCCGTTGGCGCATTCATCCGCCATTGTGCGGCTGAGAGGCGCACCGGCGGGACGCGTGGGCCCAACCTGCCTATACTCGTGGCGAGGTCCTCCTCGATGCACCGCGGCCACCAGCCGACAGTGCGACCCCCATCGCACGGATGCAGGAGGAGGCGCGATGAGTTTCCGCACGCTCTCCGCCGAATCGCGCGGCGCGTCGCTCGACGACGTTGACCGCGCCCCGCCCAGGGAAGGTTTGCGGTCCATCTCCTGGGAAGAGGCAGCCATGATTCTTGCGATCGATCCGCCCACGATTCGTCGCAGCTCGCACGGACTGTGGGTGATGTCCGGAGGCAATCGATTCGTGCACTACGTGCCGCCTCCGCTGCGGCACGTCGGGTGCATGTGGTTGGAAGACGGCTACGAGGATCGCCGCTGCGGTCGCCGGCCGGCGTGGACCATGGGCCGGGACCTGCAGCTCGCGCGACTCTATTGCGAGGAGCACGGCCTGATGATCCTGGCGCGCCGGGCCGAGACCCGCGCCCGAAAGAAGCGGCCCAGAAACACCGGAAGCCGGGCAAGCCGAGCAAGGAGGTGAACTTTCCCCACACTCTTGGGTATCGCCTGATGCCGATGGGAGGAGGACCTGGATCGGGGGGAACTCGGGCGATACCCCACTGCGCGCCGCCCGGTGCGGGTCTCTAGCCCACGCCGGGCGGTCGCGTACCGCCGAAGAAGAGTCTCAAGGGGGAGTCACCATGTCGTTGCTTCCATGGATCACCCGCGCTCTCGGAGCGGGGGTGCTGGCCGGATCGCTTCAGGCAAGCCCGGTGGCCGGCCCGTCATCGTCCGGCCTCAGGCCTGCTGCATCGAGTCTGCCCCCCATCGATGCGAGCAAGCCCGTCGCCACCGAGACCGCCACCTTCGCCTTGGGGTGATTCTGGGGTCCGGACTCCCAGTTCGGGAGCCTGCCCGGGGTCCTGCAGACGCGCGTCGGCTACACCGGTGGAACACGCGTCGATCCGACCTACCATGGGCTCGGGGATCACACCGAGTCGGTGGAGATCGTCTTCGATCCGTCCCGCATCACGTTCGAGCGGTTGCTGGACATCTTCTGGCGCAGCCACGATCCGTGGGCGCCTTCCTATAGCCGTCAGTACCGCGCGGTCGTCTTCCACCATACCGAGACGCAGCGACGCGCATTCCTCCGCAAGCAGGTCCAGGAGGAAGCGAGGCGTGGCCAGCCGATCCACACCGCGTTGGAGCCGGTGGGCGTGTTCTATCCGGCCGAGGACTATCATCAGAAGCACAACCTGCGCCGTTTCCCGCAGCTCCTCCGGGAGATGGAACGCTACTACCCGACCACGAAGGACCTGGTGCGCTCCACCGCTGCCGCGCGCCTGAACGGATACGCGGGCGGATTCGGATCCCCGGGCCGTCTGGAGAAGGACCTGCCGCTGCTGGGGCTGAGCGCGGAGGGCGCCGACGTGATACGATCCCTCGTCGCACGACAGGATGAACGGTGAGCGCATGCCCGATGCGACGGTTCCCGGCTCGCAGATCAGAGCGCAGATCAACGCAATGAGGAGCAACAAGCCATGGCGATTCTCGAGTTCTCCGGCGCGGTAATCGGCGTCTTCCTCGCGCCGGCATTCGCGCATTCCGCCTCGGCCGCCGGGGGCGATCCGTCGGAGGCTGCTCAAGAGCCCGGAACCACCTCGCAGGCCTTCCTGCAATCTCTCGTCGGCTCATGGGAGGGCACCTGCCGCACCTGGTTTCGCCCGGACGAGCTCGCCGACGAGTCCCCGGTGAAGGGCGAGTTCCGGCCCCTTCTGGGCGGGCGCTTCCTGCGTCATACCTACGAGGGAATGCTTCAGGGCCAGCCCCGAGCCGGGGAGGAAACGATCGCCTTCAATGCGGTCACCAACACGTTCCAGTTGTCCTGGGTGGATGACTTCCACATGAACTACGGGATCATGCTATCGGAGGGGAATCGCACGGAGACGGGATTCATGGTGATCGGAGAATATGCGGTCGGCCCCGATCAACCTCCGTGGGGCTGGAAGACCGTCTTCGAGCGGATCGATCACGACCATCTCACGATCACCGCCTACAACGTGCTGCCGGACGGCAGAGAGGCGAAGGCCGTTGAGACGACCTACACGCGCAGGCGGCCGTGATGATGCCCTGCTCGATACCCCACCTGCGAAAACCAACCGGGCTCCTGGGATCGTCGGGCGACGAGTGACGACGCCCCGGTGCCGCTCCGTCAGCGCTGCACGATGATCGTACGCGCCCCGATCGGGCGTCCGTCGGCGTGCGCCTGCGCGAAGTAGGCACCGGTGGGAACCGGGTGGCCCTGCTGGTCGCGCAGATCCCAGTCCGCGAAACCGAACCCGGCCGCCGCGGGGTCCAACTGACGTCCCCAGATGCGCCGTCCCGAGACGGTGAAAACCTCCACCTCGATGCGCGCCGGGGCGCGCAGCTCCCACGAGATGCGTGTCTGCGTGCGTGCCGGATTGGGCCGGCAAGAGTCGAGTCGCCCGATGAGGCCGGGTGCGGCGGGTCCGGCCGTGAGCTCACCCTCGGGATCGATCTCCGACAGATCGCCCAGCGTGCAAACGAACATGCTGCGCCCGTAGGTGCCGGCGTGGAGCTCTCTCGTCACGGGCTCTAACGCCAGCGACGTCACGACCACGCGCGGCAGGTCGGCGCCCAGCATGCTCCAGTGCGCACCGCCGTCGGTCGTCTGATAGACACCGACGTCGGTCGCCACGACCAGGCGGTCCGGATAGACCGGATCGGCGAGCAGGTCGTTCACCGGCGCCTCGGGCAGGTTCCCGGCGATCGGCTGCCAGGTGCTCCCCACGTCGGAGGTGCGGTAGACGTGGGGCAACGGCTCGCCCCACCGCCAGCCGCTCACCGTGACGTACGCCGTCTGCGTGTCGAACGGGTCGGGCCGCACGCTGGTGATCCAGCGCTCGGGCAGACCGTCGGACACGTCGCTCCACGACGCGCAGCCATCGGTGGTCACCTGCACGTAGCCGTCGTCGCTGCCGGTCCAGATGATCTGGCCATCGAGCGGCGAGACGCCGATCGTGGTGAGGATCCCGTTGACCTGTCCGCTGTTGCCCAGGTGCGGACCGCCGGTCAGATCGCCGCTGACGGCCGTCCAGCTCGTGTTGCCCGAATTGCGGTAGAGCTTCTGCGTGCCGAAGTATCGGGTGTCGGCGTGAGTCGGGTCTTGGACCAGCGGCGAATTCCAATTGCGCCGGTCGCTGTAGCCGATGCCGTTCTGCGCGTAGGACCAGTTGTAGCCCCCGTTGCTCGAGTAGTAGAGGCTCCCGTACTGGTACTGGGCCCAGATGCGGTTGGAGTCATTCGGATGGACGAGGGGCTGGAACCCGTCGCCTCCGAAGATCCCCTGCCAGTCGTTCAACGCCCCGGTCAACGTGCGGCAGGTGCCGTTGTCCTGCGAGCCGCAGTAGATCGCATCGGGATTGCCCGCATCCAGGGCCACCCGGTACACCTGAAGAATGGGAAGATCGGGCAGCTTCGTCCACGCCGAGCCGCCGTCGGTCGAGCGATAGACGCCGCCGTCGTTCCCATTGTAGATCACCGGATTCGGGCCGGGCCCGAACGCCAGGCCGTGGTGGTCGACGTGCATGTTGTCGCTGGCGTCGTAGTACGACTGCCCGCCGTTGGTGCTGCGGTAGAACGGCAGCCCGAGGACGTAGATCCAGTCTGGATTGATCGGGTGCGTGCGCACGTTGCCAAACCACCAGCCATAGGAGGCAAACACGTCGCCCAGGGCGCCGTCGTTGGTGCGCGTCCACGACTGCCCGCCGTTGGTGGATTCGTACAACCCGGCGAAGTATCCCGTGCGGTCGGCGTAGACGGCGTGCATCACGTCGGGCTGTGATGCGCACAAACTGAGACCGATGCGCCCGCTGTTGGCGCCGGGCGAAGGCAGGCCGCCGCCGACCAGACTCCAGCTATCCCCGCCGTCGGTCGACTTGTACACCGCGCAGGTGGGGCCGCCGTAGTCGTAGTACTCGGGCCGGCGCACGCGCTGCCACATCGCCGCCAAGATGACGTCGGTGTCGTCGGGGCGCATGATCAGATCCACACAGCCGGTGGAGTCGCTGACGTGCAGCACCCGGTCCCAGGTGGCGCCCCCGTCGGTCGTGCGGTAGACGCCTCGCTCGGGGTTGTTCACCCACAGCCGCCCCATCGCGGCCACGAAGATCCGCTGGCTGTCGGCGGGATCGATGACGATGCGGCCGATCGAGCCGGTGTTCTCGAGTCCCAGCGGCTCCCAGCTCTCGCCCTGGTCCACCGACCGGAACACGCCCGCCCCGCCGTAGGCCACGCTGCCCCCGCCCGGGTTCACCTCCCCGGTGCCGGCATAGACCACGCTCGGGTCGCTCGGATCGATCGCCACCGCGCCGATCGCCAGGCTGGGCTGATCGTCGAAGAGAGGCGTCCACGACTGGCCGCCGTCGGTGGTGCGCAGGACGCCCCCTTCAGCCGCGCCGGCGTAGACGATGTTCGCGTCGGTCGGATCGACGACCAGGTCGGTGATGCGGCCGCCGATGTTGGTCGGCCCGGCCGGCTCCCACGTCTCGGTGCGCAGACCGGCCTCGGCGCGGCGGACCGCCTCCGCGCGGGCCTCGTCCCGCAGCTCGGACGCCGCGAGCTGGGCCGCTTGCCACCGCTCGATCGGAATCACGCCCGCGGGAAAGGCGCGCTCGTTGAAGAAGTGCTGATCCGGCGCGCGCGGCGGCAGGCCGTCTCCGGGCAGCCGTGAATGGCGCACCTTGTCGGCGCGCCAGGGCTCGAAGGCGGATTCGTCGTCGCCGGGGCCGAGGTGGAATGCCAGGATCGTCAGCACGGCCACGCCCAGCAGAGCCGCCAGGACAGCCAGGGGGCGGAACGGCCGAAGCGCTACGAAGGGCTTGCAGTTCATCGATCACTCCTTGGATGGGGTGCCCGCTCATGCCGCGGGATGCACCCCTGTCATTCTACACGAAATCACGGGCATCGGCCCGCCGCCGGCCGGTAACCTGCGTCCTGGGCGCTGCGTAGGGCCTTCTCGTGGGGGAGGGCAGGGGGCTCGCGGCAGGCCGCCCCCGCGTGGTAGAGTGACGCTCCGCGACATGCAAACAGGGAGGCACCATGACGCCGAGACCCCCATTCCGGCCCTTCTCGTCCCTCGAATGCAGCCCTCGTCCGCAACGCACACACCGGCATGATCCTCTCCGGATGATCCATCTGCGGACCGGGGTTCTGCCAGCGTTGTTGCTGGCCCTGGTCCTCGGCTCGCTGCCGGTCGCGCTGGGTGCGGCACGTCCCGCTGCGGCCGCGCAGACTCCGACCAACGAGGCCGCGCACCCGCTCTCGCAGCCCGCCGCGCTTGAAGCCCTGGCCGAGGATCTGCACGGGTGGACGCTCGGCTGGGACCCTGCGGATGGCGGCACGTTCAGCGCTCGCGGGCGTCTGCCGGCGCTGTCTCCCCCGGCCCAGTTCGCGCAGGGCTTCGTGGCCCGGCACGGGGCGCTGCTGGGACTGGAGGCGGCGGAGCTGGACGCTGTGGACGCGCGCCGGGCGGGCCACATCGAGTACCGCAGCTACCGGCAGACCCACGCCGGCCTTCCGGTGGAGGGCTCGCGCTTGAACTTCGCTTTTGCAGCCGACGGCAGCCCGCTCTACGTCAAGACGCGCACCGCCCCCGGGATCGAGCTTGCCCGCACGCGGCCCACGATCACGCTGGAGCGGGCCCGCGAACTGGGGCTGCAGGGCCTGGAGCCGCCGGCTGAGACGCACTGGCACCAGGGCGAGCTGGTCGTGGTGGCCCGCCGCTTCTCGGGCCTGGACGCCGACCGGCTGGCCTGGCGTCTACGGTGTCACACCGAGAATCCCCACGGCGCGTGGCGCATGCTGGTCGACGCGCACACGGGCGAGCTGCTCGAGCGCGAATCGCTGCTGATGAACGCGGGGCGGCTTCTTCCCGCCGACCCCGGTATCGCCGCGGCGGCCGAGACGATCTCCGGATCGGTTGCCGGCTGGATCCACGATCAGACCCCCTTCGGACCCGAGATCCTGGTCGACTATCCCAACCTGGCGATCTTCGCCTTCGAGGGCGAGACGATGCTGGGCAGCGCGGTGACCGACGAGCAGGGCGGCTTTCTTTTCGAAGAATTGACCGTGGAAAACCCGGACAGCCTAGTGGTGCAGGCGGTCCTGGCCGGCCCCTACGCGGTCGTCTTCGAGGACTTCGCCGGGGGCCCGATCCCCGAGATCCTGCTTTCCAGTCCGCAGTCCCCGGTCGAGGTCGTGTGGGACTCCCTCGATGCGCAGGCGCCGTCGCGGGCCGTCTTCTTTCACACGCAGACGGCCCACGCGCGCCTCAAGCGTTTCGATGAAAGCTTCACGCTGCTCGACCGTCCCGTGACGATCGTGTCGAACGACGCCACCCAAGGAACCTGCAACGCGTTCGCCAGCCTCGTGCCCGAAGCCCCGCGCATGACCTTTCTCGCCGCGGGCGGTCCCTGTCCCAATACGGCCGAGATCGCCGACGTGGTGTACCACGAGTACGGGCACCTGGCGACGATGTATGCCTACCTGCCCGAGTGGGCCCCGTCCAACCTGCACGAGGGCTTCTCCGACTACTTCGCCAACACGATCACCGACACCAGCGCCATCGGCATGGGCTTCTACCCCGGATTATTCGTGATTCCTGAAGACAGAGAAGCCTCCGGGTGCTAAGAAAGTG
>CAZPGB010000034.1:0-65099 GCA_964585945.1 uncultured bacterium | reverse complement strand
TGCTCAGGAGAGGACTTCCACCTCCAAGTCTGTGCCCATGCCGGGCGCACATCGGATAAGGGCCGCCCCCATGGCCGGGGCGGCCCCATCATCAACTCGCTGTCCCGAGGCGCCATCATCCCGCACGACCGCAGGTTCCCTCGGCCGGCGAGCGAGGGCTTCCGGCGGCCTACCAGACCACCGTGATCCGCTGCGTGCTCGCGACCGGCCCGGCGCTCAGGCGGCAGTAGTAGGTCCCTGCCGGCACCGGCCGCCCGTTCGCGCCGCGGCCGTCCCACTCCACGCGCTGGTCGCCCGCGTCCAGCTTCCCGCTCGCCAGCAGCCGCACCAGCCGACCGCCGGCGTCGAAGACGGCCAGGCTGCCGGTGGTCGCCTGCGGCAGCGCGAAGCGCAGCGTGACCCCCCCGCGACTCCCTGCAGAGCCCACCGCCAGTGGGTTGGGCGCGACCGGGAGGAGCACGGGGCGCACCACGCGGGACGCTGTCCCCGAGGCGTTCGACGCGGCCGGCAACACGATGCGCACATCGTCCACGTACCAGCCTTCGCGCACGTCGGCCCCGTCGCTGCCGAAGGCGAAGCGAACCTGCGCCGGCCCTTCGAAGCCGGAGAGATCCACCCACTCCTCGGTCCAATCGAACGCCCCGGACCAGACCGGCGTACCCGACGGGAACGGGCCCGGCACGCTGCCGTCGCGGATCAGGTGGGTGTAGCCGCGCTGCGAGAAGAGCTGCGTCCAGCTCGCGCCGCCGTCGGTCGAGATCTCGAGCAGACCACCGTCGTAGCAGGAGTCGGGGTAGGCCGCGCTGGCCTCGGCGTCCATCCAGTGCCAGAACTCCAGCCGCGCGCCGGCCGGCAGCTCGAACGGGGCGGTCTCGAGGAGGGCATAGTTCTGGTTGCCGTAGGTCAACGACCCCTCGCCGCCGCACTTCCAGCTCGTCTGCCCCGCGTAGGTGTGGTTGCGGTAGGTTTCCAGATGCCACTGGTCGGTCCACGGGGCCGAGGGTGTATAGTGCGTCCAGGAGGCGGAGCCGTCCTCCATGTCGTCGGCGAAGATCTCGCCCACGCAGAGCAGGAAGGGCCCGGCCGCCGTGTAGTGCTCGGGCCCCGAGAAGACGAGGCGCAGCAGCCCGGTGTAGACCGGCGGGCAACCGTTGTCGATGGTCACCTCGAACCCGCTCTCCTCCCTTTGCTCCCCGGGCGCCAGCACCCCGATGGGGCGGGATGTGGGATCGGCCAGGAAGTACGCGCTGCCGCTGCCCAACGCGGCCGACAGCTCCGGCGTCGGGCTGCCGCCCGTGTTCTCGATGAGGAGGCTCAGCGCAACGGTCTCCCCGGGATCGGGCTGACCGTTGCCGTTACCCGCCGAATCGTCGATGTCGATCACCCCGATGAGATAGCCGGGCGCATGGGCGACCGTGTCGAACTCGAGGACGCCGGGATCTTCACTCACCTGGAGAGTGAACCCCAGCGCCTCCCCGTCCGGGACGTCGTGGGTAATGTGGAAGACGAAGGGCGTGCTGTTGGTGGACGTCTCGCCACCGGGAATGTCCCCGAAGGTCGCGGAGCCTTGGCTGATCGCGACGTAGGCCGACGTCGTGCCCAACTCACCGGTAACGCCAAAGGCATCCAGGTGACCGATGTTGTGCAAGGCGGTGCGCGCCTCGATCGTCTCGCCGAATTCGGGCACGCCGTCCCCGTCGCCGTGCGAGGCGCCGAAGGCGTCGTCGTCGAGGAAGAGCTCGTCGAGCGTCAGGTAGATACGGTCGAGTCCGAAGTCCAGAACGAAATCATCCGCGGAGACCTCCGCGATCTCGGACCCGCCTCAGCAGTCGTACGCTTGTGCGTACAAGGAGACGCGCAGGTAGCGCACCTCCGCGGGATCGACCGCGGGAAGGTTCTGCAATTCATCGGCGATGTTGAAGGCGTAGTCGTACCAGAGGTTGCTGGCACCGGCCATGATGTGGAGCGCAGGGCCGCTGGTCCATGTGCAGTAGGTGGTCCAGCTCGCGATGCGCGTCTCACCCAGGACGACCTCGGCTTCATCCAAGTACTCGATCGCGATCGCCGAGGCGCCCCAGGCCGAGGAGGTGGCGTAGGCGTAGAGCTTCGCCCGCACCGAGAACTCGACCTGTGTCTCCGGAATCCAGACCGTCTGGCTGAGTCGCGCCCAACCCGTCCCGGTGTTCTTGATGACGTGGGCTTCGTAGTCCGGGTCGGGCTCGAAGCCCGTGCCCCGCTCGATCGTGTAACTGTAGCCGTTGCTCGACTGCACCCAGTCGGGCAGGAAGGCCGATTCGAAGCCGGGATTGATGACCAGGTTGTCGGCTCGCGCCACCGGGACGCAGAGCCAGAGTAGGACCAGGATCCATGCAGATCCGCGCATCATGGCGACTCTCCTTCCTGTGTGTCCATATCCCCAGGGCGCGCTCAGCGCACCACGGTGACTCGCTGCGTCTGCCGGTGCGGCCCCACCGTCAGCCGGCAGTAGTAGGTGCCGGCAGACACCGGACGGCCGTCGCCGCCGCATCCATCCCATACCAGCCGGTGCTCTCCGGCCGCGACGGTCCCGTCAAGGAGCCGTCGCACGCTGCGTCCGGTAACATCGTAGACCTCGATCTCGACGCGTGAACGCGTGGGCAGGACGTACCGAATGAGCGCCGGACGCGATGCCTGCCCCCCGTTGACCGACCGCAGTGGATTGGGCGCGATCGGATGGAGGCGAGGGCGGATGACGCTTCCCTGCTCGGCCGACACCGCGGACGTGGGCGGCACCACGACGCGCACGTCGTCGATGTACCAGCCTTCCTTGTTGATCGCCGCGTTGCTGCCGAACGCCCACCGGAGTTGCGCGGCGCCATCGTAGCCGCTCAGGTCCACCCAGACTTCGGTCCAGTCGTGGCTGCCCGACCAGACCGGTGTTTCGCCGGGGAACGGCCCCTGGCCCGAGGCGGTACGGATACGATACGGATACCCGCCCTCCGGCTCGAGCGCGGTCCAGGTCGCCCCACCGTCGGTGGAGATCTCGATCCGCCCGCCGTCGAAACAGTAGCCGGGGTAGATCTCGCTGACCTCGGCCTTCATCCAGTGCCAGAACTCCAGGCGGCCGCCCGGTGGCAGGTCGAACGGCGCCGTTTCGAGCAATGCGTAGTTGTTCGGATTGTACGACAGATTGCCCTCGCGGCCACACTTCCAACTGGTCTGACCGGCGTAGGTGTGGTTGCGGCGCGTTTCGAGGTGCCAGTCGTCCACCCAGCCGCTCCCGCCGGCGTAGTGGGTCCACGACGCGCTGCCGGTTTCCATATCGTCGCTGAAGATGCTCCCCACGTTGAAAAGGAAGGCGGGCGCCGCGACGTAGGGCGCCGACCACCCGGGGCCGGTCATCACCAGCCGTAGCTGGTGCGTGTAGATCGGGGGGCACGAGGGCGCGACGGAGACGACGAAGCCATCCTCGACGGCGACGGTGCCGGGTGCGATCGATCCCAGATCGTGGGGCTCGCCGGCAGTCGCAAAGTGCTCGGTGGCGCTCTGCAGCACCGCGGTCAGGTCGGGCGTGCCGCTGCTGCCGGTGTTCTCGACCTGCAACGTGACGTCGAGCGTCTCGCCCGGATCGGCGATGCCGTTGCCGTTGCCGCCCTGGGAATCGTCGATCACCACGGCGCCCACCAGGTACTCGGGGGCCTGTGCCACGAGATCGAAGAACAGCTCGGAGGGATCCTCACTGACGGCCACGGTGAAGGGCAGCATCTCCTGATCGGGCACGTCGTGGGTCACGTGGATGACGAAGGGCGTCTCGTTCACCGCCACCTCGCCCGCGGGGATCAACGGGTAGAACGCGTCGGGCTGCGGGATGGTGCTGAAAGCGGCCTGGGTCTGGAGCAGAGCGGTCACATCCAGGCCGTCGAGATGGCCCATGTTGTGCAGGCCGATCGTCAGCTCGATGGTCTCGCCGTAGTCGACGAGGCCGTCGCCATCGCCCAGCGACGCGCCGAGCGCGTCGTCGTCGACCAGCACGTGGTCGACGATCAGGTAGACGCGGTCCTGCCCGAAGTCAAAGCTGAGATCGTCCGCGGAGACCTCCGCAGTGATCGTGGCCCCTCAGCACTCGTAGGTCTGGATGTAGAGCTGGAGCTGGATGTAGCGCACCGCGGTCGGGTCCACTGCCGGCAGCTCGCCCAGCTCCTCGGTCACGTTGAAGGCGTAGTCCATCCACGTGTCGCCGGGCACCTCGATGAGATGAAGATCGGGGCCCGGCTCCCATGGACAATGGCGGGTCCAGGTCGCGATCCGCGTCTCGCCCAGCGTCACCAGGGACTCGTCCAGGTATTCCAGCACGATGCCGGCCGCCGCCCAGGCCTCGGTGGTGGCCGTTGCGTGAAGACGAAAGCGCAGGAATGCTTCGATCTCGGTGTCCGGCACGTGCACCCGCTGCGCGAGGCGCACGTAGCCGCCGCCGGTGTGCGCCAAGTGGGCCTCGTAGTCGGGATCGGGGTCGAAACTTGTTCCGCGTTCGATGACGGCGCCCAGACCGCTGAGGGACGACTCCCACTCGGGATCGAACGGCAGCTCGAAGTCACCGTTGACGATCACCTGTTCCCCCTGCGCGGGGAACACACCAAGGATGAGCAGCGGGATGAACACGAGGGACGGCAATCGGACGGGCCGCATGGCGATCCTCCCGGGATGAATGCGGTCTAGGGAGATTCCACGCTCAATGATACCAGCTAGCCGGAGTAGGTGGCAGATCGAGATCCCTCCGCCGGGATGGGTTCGCCGGGGCCTCCACGCGCGGAAGAGCCCGTGGGAGGCGTGCTCGCAGGATATTGCGGGCTTCGCCGGGGGATAAAATACACTTTGTTGCTTTGTCTGTCCTCGTGAATTTCCTGGCTCGCTGCCTCCGGCGCCCCTAACGTGTGCGCGCCACGACTCTGTTCTCCGCAGCAAGCACGGTCGACACGCCCGTTGCGAGTGATTGCGAGGTCGGAGTCGACACGCCCGTTGCGAGTGACTGCGAGGTCGGAATGGATCCGGACACGAAACCGGCGGGTGAGCCGGAACAGGATTGGGGCGGACATCCACCCAGGCTCTATCACGATCTGGCCGACTGGTGGCCGGTTCTGTCGACCCCGGCCGACTACGCCGAGGAGGTCGCCTTCTTCCTCACCGTGCTCCCCCATCGTGGCGCGGGCGATCCGCCCACCATGCTGGAGCTGGGCTCGGGAGGCGGCAACAACGCCTCGCACCTCAAACATCACTACGCGATGACCCTCACCGACCGGGCGCCGGGTATGGTCGCTGTGAGCCGACGGCTCAATCCCGAGTGCGAGCACATCGTCGGCGACATGCGCACCCTGCGGCTCGAGCGGACCTTCGATGTCGTCTTCATCCACGACGCAATCATGTACCTGACCACGGAGCCGGATCTGCAGGCGGCCTGCGCCACCGCCGCGCTTCACTGTCGCCCCGGCGGCGCCTTGTTGATCGCCCCCGATTGCACACGCGAGAGTTTCCGTGAGAGCAGTACGAACGGCGGCCATGACCAAGGCAACCGGGCACTGCGTTACATTGCGTGGAACTACGATCCGGATCCCTCCGATACCACCTTCACCGCCGACTTCGCCTATCTAGTGCGCGAAGGCCCTCGCGTCCGTCCGCTGTTCGACCGGCACATCATGGGCCTCTTCGAGCGCGCGACCTGGCTGAGGTTGCTGCGAGCGGTGGAATTCGACGTCCGGACGGTGATCGATCCGCATGACCGCGAGCTGTTCGTCGGGCGGCGGCTGTAACCGCGGGTCATGGAACGAAACCCGGTGGAACGAAGAATCCTGATGGCGACCTCTCGGACCCGGCCCGCCCCCCCCCCGATGCAGACAGGTTGCGACTACAACTTCGTAACCCCTTATCTCGAAAGGGATTAGCTGAGCCATTCCCGGCCCGAGCTGCTATGCTGTCTCAGGTGTGTCCATTCTCTGTGCCGGTTTCGATCGCCCGCCGGTCGAGACCACCTTGCAAGGAGGTTCGGCATGATCCCAAAGGCTGCGAAGCGTTTCTTGCTGCTGGTGATGGGACTGGCCCTGTGTGCGGCGCCGGTTCAGGCGGCGGCGCCCAAGGTTATCCTCGCCGAAGACATCGGCGCAACCTGGTGAGGGGCGTGCCCCAACGCCCGGTGCGGGCTGGAGGTCGTGCTCGGTGAGTATCCCGATCAGTTGATCGTCGCCGAGCATCACGTGAGCGATACCTTCGCCAACAGCTATACCAACTCGCGCGCCTCGTTCTACGGCACGCAGTACATCCCCCACGTGATCATCGACGGCGAGAACGACTACGTGGGCGCCGGCACCTGCAGCGGAGCCGCCTCGATCTACCGCGGGATGATCGAGAGCCGCCTGGCCGAGACCGGAGGCGTCAGTCCCGTCGCCATCGATGGCGGCTACATCATCGACGGCACAACCATGGAGGTATCGGCCGCCTTCGAGCTGGTCGACCCGGCCACGCTGGTGAATCTGCGCGCTCACATCATCGTCCTCGAAGACGGTCTCTCCTACGGAGGGACCACCTACGATCACATCACGAGGGCCGGTGTGCAGACTCCGATCTCGCTGGTCAATCAGGGCGACGTCGAGCAGGTCGATGTGCAGATTCCTCTCAATCCCGCCTGGATCCCGGACAACATGCAGTGTGTCGCCTTCGTTCAGACGACGAGCGGCGCGCGGGACATCTACCAGGCGGCCATGCTGCCGCTGGATACCTCCGGCATCGGTGACCGCCTGATGGCCGGCGAGACCCGGTGGCTGAGCCTGGGTCCCAATCCGGTGAATCTGGCCGGGGGGCCGCGTGAAGGCGCGGTGACGCTGCGCCTGTCGATCAGCGAGCGCAGCGCTCAGGGCCCCGTGCGTCTCGACGTGCTCGACCTCAGCGGCCGCCTCGTGCAGCGGCTTCATGAAGGTCCGGCCGCAGCCGGCACGATGACGCTTTCCTGGGACGGCCGCGCTGCGGGGCGGACCCTCACCAGTGGAGCCTACTGGGTGCGGCTGCAGACGACCGAGGGCACACAGCAGGACCGTCTGGTCGTGATTCGTTAGGCGTTCGGGATCAAACACTTCAGACCGGCTCTGCAAGCGATTGCGGAGCCGGTCTTGCTCTGCCGCCGGCCCGAGATCTGGCGCTACTTCCCCACCGCCGTGCGGAACCCGAAGAGGGCCAGCAGCACCACCGCACCCACACCCAGGAGCATCTGCCCCAGAAACCAGGCGGAGGTGTCGGTGGTCATCGGCAGCGACTGCAGCACGAAGAACGTGAAGAAGGTGGCCGAGGAAGCCAGCAATCCCAGGCGCAGCGCGGCGAAGATCCACAGCCCCACCATGGCGATGCCCGGCGCCAGCGCGATCAGCATGTTGCCCGTGGCTGCGGTGAACATCACGACCAATACCGCCCAGAACAGGCCGATCGCCAGCCACAACTTGCGGAAGACGATGAAGAGCAACAGGGGAAAGAAGACAAAGAAGAGCGCGTTCATGAGCGAGACCACCTGGTTGTGAAACAGCGCGCTCAGGACGGCGGCCGCGCTGCCGAGGGTGCCCAGGCCGCTCGGATTGGGCACCGGCGGCGGCTGGCCCGTCCAGATCTGGCTCAGCACCACCGTGTGCGCCACCAGCATGGATGCCGTCCCGCACAGCGTTCCCAGCAGGATGTCCCGCCCCACCAGGGGATCGCGGAAGCGACCTGTCAACAAGCGGCTCCAGGAGATGATCCGCTCCGGCCAGCGTCGCCGTACCGTCGGCTCGAGGGCCATGTAGAGCAGCCACAGAAACGCGGCGAAGAAGAGCGCGTCGCCCACACCACGAACGAAGAGGTTGAGCTCATCCGCGGGCGACGGAACGTGATCGGCGCCCAGCAGCCACGAGAGCATGTCGGCCGTCAACACGAAGAGCGCCAAACGGGAAGCACCGCGCAGGTCGCCCTGACCCTGGCGCAGATTGCGCCGCACGATTAAGCCCGCGCCGATCATTGCCGCCAAGACCAGCACCACGTTGAGGACCTGCGACGCGCGGATGCCGGCCCGCACGGCACCCGCACCCATGGCAGCCGGGCGGCTCCAGGGGCCCAGGATGCGGAAGTAGACCGGCTTGCCCCGGTAGGCGCCGGCCTCCACACGAACGGCGGTGCCCGGATCCTCGGCGAAGCTCCCTTCCCAGGCCGCGAGCGTGTCGCAGTAGACGGGCGGGGTCCACATCGAATCGGTCGGGGCGAAACGCTCGGCATCCAGGCCCGCGGCCGAGAAGAGCGCCGCCCAGTCGGGCGCGGTCCGTGCGGCGACCAGGGTATCGGCCTGAGGCGGCACGGCATCGAAGTAGATCAAACGCCCCAAGAGATCCAGACGAACCTGTCTCATGCCCGGGACCACTTGCGGTGGGTCCGTGCGATCGACCTCCCCGTCGACTTCACGGGCGATTAGATGCTCGGGACTCTCGCGATACCAGAAGAACGCGGCGCCGGGACGTCGCGCCTCGAGTTCGCGCCACCTGGCATTCGAAGAGTCCTGGGCGGCCACATGCCTCAGGAAGGCGCCGTTTGCGCTGAAGCCGCTCGCGCTGTCGAGTGGGGGCTCGGTGTGGCCTAGCGTCTTGATCGTCTCGCGGGCGCGCTCGATGAACACGGCCGGAGGCTTGGGGAACGTCATGCGGCCGGTCAGCAGCACCTGGCGCGACGTCAGCACCGTGAGGCCGATCGCGAACAGCACACCGCCCAGGATGGCCCAGGCCCGACCTGCTTGCAGGGCGCCCTGCTTGCCCGAGGCGGCCACCAGCTCGGGTGAAGGCGTCTCCCCCGCGGCCAGCGCGGCCGCCAGCGGGTCGCCCCCCGGTAGAGCCGCCGCGACCGCGATGGCCGAAGCCGGTCGCAGTTCGGGGGCGGTTTCCAGGCAATTGAGAATGACGCGCTCGATGGCCGGATCCAACCCGCCGACCAGCGACGACGGCGACGCGGGAGACGACTCCCGCTGCTGGCGCGCAATCTCCATCGGCGTGCCGCCCTTGTAGACCGGCTTGCCGGTGAAGATCTCGTAGAAGATCAATCCGAGGGCGTAGAAATCGCTGCGGATCGAAGCCTCCTGACCGCGGAACTGCTCGGGGGCCATGTACGCCGGCGTGCCGGCGAACTCGCGATTCCCCTGGACGTCCTCGGCCAGCGCGGCCAATCCGAAGTCCATGATCCGCACCACGCCCCGTCCGTCGATCATCACGTTGGCCGGCTTCAGATCGCGGTGGATGAACCCCTTTTCGTGGGCGGCCGCCAGCCCGGCGCAGAGCTGCCGCGCGATCTCCACGCCCTTGTCGACCGGCAGCCGGCCGATGCGCCGCAGCAGCGAGGCCAGGTCCTCCCCGTCGACATACTCCATCGAGAGGTAGTAGAGGCCCTTGATCTCACCGATGTCGTAGACGCGGCAGACATTGCGGTGCGACACCTGGCGCGCGATGCGCACCTCGTCGCGAAACAGCGCCAGCCGGCGGGGATCGAGGGTCAGACTCTCGGGCAGGAACTTGAGCGCAACGGGCTGCTCCAGCTCGAGATCGTCGGCCCGATAGACCTCCCCCATGCCTCCCCGTCCGAGCAGCGAGATGATGCGATAGCGGCCGGCGAGGACTTCTCCGGGCCCGAATCGCCCCGGCGCCGCGCTGCCGGCCGAAGGCGGGCGTGAGGCCGCCGCGCGCGACGAAGGACGCACCGGCGATGCGGGGGAAGGGCTGACGGGCGAGGCAGGGGGCAAGGTCGGAGCCATGGACGGATCTTCGAGACGCCCCCCGCATGCCGGGCAGAAACGGCTGGTGTCGGGAACCTCAGTGTGACAGGACGGGCACGTGATCTTCGCAGGCACTGGATCGTCCTTTGTTCGGGGCCCCGGCCGATCGCGCGTTCACGCTTCCCAGGCGCCCGCCGGCAAACCTAGCCGCAGCCGCCCTCCAGCATTCCGTTGCGCGGCGGAACGGGGTAGTCGCCGTCGAAGCAGGCGGTGCAGAGCTGGCACTTCGCGAGCCCGGTCGATGCCACCAGTCCCTCGAGCGACAGGTAGGCCAGTGACGCGGGCTCGCCGATCTGCCTGCGGATCTCTTCCTCGGTGCGCGTGGCCGCCGCCAGCGTGGACCGCTTCTTGGTCTCGATCCCGTAGAAGCAGGGATAGCGATACGGCGGCGACGCGATCCGGAAGTGGACATTGCGGGCGCCCCGCTCCTTCAGCGATGCATGGACGGTCCGAGAAACCAGGCCGCGCACGATCGAGTCATCCACGACCACCAGGTCGCAGTTCTTCACCAGATCGCCGATGCAATTGAACTTGAGCTTAGCCATCAGCATCCGCTCGCTTTCGGTCGATTCGATGAACGTGCGAAGCTGCTGGAAGTCGATCTCGAAAGAGGGGTTCTCGATCACCGCCGCCACGTAAGGCGCCTCAGAGGCCATGGCGTAGCCGATGGCCGCGGGAATGCCGCTCTTGGGAATCGGCGAGACGAGCTGCACATCGGCCGGGCTCTCCGCAAAAAGCCGCTTGCCGCCTTCGATGCGGCAGGTCTGGAACGAGGTGCCGAACGCATAGCTGTCGGGGCGGGAGAAGTAGACGATCTCGAACAGGCAGAAGGCCGCGCGCTTCGGCTCGCGCACCTGGAAGCTCTCGAGGCCCCGTGGGCCGACCGCCACCACCTCTCCGGCACCGACCATGCGCACGTCCATCGTGGCGCGCGGCCCGTACAGCGGCAACGCGGACTCGAAGGCGCTCGTCTCGGACGCAAACATGTAGTAGGTGGCGCCGTCGTCATGAACGGTCGCCAGGAACAGCGGCCGGATACCGTGCTGGTCCCGAAAGGCGAAGAGGCGATCGTCGAATTCGGCCAGCAGCAGCGAGGAGAAGGCGCCCTCGATGTGGTCCATCGCCTGGGAGATCGCCTCCAGGATGTCGCGATTGCGCAGGGTCACCTGGTAGTTGATGGTCGCGGCGATCAGCTCGGCATCGTTTTCGGTGTAGGTTCGGATGTTGTGCTGATCGAGAAACGAGCGCTGCTCGTTCATGTTGACGACGTCCCCGTTGGAGACGATCGCGATCTTGCCGTGGATGCTCTGCGCGTAGTGGGGCTGCGCGTTGCGGCGGGAGGGCTTCCCCTGCGTGGAGTAACGGACGTGGGCGATCCACGCGTCGCCCTCGAGGTCCTCGAACTCAGGCCCGCTGAAAACATTGCGAACCTTGCCCATGCCCTTCTCGACCTCGACCAGCCCCCGCCCCGATCCCGTGATGCGCAGGCCGGCCAGGCCGGCCGCATCCTGTCCACGATGCTGCTCGGCCCAGATGCCCGTCTTGGCGATCTGCTTGCCGTTGGGGTGTCCGAAGACACCGAAGACTCCGCACATAGAAGACCTCATCCGATCCTGGGTCCAGTGAAAGGCCAGACACTATCCGAGCGGAGCAATCCTCGCAAGAGCCGGGACGGGAAACGGGCAGGGCCGCGGTCCGCGCAGTTGCCTGGATGTGGTGCGAGCCGCGGTCCGCGCGGCTTGCCCGGATGCGGCGCGGGCGGCGGGCCGCGCGGCTTGCCCGGATGCGGCGCGGGCCGCGCGAGAATCCCGACGCCTGCAGCTAGCGCAGCCGCAGCAGGGGCCTCGCGATCATCCGGTCGCCGCAACGCAAGCTGCCGTAGTAGATACCCGCGGGCAGCGCGGCCCCACGGTCGTCGCGGCCGTTCCAGGATCGCCGGTAGGTCCCCGGCTCGAGACCTCGGCGCAAGAGGGTGCGCACCACCCGGCCCGATGCATCGTGGATGAACAACGTCACCGGGCTGTCGCCGGCAATCTGCGTTGCGCCTGTGATCTCGAGGTCGAACGTGACCCGCGCACGAAACGGATTGGGATGGGGCAAACCGAGCCGGAGCCCGCGCGTATCGGCCTCGGCTAGCGAACGCGGATCTGCGCCCGTGTCCGGACAGCCGACGCCCCAGGCGCCCAGCACGCCACACCCTTCTTCACCGTGAGGATGGTTGCGCGGCAAACAGGGCGACTCGCCGTGCAGCCGCAGGTCGCTGCCCGGGGCGTCGCAGAAGAGCGGATCCTGTGCGAAGTTGCCGTTCACCCCGTACTGCGGGGCGATGAAGCCCACCCAGTCGCCGCCGGCGTTGCCGTAGAGGTCGCAACATGTCAAGGTTGCCTCGGCATCGTTCAAGCAGGTGACCGCTTCGCCCGAGGTGCTGAAGGCGATGATGCAGCTCTCGACGAAAAGGAACCCATGGCACGAGGCGCTCAAGCCGGCGCCGTTCACGCCGGCCGAGTTGGCGTAGAAGGTGCAGTGGCGGAAGATCGGATCCGCAGTCCCGCAGCTATAGCCGCCGCCGCCGCCATCCTCGGCGTGATTGCCGATGAATGTGCAGCCCTCGATGATCGGCGAGGCGTACTCGTCGGCGATGATCCCACCGGCCCGATGATCCGACACATTGTCCACAAAGAGACAATCGACAACGTGGGGAGCGGCCGTTTCCCGGCAGTCCACGCCGGCCCCGTCCAGCACGGCATGGTTGCCGGTGAACGTGCACGCCTCGATGCGCGGCCACGACGAGGCCAGGACCAGGATCGCGGCGCCGAAGAAGGCCTCGTTGGCGCTGAACACGCACCCGCGAATCGTGGGCGAGGCGAAGTCGCACACGATCGCCCCGCCCCCGCTGGCGCCGTAGGGTTCGACGAGCCCGTAGCCGTTGCGAATGGTGATCGCTTCCACGACGCAGTCGGCGTCCTCCCAGCTATGGAAATAGAACGCCCGCCGCGGAGTGCTCTCGCTGCCCTGGCAGTCGATGATGCACGCCTCGGGCGCGCCGCCCTGCGATCGCACGACCACGGCCTTGCCCTCGGGGTCGATGTTGTGGTTGCCGGGTCCGGTGAAGACACCGTCGGTGAGCGCGATCGTGTCGCCCGCCGCGGCGGCGGTGACCGCGGCCTGGATGGTGGGGTAGTCGCCGGTTCCCGCGGGATTGACCGTGTGGGTTGCGGCCGTGGCGCCGGAGACGCACGCCAGCAACGCGGTGAGCGGCCCGCCGAGCCGTCGGCGCCCCGCGCACGCGGCGCCAGGCGGACGTCCCGCAGGTTCGGGCGTCGGATCGAACACGAGCCGCTCGGAAGCCGTCATGGCGGAATCCTCCCCTGAGAAACCTGGGCGATACGCCTTCACCGTCGATCGCGGCGGATACACTCCATCATGAGCATACCATACCCGGGACGGCGGGATGGCGGGGGGAACGCGGCACGGCGCGATGGCGGCGTGGCGCGGCGGGATGGCGGGGGAACGCGGCACGGCGCGATGGCGGCGTGGCGCGGCGACACGGCGGGCAGCTCGCCGCGGCGGTCTAGAACTCGGTGATCAGCACGCCCGTCAGCACCACCGCCGCGCCGACGAGGAACGTCGGCCCCAGCGGCTCGCCCAGGAATAGGTGGGCCAGGACGATGGCGATGACCGGCTGGACGTTGTGAAAGACGGCTACGCGCGTGGCCTCCATCTGCTTGAGCAGCCAGTACCAGAGCACGTAGGACCCGATCGAGGTGCCCAACCCGACGTAGGCGACCGACAGCCAGGCCGCGGGCGGCACCGATCCGTAGTCGAACGTGAACGCGCGCACCAGACCGAACGGCGCATAGAGCACCGCGCCCGAGGCCAGTGCGTAGGCGGTCACGCGCGTGGCGCCGTACTTGGTCGCCAGCGGCTTGCCCAGAATCGCGTAGTAGGCCCAGGCCAGCACCGAGACCAGGATGATCCCGTCGCCCAGCAGCGACTCGCGGCCGAAGGCTTCCACCCCGGTCGACATGATGGTGACCACGCCTGCCAGGGCCAGCGCGATGCCCAGCGACCGCCGCCAACGCGGTCGCTCCCCCAGGTGGACCATCGCGAGCACGAAAATCCAGATCGGCGTCGTCGCGAAGAGCAGCGCCCCATGGCCGGCGCCGGTGAGGGCCTGGCCGGCCAGGTAGGTGAGCTGGTTCAGGAAGATGATGAGGGCCCCCAGACCCACGATGCGTCCATAGTCACTGCGCTCGATGGGGACGCGGTAGCGCCGCACCCGCACCATGCCGAGCAGGACGACGGCCGCCAGGATGAAGCGGAAGAAGGCGAAGGTGAAGGGCTCGATGTGCGCCAGCCCGGCGCGCGCGACGGGAAAGGTCAGCGCGCCGAAGCACTGCTGGAGAAACATCACCGCCAGCAGGACGCCGAAACGGCGTTCCACCGGCGGAGGTGATGGAATCGTGTGCGCCATGGGGCCTCGCGCCCGGGAGGGCGCGGTCCGGAACCTCCGCGCGCCCTATTCCCCGTACATCGTCTTGATCGACCCCCAACTCGCCGGCTTCACAGGGGTCAGCGGGTGCACGGTGAGGTTGACCGGACAGCAGAGCGTGCACCCGCGCCAGATCGTGCGAATGTAGCCCAAGTAGTCCCCCCGATCAGCGCGGCCCTTCGGCGTCGAAGACCGCGTGGAACGTGCCGGTAACGCGCGGCCCGGGCTGCAGGGATCCGACCAGTCCGTCGATGGTGCGGACGTCGAGCGAGCCGACGATCTCCTGCTCGGTGAGACGGTCGACCGCGACGGTGCCCTTCTCGACGAGGTAGGGGCGTGTGTCGAAGTGGGCCAAGCACCAGAACTGGGGAGACTTGCCCGGAACACCACACTTCAGCTCACCCTCGGCCAGCTTACAGCAGCCCAAGTGAAGGTAATCGCCCTTATCGGTGTAGAACGAGATCACGATGCTGGTGTCCTTCGGGGTCGTTTCGCGGGTGAAGCTCGCGGTGCCCGTGATCTCGATATCCCCGAACCGGAGAAGGGCTTGTCCAGGTTCCGGAAGCGGATCGTTTTCAGGCCAAGCAACCGCCAGCGTCAGGAGCCCCCACCCGATCCATAGGGCCAGGCATCGTTTCATCGGGGCCTCCTCGTAGGAAGCTCTCACGTGAATCGACCGAGCAAGTCTGCTCGGAGGTTTGACGCGGAGCCATGGGCCGGATCCTCACCGGCAGGATCATCAAGCCTCAGTGTAGGTGCAACGGACCTGCAGGTCCACACATCCTTGCGACCGCGCCATGAATCCTCCTACTCCTGATTCTTAGGAGTCCTCGGAGTGCAAAGTGGATAGCAGTCGTGCTGGGATCCGGGTCGTGGAGCTAGTCGTCGTGCTCTGGCTCCTCGTCCCCGTCGTCGACTTCTTCGACCTCGCGGCCGATCAACGTGCCGTCGGGGGCCACCTGGATCTCGACCTCCATCTCGTCCTGGATCCACTCGGCCTCATAGTAGAGCCGCTCACCGATCCGGACTTCTTCCATCTCCAGGATGCGTTGCTCCCCCGCCTCGCGCAGGACGGTCGCCTTTACCGGCGCGGGGAGTTGCTCGAGCGTCAACTCCCGCTCCTGCTCTTGCTCCGGCTCTACGTCGTGATCCGCGCGGGGGGTACAAGGCCAGAGCGAATACCCGCTGAGAAGAAGAGCGCTCGCCCATGCAAAGGTGCGCCTCGTATTCATCTTTCACCTCCAAGTTCGGGTTCGCGGGCGCGTGCTCCCGCGCATTTCCTTCTACTCCGAAATCGTCTTCCCGAACAAGCACCCACACCGCGAACGATGTCGAGGGGAATCGCAGCCAATCTCGGGCATCGCTGCAACTCCATATCCAGGTGCACCTTTCGGTGATGTCTCCTCAGTCTCGAGTGCATCCTCCGTGCTGTCGCGTGCGTAGAGATCTGCCATGGGATCGCGATCGCGGCCACCACCGGGCCGCGAAGCTGCCCCGTCCCACGCAACCGGTCCTGAGGATTTGGAAGGAGGCCCCCATGAAGCTGCTGTCTTCGCAATACGTCGCCGCATCGGCGCTCCTCGCGCTGGCGGGCACCGCAAGCATCGGCGTTTGTGGCGCACAATCCGCCATCGCCGACGACCCGCTCGCCGGCTCCACTGACATCTTCGACGTGATCCAGGCTCGCCGTTCCGTCCGCAAGTATCAGCCGATCCCGGTTCCCGAAGAGCACCTCATGAAGATCCTCGACGCCGCGCGTATGGCCCCCACCTCCGGCAACCAGCAGCCCTGGAAGTTCCTGGTGGTGCAGGACAGCGCCAGGATCCACGCGATGATCGAGGCCTGCATCGAGTGGCGCCAGCATTACTTCCTGGAACACGAGCGCCCGAACGCGAGCGAGGAACAGCGCGCCGAGCGGCGTCGCCTGTCCCGCGCCTACTATGAGGGATTCCTCTCTGCGCCGGTCTATGTGGTCGTGCTCACCGACAACAACTCGCGCTGGCCCAGCTACAACCAGCACGACGGGCCTCTGGCCGCGGGCACGCTGATGCTGGCCGCGCGCACACTGGGATACGGGACGGTGTACGCGACCGATTCGGTCCCCGAGGAAGTGACCCGCAGCGTTTTGCAGATCCCCGAAACGTACACGCGCGTCTGCATGATTCCGATCGGGGTGCCGGAGAGCTGGCCCCCGACGCCGCCCAAGCGGGCGCTCGAGGAGTTCATCGTGCGCGAGAGCTTCTGATCGCGCGCGGATGTCGCCCGCCGGACGACGCCCGCGCGCCGGGACGTGCGCCTACCCGGACCGCCAGTCCCCGAGCTGCTTGCGTTGCTGCACAATCTGCGCCAGGTGGTAGGCGTTGTGGTCGGCCACCAACAGGAACTCGCGCAGGTAGGTGTGATCTCCGCCGTGCGGGATCCGCGCGGTGAGATCGAGGTCCGGATCCTTGAGTTTTGCGATGAGATCCTCGAGATCCTCCAGGAATCCGCGTCGCGAGCTGTTCCAACGCTCGTCATCCACCACGCCGGTCTTCTTCGGCCAGTAGCCTTCCGGCCACGGGGGCGAGACCCAGGATTCGTCGAACGTGTAGCGGACGATGTCCTCCTGCGCGAGCCGCAGGTGCTCCAGCAACTCCCAGATGGTGGGCAGTCCGGCCATCACCCGCTTGTGACGGACCGCCGGCCCCACGTTTTCCAGGATCTGCGCCGTCTCTGCATGGGCCTGGCCGCCGCGCAGCAAGGCCTCGATCTCCGATCGCAAGGCTGAATCCTTCATGGCATCTCCTCCGTTCGTTCACGATCGCGGTGCGCGCCCCGGTGCGCCGTCGCGGGGATTCCAACGCCGCCGCCGCTCAGAACGATGCTCCCGACTCGCCCATGCGACGCGGCGTGGGTTGCTTGTGCCCTAGCACGGGGTGAGGTCGATAGGGTTCCTCCAGCTTGGCGATCTCCTCCTCGTGAAGTACGATGCCGGCCGCGGCCACCGCATCCTCGATGTGTTCGATCTTCGTGGATCCGACGACGGGCGCCACGACGCCGGGCACCGAGAGCAGCCAGGCCAGGGCCACCTGGGCGGGCGCGGCCCCGCGGGCACGACTCACCTCCAGCAGGGCGTCGAGAACATTGAAATCATCCTCGGTGAAGTAGAGCTCGTCGGCGAAGGGATCGGACTGCGCGCGCCGTGTGGTGCGCGGCTCGGATCTCGTGCGGCTGCCGGTCAGGAAACCGCGCGCCAAGGGGCTCCACGGGACCACCCCCACCCCTTCGGCGATGCACAGCGGAATCATCTCCCGCTCCTCCTCGCGATAGGCCAGGTTGTAGTGGTTCTGCATGGCCACGAATCGGTGCCAACCGTGGCGCTCGGATGCGGCCAGCGCGCGCGCGAACTGCCAGGCGGCCATGCTGCTCGCCCCCAGGTAACGCACCTTGCCGGCGCGCACGAGGCTGTCCAGGGCGCTTAGCGTTTCCTCCACCGGTGTGTGTGGATCCAGACGATGGATGTAGTAGAGGTCGATGTGGTCCATGCCCAGACGACGCAGAGACGCATCGCACGCTGCCAGCACATGTTTGCGCGACAGGCCCCTCTGGTTCGGCTTCTCCCCCGTGGGAAAGAAGACCTTGCTGGCCACCACCACCTCGTCGCGCGCAACCATCTCCCCCAGCAGGCGTCCGGTGACCTCTTCGCTGCGGCCCTTGGAGTACATGTCCGCCGTGTCGAAGAAGTTCACACCCAGCTCGAGCGCGCGGCGGAAGTGACCGCGGGCCTCCTCTTCGTCCAGGATCCACGGCCTCCATTCAGGATCGCCGTAGGTCATGCAGCCCAGGACGATGCGCGAGACCCTGAGGCCGGTACGGCCGAGGTTGACGTAGTCCATCGTGGTCCTCCCTCTGGCTCCTCGAGGTCAGGGCTCATCCTACGCGCTGAATGCGGCGCGCGGAAGGCCGGGATCTGTCTCCGCCGGGCCAACATGCATTTGCCCTGGACGAGGCCGATGCGCTCTAGTCCCGCGCGGTGTCTTGATCGAGTCGGGTGACCAGCTTCCTGAAGTCCTGGCGGGCACGCAGGGTTCGCAGGTCGGTATCGGCGCGGAACTGTGCGAGATTCGCATAGCCACGGTCGACCGCGGTGGTGAGCGCCTTCATGGCTGCGTCGGGATCGCCGGCCCGGGCCAGCGCGCAGGCCAGATTGTAGTGCAGCAGGCCGCCGGCATCGGGAAGGCGACCCGTCGCCCGCGTGAGAACATCGGCTGCGGCCGCCGGATCGTCTTGCTCCAGGGACGCCATGGCATAGCGCAGATAGAAGTCCTGCGAGTGGGCGCCCAACGCCTCCGCCTGCGCGTAGAAGGATCGCGCGGCCTGCCAGTCCTGATTCTGCAACGCCAGGTCCCCCTCGAGTTGCAGGATGAGCTCGCGCGCGCGCTCGTCGGCGGCCTGCGCGAGCAACCCGCGGGCCTGGGCTTGCATCTGCAGGCCCGCCGCGGATCGGACCTGTGCCCGCAAAGCGTCGTCCGTCGCGGCCGGGCGCCGGACGCCCAGGTCTGCCAGCCGTCGTGCGTCCTCGATCCAACCCTGCCAGACGCCCGCCTCGTCCGGTGGAGACAGCCGCGCGCCTTCCGCGAACACCGCCGCCGCCTGGTCGAAGCGCTCGAGACGGGCCAAGACCATCGCCCGCTTGTGGGCCAGTGCGGGGGTGGAACGCGACGCGGCCGTCCGCTCATACGCATCCAGCGCCTCTTCGAGCCGTTCCTGCGCGAGCAGCGCATCGCCGATGAGCTGGTGCGCCGCGGCCTGTTGGGGTCCACCGCCGCTCACCTGACGGCGCAGCCACGCGCGCGCATCGTCGGGTCGGTCGAGGGCCAGCAGGATCCGGCCCATGGTGATCGAAGCGTTGGGATCGGCGCCGGCCTCAATGTGGCGCTCCATCCAGGTCAGGGCCTCTTGAGGGCGGCCGGCTTTGAGCAGCGCCTGACTGATCAGCATCGTGGCCGAGTGGTTGTCCGGGTAGGCCGACAGAACGGTCCGGCAGCCGTCGACGGCTTCCTCGTAGCGACCCTCTTCGAAGGCGCGGCGGGCCAGCTCGAACGCCTCGTGGTAGCCGATCAGCGTCTTCGGATCGGGCAGCGAATCCTCCGGCGCATCCCGCGAACCGACCGATGACGACACGTAGCCAAGGCTCAGAAGCTGCTGGGCGGTTTCAGGGTCGATGTCCCCCTGAGCCGGGATCGCGCGGTCGGCCCCGCGCGCCTGTCGGTATCGCTCCAGCTCGCGGGCCAGCGCCGCGGTCTTCTGTACGCGATCATCGATTCGGTTTTCTCGTTCTCCTGCATCGGCGGTCAGATTGTACAACTCGGACTGTGGGGCCTCGATGTACTTCCAATCCGGGGTGCGCCAGGCGTAGAGCGGGCTCCACTCGTAGCTGTAATAGGGGTAGAGCGTCTCCGCGTAGAGGCCCGCGCGCCGCGGGGCACGGCCGTGTGAAAGCAATGGCCGGAGCGATGTTCCCTCGGTGCCTTCCGGTCCGGCAATCCCCACGAAGTCGAGCAATGTCGGCATCAGGTCCACCACACCCACGAGCGCCTCCGAGCGACCGCGGTCTCGCCCACCGGGGAGCTTCCAGATCCACGGTATGCGCAGGCATTCTTCATAGAGGAAGATGCCGTGCTCGTGCTCCTGATGGTCCCCCAGCCCCTCGCCGTGATCCGCCAACGCGATGATATGGGCATCGTCATACAAACCGTGCTGCTGCAGGGCGTCCAGCAACCTGCCCAGACCGGCGTCCATGGCGCTGATCTCGGCGTCGTAGGGGGTGCCACGTGTGGTTGAGGCAAAGGGCTCGGGTGGGTGCCAGGGCGTGTGCGGATCGAAGTAGTGGACCCACAGGAAGAAGGGCTCCTCGGGGCCGCTCCGTAGCCAGCGCAAGGCTTGTCGCGTGGTCTCTTCGGCGCCGCGCTCCTGGGTGGCGAGGCGGTCGTCGTAGACGTCGAACCCTTGGGCGATGCCGAAGCGGCGGCTGACGACATAGCAGCTCACGAATGCGGCCGTCGTGTAGCCCTGTTGCGAAAGGAGCTCGGCGAGCGTCTCGTGCCTGGGCTGGAGCTGGAAGCTGCCGTTGTTGCGGACGCCGTGCCCCAGCGGGGTCTTCCCGGTCAGGATGCTGCTGTGGGCCGGCAGCGTCAGCGGCACCGTGGTGATGGCATTGTCGAAGACCAGCGCTTCTTCCGCCAACCGATCGAGCGCGGGCGTCTCGGCGACCGCCGAGCCGTAGCACCCCAGGCGGTCGGCGCGGGTGGTGTCCAGGGTCACCAGGACGATGTTGTCCCGGCGCGGCGACGGGCCGCATTGGAGCCAGCTCGCTCCAAAGAGCAGGACGCCGCACAGGAGCGCGACCCTGTATCCGATGTTCCACCAAGGCCTTCGCTGCACGACGAGCCTCCCATTCCGACCGCCCCCACCATAGGACATGTCCGCGGTTCATGCCAGCCGCCGCGGACCGGTCCCGCGCGCTTGGCGCCGAAGGCTCACCGGATGTATACTCATGAGTGTGACGCGATAGCTAGGGTGCACAGTGACTGGAACATACGGAGGTGGAACCATGCGACGAACCATCGTGAGCCTTTGTGCGTTGTGTTGCATGCTGACGATCGCGCTCGAATCCGCCCACGCCGATCCCCACGACTTGACGGGCGGCGCGCTCATCGCCCACTACAACCCGGGATACTGGTCCTACCGCTACCCGACAATGCCGTGCGAGCTCTACTTCCAGGTCGATCCGCTGACCCAGTGTGAAGATCAGAACAACATGATCGCGGTGAGCTCCTACTTGCCGGTGGTCTGGTATGTTGTGGCGGCCTTCGAGGAAGACAAGGAGTGGTGCGGGGTCCAGTTCGGATTGAGCGACTATCCTCCCAACATTATGTTGTTCACCGAAGGGGGGCCTTGTTTCCCGAACGACGGGCTCGAGATCCCGTCGCTCAACTGGCCGGGCCCGAATGAAGGGACGGCCTTCGTGGTGACCAACGATCCCTGGCAGGGCAACTTCCTGCCCGTCTACTATTTCATCGGCTACGCCTACAGCTATTACGGTTCGGGCGTGATGCAGCTCGTCCCCGATCCGTCGGTCTCCAATCCCTTTGGCGGCTTCGCGAACTGCTTGAGTCCGGGTCAGCTCTTCGATGCGGCCCTGGGCGGCATGGGCATCAACGAACAGGGCACCTACGTGTGTTGGAGCCAGGTCGACTACGTCTGCTGCGTCGGTCAGGATTGCGTGCTGGTTCAGAGCGAGGACGAGTGCACGCTTCAGGGCGGCGTGTTTCATCCCGAGTGGCACGACTGCGGACCGCCGAACCCGTGCATTCCGACGCCGACCACGCCATCGACATGGGGTGTGATCAAGAACCTATATCGGTGAGCGGCAACCGCCAATGGGGGATTCTGGCCGCGATCCTGGTGCTCGCGGCCGTGCTGCGGCTGGCCGCCCTCGGTCACGTGCCGCTCTGGTGCGACGAGGCCTACACCGCCCTCACCGTCCGCTTGTCCCTGGGCGAGATGCTCACGACGTTGTTTCGCACCGACGATGCACCGCCTCTCTTCTACCTGCTCGTGAAGCCGACGACGGCGCTGCTGGGCGACTCGGAGGCGGGCGTGCGCGCCGTCTCCGCAACGGCCGGCATGCTGACGGTGCTGGCGCTGCTGTGGTGGGCCCGCCGCCGGGATCCGGCGAGGGGCGGCTGGGCCGCGGCGTTCATGGCCGTGGCCGCCATCGGCGTCTTTCACGCTCATCAGGCGCGGTCCTACGCGCTGTTGCTGCTGCTCGCCACGGGGCTCGTGCTGGCGGTCAAGGAGACGCTGTTCGGACGATCCCGGGCCGGACCTTATCTGGCGATCGCGGCGGTGCTGCTGTGCCTCACCCATCATGTGGCGGTCATCCTGGTGCTGACCAGCCTCTGCCTGTGGCCGCTGGGCGATCCGGCCAGGCGACCACGCCTGCGATCGTGGGTCTGGTGGCACGTGCCGGCGCTCGCCACGTGGGCGGCCCTCTGGATCGGGGCCAGCGCGCAGCTCGAGACGCATCGCGTTCTCAACGCGTGGACGGCGCGGTACTGGATGGATCATCCGCTGGCGCTGGCCCCGCTCCATTCTCTGGGCGTCTTCGTCCCGGGGGCTCTGCCCGCTTCCACTGTGCCGGTGGGGCTGCCCTCCCCAAGGAGTTTGGCCGCGTTCTGGAGCGTGCTGTCGGCCGCGCTGGGGGTGTTGTGCCTGGCGGCGGCCGCGCGTCAGGCGGCCCGATCCTCGCGGGCCAAGCGGGCGTGTGCGCAGCGTCAGCTCGCCGTGGAGGCGGCGCTGATGATCCTCCCGCTTCTGGGTCTGCTGGGCGCATCGCTCGTCGCCACGCCGGTCTATGTGCTCGGCCGCACGGATCTGCTCGCCTATCCGGCGTTCGTCCTGCTGATCGGGCGCGGACTGGCCGGCATGCCCAAACGCGCGGCCGGCGGCGTTCTGACCTTCTGGCTCGTGATCTCGCTCCTCTCGCTTGCGCCCACCTTCGGGTTCGCCGCGCCGCCGTGGGCCAAGGGCGCAGACCGTGACGTGGCGCGAAGAATGGTCGCGGAGGGTCTCTCACCCGATGACTGGGTGGTACACACGTTCATGACGGCGCCGTCGATCGAGTACTACCTGGATCGACTGGACGCACCTCACCGAACCGCCTGGTTCCCACAGATCGCCGCCCGCAACACGGCCTCCCCTTGGCCGACGCCGCTCGATTCGCTCACGGCCTACCGCGCCGAAGCCGCCGCACTGCGGCGCGCGATGGAGGCGGAGATGACGTCTGGAGCGTCGGCGTGGATCTTCGGCGCCATCGAGCCCTCGGCCGCCACCGCGATCCTTCAAGGTCGCGCTCCGCGCGAGGTGCGAGTGGATCAGGTCGGGTATCCGGTCAGCGCCCTCGTCCTGGCGCTCGTAGGTACACAGCCGATTTCCAACGCACACGTCTTCCAGCAGGACTGGGTCAGCGGGCCGCACGTGCTCCTCAGGATCCCGCGCTCGTCCTGGATCCCGGCCGAGAGTTCGGCAACGAGGTGATAGAACAGGATCACGATCTCCTGGCGGCTACGCTCGGCTGCATGCAGAGTGAAGTCGAGGTGGAAGCAGCTCCGCCTGGCGCCGAGTGAAGTGTTTGAATTGTGTTGAGACGTGCGACCGAACAGCGCAGCTACTCTGCCGTCACCCCAGCCCCATAGACGATCAGCCGGCGCTGTTCAAGAAGCCCGAACCCCCCGTCGCGCCGCCAGTCGAACTCCTCGTAGCCCTCGGGCATGGGATTGATGCGGATCGCGACCAGTCCGCGCGCGCAGAGACCGGCGTTGTGATCCTTGCTCTCATCGAAGTCGTGACCGTCGTCGAGCCCCGACGGCGAGAACTTCATGCCGCGGTCGGGCATGCCGGGAGAGGTTTGCGGCACGATGAGTCGGTAGGGACCCTCGCCTTCCAGGTGCCCGGTCGCTGCGTCGAGATGGCTGGTGTGCAGCGGCTCACCGTCGCGCCGGTAGGCGATCATCACCCACGGCCCGCCGGGAATCACGTCGCCCGCCTGGGAGACCCCGTCCGGGATCTGATCGGCCGGTGGGTAGTTCACGAAGCCGTGCTCGGGCGAGGCGAAGTCCTCGGGGCCCAGGTCGGGATAGAAGCGGCCCGCGGGATAGGGCCGGGTGAGCTGCTCGTAGGTCACGTCGATCGCAAACCCGTCGGGTGCGTAGCAGGTCACCGTGGTGTTTTCCTCCACCGGCGCGCCGACCGCCGCGATCAGATCCAGCAGCCGCACACCGCCGTAGTGGGCGTAGTCGTCGAGCTGCTGGCGGTGGTTGTTCAGCAGCACGGACTGCTCGTGGTAGGGCAGCGCGGTCAGGTCGCGCCACGCGAACGTGCGCACCAGCGCGATCGGTTGCGCGGGTGTGCTGGTCGGATCACCCGGAAAGCGCAGCGCCGCGAGCTCGGTCTGGTTGTCGAAGCCGTCGTCGTCTGCATCCTCTCGTGCGATGCGCATCAGGGCCGCCACGTCGCGGCCGCCGGTGTTGTACGCCAGGCCGAAGTCGTTGAGCGTGGCTGCGAATCCGTCGGGCGCCCCCGAGGAGATCCGCTCGTCGGGGAAGGGCAGGAGGTGACAGTAGGAGCACGGGTTGAGACGTGTCGACTTGCCGCCCGCGTAGGTGACGGTCCCGCCCCGATGGCAGGTGCGGCAATCGTCGATGCGCGTACCGATGATCGCAGGGTAGGCGTGCGCCATGTTGTGCGAATCGCGCTCGTTCTCGTGGCCCTTGTAGGCCATCGACGAATGCTGTGAAGCGCCGGAGTGCGACCCGGCCTCCTGGGCCACGAGGCCCTCCCGCCCGCAAAGGCCGATCGCCGACAATGCCAGAACGCCCACAGCCGCGCGCCACAGATCAAACCCGAATCTACCCGTCATCCCCACCCTCCTTCGCCGGTTGCACAAGGCCTCGAGCCAACCTAGCCTTGCGCGCCGTCTGAAGAGATCGACCTCGCCTTCGCCCTGATCACCGGATGAGGCAGAGCCTCTTCGTCGCCATCGTGCCCCGCGCACTCAGCCGCGCCAGATAGACCCCGGTCGCAGCAACCGGCCCGCCGGGCGGGGGCCCGTTCCAGATCACCGTGTGGCCGCCGGCGCTCATCTCCCCCGCCGCGAGCAGACTCAGACACCGCCCTTGCACGTCCAGGATCTCGAGCCGCACCGGCGTCGCCGCGGGCAGATCGAACGCGATGCGCACCGGAAAGCGCCCCGGATTGGATCCGCCGGGCGCAATGGACAATGAGGAGAAGGCAGCCGGATCTTCTTCCACGCCCGTATCGAGCGGGATGTAGTCGCTCAAGCCCCTCGGCAGAAGCTGGTAGTAGTCCCAGATGTCCTCGTAGGTGTAGCGCTGAAGGACGCCCTTGATGCGGACGTACATCTGCCCGCTCGAGACGTAGAAGGTCGAGTCGATGTCGGTGTTGGCGTAGTCGGAGGCCCAGGCCGTGTCGCCCAGCGCACCCAGGAGCTCATAGTTGTCCTCGTGGGCCCCCAGGCCCAGCGCACCGATCGTCATGACCTCTTCGACACAGACCAGCATGCCGGCGTAGCGCTCGCAATCCTCCGGATGCGCCGGATAGCGGATGTCCCCCACCGAGAGCTCCACCGGGTCGGGCAGTGTATGACCGCTGGAGTTGACCACGTGACTGCTGGCGCTGTAGTACTGCAGCACCGTGGCGCCGCGGTACTCGTCCACGTAGACGTTGTCGAAGTCCACCTGGTCGCCGACCTCGATGCCGGTGGGGTAGACCGGGTAGCCCCGCACCTCGATTGCGGCCCACTCCGAGCCCGCCGACGGGTCCTGGAGCGTGAAGCGCTGGCGAAACTTGTGGGTGACGATCCCGCCCTCACACGCGACGATCTCGCCGTAGTGCTGCGACTTCCAATCGTGCTCGGGGCCCGAGACCTGAAGCTCGTAGATGCTGTAGGCCGGTGCGCGCCCCGGATCGGTGGCGCGGGACGTATCCGCATCAGGCGTCGCCGCCCACGCTGGCACGCCCGCCCCGGACAAAGCCCCGCACAGCGCCGCCCACAGCGAGGCCCACACGATGGTCCTCACCATCGATCGCAGCGTCGCCAGTGTATTCGCCCCGATGGTTCGTTTGCTTCGCATGACGACCCCCATTGCCGGACTCATCGAAAGAGGCTCTTGATCCGACCCCAGGAGGTGTAGAGCTCCTGGCCGGCCATGAAGTGGTAGTCCCCCGCGCGGCGGGGCTCGAGCACGTAGCCGGTCCCCTCCTCGAGCGGCCGCTCGGTGACCACGCCGGCGATGCGCCCCAGGCGATCCCCCTCGCGCACGAAGAAGACCTGGCCGGGCACCCGCACCTCGCTGGCCGCGTCGGTGGCCAGCAGCGTGTCACCTTCGGAGGCAACGTAGTAGAGGCTGTCGCCCTCGGGCACACCGCACTGCACCACCACCGTGTTGTAGAGCGCAACCCGCATGCCCTCGTAGCGCTCGCTCGCATCGGGCCCGGCCGCGCGTCCGAGGTCCGCCACCGTCACCCCGGTGGCCGCGATGCGATTGCCGGTGCTCGCGACCACGTGGGTGCTCTCCTCGTCGTAGCGGAGCCGGGTCATCCCGTCCTGCTCCAGGACCAGCACCGACTGCAGCAACAGCTCGTCTCCCAACGCCGAAGCCGACAGGCCGTTTGACGGATCGTCGATCCGCACGCCCGCCCAAGCGTGACCGAGCTGCGCATCCTGAAGCGTCAGGGCCCCACCCGATGCGCCGTCGGCCGCCAGGACGCCCTGCACACTCACGCGCGCGCCCTCGAGCTGTGAGCGCCAGCCCACCGCCGCGGAGGATTCCTGCACGTCGCGGATGGTGTAGATGTCGGACTTCTCGTAGTCGGCGGTGCCGCGCGGCAGGAGCTGGTAATAGTCCCAGCCCTCCTCGGGATGGAGGTATTCCTGATAAACGCCGACGATGCGGGCATAGCGCTCGCCGCTCGAGACGTAGTAGGTCGGAAAGGGCGGGACCGCCAGATCGAGGTTGTAGTAGTCGGAGGCCCATATCGCGTGGTCGCCGTCCCGTAGCTCGTAGTTGTCACTCGCCTTGCCCCAGTCCATCTGCCCTACGCGCACGTTCTCGACCGCCACCAGCATGCCCTCGTAGCGCTCGCAGCGCTCGCGGTCGGGCGGATGGGCCAGGTCCTCGATGGGCACGGTGACCGGGTCGGGCAGCGGGTGGCCGGAGCTGATCACCTCAAAAGTGCTGTAGGACTTGAACTGCGGGATGGTGCCGCCGCGAAACTCCTCCACGAACACGTCGTAGAAGTCGACCCGATCGCCCGCGCGAACCACGCCCAGGGGCGCTTCATTCTCGAAGGCGCGCAGCTCCACGCCGGCCCAGGCATCGCCCAGGGTGGGATCCTGCAGCGTGATGCGAAAGCCGATGGTGTGCGTGACCACGCCGCCCACGATCGAGACGTCCCGGCTCTCGTAGGCGGACCGCCAATCGCGTTCGGCCGTCGATTCCTGCAGCTCGGCGATCGTGACGGTGGTCGCGTGCGCCGCAGCCCAGCACGCCAACACGCCCGGCACAAGGCCGACCGCGAGACGCTTGATCTTCGACCTGCGTGCGATCATCGGCGACCCCGGATTCTCTTGGAGCAAGCAGCCACGACACCGGTTCTCCGGCCGCTACGCCAGGGCGTATGCGACCGGAGAGCCGATCCCGGGCGCCCTTCCGGACAACGCGCCGCGGAAAGGACGCCCGATCCCGTGCGGGTGGCGTCTACTTGAAGAGCGCCTTGACCGCGCCCCAGCTCGTCGGCTGCACCGGCGAGCTGCCGTAGACGTAGTCCTGCGCATCGCGCGGAAGAAGCTGGTAGTAGTCCCAGCCCTGCTCGATACGCTGGTACTGCTCGAGGTAGCCGGTCACGCTCTCGAAGAAGTCGCCCGGCTGCACGTAGTAGATCTCTCCCGGCGGGAGATCGTAGTTGGCGTAGTCCGACGCCCAGCAAACGCCCTCGGCATTCACGAGCTCGTAGTTGTCGTCGTGCGAGCCCAGGTCCATATCGCCGACCGCGACGTTCTCGACCGTGAGCAGCATGAACTCGTACTTCTCGGACAGGTCGGCGTTGGTCGGCACCGGGATCTCGGACACCGACACCACCAGGGGCTCCACGATGTTGCCCGAGCTGTTGATCATGAAGCTGCTGGTCGTTTCGATGATGAGCTGTGTGTTGCCGCGGAACTCATCGACCGTTACGCCGAAGAAATCCACCTGGTCCCCGCGCACGATGTCCTCGGCCTGGGCCGGGTCGTCGAAGACCACCTGGATGCCCGCCCAGGCATCGCCCAACGTGGGATCCTGAAGGGTGATCTTGGTGCGGCCGCCGACGAACACCTTGGTCGCGATCCCGCCCGTGACGTCGACCGTCTCACCCAGATAGGGCGACAGATAGTCCGGGCCCGTCGAGTACTGAATGTCGTAGATCGAGAGCGCGCTCGCGCCTTCGGCCGCCAAGAGCGTGGCGCCCACGGCGATGCAGATGAAGCCGATACCCCTCATGATGCGTAACCTCCTTGCGTTGGTGAGTGAACCGCGATGCCTGTTCAATCGGGCAGTGACCCACTAGAGATCGACCGCCAGGGAAAACAACACCGTTCGACCCGGAGCCGGGTACATGACCTCCTCTTCGTAGTGGTGATCGCCGACGTTCAACACTTCCACTCCCAGCACCCAACGGGCACCCAGCCGTGTGCGCACCTGGCAGTCCGCGGTCGTGTAGGCCGGCAGCATCTGATCGGCTGTCAGCGATTCGCTGTCAAGCGCGAGCCCACGTGCGTCAGGACAAGGACCCATTGGGTGTCGTGATTCCCGGATGAGGCGACAACCCGCACGTCCACCTTGTCCTCGGGCACGAGGTCCAGCGGATCGCCGGTATCGTGGTTCTCCGACTGCGTGTGCGTGTAGAAGGCCTCCACCTCCAGCCAGTCGTAGGGCCGCGTCGCGCAGCCCACCTCGGCGCCCCAGCTTCGGGCGGAGCTGATGTTGTAGTAGCGGCCGGCCCGCCGCACGTCGCGGTCGATCAGATCGTCCAGGTCGTTCAGAAACCATGTGGCCTCGGTCCGCAGCCGCGCGTGTGCGCGCAGGTTGGCGCCCAGCTCGTAGCGGCGGGCGACCTCGGCCTGCAGGTCGCGGTTGCCCGAGAGCGAGCCCCACATTTGACTGAGGGTCGGAAACCGTGAGCTCTGCCCGGCCGAGCCGAACACCCGCCATCGGGGATCGGGCCGGAACGACAGTCCGGCCGAGAAGCCGGGGATGTGATCGACGTCCTTCAGGTGGTTGAAGACGAGGATGTTGTCGGACAGGCCGAGGCTGGCCGACAGGTTGGATCGTAGCTGCAGGGCGTGCTGGGCGTAGAGCGAGCCGATGACGTGGTGGTGGTAGAGCCACGGGTCGCTTGGGTTCATGCGCTTCTTGATCTGGTCCTCGCGCACGGTGACGCCGTAGGTGCCGTGCAGCCCCGGCGACCAGCCGTGCTCGAGGGCGACGATGCTGCCCAGATCCCAGGTATCGTGCGTGCTGTTGTAGTAGACGGCCGACGGGTCGTAGGCGGCATCCTCGTAGTCGACCAGCGTGTTGATGAAGACGTCGCCGTAGCCCTTGGCCTCCAGATGGGTCTTGGCGCCCAGTTCGTGGCGCAGGGTCACGTCGGCGAAGTAGCGCCGCCAGTCGGTGAAGCGCCAGTAGCGCTCCTCGTCGACCGCTCCCGGCACGCCCTTCTCCAGGGTGTGATAGCCGCCCGAGAAGGCCAGGTCCATGCGGGCATTGTGCGTGTAGCCGAGCTTGGCGAAGAGGTCCCACTCGGTGTAGTCGCTGTTGTCGCGCAGCCCGCCGTCCTCCATGCCCGCGTAGCCGGTGGGCCGAAAACCCTGCGGCAGCACGCTGCCGTCGCTGCCCGCGCCGCGCGCGCTCACCAGCAGGTCCCAGGCGCCGCGCACCGCGCCATGTTCCACGAGCACTTCGCCGGTGTCGTTGTTGCCGCCGCGCAGGCGCACGCGCGTGCCGGGACGATCGCGGCCGCGGGCGGTCACGAAGTTGACCACGCCGCCCATCACGTTGGGTCCGTAGGTCACGCTGGTGGGCCCGCGCACGACGGAGATGCGATCGAGCTGATCGACGGCCACCGGTGCCAGATCGAAGGTGCCGTAGTAGGGCAGGTTCATCGGCCGGCCGTCGACGAGGATGGCCACGCGCCGCGAGCCGAAGCCCCGGATGGTGATGCCGGCCTCGTCCTTGCGTCCCGTGCTCACGGTCACGCCCGGAGCCGCCTTGAGGATATCGCGTGCAGAGCGGCCGGGCAGAAGATCAAGGTCGCCGGCGGAGAAGAGCTGCTCGCGCACGGGCATCCCCTCTTGCCAGCGGTCGGCGGTGACGATGACATCGCCCAGCACGTGGGCCGGCACCGAATCCTCGCGGGCAACGCTCGCGTCGGACACGGGAACGGCGCGGGAGGCAGGGGGCGGTGCGGTCTGCGCCTGGCAGAGGCCGGCCGAGCTCATCGAGGCGGTGCATGCGACACAGAGGACAAGGGCCCTGATGATCGCACCGATGCGTCTGCATCCGGGTCGGGAAGGCTTCCTCATGATCCCGAGCCCTCCAGACGAATCGTTTGGGGCCGCTGGACCTGGTAGGCCGCGCCGAGCGCCTCCGGCATGACGATGCGATCGCTCTCACGGATGTAGAACGCCTCGTGCATCTCCTCCCAGGTGAGCAGGCGCGGCAACGCGGCGCCGTCTTCACCAAGCACGCGGTAGAGGTAGTTCTGCGCAGCAAGGTCCGCGGGCGCGACGTGACCGACGATGTCGGTCAGCATCAACCCCACGGCGCCTGCCTCGGGATAGCCGGTGGGAATCGTGTCCGACGCCACTTCGTCGATCGGCGCCAGCTTGCGCGCCTCACCCCAGTCCACGTCGATCGATCGCAACGCCTGAACCTGGATCAGCCACTTGACGTTGTGTCCTTTGCGCAGGTTGGGGTCGCGCTCGGTCTCGAAGAGCACGTGGATATCAATCAGGTCGAGGTAGCCGATCTCCAGTTGACCCCACGTATTGTCCCCGTACTTCTTGCCCGGCATGTTGGCGTAGAAGCCGTCGGTGCCGATGAAGCGGTAACCGTAGAGGTCGGGGGATGCGAGCAGATCGGATCCGATCAGATCCCGCAGGCCGACCGCGGGACGCCCGTTGTGAGTAATGGTGTCGAGGTCGGCGAAGTAGCGCGGCACCGTCTGGGTGGGTGTGACGATTTCGACCCCGCTGCCGAACTCCACCTCCGCGGCGATCGACTCGGGCTCGCTGATGTAGGAGTCCTTGCCGCACCCGCCGGCGACCAGCGCCGAAAGCAGCAAGCAGCCGGCGGCGACGAGGACGTGCCGACGGGACATTCCCATGCTCCGACGGGTCCGCGGGATCCGCTTGGGCAAGTGGCTGCCTTTCAATGCGTTGCAGACGCAGTCCACCAAGGATTCGCTCTGTGTCTGAAGTGGCAACTATGCCATGGGGAACATAATTGGCCGGAACTGCCGCTGTCAACGGGTCTTGTGGAGGGGTGCTCGCGGTGCCGGGGGGCAGGAATGCCTCCCGAAACCCGGCTCGCGCGGATGCTGTGGAGTGCGTCTGCGGATTGAGGCTGCGGGGCCGTCCCCTATCGCGGCTTCATTTGCCCGCCGTTGCGGACGCGCACCCCCGGTCCTGCGGCATCATCCCGGAGCTCGATGCCTCCTCGTCTCGCGCCGTGCATCCACGTCGGCACGCCCGCCGACGGCCCCATGACGTGGAGCTCACCGCCCGCCGTCAGCTTGCGGCCCAGCACGAACTGCACCGTGACCTGTGGATCGACGGTCAGTTGGTAGCCGGAGGGCACGACCAGGTCCCCCACCACGAGGTACGGCGACCCTGAGAGGGTGAGGGGGCCCTGGTTGCCGTCGTAGATCGTGCCGCTGATCTCGGTCATGGCCATCGGCTCGGGCACGTAGAAGCTGGGATCGCCGAAAAGGTTGTACATCTCGAAGTAGCGCTGGTCCCACTCTCCGAAATACGGATCGCAAGCGATCTTGGTGGCGTTGAGCAGCGGACCCAGCTCGCGCATGCTGCTGTCGTAGAGAAGATCGAACATCTTGCGCTCCATGATGTCGTCCTCGTCCCAGTAGCTGTTCACCGAGGAGCCCATGGCCACGGCGGCCCCGGCATGGGGCGTGCGGATCCACGTTTCCATGAAGCAGGTCTCCCACGTGAACTTCCCGGTCAGACACGCATAGCTCGAGACCCAGGCATAGGCCACGTCATTCGTTAGACCCTCGACGTCGGACTGCGAAAAGGGCGGCCCATCGCTCCATCCGGTCTCGTAGCCGTGCCCCGAATAGACTCCGAACAGCCGCCCGTCGTTAAACGCTTCGCGCACCTGCTGGGTGGTCGCGCCGTAGGTGTGGCAGTAGAGCTTGTCGGATGTGATGTCGTGCGGATTCATGTGGTTGGAGATGACGTAGTTGTGGGTGCCCTCGGAGATCGTGTAGTTGTCCTCCGACGCCATGAACACAGCGCGCTTGCAGTAGCGCGGATCCGCGAAAAGCCTCGCCTGCACGGAGACGGTCTTGTCGATCACGATCTCCAGCTCCGCGACGCTCCTGACCGAGAACCGCCCCACCGCCAGGTCCGGCGTCCAATCCCCGGGGCCATCCATGCAGGCGTAGTAAAGATCGGTGGCCGGATTGCCGGCGCCTGCGCCCGTCCAGCAAGGAATGCGATCATCATCTCCCACAAGGAGCACGTAGTCGGGGGCGGTGGCGGGATTGCCGTAGAGGGCCTCGATGTAATCCCGGATCACACTCGCGGAGGTGCCCGACGCGATCACCCACGTGGTGACATCGAAGCCCTGCGACGCCTTGAAGGCGTCGAAGTCGGCGATCGTGGCCGCGTAGACACCCGGCACCACGATGAGGTAGTTGCCCGACTGATCGCGCGGATCCTCCCACAGCGATGCGGCCGGCGGATTGAGGACCTGCTCGTAGAGCCCCGGCAAGGGGCTGCGCACGCGGTCGGGCTCCCGGCCGCCTGTGAACTCGATGGTCACGTCGATCTCGGACCAGAATCGCAGCTCGCCGGCGGCCGGGTTGTACGCAACCGGCCGCACCTCGAGCATCATCAGCCGCTCCCCGCGGGCCTCACCCACCTCACTCACGGCTGCACGCGCTTCCGGCAGGGATTCATCCACGCTGTAGGCGGCCGCATCGTAGGCAAAGGGCGCATTCTCTCTTGCGCCGGGGATCTTGGGGACCGGCGCCTGCACCGGCAGCACGGTGAAGGGCACGCCGATCTGACGGGCGGTGATGATCAACGGTTCCGTCTGCGTGGTGCGGACGCTGACGTCGGCGCCCGGGGGCGCCAGGAAGAGCCGCCGCACGACCGGGAGCGCGGGGGCGCCGAGCTCGCCGGCCACTGGGGCCTCAGGCCAGGACAGGGCGACGAACTCGCCGCCGCGGGTGGTGCGGCGGTCGAGGGCAAGGCCGAAGGCGGCAACGGAGAGGCGGATTCCGGAGGCGTCGTGGACGGGATCGCCGATAATGGGAGCTTGAGCCTGGTCGGCGGATGCGAGAATCGCGGATCCGCCGGAGGTGACGCGCAGCCAGGAGTCCTGGGCCTCGGCCGCGGAGGCGATGGCAAGGGTGACCGCGAGGGCGAGGGCCACTTGCAAGGATCGTAACCTATTGCCATTTTTTGTATTGCTTCCCATACTGACCTCCACGTTCGGCCGCCTGGAGTTCTGGCGTCCATACCCAATGACGAAGGAGGTCTGCGGAACGAACAGCGAGATTGGGCGGGTCGGTCAGGATTGAGGCGGGTCGGAGATGGGGCCTTCCGGCAGCGGAGCCTGAGACGGAGCGTCGGGCGAGTCGCCTGGGTCCGGGGCTTCCTTCTCGCGAAGCTGCTTATAGAGTCGATAAGCCTGGGCGCGCGAGACGCCCAGGAGGCGGGCGGCTTCTGTGATCACGCCGCCAGCGGCATCCAAAGCTTGCTTGAGCAGGTCGGGGTCCCACTCGCCTTGGGGCGCCTGCAGAGTGTCTTGGTCCTGCTGCCGCTGCCGCTTTCGACTTCGGCTTCGGCTTCGTGGTGTTCCGTGGCCCGTGGCGTCTCCCGTCCCGGAAGCGCCTGACCGACCCTTGGAGTCGGCTGCCCGAGCCTTGTTCGTCTGCGCAATCAGGTCGGCGCGTGCCGCGGTGCCGCCGTGACGTCTGTGAAAGAGGATGGCGCGATCCACGACGTGCTTCAATTCGCGCACATTACCCCGCCACGGCCGATGACGCAGCTCCCCCATGATCTGATCGTTGAAGACCTCCTCACTCAGCTCCGGATCTCCACCGCCACGTTCCCAGAGCATTGCGATCAGAATGGGCAAGTCCTCCATCCGTTCCTGCAGCGGGGGAATCTCGAGGATCGTACCGGCCAGACGCTCGTAGAGATCGGCACGGAACAGGCCACCTCCGACGAGCGCACCCAGGTTTCGGCACGTCGCAGCCAAGATGCGTGTCTCGATGACACGGCTGCGGGTATCGCCCACTGGACGGATTTCCCCGGAGTCGAGGAAGCGAAGCAAGTAGCCTTGTGCCTCAGCATCGAGATCCGCGATTTCGTCGAAGAAGAGCGTGCCTTGTGCGGCCTCCTCCACCAACCCGCGCCGGTCCTCCACCGCTCCCGTGTAGGCTCCGCGTCGAGCGCCGAAGAGCTCGGCGACAAAGAGCTCGCTGCGGGCGGCCGCGCAATTGACGGGGACGTAGCGTCCGGGCTGCTCGCTGAGGGTGTGGATCCCTTGCGCCAAAAGATCCTTGCCGGTGCCCGTGTCTCCGAGGATGAGTATGGGGATGCGCCCTGGAGCGTAGGTCTCGGCTTGGTGGAGGGTGTGGAGGACGGAGGGGGATTGGGTGCGGAGGCCGAGGTGTCTCCAGACAGGAGCCAGGGCGGCCATCTGGACTGCGCTCGAATCCGAGGGAGATCGTTCTTCTGCCACGTCAAGATGTGGCCCTACGATGTGTTCGCGCGTCCAGTCGCGTGTGCGAGGACAGAGCGGCTGAATCTGTGCCCGGCCGCCTTTCACGGAGCTGAATCGCGCATCTGCCGGACGCTTGCGCCGGCGCTCGCGCTTTCGCCGCAGCCAGGGGTTGGGGCCCAGAAGGGGGTGGTTTAGCCAGAAGGTTAGGGCTTGGACTTGCTCTCCTTGAATTCCCAAGTTCTTCCGAGTGTACGAACTGCTTCTTGAACACATGGTTGCTTGGCCGTGTTTCCCAGGGTATCTGTTCTTCGTCGGGTGTTGAAGGGCCTCGAGCCATGCCTTGATGACACATTGTTCGAGCTGCTCACCAATGTCGATCAAAAGCTCCTTTGCACATGTGAAGGACTTCACAGCCTGCCGCTTGCGCCCAGTCTCTAGAAGTGCAAGAGCCAAGACCCGCTGTGCCTGCGCTTCTTCCCAGGGCATCTGAATCTCCCGCGCATGCACAACTGCCTCCCGAGCCCTCTTCCTCGCTCTAAGGATGCGCCCCTCAGCTAGAGCCAGCAGCGCTTCTCTAACCAGGTTCTCAAGAACCAAATCCCCATGTGGTGCTGCTCTGGACGCAATCGCTCGACCGTGTCTAAGTGCCACCCGGGCCTTGGCCAATAGCCCCATGAGTATGTAGGTCTCTCCCAGGTACTCAAGAGCGAGAGCCTCCGCTCGCGGGCTTTGCGCCCGGCGCGCCTCCCGCCAAGCCGGGAGCAGTATTCTTCTTGCTTCCTTCAGTTCTCCAGAACGCGCAGCCGCCCATCCAAGCCCCAGGCTTCCCAGAACAACCGTTTCCAACCTCCCGACGGACCGGGCAACATCGAGCGTTTCCAAAAAGCAGTCCTTGCTCTCACTAAGACGCCCCAATGTGTTGAGGGCATAGCCTCTGTTCAGAAGAACGGTCGCCAACGACCTCCTATCACCTTCTCTCCAGTAGTACTTCGCCGCATTTGAATACAGCCTAGCCGCGATGGCCTCTTTACCTCGCCACTTGACGGCTATTGCTAACGCAGAGTGTGCATCACCTTTCAGCCCATCACAGTCATCCCTTTTGGCCCACCGCACGGCATCAAGCAACAGCGATTCAGCATACTCGAGATTACCGAGCTGTGCCTCAATTCGACCCCAGAGAACAAACAACCGTGCTTTCGTCCAAGGCGTTAGTTGTCCCAGGTCATGTGACGTGATCGATGACAGGCGCTCCCTGGCGCAACGCAATTCACCATGATCTGCATCCCTCTGTGCGAGACAATGTGCCAAGAGAACAGTCACTTCCGCACAAGCTCCCGTAGTTGACGCAGCTTCAACAGCTTTACGAACTATACAGAGGTTTGTTAGATCACCTATCCTCTTACATGAGTGAGCGAACAGACACGCGCATTCAATGGCTTCAGTTTCTAGAATACCGCCAGCAAGGGAAGATTGAAGAGCCGGCATCAACATCTCATGGGCTGCCTCCCACGCACTTATGCCAAGATACACTCGTGCTCGCTCAGCCAGCACATCCCACGAGAGCCTCGTCTCTCGATCTATCTCGGGCATTTGGACATTCCCTGCATTTTCGAGCGCCGCTGTTGCCTCTGCTGCATGTCTCTGCGTCTAATAACGCATCGCAGGACAAATCGCCTGTCAGCCAACTGCATGAAAAGGCTCCGGCAGCAGTGTGAGTGTGGATGCTGGCCACGCTCCCACATTTGTCCATTCTTCTTTCAGTACCGAATCATGCGAAGAGCCAGGTGCAACATGCTCTGGCCACTCTTCGCCTGATCCATCAGGATCCTTCTTGTCCACTTGCTTATGCAGCTGTGGCGCGCTCAATGCGGGGGTGGCTATTGACACCCCAATGATGATCACTAGGCCCAGCCAGAATACGCGTTTCCACATGACAGACCACCTCTTGCAAAAGGTCTACTCCCTGAATTCGTCAGTGCGAGCAGAACACGTCAGTGCCGTCCTGGTTCTCTTGAGTTTTGAGCAACCCGAAGCGCCTTACAACAGATCACTGCAGGTTGGCGGATCTCTGTTTCATCAGAAGATTGCCTAACCGCTCCTGCAGCTACCAAGCTAGCCGAATAAGCTCCTCGTGCGATAACGACGTGATCTGGCAAGAGAAACAGAAGGTCCTCGTCCTCTGCAAACTCGTGTTTCAGGACTGCTTGCTCAACGAAGACCCCCTCTTGGTCGTACACGTCCACGATCTCAGCATGGTTCGGAGGGAGATTCAACATTCCGGACACAGTCCGCACCCAGAACCTCTCATCCCATCGTTGAGAGGCCCGATCAAGCGCTCGGTCAAAAGGCGAGATCTTCACTACGACATTGCGACGTTCGCTGTAGTAGGACTCCCAAAAGTTCTCAAGCTCAGAAAAACGGTCCGCACTTCTTTGTAATGGTTCTCCCTCACGCGAGATCCGTTGCATCAGGTGTCCTTGAACATTGAAGATGCTGAAGCTGAGCTCGGCGTAATCTTCGGAGACTAGAATGCGACCATCAGCTGTGACGCCGAGAAGGCGGATCATCTCTTCAGATTCCTCATCATACACATATGGCTCACCGCGTACACGGTGTCGAACCAACCGGTTGGTAAGTTCAGCTACGACATTCCCGGTATTGCTGACGACGCAGATGATATCGGACTCAGTAATCTCTGTCTCGGATCGGTTTCTTGTGCGGATCTTGGCCACCCAGCTTCCCGAGGGATGCGGAAGCAGTCGCGATGGCCAGGAATCAGGATACTCAGGGATGCGAAGGCTACTGGACTGAATTGGAACACCATCGAGCCCAAGCCGCACGACTCTGGCGTCCGCTAGATCCACGATGCGCAATTCGGCTTGAGGGCCGTAGATCAACTGCACCGGATTGGAAAATTCCCCCGGCCCCTCTCCCTCGCGCCCGATCGATCGAAGATACTGGCCCTCCGGCGAAACAACATGCACCGTCTTGAGCTGAGAATCTAGAATGTAGACGTTGCCTTCAGGGTCCTCTGCAACGTCTTCCACAACCCCGAACACAACCTCCCCATCCGCCGTCTCACTCTCCAACCGCCACAGCTCCCGCAGCTCGTACTCCACCGTCCCGTTCATCGGCTCCGCAGGATTGGACACATACACCACCCCATCGCGAATCTCCCGGGTGCCTTTCCACTCCGATGTATGAGCAGGGGGCGGCACGAGGACAAGCGCCCAGAACAGAAACGCCAAGATGTCGGACAGTCCGGGGGACGGTCGTCCTTGCATCAATTGGTCCTTTCCGTGCGGGCAACGGGTTGGCACAATCGTGTATGTCGGATGTGGTTAAAGTATCGACGGCGGAAGCCGCTGTCAAGCCCCTGAAGGCGCACCGGACGAGCCCTCTTCCCGGCTCGGTCCATCGCTGGGAATGCGCGGAATCAGGCTTCAGCGGAAGACCCGCGGCTGGATGCGGTCGTGACGGGAATCCGGCATCGGAGGAACCAGCCGAGGGCACGCCACAATCCTCAACCTCCGAAATCAGCAACCCAACCTAATAACTACTCTCATCCAACCTCACCTTCCCCCGGAACGTCCAGTAGATGATCCCCGAGTAGGCGAGCACGAAGGGCATCCCGATCGCCGCGATGATCAGCATGATGGTCAGCGTCCGCTGGCTGGAGGCGGCGTTGAAGACTGTCACGCTGTGGGCCGGATCGTTGGACGCGACAACAAGGTTGGGATAGAGCGCCAGCCCGAACAGCGCGACGAGCGCGGTGATCAGCGCGCAACTGGACACGAACGCCTGACCGGGCTTGCCCCAGTAGAGGCAGCGTGGGATGTTGGCGATGGCGAGGACGCCGATCACGACGACGGCGATGCCCCACGGGAAGCGGTCGAAGTTGGCGGTGGCGGACGGGATCCGGGTGACGGTCGCGAGCGTGGTCAACATGAACAGCACAAGGGTGAGGCCCCAGCTCCGCCACATCCAATCCCGCAGCCGCTCTTGGAAGGAGCCCTCGGTCTTGAGGTAGAGATAGAGACCCCCGTGCAGGGCGAAGAGCGCCACCACCAGAAGCCCCACCAGCACCGGATAGGGCTGCAGTTGATCGAGGACGCTCCCGTGGAAGTTGCCCTCCGCATCCAGGGGAAGCCCTTGCATCGCATTGCCGACGGCCACACCGAAGAGGAGCGAGGCAAGGGCCGATCCGGCGAAGAACCCCCAGTCGAAGAATCGCCTCCAGGCGGGCGAAGAGCGCTTGGAGCGGAACTCGAGCGAAATCGCCCGGGAGATCAACGCCACCAGGAGCAGCATGAAAGCGGTGTAGAAGCCCGAGAACACGGTGGCGTAGGCATGCGGAAAGGCGGCGAACAGGGCCCCGCCAAAGGTCACCAGCCACACCTCGTTGCCGTCCCACAGCGGGCCGATCGAGTTCATCGAGATGCGCCGCTCCTTGTCGGTGCGCGGCACGAAAGGATGCAGGATGCCGACCCCCAGGTCGAACCCGTCCAGCAAGGCGTAGCCGAGAAGCAGCACGCCCTCGAGCCCAAACCAGATCACGCAGAGCTGTTCGTGCGTCATGGCTTCCCCCTTAGCCGTTCTTGCCGGAGGTTTCGTCGTCTTGGTCGGCCATGCGGGCGGTGTGTGCCGCTCGACGGCCGGCGGTTTCCACCCAATCGCCCCACTTCTTGGGCTCCGCCTCCTCCAGTGGTTCGGGACCCTGCCGAATTTTGCGGTCGAGCACAAAGAGCCAAACCGCCAGCAGTCCGAGATAGATCAGGCCGAAGCCGATCACCGAGCCCAATACCTGAGACCCTCGCAGGGCGGGGCTCACCGCGTCGGCGGTCCGCAGAGCCTGCTCCTCGTCGTAGACCACGGTTCCGTCGGGGCCCACGACCAGGTCCCCATCGGCCGTCCACTCGACCGGCGGGTGGACGATCCAGGGCTGCCGGCCGAACTCCGCCGCGCCCCAGCCCATCTCGTTCGAGAGAATCGGAAGGATCACCGCAACGACGAAGACCAGCAGCAGCCATCGCTGCGAGTAGAGCTGATTGCGCAGTCGCAGGATCGACGCCAGGACGGTGAGCCCGATGAACGCAAACCCGATGGCGATCATGACGTGGTAGCTGACAAACGAGAGCAACACGGACGGGCGATCTTCGTGCCGGAACCGATCCAAGCCGACGACTTCGGCTTGCGGATCCCCGTGGAGCATGAGGCTCAGGCCTCCTGGAATCGCCAGGTCCAGATACACCTTGTCGCCGGCGACGTTCGGAACGCCGAAGAGGCTCAGATCCCCGGGCCCCGTTTCGAAGTGGCCCTCGAAGGCGGCCATCTTGGCCGGCTGGTGCTCGTAGACGTTATCGGCCTGGAAGTGTCCCGAGACCAGGATCGCGATCGATGAGACGGTCGCCAGGATCAACGCGCCGTCAAAGGACCGGCGGGCGAAATCTTCGTGGCGGCGCCTTAGCAGGTAGAAGGCCGAGATCGACATGATGAAGAAGGCGCCCATGATGAAGGCGCCCAGCCACACGTGCACCAGCCGGTGCATCGTGGAGGGATTGAAGACCATCTGCCAGAAATCGAGGATCTCGGCCCGCATCACGGGCACGCCATCTTTCATCAGGGGAACGCCGTCGCGAACGACTTGTACGAAGTGATGCCCCGCCGGTGTCTGCTGCCAGCTATTGGCCACGACGATCCAGACCGATGAGAAGATCGATCCCAGCGCCACCATGAGCGTGGAGAAGAAGTGCATGCGGGGGCCCACGCGGTTCCATCCGAACACCAGCACCGCCAGGAAGCCCGATTCCAGGAAGAAGGCGAAGATCCCCTCGGCGGCGAGCGCCGATCCGAACACGTCACCGACGAAACGGGAGTAGGTGGCCCAGTTGGTGCCGAACTGGAATTCCATCACGATGCCGGTGGCCACACCGATGGCGAAGTTGAGCGCGAAGATCTTCGTCCAGAAGCGCGCGGCCTGTGCGTAGATCGGTTTCCTGGTGCGTAGGTAATTGCCCTCCAGCCACACCAGCACGATGCCCATCCCGATCGTCAGGGGTGGGAAGATGTAGTGAAAGGCGATCGTCAGCCCGAACTGGATGCGCGAGAGAAGGATCGGGTCCATGGGTCACTGCTCCTTGGCTGCCGACCTCGCGGCATCGCGAGCGCCGGCGGCCTGCCCAGATCCATGATGCGTGCGCACCCGGTCGGCAGCCTGCCGGTGATCTCGTCCGGGGCCACCAGCGGCGCACCTGCTTCAACGGCATCGTGACTCGATGGGCCATTCTCACGGCTCACGCGCGGCGCGTCCAATGGAATCCGCTGGCGCCCGAACCAATTGAGGGTGTGCCGATTGCCTTCGCACAACCTCCCAGGAGCGAAACCTCAGAACGCGCTGCAACGCCCCGGTAAGACTGCTACTATGGATCCATGCGCGTGAAACCCCAGGCCGCGCTTGCGGTCATGATCGCCTCGTGGCTGATGGTTGTCTCGCTCGTCGCCCCGCGGAGGGCGGCCGCACAGGAGGAAGATCTGCCACCTGTCGAGCCCGTGGAACATGTGGATCTGGAGCGCTACGTCGGCCTCTGGCACGAGATCGCCCGGATCCCCAATCGCTTCCAATCCGACTGCGCGCGCGGGACCACGGCCGAGTACGCGTTGCGCGCCGACGGCCGCCTCACGGTCGTCAACCGCTGCTACCGCGACGATGGCAGCCTCATGGAAGCCGAAGGCGTGGCCAAGGTCGAGGATCCGGCGACCCATGCCCGGCTCAAGGTCAGCTTCGTGAGCTTTCTCGGCTGGCGGCCCTTCTGGGGCGACTACTGGGTGATCGGCCTGGACGAGGACTACCGCTGGGCGGTCGTGGGCACACCCGACCGCAAGTACGGTTGGATTCTCGCCCGCACGCCGGTGCTCGATGACGAGACGCTCGACACCACCTTCGCCGTTCTCGAGCGCAACGGGTATCGGCGCGATGCGTTCGAGATGAGTCGGCCCTAGGTTGCAGCCGCGCCGCGGTGCCTATCGAAGCACCAGGCAGACCCCACTTGTGCCCAGCAAGCTATGGGACCTGCCATTTCCAATGGCACCGCTTTCTTCTCCGGCGTACAATCCCCTCTGAACCGGACGGATAACGTTCGCCATGCAACCGGATACTCGTGAACTGCCCGCTGCTGGAGACGCCATGCGCACGCCTTTGTACCGAAGGCCCGCAGTAACGACGCTTTCGATGTTTCTGACCGTGATTCTCCTCACTGCTTCGTGCGAAGACGATCCCAGCACCCCGTGCCCCACCTTCGGAGTGGGCGTCGTCGAGGGCTACGTCTTGGAGGCGGGCGTGGGCGTCGCGGTCGAAGTCGGTGTACGGCCTCTCGACGGAAGTCAGAAGGGGGAGGTCGTTGCCAGGACACGGTCCGATTCCACCGGATGGTACCGGCTGACCGTTCCCGCGGGACGCTACCGTGTGGATGTCAATCCTGGATCCGGTCGCGTCTATTCGTCCGATTGGCCTGATACCGTGCACATTCCAGCGGGCATGCGGACATTCGATGTGCTTCGCGGCAGGGCAGCCATCACGATTCAGTTTCCTGATGTGCTAAACGGTCGAGAGCTCCGCGGCTTGCTCCGGAGCAACCTGCTTGGCAGCTCCGAGATCACAGCAATCGTAGCAGATGGTCGCGCGCGGTTTGAGTTTCCCTTAGTCACTCCCGGGGAGTACCTCTTCGGACTCGGAGACATCGTGAACAGCTTCTGGCTCCCGGGGACCTATGATGCCTCCGAGGCCCAAGCGTATCCTGTGGCAGCCGATGATACCACGGCGTACGTGTTCACCCTGGACGAGTATGCGTCCATCCGGGGATCCATCCATGGAAGCTGGGAAGCTTCCGGTCTCAGTCCCCCTCGTCTGTACGTCTATTCCTTGGACTCAACGCGCATTCTCTATGAGGCGCCGGAACCTGACGGCTCGTTCATGCTCGAGTTGTTCCGGGCAGAGCCCGTGAAGATTCTCTCCGACTCCCGCGATATCGTGAACTGGTTTGGGGGCACGAGCTTCGAGACCGCGACCACCTTCGCGTTGGAGGCCGGAGACCAGATGACGGGGGTGGATCTGGTCGAGAATGGCATCCGTTGTCAGCTAGAGGGCCCAGGCCAACTGGCGAGTCGCCGCGTCTCAGTCCTTTTGGTCGACGATGAGGGCCACGAGTTCCGGCCGCATACTTCATCCTCCGCGACCCTGGTCATTGGCAACCTCCCCGACGGTCGCTACCGCCTCTACCTCTACGGCTACTGCGATGAGCAGTTGTGGGCCAGCCAGTGGTACGATGGAGCCGATTCGATGGCCGACGCGACGCCCATCGACTTGGAAGCGGGGCAACTGGTGGACATCGCCATGCGTCTGGCCGAAGGGGGACGAATCGCCGGAACCTTGCTGGGCGCTCTTGGATTCCCCATCGACCGAGCGGAGGTGATCCTCCACGATTCCGAGGGTAGACAACTCTGTCATCGTCTTTACGTCTACGATGGCGACTTCGCGTTCACCGGGCTCGGCAACGAGAGCTACTGCCTGGCTGTCGGAAGGGGCTCCTATGACCTCTGGTGGTACCCCGGTACGGCCAACCAGGACTCGGCCATGGTCTTCACCATTCGCAATCACGAGACCGTCGAAGGCCTCGAATGGACGATTCCGTGGAAGTGAGAGGACTGCTCGCCGCCATGAACGCATCATCCCACTGGAGACGTGTCGGCCTGGCTCTTCTGGTTGTTGTGGTCGTCGCGACGGGATGCGATGAGGACGACGAGCACGTCTGTTGTCCCGAGATACCCGCCGGCCGTATCGAGGGCTTTGTGCGCATGGGAGGCCCCGTGTCGAACGCAGCGATCGCCGCGACGCGGGTTCCCGATGACGATCAGTTCCGCACGGTTCTGCAAGCGGACGTCGACCCGGAAGGATGGTTCCAACTCGATGTCCCCGCCGGGCGGTACACGGTGCAAGCGCGCATCGGATCCAACCGAGCCGTCTACGACTATCGCGCCGACGCGCTCGGCTACGGTCAGCTCCCTCCCGATACGCTCACCGTCGATTGCCAGAGCTCTCCGGTGAGCCTCGAGTTCACGCTTGCGAGCCTCAAAGTCGACGTGAGCCTCTCGGATCGTCTCGAGGGCGAATGCGGTGAGGTGCGCCTCTACCGCCGGGGTGGCGACCCGCCCGGTTGGAGACCGAACTATGCCTACTTCGGCAACAACGAGATCATCAATGGATCGTGTGAGATCGTGGTCCTGGGCGTCCTGCCTGGCGCGTACAAGATCGATGTGATTCTTGGCCGGCGAGTCTACATGTGCGATTGCCCCTATGATGGTGAGCACATCTGGTTGCCCGGCACGCGCGATTCGATCGACGCGGAGTGGGTATCGGTGCCGCCCAACCTCCCGCTTGCGCTGAGACTGGATCTGGATCAACCGCCATCCAGAATCGAAGGCGAGATCGTGGGTGCGTGGCGGGAACTGGGCATCCAAACCGCACCCGACCTGGCGCTCTTGACGCCCGACTCCGCCACCGTGATGGGACTGCGCAGAGTCAACAACGACGGAACCTGCGGCGTTGACTTGCATCTGCCGGGCCCGGTGAAGCTCTGCGTCTCACACGGAGGCGGGGTCGAACGCTGGATCGGAGGCAGGTCGTTCGCGGACGCCGAGGTGTTCACGCTCACTCCGGGTGACACCGTGAGGGACGTGCGCTGCGTGCAAAGCGGGTTGCGGTTGGAGATCGACGTGCCGCCGGGCGGAGACGATCCCTATGCCGTCTTACGACTCTCCGATGCCTCGAGTCTCGACACCGTGTTCGAATGGCGCGGCATGATCTCGGGAAGCTCCGATGCCGCCATCACCAACCTGATGCCCGGCACGTACGTGATGCATATCGCCCCCGCCTATGTTGGTCGCACCCCCTGGGTGGCTCAATGGTACGACCGCGCCGCCCATGCCGGCAGCGCAAGCATCATCACCATTCCCAGTGAAGGCGACGTCGTCCCTCTGTCGGTCGTTCTGGAACGGGGCGGGACCATCAGCGGCGGCGTTGTGAGCGCATCGGGCTCCACCCCACGCATGTACGTCTTCGTCACCCCTGCCGGCGAAAAGCGCACCTGGGGGTACGCCTACGCGTGGGACCGACGATCCTCCTTCGAGGTGATCGGCATCCCCGACGGAGAGTGGAAGATCGGCCTGTGGCCCATCGAGTACGGCGAGAACAGGCCGACGGATCCGCCCGACGGCACGATCTGGTACCCCGGCACGACCGACTGGACCGCGGCGGACGTGATCGCGATCGAGGATCACGCGGACATCGAAGGCATCGACATCCCGATCGATTAGCTGCGGGATGGCCGATTGAGACCCTGCCGCAACGTACACCGATCCCGATCTCCATCACCCCGAACGAGTTCTCGGTGTGGCTCCGCCGGGGACCTTTGCGGTCCCCTGGGATGGACGCGATCGCTTCGGCAAGCCGCGTCGGATCACGCCGAGGCTCGCCGGCGGGAACTTTGGCCGGGCCCCCAGGGTGGATGCACCTAATCGGCGGGTGTCACCTGACTTGCAACAAACGGCAAGGACGCGTGTCCCGCATGGCATGGCACAAAGGGCACTAGGGCACAAGAAGCACGAATGCAGCGTGCCGATGGAAGGATCGAAAGAAGATGAATGCCAAGAGACTCTTTGTATTCATGATTCTGGCTGTGTCGACCGCCGGGCTCGGCATCGCGCGGGCGGGCGATCATCCCCAAGCGGAGCATCCCAAGGTCGAGCATCCTCAGGCCGCGCAACTGAAGTCCGCGGGCGATATCGTGGCCGTCGCTGCCGCTGCGGATGACTTCAAGACGCTCGTAGCGGCCATCAAGGCCGCCGGACTGGTCGAAACGCTGCAGGGCAAGGGGCCCTTCACAGTGTTCGCGCCGACCGACGAGGCATTCGCGAAGCTCCCGGAGGGGGCGCTCGAGAACCTGCTGAAGCCGGAGAACAAGAAGATGCTGGTGGATGTCCTGACCTACCACGTCGTCCCGGGCAAGATCATGGCGGCTGACGTGAAAACCTCCGATGTGAAGACCGTCAACGGTCAGGAGCTGGCCGCCAAGGTGTCAAAGGACGGCGTCATGGTCGACCAGGCCAAGGTCATCAAGACCGACATCGTCGCATCCAACGGCGTCATTCATGTGATCGACGCGGTCCTGTTGCCTTCGGCACCCAAGTCGGATCCCGAGGCCGATAAGCCGAAGGATCACCCGGGCCACTAATCGTGGAGGATGTACAAGCCTATGATGACATCACAGGATCACCATAGACCTTCCCTGCGCCGGCCGGTCCACACCTGGGCGGCCTTGCTGCTGTGCGCATTTGTGGGCGGTATCGGCGCTGCAGGGGCGACCGAGTCATCCGGGACCGAGGCCGATGTCCCGTCCATCGTCACCGGTGACATCAAGGCCGGGATCGAGAAGCACATCGCCGAGCAGGTGGAGGCGGGCGGCGGGTACTTCCGCGTGCCCTTCGAGGGCGAGGAGCTGAAGCTCAAGCTCGTGCGTGTGCACGTGGAGTATCTGGCCTCGCTGGCGCCCAAGCGTCATTTCGCCTGCGTGGACATGGCGAGCGCCGACGGGCAGTTCTACGATGTCGACTTCTTCCTGGAAGGCGATCCGGGCGAGATGGTCGTCACCGAGACCACCGTGCACAAACTCAACGGTGTGCCCTACTACGTCTGGGAGCAGAACGAGGAGAAGCACTGGGAGCGCGTGCCGGTCGATGGCGCGTCGGACGAATTGCTCGGCGTGCTGACCGGCAAGGACGCCTTCGAGTTTCGCTACCAGGCGACCTTGCCCGACATCACCGGTAGCGCACGCTGCTGGATTCCGCTCGCAGGTTCGGACGACTTCCAGACGGTGACGGTGCAGTCGATCCACGCGACGGGTCCTCATCGGACGCTCGAGGACCGCGAACACGGCAACCAGGTGCTCTACCTGGAGCTGGGCCCGGAGCACAGCGGACAGGCCGTCGAGATCGTCTACGACGTCGAGCGTCTCGAGAAGGGCGCCTATGCGGATGCGGCGTCGGACCCGTCCAGGTATCTGGAACCGGAGCTCCTGGTGCCACTGGACGATCGCTTCAAGACGGAGGCCGAACGGGTCACGTTGGGCATGGACGACGATCTGATGCGCGCCCGGGCGCTCTACGATTACGTCATCGACCAGATGGAGTACATCAAGGTCGGTGTGGGTTGGGGCCAAGGCGACGCCATGTATGCGTGCGACGCCAAGACCGGCAACTGCACCGACTACCATTCGTATTTCATCGGCCTGGCGCGCGCCATCGGCATCCCCGCTCGCTTTGCGATCGGCGTGGCGATTCCCTCGGAGCGCGACGACGGCGGCACCGACGGCTACCACTGCTGGGCGGAGTTCCATGCACAGGGCAAGTGGTGGCCGGTGGACATCAGCGAGGGCGACAAGTTCGGCGCGCTGAGCATGTACTACTTCGGGCACCATCCGGCCAACCGCTTCGAGTTCACGCGCGGACGGGATCTGGTGCTGAATCCCGGGCCGGCATCGGGGCCGATCAACTTCCTCGCCTATCCGGTGCTGGAGGTCGAGGGCGTGCCGGAGAAGGTGAAGACGCTGTTCTTGTTCCGGCGCGAGAGCTGAGGGTGGAGGCGGAAGGCCGACCCGTACGGGTCGGCCCCCTCATTGACACCGGCGGATTCCTCGCGGCCTAGCCAGGATCCGCACGGACGCAGCCCCTTAGGCAAGAATCCTTTCGTAACTGGACCCGCTAAGAAAGATCCCTTGCGTTGCTCTCGCTCACGGAAGCAAGCTCCAGGGCTCCGCATAATCTCTATATAATTGAAGAATAGACAGTTAGGATACATCGACACCTCGTTCCATTGATCTCCTGCATGGGAAAAGAAAGAATCCTTTACTTCCGAAACTTCTTAGTAAAGAATACTTTCTTAGGAGGAGACCCAATGCGCAAGGGATCTGGAACATACATCCTGACAAATGGTTACGACGAGGAAGTCCGAGCCTTTGTGCCCGATCCACTCCCGCCTGATCCCCCCCTGGTGATGGACGAGGAGTTGCGGGCATTGCTGGCCAGAGCGGAGACAGAACTGGCGAGACTCAACATCGCCAGCAGGCTGGTGCCCAATCGGGACTGGTTCATCTACGGCTTCGTGCGCAAGGAGGCCGTGCTCACGTCCCAAATCGAGGGCACGCAAGCGACGTTGGAGGACCTCCTCGCCCATGAAGCAGATCAGGTCGATCCCGACGCATGCGACGAGACAAGCGATGTGGGTGAAGTATGCAACTACTTGAGTGCACTCCAGTACGCGCGCAGCCAGCTGGCTGATCGGGAAGGATTGCCTCTCTCCCTCCGGCTCTTGCGAGAGGCTCATCGGCGTCTACTCCATGGCGCCCGGGACGCGAGCAAGGCGCCCGGGGAGTTCCGGCGCAGCCAGAACTGGATCGGCGGCACTCGCCCAGGAAACGCCGTTCACGTCCCCCCACCCCCCGAGGAGATGCTCAAGTGTTTGGATGCATTCGAGCGCTTCCTGCACCAGAAGTCCGATCTTGCGCCACTCATTCGCGTGGGATTGCTCCACGTGCAATTCGAGACGATTCACCCGTTTCTCGATGGGAACGGTCGCCTGGGTCGTCTGCTTATCGCCCTCCTGCTCGAGCAGTGGGGCCTTCTCGACACACCCCTGCTCTACATCAGTCTCTACTTCAAGCAGCACCGCAGCACGTACTATGACCTCCTCTCCGCCGTTCGGACCGAAGCGGGTTGGGAGCAATGGACCAAGTTCTTCCTCGAAGGCACCGCATCGATCGCAGCCGAAGCCACGGAGACAGCGAAGGATCTCAGCGCGCTCTTCGAGTCTGATCGCAAGCATGTGCTGGCCGCGCCGGGCGTCTCCGTAGGTGCGCTGCAGTTGTTGGAGGTGCTGCCCGATCATCCGATCTTGTCCGTCGCTCGGGCGATGGACCTGCTCAGCACCACACGTCCAACGGCCACCAAGGCCATGGAGTTCCTCGTCGATCAGAGCATCCTTGTGGAACGTAGCGGCCGACGCCGCGATCGGCGGTATGCGTATCGCCGCTATCTGGATGTCCTTGGTCAGGGTACAGATCTCGGGACGTAGTCTGCCGGAGCCTGTCGCGGGCGGGACAGCCCGTGGCGGCCACCCTGCACACGATCAAGGGCATGATGCGACCAGGAATCCAATCGCGGCGCGACAGGGGAGGCTTGGACACCAGCGTCGTGCTGCAACGAGTGGCGCGATTCACTCCCCGGATTGCGCGATCAGAGCCCCGGCCTCGCGGACCAGGTGGTGGTCGGGAGGGAAAGACTGCCTGAGCACCCGGTAGCTGCCTTCCAGCAGTGGGAGGGCTTCCCGGGTGTTTCCTGCATCAAGCAGAACCCGCGCCAAGCTGAGCCGTGTGCGAGCGGTCAACGGATGATCCGCGCCGAGCCGCTCTTCCTGTCGCTCCAGAACATCCTCGTAGAGCCGACGCGCCGCCTCCACGTCGCCCTGTGCGTGGCGAATGGCGGCCTGGAGCGCCATGGTCCCCCACACCCGAGCGTTGTCTTCCCCAAGACCCATGGTGAGCATCTCCAACGCCTCGCCGACAAGCGAATCGGCGGAGGCGATGTTGCCGCGCTCCAGGCGGATGCGGCCAAGGTAGGCCATGTTCGTCGCGATGAAGGGATGGGGTGCATGAAAGAGCGAGCGGGCGCGGGCGAGCGCGAGGACCTGGGTGCTTTCTGCCTCGGCATACCGGCCCAGTAGCATCAGGTCCCGGGCGATGTGCCCGAGGCTGATCGCCGCACCGAAGCTCTCCTCCCCTCGGCTGCGGATGTTGAGATTCAGCGCATCCCGGTGCACGCGCAGAGCTTCCTCCCCGCGGTCCAGGTCGCGGAGGATCCACCCGAGATCATTCCATCGCGTCGCGACTGCAGGATGATCGGGTCCGAAGGCCGACCGGGCCACTTCCACAGCGGTGCGAAGCATCGCCTCGGCCTCCTCGAAGCGCCCCTGGTCGTGGAGATTCCGTGCCAGCTTGCCATAGGCGGAGGCGACGTCGCCGTGGGTCTCGCCGTAGACGCCGCGCCGGATGCGGAGGGCGTCACGCAAGAGATCCTCGCCTTCGCGGTAGCGCCCCTGCTCACGCAGGATGAGCGCAAGGCTTGAGAGGCTGTGGGCCACGTTCGGGTGCTCGTCTCCGAAGAGCCTGCGATCCAGAGCAAGGGCCTCCCGCGCGAGCGGCTCGGCCAAGTCGAGCTCCCCCCGATCGCGGCGAAGCTGGGCGAGGTTGTAGAGCGTGGTCGCCAGCTCCGGGTGCCCCTCGGGATAGAGCCGCCGCTGGATTCCCAGAGCTTTCATGAAGAGAGGAAGCGGCGTTTCGAAGTCGTCGCCTTCATGAAGAAGCTGCGCCAGGTTGGCGAGCGCGGTGGCATGCTCCGGCTCGTGGCCGAGATCCCGCCACGTCTCCATCGCCCGGCGGTAGGCCGCCTCGGCCTCGTCGAATCGACCCAGATCCGTGTACAACACGGCCAGGGCCCCCGTCGTTCTGGCCACCTCGGGAGACGACTCGCCGTGCTTCGCCTGATGCACGCGCAGCGCCTGAGACAAGAGCTCTTCGGCCTCGGCGAAGTCGCCCAACTCGCGGCGCACGTCGCCCAGCGCATCCATCGCCTGAGCTACATCGGGGTGGTCGTGACCCAGGATTGCCTGGCGGGTATGGAGCGATGATTCCAGCAGCGCGGCCGACTCCGTGAAGAGACCCAGGCTCGCATACACCCGGCCGATCTCCTCCTGGAGGTCCGCCTGAATCTCCGGCTCCCCGGCCAGTTCACGATCCAGACGGTCGGCGCCGCGATCCAGGAGCTCACGGGCGGTGACCGTCTCCCCGCGCGATCGCCCGGGATCGGATACACCGAAGAGGTCGCGCATGAAGTCAGCGATCTCGGCTGCCTTGCGTCCCTCGAGGCGGGCCCGGTCCCGCTCGGCCCGCAGCTGCACGCTGTGCCCCGCGACCAACGCGATCACGACCAGCAGCCCAATGCCGCTGGCGACGACCGCCGCGCGGTTCCGGCCCATGAACTTGCGGAAGCGGTACCCTGGCGAGTCCCCGCGCGCAGAAACCGGATGCCCCGCCAGGTGGCGGCGGATGTCCGCCGCGAGCTCCGCCACGGAGGGATACCGGCGCTCGGGCTCCGTGCGCAGGGCCTTCAGGCAGATGTTGTCCAGGTCGCCGGAGAGGCGTTTGCGAAGCCGGGCCGGGTTGGTGTGCCGATTTCTGGCCACGGCGTCCAATCGTCTGACCGTCGTGCTCGGTTGAGAGATCTGCCCATCCAGAATCGAGCGGATGACGGCCGCGGGCGTGTCGTTGGCAGACTGGTGCGGGCGTCGTCCGCTGAGCAGCTCGTAGAGCAGCACCCCGAGGGCAAAGACGTCGCTCGCCGTCGTGACCGGTTGACCCAGGAGCTGCTCCGGCGATCCGTAGGCCGGCGTGACCATCTGCTGTCCGGTCGATGTGAGCACGGCGGCCTCCTCGGCCGCCGGCTGCTCGGGATCGATCATCTTGGCGATCCCGAAGTCCAGCAGTTTCACCACGCCTTCATCCGTCACCAAGATGTTCGACGGCTTGAGATCCCGGTGGACGATCAGGTTCTGTTGCGCGTGAGCCACCGCTTCACACGCGGTCAGAAACAGGCGCAACCGGTCGTCGACGTCCAGGCGGTGACGATCGCAATAGTGATCGATCCTCTCTCCATCGACGTACTCCATCGCGAAGTAGGGTAAGCCGTCCCCGGTCAGTCCCCCGTCCAGGAGACGAGCGATGTTGGGGTGCTGAAGCTGCGAGAGGATCCGCCGCTCGCGGCGGAACCGCTCGACGATCTCCTCCGAGCTCGCGCCACGGCGGACGACTTTGATGGCCACGGTCTGCTCGAAGTCGTGCTCGGCTCGCTTCGCCAAGTACACCGAGCCCATGCCACCGTGACCGATCAGCGAGGCAATCTGGTAGGGGCCCACGCGTTTGCCGAGCAGATCGTCCTCGGGGGGAACGCCCGCCCTGTCCGGGTTGATCGGATCGAAGTCGCGGGGCAGCAGCTGGACGGCACTGTCGATGGCTCCGGCGACCGCGTCGCGGCCTGATGATGCGGCCTCCAGCAGCGCGTTCACCTCCTCGAGGAGCTCCGGGGAGTCCGCGCACGACTTCTCCAGCCAGCGCCGGCGCTCGGCGGGGGCTCGCTCGAGTGCTTCATGAAAGAGCGCCTCAATGCGCTCGTACCGGTCCGGCTGCATGCCACCCCCGATCAGGCGCGGAGGTTGGCACTTCTACTGCCGTTTCGGGTCACGCCTTTCTATCCCCACCCTTTCGCGCTGGAATGGCCCTTCTTGCCGCGTAGAGCCCAGCAGATCCTGTAGAACCGGCCTTCTCGGCCTCGTCGCCTTATCAGGTGTCAGTAACCCCCGGCGGATGCTCGCTGACCACCCCCGCGCGGCCAATGAATCGCTGTCCGGCTCGGATGAGTCCTCCGAATCCACTTGCATCATCCTTGCGCCAGCAGTAGACTGACTTGTGTGTGCAGGTGCGCACACACAGCGAGTGTGAGGGTGATGCAAAACGCGTGCTGAGATGGCACGCACCCCGAATCGTGACGGGTCATCTGCCGTACGAGACTCCGCCCGCAAGTCCCTCCGGCATCCCGCCCCTGGTGGTGCTTTCTCAGCCCCGACCGTGAAAGGGAGGTCAGGTGCCATGCGAGTCGGAGTGCTCTTCTTTCTCACAGCGGTTCCAGGTCTGGTTGCGGGTGCGCTGGCGGACTCCTCCAATCTTGAGGGGGGGGGTCTTCATCGCGCACCACCCAGCGGCCATGCAGTTCTCCTCTGATCCCCCGCCCGAGGGGTGGTGTCAGCACTACTTGAGCCACCACGCCATCGATTCCTGCGGCGCCCAGGTCAACCGCATCGACACCTACGACGGGGTCATCTGGTTCGTCCTGGCCGCGTGGAGCGAAGCGAAGCAGTGGTGCGGCACGGAGTTCGGCCTAGGATCCTTCGATCCTGCCAGTTTCGAGTTCACGGACTATGGTCCCTGCTATCCGGATGAGGGGCTGGAGATCCCCACCGACGGCTGGCCGGGACCCGGCGAGGGAACGGCGTTCGTGACGACGACCGCCGATTGGGACGGCAACCTTATCCCGGTCTACTACTTCTGCGGCTACGCCTATGCTGAGGATTTCTTGCCCCTATCCCCCGACCCGGCCACGGGCTTTGGGGGCACGAGCAATTGCCTCTCACCGCCGGAGTCTTGGAGTGCGGACGCCTACGGGGGCATGGGGCTCTTCACAGACGGAGTCTATGCGTGTCCAGAGGGCGGCATCCTCGGCGGAGGCAGTGGTGGCGGGCTGGGTCCCCAAGGGTCGGATGAGGCTGTGTGCTGCTTCGAGGAACACTGTCGGGTCACTACGCACGAGAATTGCGCGGCTGCGTGCGGCGACTTCTATCCTGAGTGGCTGGATTGTGATCCCAACCCATGCTCCGGACCGCCATCGGGAGGCCGCCAAGTGCGGACCGTCTGTCCAGAGGGCGCGATGTACTCGACGATTCAGCAAGCGATTGATGAGGCTGAGGATGGTGACATAATCCAATTGTGCTGCGACTACTGGCTCCCGTTCACGGGGGATGGCAATGCCGACATTGCTGTTCCAGACAAGATGATAACGATCATCTCGGAGTGCGACGATCCGGACAGGTGCATCGTCGACTGCAATGGTACAGAAATGAGGCCACATCGGGGATTCGTGTTCCACCCCGCGTCCGGTCTTGATTCCCGGCGTTTGAGAAGCGTCACTATTCAACATGGGTATTCGCCTGGATGACCCAACTGTCTCGGCGGAGGGGTCCTCTGCCAGCAAAGCGCATGCCCGACAGTCGAGAACTGCCGGTTTCTGAGCAATGCAGGTGGGCACTCCGGCCACGGGGGTGCTGTTGGATGTGACCTTGGCGCATCAATCAATCTGATAGACTGCACCTTCTCGGACAACTACTGCGATGATGCTGGCGCGGGAGGGGCTGTGTACCTAAGTGGCTGGTGCTCCCCAGAGATCCTACGCTGCATGTTCGTCGCGAATCGAGCAAGTGGATGCGGCGGGGCAATTGCACTGTTCTCAGGCACCAGGCTTACACTCACTGAATGCACCTTCTCAGGGAATACGGCCGTGGAGCGGGGAGGAGGCGCAATCAGCTGTTGCGAATCCCGTGCACATGCCGAACGCTGCACCTTCTACGCCAACTCCGCACCATCAGGAAGCGGCGTAGAATGCAGACGCTACTACGAACCCACCGAGCTATCGCTGGAGCACTGCGTCGTGGCAGAGGGCGTCCTAGGAGAGGCCATCTCGTGCCTCGGTGGTGCAGTCGCCGCGCTACGTTGCTGCGACGTATTCGGGAACGAAGGCGGCGACTGGGTGGGATGCCTAGCTGAGCAATATGGGATGGATGGCAACATCTGGGGCAACCCTTGGTTCTGCAACGCGCCCGGGGGAGACTTTCGTCTCTGGAGCACGTCTCCGTGCGCCCCTCCGTGGACTCAGACCCCGGAGTGTGGACGCATCGGTGCCCATGATGTTGGGTGCTTTGGACACACCCACTCTGTCCGACCGGACGGCACAGGAGACTTCCCAACCATCCAGGAGGCGATTGATGCCGCGCAGGACTGTGATGTAGTTGAACTACAAGCCCAGCATGGTGAACCGTTTGTAGGACACGGCAATCGTGACATTGATTTCCGAGGCAAAGCGATAGTCGTCCGCTCTTGGAGGAGTAATCCCTACGACTGCATTGTGGATTGCGAAGGCAACCTCGAAGAACCACACCATGGCTTTCATTTCCAGGACGGCGAGGACAACGCATCGCTGCTGGTGGGCATTGGCATCACGGGCGGATACGACAACTACGGGGGCGCCATTCGTTGCGAGGATGCCGCGCCACGCTTCAGGAACTGCATGCTGTTCACAAACACCGCTGTTGTCACGGGAGGTGGTCTACACTCCGTCAATCTCTCAAGTCTGCCAGGTCCGATCTCGGAACACTGCACAATTTCGAGGAATGCTGCTCCTGCTGGTGGCGGACTCTACTGCGGGGCGACCTCACAGATAGCTGTGTATCACACGATTGTCGACTCTAGTCTTCAGGGTGAGAGTGTCGCCTGTCTTGGTGACGCTGGTGCTCGGCTCTCCCATTGTGACGTGGTCGGCAATGACGGCGGTGACTGGGAGGGCGTGCACTGCATTGAGGAGCAGTACGACGGGCGCTACGAAAGCAACTTCCGTGCGGACCCCTGCTATTGCCCGCCAAGGGGCAACTACCACCTCTACAATTACTCACCTTGCGCCCAGTCGGTGTTGGTTGGGGCTCTGGGAGTGGGTTGCGAAGTCCCGCAGGGTGCTTCGATCGGCTCTGCCCCGCCAAGTTCAACGACACGGGTGCGGATGATCACGGTGGGCCCCAGTCCATTCACAACTGAGACGCGCATCCTTTACGCTACATCTGGCTGCCCTGGCGGGTCCCCTGTGTTCTTGGAAGTGTGGAACGCTACCGGCCGACGCGTTCGCACTCTGGTTGACCAGTGCTGTCCTCCAGGCCCACGATCAATTGTCTGGGACGGTACGGATGGTAGCGGGAGGCCGCTTCAGGGCGGGGTCTACTTCTGGCGCTTGTCCGTGGGTGCAGAGCACCATGCAGGGCGGTTCCTCCTGCTGAGATAAGATCATGTGTGTAGCGGTGGACGCAAGAGATGGCGTTCGGAAACTGTTCACTGTAGAGCACTGGACAGGGAACTCTTGTGCCTTAGCGGCACTTGTTGTGAGGTTGGGGCCGCCGCTCAGGATCGGCCGGCCCCCTGTGACGGAATGGAGGTGAACGCGATGCGGAGGATTCTGTTTATCGGGGCAGTGTGTGTTGGGGCTAGTATGGCGACCGCTAGCGCCGATCCTACGGATCTCGGATGGGGGGTCCTCGTTTCGCACTACGTACCCGATCTAGTCTTCTCGTCCGATCCACCAGCTGAAGGATGGTGCGAAGCATACTGGCAGTTCGGGCTTCACTCGTGCCGGAACCAAACCAACCGTGTGGACGTAGGCGGATACCTTGGGTGTTGTTGGTTCGTCCTGGCTGCGTGGTCATCTGAGAAGGAGTGGTGCGAGGCTGAATTCGGTCTTGGCCACTATGACGCGCGGGTGTTTAGCTTCGTCGACTGGGGCCCCTGTTATCCCAGCGTGGGTATTGAGGTGCCAACCTCCGGTTGGCCCGCTCCCAACGAGGGCACCGCCTTCCTTTCAACCGGTGAGCCATGGACGGGGAATCTACTTCCCGTCTACTACTTCGGGGGGTATGCCTATTCCGATTTTGGCCCAGAGATCATACCGTTGGGGGTCAACCCGGCCACGGGTTTGGCGGGAACCGCGAACTGCTTGCAGCCTCACGGATTCTGGGAGGCGGACCAATTGGGCGGCCTGGGGATCAACAGCGACGGCATCTTCGTTTGCCCGACGGCCGTTTGCTGCGACACCGTGACCAATGAGTGCCACATCATGAACCAAGCGGACTGCGAGGAGATGGGGGGTCTCTGGGATCCACGAGGCCATGATTGCCCCCTGGCATGCGAGGAGCATGTCTGTTGCTTCTTCGGAGAGTGCTTCCTCATGTCCTATCCGGAATGCTGGCTCATGGGCGGCGACTGGGACGGATACTTGGATTCCTGCGGTCCGCCGAATCCATGCGGCGGTCCGAGCGCTGAGCAGAGAACGTCCTGGGGAAAGATCAAGTCGCTTTATTACCGCTGATGTTCAGGTTCTGAGGCGGAGCAGGAAAAGCCGCACTGCTGCCGGCGAGGAAATGCTCCGCATATGAGAGCGGTCTGGTAAACGGCTCGCCTGGGTACTCGCACCGGGCGCTCACCGCGGACTTCGTGTTTCCCGCCACCGCGCCTAACCCATGCGCGCGATTCAAGAGACTGTGCCTCCCGAGGCCTCGTAGGTATCGAGCGTGATCCCAATCGATGAATGGCCCAATCGCTCGGAGACCACCTTGGGGTGCACGCCCAGCCGCAGCAGGTGGCTGGCGTGGGCGTGACGCTTATGCCGAGTGTCGTGGAAGCGGATGTGGGGCTGTCCGGCGAGACGGAGCTGGCGGGCGAACTCGGCGCTGAAGGAGTCCGGGGGCCAAGGGCGGCCATCCGGGCGAGGGAAGACGAGGCCCTGGTCGTGGGTGGCCTGGGTCTTGGCAGACGTCGCGGTGTCTTGTTGTGCGCGATGCTCCCTCAGGGCGCGCACCACGAATCCAGGCAGCATGATCTGCCGCCGACTACGGCGGGTCTTGGGCGCCTTGAAGATCAACCCCCGGCTCGTCTGCTCGAGCGAGCGCACGACCGCCAACGTGCCGCGCTCCAGATCGACCTCGCTCCAGCGCAGGGCCAGAATCTCGCCCCGCCGCATGCCTGACCCGAGTGCCAGCAGCGTCGGCATGTAGACGGCGCGACCCTTCAAAGCGCGCAGGAGCTGCTTGGTCTCGTCCTCGCTCAGCACGCGGATCCAATGCGGCGGCACCCGGGGCGGGTCGGCGCGGTCGGCCGGGTTCGCGTCCAGCAGGCCCCAGCGCACGCCCCGGGCCAGGGCGCAGCGCAGCAGGCGGTGGTGCTGCAGGACGGTGGCCGGCGAGAGGGCCGTGCCGGCCAGGCTGCCGGCGCGCTGCTTGCGCCGGTAGTAGGCCTGGATGTCGGCCGGGTGGAGCTCGGTCAAGGGCAGCGCGCCGAAGGCGGGGATGAGGTGATTGCGGATGATGCCACGGTAGCGCTGCAGCGTGCGACCCGAGACGCGCTCTTCGGCGTAGTCGCGAAGCCAGCGGTGGAGGAGGTCGGATAGGGTCATGCGTGATGCTCCGTGAAGGGTGGTCGGTGCTATGGGCTCGGCTTGGGTTTGTAGCCAAGGATGTGCCAAGCCGGGGCGGGTCGAGGATTGGCGGACGAGATGGCTGGCTCCACTCTGGCTAGTGCCACCAATAGTAGCTGAGAGCAAGGGCACGGAGAACCTCTCCGAACTCGGCACCGGACCGGCTATAGCCTTTCTCGTGCCACTCGCAGGGCTTCAACTCCATCACAATCAATGCGCACGCCTGAGCGCTAGCCCGAGATCAAGCGCAAGGAGACGCGTTGTTGCGCGAAGAACCCTGAGCGTGCAAGTGCTCTCATCCACCAGCTCGACTGCTGCGCAGCAGCCCTCTGGCATCAAGTATCTGCCTCTAATCAAGGAGGAAAGCAGCATGCTCTCTCCCGAACTGATCCATATGCTTCGCGTCGTTCAACGGTCGCAGGACTTCACTGTGAGCGATCCGCCGACACTGGTGCGGATGCATCACTGCCTATCCACGCTGTCGTTGATCGTCCCGAGGGTTGATGGCAAGGATCGCATCTGGAGACTTTGGCTCCGCACCCAGCGAGGATCCTTGGAGGATTTCGGTGACGTTGAGGAATGCGTGGCGTCCGGAGATTTCGAATCGCGGGAGGATTTCGAGGAGTTCTGGCGTTCGGAGTTTCCCGAAGCTATCCAATGGTGGCATCTGAGCGCTGTGCATTTCCCCAATGAGCTCTGGTTCACCGTGGAGAGCAAGCTGCAGTTTGGCGTAGACCTGGACGCCGGCCTATTCAAAGCGGTCAATCCCGCTGAGGGGCACACCAGTCGGTTTCTCGATTGGCTCCTGGCTGAGATCGATCGAAACGTGGCCGAAGTCTGCGCAGATCCGGGTGCATACAATGCTCAGGTAGCCAGTGGACTGCCCTTGCGGAAGCGCTATGGCCGCATCTTGCGCAAAGAGCTTTGGCGAGAAGCCAGGAATCCGAGAGCGTTGAGAGCCCAATTCGAAGCAGTTGACATCCCGGCGTTCGAGAGGTTGGTCCGAGAGGTCGATGAGCAAGCGGTCGTTCCTGAGATGACGCTCGCATCGTACCTGGGCTACTGCAAGACCTGTTATGAAGCCGTGGGCTATGAGCGCCTGAGCTCCGTGCGTTCCGCGATCGGCATGTATCGGCGGATGGCAGACCAACGAGACGACGGCATGCTGAGTCTGCCTCCTGATGATGCGGCGGCCTTCGATCAGTGGATGAACCATGGTCGTCGTGGTGGACATCCCTTCGAGATATGCCGGGGTGGAAGCAGCACGCACATTTCCCTCTATCCTCGCAAGCGAGAGACCGGGTGGCAGCTGCAACTCGCTGGCTTCAGTCGAGCCAGGATCGCGGAGACGGCACGGATGGCCCTGGCGCTCCATCGCGGCGGAGCGCCGCTGGTGATCCAGGACAAGGAGGAGATGCTGCGCATGCTGACGGGAATCGATTTCATCGGGATCGTTCCCGACGATGAGCATGTGGGCTACAACCATAGCTCCTTTCCTAGAGAGGACCGGATCTTCGACTTCGCGCATCTCTGGGAGGTGGAGGCGGTTTGCGGCGCGGTGCCCGACTCCATCCACTGGTATCCGTTGGATGAGATCCGTCCCGTCGCGGGAGCGGGTGCGTAGGGGATTGTGGTCGGTTGCGGCGCACATGCGCCGCATCTGCGCCGCGTTTTCGAGCGACGCCTGTTCCCGATGAACTCCAGCGAGTGAGATGCCTGCCGCCTGAACGAGCATTCGGCCGGGTCAGTCACGGCGGCGATTGCCGTCTTGGGGCGATCACAACATGCCATTAAATTGCCCCAAACTGCACATCGGCTTCTTTCTGAAGTCACAGTCGGTACGTCAACTTACTTTTTGGCCTCAAGATATGGAGGATCGGGAAATCTAGCCACTTAGTGGTTGAATTTCAATCACATTATGGACGATAATTCGAGCATGATCCAACGTGCAATAGTGCAGGAACTTCTCGCGTCGCTGGCTGACAATCCGGCGGTCCTCCTCCAAGGTCCCAGGCAATCTGGCAAGACCACACTGGCCAGGACCATGCCAGCGCATCATGCCGAAACACGGTATCTGACGCTGGACGACGCCGCGGTCTTGGCCACAGCCAGACAAGATCCGCAGGGGTTCATTGAGGGGTTGGCCGGACCGGTCATCATCGACGAATTCCAACGGGTCCCCGAACTGGCCATGGCCATCAAGGGGTCCATCGATAAGGATCGGGCCCCAGGGCGTTTCTTCCTCACCGGGTCATCCAACGTACTGATGCTGCCCAAGATCGCGGACTACTTGGTTGGACGGGCGGAGATACACACACTATGGCCCCTGTCACAGGGGGAGTTGGCCGGCACGCCCGAGCAGTTCGCACTGGAGCTGTTTGCGCCGGAGTTCACCGCATATCATCCAGCTCAGGGTGTCTCACGGGAAGATCTCGTTGAGCGGCTACTGAAGGGTGGCTTTCCCGTGCCCCTTCAGAGGGAATCTCATCGCAGAAGACAGGCGTGGTTCGGCAGCTACATCACGACCATTCTGCAGCGAGAAGTGCGTGACATGGCAAGTATCGAGGGGCTGAGCGAAATGCCACGTCTGCTCGCCTTGCTTGCGACGCGAGTCGGCGCCTTGATCAACTTCGCTGACCTCTCCCGCAGTCTTTCCATGCCGCAGTCAACGCTGAAACGATATATGGCGTTGCTCGAAGCCGCTTTCCTAGTGCGCCCCCTGCCGGCCTGGTCGGCCAATCTAGGAAAGCGCCTGGTCAAGTCGCCCAAGCTGATGCTGGTCGACTCTGCCTTGCTGGTCTACCTACTCGGAGCAGACAAGCGCAGGCTTCTTGAAGACCCTGCACTCTTGGGACATCTTGCAGAGAACTTCGTGGCCATGGAACTCCGCAAGCAGCTTGGTTGGCTCGATCCTCATACCACGCTGTTCCACTTTCGGACAACAGCCGGCCATGAGGTTGATGTCCTCATGGAGCGTCCGGACGGCCAGCTCGTTGGCATCGAGGTGAAGGCCGCCTCCTCGCTGAACCCGAAGGACCTCCGTGGTCTGCGGTATCTGAGAGATCTTGTCGGCCCGCGTTTCTCTAGGGGAATCGTCCTCTACTTGGGTTCGGAGGGTCTCACATTGGATGCTCAGCTGTACGCTCTCCCGATCTCGGCGCTCTGGCGTCGGTCGGGGTGAGGGGGGTGTTCTGGATTTCAGCACCTGTTCAAGGGGCTGGAATCCTGAGGAGGTCTCCCTAGCGCTCGCGCTCGAGTTCCTCCCGCGCTGCTACCAGTTTCGCGCGGAGCTCTTCCTCGGTCGGCAGGTAGAGCTGGTAGCTCTGGGCATGGACCTGAGCATCCGCGTCCGAGAGTGTGATCCTGACCATCGCGTCGTTCTTCTCCGAGCATAGGACGATCCCGACGGTTGGGGATTCCCAGTCGCCGCGCTGGAAGCGGTCGTAGTAGTTCACGTACATCTGCATCTGGCCGAGATCCTGGTGGGTCAGCTTGCCGAGCTTCAGATCCACCAGCACGAAGCTGCGCAGCAGTCGATTGTAGAGAACCAAATCGATGTAGAAGTGATCCCCGTCAAGGGTGATGCGTTTCTGACGGCCGACGAAGCAGAAGCCCTTGCCCAGCTCGAGCAGGAAGGTTCCTAACTGGTGAATGATGGCTTGCTCCAGATCGCGCTCGTGCCACTCCGTGTGCTCCTGGAGATCAAGGAACTCGAGGACAACCGGGTCCTTGAGAACGTCCCGGGGAGTGGCGACGAGCTGGCCCCGCTTGGCCAGGGCGAGGACTTCGTCCTTGTCGCGGTTCTTGGTCAGACGGTCGAACAGAAGTGAGCCAATCTGCCGCTCCAGCTCGCGGGCGGACCACCCCTCGCGGGCGGATTCGATCTCGTAGAAGGCTCGAGCCTGGGGGCTTGAGACTCTCATCAGCAAGAGGTAATGACTCCAGCCGAGCGATGATGAGAAGACCGGTGGGGTCGGTGAGGATCCACCCGGTGGTGTGCGCAGTGATTCAGCGGAATCCGGGTGGCGTGGCAGCAAGGGCACGGGGCTTGGCCGCGTATCACTAGCAGCGCTGCCCAAAGCGCCAGACACCGTCTGGCGTTTTGCCTTCATGTGTTCGCCAGGCAGACACGAACCTTGGGGATAGCTCAGGTAGAACTGACGCATTTGGCGTAAGTTCTGAATACTGAACCCGTTGCCGAACTCCCGCGTGAGACGCACTGAGAGTCTGCTCAGCAACTCCTCGCCGTATCCCGCTCGATCCCGGCCCCGTTGCTCCACCTCCACGATCCCGCGGCCCACGAGCCAGTAGGCCTGAACCATGGCCGTGTTGATCGTTCGTGCGACTCGTCGCCGAGCCTCCTCGATGATTCTTACGATCTGGTTTTGGAACTCCCGCTCCCGTTCCCGCATAGCACTACTCATGATGCACTTCCCCCTAGGGGCGCGTTGGTCAAGAGCAGTTCCGGATGAGGCGGCGTTCCGGATGGCACTGCGGAACCTGTCAACAACAATGAGACCATCTCCATGAGTTTAGCGATCCATTTCGGCAGGCTGTCCGGTGCTAACGAGTGCTTGGCTCGTGGGCAGAACACCTGCCGTTTTCGGCTTGTTGATCCAGGCTTCCGTGGGCGGGCGTTGCGGCCGGGGACGTCCTCGAGGGAGCGTGCCGTATGGATCGTGTGATCAGTCGGGGTCGCGCGCGAGTTCGTCGGCGCGGTCCTCGGGTAGCTTGGTCATCGTGGGATGGGTTGGGTACCAGAAACGCGGATTGTCGCTCTATGCGTCCAGGCGGTTTATCGCCTCCTCAAGCTCTCGAATGCATCCGATCATCGGCTCGAAGTCCGGGACATCGCCATAGATCATGAATCGCATGTCCTCGTAGTCGCGCCGTACGGCGTTAAGCACATGGTCGGGCGGAACGAGCTTCATCGTTCCCGGGTCGGCAAGCTCGTATCTCGCCCAACCGCGATGATAGAACTTGTCCTTGAAGGCGACCACACTACGTAGCAGGTTCAGATTGCTCAATGCGGTCTCCCGCACTGGAGACTGAGCCATCCGACATATATCGTATTAGTGTCTCGAGTAACCCTTCGGTTGCGGACATCCCTGCCGCCTGTGCGCCTCGTGGTGCAGTATCGTAACTTTCTCCCAGAAGGTCCGCTCGGCATTGATGGCTCGCACTCGGCACGTGGCTCGCGAGAACGGCTTGGGGATAACCTCTGCAGCATAGGGTGTGATCTGATACTCAGCGTTCGGAACCCAGGAAGCGAGCGGGCCAACCTCGAGATGAATTTCCGGGCGGAGATAGTCGCTCGGAAACGCGGCGGGATACTTGATCTTCACAACTTCGGGATTCTCATCGATCGAAGCGGAACAGCAATCCTCAACGGCTGCCATCACCTGCGGAAGGAAGACCTGTTTGAGATAGACACAGGCATCGCCGAGGATGGCTTTGTTGAGCGCGTCCTGTTTCGACCGCGATCTATGCGCCATCGGATCCTCGGAGCAGACTTCGCGCCAATCCAGAATCAAGTCAACGTCCTCCGAGAACCGTTCGATGAGTCCAAAGACCTTCGAGAGAGAAGTGCCGCCCTTGAAGAGGATCTTATGGCTGATCGCGACCGAACCGAAGAGCTTGTCCAGCACCCAGCAGACCCAAAAGTCCTTCTCAACCACGGCTGGCGCCATGCCCTTTACCGCCCCGGCCTCGCGCATCAGATCAGCGCGATCGCGTTCGGACCAATGCGCAATTGTGTCCACTATTCCCCTTCCTGGCAGATCCTCAGAATCGTGTCATGGACCCAGCCGCGGACGGTGCGCGTGTCTCTCAGGACCTGTGAACAGAGTTCCCGTCCCAGGTAGGCGCGCATTCTGGAAATCACCTCTTCGTCGATTCGCTCCTTCCCCAGCGTTTTCAGCGCCTGGACGATCAGCGAGCTCTCGGGCCGATCGAAACCCGATTCCCTGAGAGCTATGCGGGTGAAGGTGATCGTCTGATTGCCAATCCGGTACGTGCGATCCGGCCCATCGGATAGATAGGCAATCCGCCCCATGACCTGCGTAGATAGTCCTAGCAGGTTGAGTGCCGCGGGGCCCGTCGGCTGGATGCGCCAACCGAACTTCCGCGCCAGCGCATGGGCCACTTGGTCGACGTCGGCACTGAGCTGCTGCCCAAGCGACTTGCTGGTGCGCGGGTAGTCATAGATGCCGCGGATCACGCGCCGGACGGCGCCCCTATCGCGGAGACGCTTGAGGGCGACGTCAATGGCGGAGCGGGTCCCAACGTCGGCGAAGTCCTTTTGGGAGAAGGCCCACCCAGGGCCTTCCCGTCGTATCCTGCTAAGTATTTGATTCGCAGTAGATTGCCTCATGGCCTTGGCCCTCGTTTTGTAAGAAATAGTATATGTTTTTTCTTACAATGCAAGGACATCATTCGCCCCCTAAAGCGCAGAAAGAACTCCCGGTAGCCCTCTTGGCATGAGCCACCGGGTAGTTTCAGGTTGGCCGAAAGGCGGCCGGAGCAGGATCTGCCGACTGATTGGGCCTGTTCCTCCCCTTCGCCCAGGGATCTTATGGCACTTCCAACCGTAGCTCCGCAGGCTGGCCCATTGCTCCTCGCCAGTTCAGAAGCCTTCAAACCGGCGGGCCAACGATGACGCCCCGAGGCAAGAGAAGCTGTCGTCCACGAAGGGGGATCCGACCCTAACTCAATCCCAAATCAGGAGTTAACCGGAGGGGGTGTGCGTAAATGTGGGTGTCGCCTTAGTGCGTAAGACTGGGTGTCGCTTGACAGTTGTCGCGGCTCTTGGTCAGACGGTCGAACAGAAGTGAGCCAATCTGCCGCTCCAGCTCGCGGACGGACCACCCCTCGCGGGCGGCTTCGATCTCGTAGAAGCTCCTCGCCTCCGCATTGGCTATGTTGATGAGCAGGCAGTAGTGGCTCCAGCTAAGACTAAGAGAGAAAAGGTGTTCCGGAGGACGGGCGAATTCTGCCGACGGCGTCGGCGGAATTCCGGAGGCGTCCTCCTGCAAACCGCTGCCACCAGCAAGCTCACGAGGAGCGCAGGCCTGGCCGGACTGCGGACGGGCCAAAGCGGAGCCGTGAGGATACGTGAGGTAGAACTGCCTCATGCGCCACAGAAGGCGTTCACTGAACCCCCTGCCAAGACGAGTCCTGAGTCTAGTTCCCGTCTCAAAACCCCTGATTTCGACGCGTCGTCGTGCCTGGGCACGCG
>CAZPGB010000033.1:0-66841 GCA_964585945.1 uncultured bacterium | reverse complement strand
CACCCCAAACACCCGACGAGATTCAAACAGGGCTTCGGGCAACAGAAACTAACTAGCGTAGTCTTCAGAGAGATGTCGTGCAAGCCGCTTCCAAAGCCGGCCAACCAGCGGTCGATGGTCGTCCGGTCAGCGCAGGTTCGTCCCGGGGATGACGATCTCCTCCAGGGGCCGGCGCGGTCGCGGCGCGGGTTTATCGTCGCAGCGCCCCACGGTGATGACGAAGGGCATGACGTAGTGGCGCGGGATGTCGAGCAACTCCTCGATGACCTGTTTGTTGATAAGCCCGACATAGCTGGTTCCGAGACCGAGCTCGGTGGCGCGCAGCACCAGGAACGCCGACGCGATGGAGACATCCCGCACCGCCCGCAGATGTTCTTGCCCTTCGACGACGCTGAACATCCGCTTGCGGGCGGCCGGATCGGTGGGCACCGAGCCCTCGGCCACTTGGTACTCGCCGCCGTACTTGCCTTCGTACGCCCGGGGGTCACCGCAGCAGACCACGATCAACGGCGCTTCGTAGACGAACTCCTGCTGAAACGCACGTTCGGCCTTGAGCTTCTCGAGCACGTTCGCATCCTGGAGCGGGAAGAACCGCCACGGCTGCGCGTTGCAGCCGCTCGGCGCCAGACGCGCAGCGTTCAGAAGCTCAGCGACTTCGTCCGGCCCGATCGCGTCGTCGCGGTAGCGGCGGATGCTCCGGCGGCACTCGATGGCCTGCTTCACGTCCACGTCCGCCTCGCTAGCTCGTCGCCAACGCGTGCGGTTTCCCGGTGCGCAGGTACTCGTCGATCGACCGCGCCGCCAGCTTCCCGGCGCCCATGGCCAGGATCACCGTCGCCGCGCCGGTCACGATGTCGCCGCCCGCATAGACCCCGGGCTTCGACGTGCCGGCCGAGGCGTCATCGGCCATGATGTTGCCCCACTTGTTGGTATCGAGTCCAGGTGTCGTCTGCGTGAGCAGCGGGTTGGGGCCCTGGCCGATCGCGACGACCACCATATCTACATCCAACACGTATTCGGAGCCCTTGACGGCGATGGGGCGCCGGCGCCCGGAGGCATCCGGCTCGCCGAGCTCCATCTTGATCACCTCCATGCCCTTCACCCAACCGCGCTCGTCGCCGAGGATGCGCACGGGGTTGTTGAGCAGCATGGGGATCACGCCCTCTTCGAAGGCGTTGACGATCTCCTCCTCACGGGCGGGCATCTGCTCCCGCGCGCGGCGGTAGACCAGGTAGACCGCTTCAGCGCCCAGCCGCAGCGAGCTGCGGGCCGCGTCCATCGCCACGTTGCCGCCTCCGACGACGGCGATCCGCCGCCCGAGATGGATGGGCGTGTCGTAATGGGGGAACAGGTAGGCCTTCATTAGATTGACGCGGGTCAAGAACTCGTTGGCCGAGTAAACGCCGTTCAGGTTCTCGCCCGGCACGTTCAGGAAGTAGGGCAGTCCCGCGCCGGTGCCCACGAAGACGGCGTCGTAGCCGTCGGTCATCAGCTCGTCGATCGTCTTGGACTTGCCCACCACGAAGCTGGTGCGGATCTCGACGCCCAGCTTCTCGATATAGTCGCACTCCTGCTGCACGATCCGCTTGGGGAGCCGGAACTCGGGGATGCCGTAGACCAGCACGCCGCCGGCCTTGTGCAGCGCCTCGAAGACGGTCACCTTGTGGCCCAGCTTGGCCAGCTCGCCCGCGACGGTCAGCCCGGCCGGACCGGCGCCCACGATGGCGACCTGCTTGCCCGTCGGCGCGGATACGGGCGGCGCCTTGATCTCGCCGATCTGGGCCTCGTAGTCGGCGGCGAACCGCTCCAGGCGTCCGATGGCGATGGGCTGTCCCTTCTTGGAGAGCACGCACTGGATCTCGCACTGCTCTTCCTGCGGACAGACGCGCCCACAGACGGCCGGGAGGCTGTTCTTCTCCTTGATCTTGTGGATGGCGCCCAGGAAGTCGTTCTCCCGGATCTTGGCGATGAAGGCGGGGATGTCGATCTCGACCGGACAGCCGCTGATGCAGGGGGCCTTCTTGCACTGCAAGCAACGGGTCGCCTCCAACACGGCCGCCTCACGGTCGTAGCCCAGGGCCACCTCGTCGAAGTTCTTGACCCGCAGCTTGGGGTCTTGGCGCAGCATCGGCTGGCGATTCTTGGGCCGCTTCGTCGCCCGCTCGGCCGCGGCCAGCCGGCACTCGTGGTCCCACAGCGCCCGCCGCTCCTCGCGGGCGTACGTCGCCGTGCGCTTCATCAGCTCGGCGTAGTCCACCTGGTGGCCGTCGAACTCAGGGCCGTCGACGCAGACGAACTTGGTATCGTCGCCGACGGTGATACGGCAGCCGCCGCACATGCCGGTGCCGTCGACCATGAGCGCATTGAGGCTCACGATCGTCTTGATGCCGTGCCGGCGGGTGATGTCGGCCACCGCCTTCATCATGACGGCCGGACCGATGGCGAGCACTTCGCCGATCTCCTCCTCACCCTCCTCGATCAAGCGCTTCAGCTCATCGGTGACGAAGCCGTGGTGGCCGTAGGTGCCGTCGTCGGTCGTGATCAGCAGCTCGTTGCTGACGGCGCGCATCTCCTCTTCGAGGATCAGCAGGTCCCTCGTGCGCGCGCCGATGATGGAGATCACCCGGTTGCCGGCCTCCTTGAATGCCCGGGCCACCGGGTAGGCGATGGCGGTGCCCACCCCGCCGCCGATGCAGACGAAGGTGCCCACTTGCCCGACCTCGGTCGGCTTGCCCAGCGGGCCCACCAGGTCCATCACACGCTGGCCTTGATCCAGACGGGCCAGCTTCTGCGTGCCCACCCCGACCGTCTGGAAGATGATCGAGATCGAGCCCTTTTCAGGATCCTTGGTGGCCACGGTGAGCGGCAGCCGCTCGGCGGTGTCGTCACTGCGGACCACGATGAACTGGCCCGCCTTGACCTTTTCAGCGATCTCCGGGGCGTACAGTTCGAAGAGCGTGACCGAAGGTCCCAACTCTTCCTTGCGCAGAATCTCGTTGAGCTGATGCATGCTTGTTTGACCCACTCCCTGACCTGTCTGATGCTCCCTTCCTACGCCAACATCTATCCATCCGCCAGGGGCAGGAAGACCGTGAAGGTCGTGCCTTGCCCCGGCCGGCTGTCCACTTCGATCCGACCCCGATGCGCTTCGACGATCTTGCGGCTGATCGCCAATCCTAGTCCCGTGCCGCTGACGTCGCGCGCGCCCTGATCCTGGGCCCGAAAGAACTCCTCGAACACGTGGGGGAGATCTTCAGCGCGGATGCCGATGCCGGTGTCTTGCACGGTCACGCGCAAGAGGCCTTCCGCCACCGCGGCCGCCACCGTGACCGAGCCGCCAGGAACATTGTACTTGATCGCGTTGGAGAGCAGATTCGTGAAAAGCCGCTCCATCTCTCTGCGATCGGCCTGAACCGGCGGCAGGTTCTCCGGCAGATCCAGCCTAAGCGCAACCTGCGCGCGCTCGGCTGCCTGGCGATGCAACTCCGCTGCCTCGGTGATCACCGTAGCCAGAGACAGCGGCTCGCGCGTCCGCGTCGCCCGGCCCGAGTTCATCCCACGAATCACCAGAAGATCGTTGACCAGTTCCATCAGGCTGTGTGCCCGATTCTTGATCTTGACGAGCCAGGCGCGCCGCTGGGCTTCGTCCTCGCCCGCTGCACCGCTCAGGATGACATCCAGCCATCCCTCGATGGCGGCCAGCGGCGCTCGCAGCTCGTGAGCGACTGTCGCGACGTACTCCGTGGCCGCCGCATCGGATTCCGAGCGGAGCGCGTGCAGCTCGAGGCCGCGCTGCACCGCCTGCAGGATTTCTTCGCGGGCCCAGGGGTGGGCCAGGCAGTCGACAGCCCCGCTTCGCATGGCCGCCACCGCCAACGCGACGTTTCCAGGACCGACGAGGGCGATCGGCGCCATCCCCGGGTCGAGCTCGCGCATCTGCGCGATCAGATCCAGCCCGTCCGTGCCTGGTGCGTCGAGTTGGATCAACACCCGATCAAAGCGCGCGCCACGGGCCTTTTCCAGGCCGACCACGCCGTCCTCGACCGCGTCGACGTCATGGCCCTCCTCTTCCAGGACCTGCCGGCACCGGCTGCGCACGCCCTCGTCGTTGGCGACGATGAGGATGCGACCTTTGCTGGGGAGGTTCATGACACCTGTTCCCTCGGGCCGGGTCGGGCCCTTGCTGAGCGCTGAGGCGCGACGGCCCCTCCGGGGCCGCCGAGTCACTCGCCCTTCGCGTCCAGCAGCGCCTCGATCCGTTCGATCAGAACATCCGGGGAGACCGGCTTGTCCAGGAAGTCGTCGGTCTTCATCCAATACCCATCTTCTTCCCGGGTGAAACGATAGCCGGTTGCTTCGGCCACGGCCGTGACCATCAGGATGGGGATGCGTTTGAAGAGCGGATCCAGCTTGATTTCCCGACTGAAGTCGAAGCCGCTGTCGTGGCGCTCCATCATCAGATCCAGGACGATCAAGTCGGGCAGCTCCGCCCGCACGCGATCCAGGCCTTCGCGTCCGCTGGAGGCCGTCAGGACTTCGAAGCCGTGATTCTCCAGCACGGCCTGGTGCATCTCGATGAAATCGGGATCGTCGTCAACCAACAGGATCTTGGCCTTACCTTCCAACATCTCCTCCCGCAGGAGCTTGGGCCCAGGTCGGCCGATTGCTCCTCCCCTTGATCCGCTCCCGGTTCCCGCGCGGCGGCCGGGCGCAGCACGACCCCGGTCCCGATGCTGGTGCCGCCTGCCACTCCCCCTCGCCACAATATCTGGTGACGATACCATAAAAAGGCAGCGCGGACAGAGACGTGTTCTTGTGGCCACCCCCTCCCCGACGCTAGCCTGCGGGTTGTGACCCGAAGATTGGTGAGAGGGCCCTGGCAATCCCCAGCGCGGACGCCGGTTGCGCCCGAGGATCACGATGGCGCCCTCCTTATGCAAGACATTGCCTTTTCTGCGCTTGAGGTTGCGAGGTCTTCTTCACCAATCTTCGTCCCACAATCCAGGAGTCAGGAGGGAGGATGCGATGAAGACGTCCGCTGCAGACCACGTCGAGTCTCGAACGCGGCGCCGGAAACCAGGCGGGACCCGAGGCACGGGCCTCCCGGGCCGGCCCATGACGCGCAAACCCCAGCGGGGCCGATCACGAACGGCGGCGGCCCTTCTCGCGCCGCTCTGTCTCTGCGCGGCACTGGGTCCTCACGCCCTGACCGCTCGAGGGGACAGCGGGACGCCGCAGGTGGGGGCGATCGAGCCGTTGCCCGAGCCCGATCGAGCCGGTGAGCGCCCATTCGAGAGCCTCTTGCAGCAGCGCCACTCTCAGCGCAGCTTCGAGTCCGAGCCGCTGAACGACGCGACCGTCGGGCAGCTTCTCTGGGCCACGGGCGGAACCACCTTCACCGACCGGTTCACCCACCGCACCATTCCCTCGGCCGGAGCGCTCTATCCGCTGGAGTTGTATTTGATTACTGCCCAAGGCATTGCGCGCTACGATCCCGAGAGCCACGCGCTCGTATGGCTGGAGGAAGGCGATCGTCGCAACGATCTGTCGTCCGCGGCCCTCGGACAGCGGTGGGTGGCCGAGGCGCCGGCGATCGTCCTGATCGCGGCCGAGCCGGCCCGCACCAAGGTGAAGTACGGGGACCGGGGCGATCGGTACGTGCTGATGGAGGCCGGCTTTGCGTGCCAGAATCTGTTGCTGCAGGCCACCGTGCTGGACCTGGCGGCGGTCCCCGTGGGGGCGTTTCGGGATGAGCGCGTGCGGGAAGTGGTGAGCCTGCCCCAAGGCCAGAAGCCGTTGCTGATCGTGCCGGTGGGACGACCCTGAACTCTGCGGGTGACTGCTTTGCGGAATTGGGCTACGTTGGCCGCCGACAAGGTGATCCGGGGCCGGCTCCGGCTGGCGGCATCGTGGCTGTGGGCGATCGGTCCACCCAAGAAGAGAGCAAGGGAGGTGCATACCATGAGGGTGTTCGTCGTCGCGATGGCGTTTGCGTTGACGCTGGGACTCGCCACGCAGGCTCCGCAAGCAGCGGACATCGGACTGAAGGGAATCGAGGGCCGTGTGGGGCTGGTGAGTATCGACGAAGGCGATGCCGGCAGCACGTTCGGCATCAGCGCCGGCGCCGATCTCGGCGAGCTGACGCCGGACCTGGGTCTGGAGGCCGGGATCGACTTCTGGTCCAAGGGCTGGGATGCGGGCAACTATAGCTGGAGCTGGACCAACATCGCCTTCCTGGGCAACGTCCGCTACGATTTCAAGACCGAATCCAGCTTCCATCCGTTCGCCTTCGGCGGCTTGGCGCTCTGCTATCAGAGCTGGGACTGGGACATCGAAGGCTGCACCGGCGGCGGAACCATCTACGGCGACCTGTGCGATTTCGACGATTCGTCCATGGAGTTCGGCATCGATATCGGTGTCGGCGCCGAATTCGGCATGGGAGACGGCATGACGCCGACCGTGCGGGCGGGGTACAATTCCAACGGCGGGGCGGACTATCTGTTCCTACAAGGCGGCGTGAAGTTCCCGATGGGGGAGTAGTCTTCCCTCGGGGAGCAGCCGTCGGCCGCCGACACATGGAATCCCTCCCGTCCCCAGCGGTGGAGGGATTCCTGCTTCCTGGGCCTGATACGCTTCCGGGAGCCGACGCCGCGCGCCGGGTGCCGGAAACGGGAAGGAGCGCGCCATGATCGTGAGGCATTACACGGACATCGCGGCCAAACCCGTGGCCATGGAAGGGGCCCTGGACGTCACGGTGCGCGAGGTGATCACGGCGCGCACCGGGGCGCCGACCTTCAACATGCGCATCTTCGAGGTGGCGCCCGGCGGACACACACCCCTGCACGAGCATGCCTATGAACACGAGATCTTCATCCTCGAGGGGCGCGGAGAGGTGACGGAAGGAAAGCGGATCCATGAGCTGCAGCCCGGCAGCACGGTCTTCATCAGGCCGGGCACGCCCCATCAGTTCCGCAATCCCAACGAGGAGATGCTGCGCTTTCTGTGTCTGATCCCGCATCCCGAGACCTGCGGCGCATGAACGGAGCACGTCCGGCGGCGGGGGACGATCCGCACCGCGAGCCGCAGCCCGGATTCGGCGAAGCGCTGTTGCTCTTGATCGTCATGTTCGCGGCTTCGGCTGTGGCCTTCGTGGCGATCCTGATCGGCCGGCGCGACGCCGAGCTCGACATCGTCCTGTTGGGGCTGGTGGAAGTGCTCGGTCTGCTCTTCGGACTGCTGGTGGGGGTGCGCATCAGCCGTGTTCCCTGGCGCGAGATCTTTCTGCTGCGCTCCCATCCGGCCTGGCTCCTGCTGGTCACCGCGCCGCTGGCGATCGCGGCCGCGGTTGCTTCGGGGCTGTTGGAAGCGTTCATGAGCTGGTGGCTGCCGGTCCCCGAGTTCGTCGTGATCGAGATGGCCCGCTTGCTCTACGCCGACTCCCCCCTGGACTGGGTGCGGCTCGTGCTGGCCGCGGTGGTGGTGATTCCGCTGGGCGAGGAGCTCTTCTTCCGGGGGCTGTTGCTGCGGGGCTTCCTCCTCAGGTACGGCCCGCGTACCGCCCTGGTGCTGACGTCGCTGCTCTTCGCAGTGGTCCACTTCAATCCCTGGGGGCTACCGGGCATCTTCCTGGTCGGCATCTTGCTGGGCTGGCTGGTGCTGCGCTCGGGAAGCCTCTGGCCCGCTTGCCTGGGCCACGCGCTGTACAATCTCACCGCGATCCTCGCACTCAATGCGTCGCTGCCGGGCCCGCCCGACGCCGAGACGCTGGAGGCGGTCGTTCCCACGACGCTTGATTCGCCGCTCGCGGCCGTTCTGGCCCTGGTGATGGTGGCCCTGTTGATCCGTTTGATCGCCGTCCACGGCCGGCGGACGCTTCCCTGGGGCGCCGGCCGACTGGACAACTCCGGCTCCGCTGACTAGGATCGGTCTTCAGGGCGAAGCTCGCCCCCGACGGCGGCGCGGATGCAGGAGGATCAGCCATGACCACGGAACGGAACCAGGACTACAACGAGGCCTCGCCCGTGCTGTCCCTGACGGTGGGCGAGTTCAAGGACTTGGTGGCCCAGGCGGCCCGCGCGGATCAGGAGATCGAGGTCGAGCTCTCAGGCCGGTGGGAGCACGGCGAGATGGTGCTCAAACCGGGCAAGCCCGGAATGCAGGAGAAGGTCATGCCGATCGACGCCTTCTTCCACAAGATCGTGATGCTGCGTGACCGGCTGCGCGTGCTGGAACAGAAGATCAACAGCCACCCCAAGCTGAGCGACGAGGAAAAGGTCGAGTTCCAGCAGTACATCACGCGGACCTACGGGACGCTGACCACCTTCAACGTTCTCTTCCGCCACCCGGAGGACCACTTCCGGGGCTCGGGGAGGCTCCGGGCGTAGGCCGTCCGCGTGGCCCGCCGGGGCTCGGGGAGGCTCCGGGCGTAGGCCGTCCGCGTGGCCCGCCGGGGCTCGGGGAGGCTCCGCGCGTAGGCCGTCCGCACGGCGCGCCGGGGCTCGGGGAGGCTCCGGGCGTGGGCCGCCCGCACGGCGCCGCCGGGGCCCAACGCGTCGCGGGGACCTCGGGACCATGCAGTCCTCTACACGAACCGGCTCAGGTTCTCCGCGAAACGCTTGGCGTAGTCCGAGCTGGGGAAGATCGAGGCCAGCACGCGTCCGGCCAGCTCAGCCGCTTCCTCGGCCGGCAGGCAGTAGCGCATGGTGGTGAACTTGCCCCGGTAGGCGGCGACCTCCTCCTTGACCTGCTTGTTCTTCGTCACGCAGTCGGCGAAGAGCTGCGCCAGCGGGCCGAAGTCGTCCTCCTTCATGCCGAAGCGCGTCATCTCCGAGACGCCCGTGCGCAGGCCGCTCGAGATCAGGAAGGTCTCGTCGTCGGGCAGGGCCTGGTAGTTGCAGACCAGGTTGTTCTCTTCCAACCGCCGGGCGATCTCGTCGCCCTGGCCATACTGCGAGACGCGCAACACGACCTGATGGGTCTCGGTGAAGCCGTCGGCCGGGTCGCCCTGCACGTCCAATCCGGCGTCTTTGAGGGCCCTGGCCCAGGCCTTGGCATTCTTGATCACCTGGGCCTGGTACTCCTTCTTGAAGGCGTTCATCTCATAGGTCGCCATCAGCAAGGCCAGCAGCGTGCCCAGGTGATGGTTGCTGGTCGAACCGGGGAACACGCGGCTCTTGATGTCGATCCACAGCTTCGAGAGCGGCGTCTTCTTCTCGATCGTGGAGGCCACCACGCCCCGCTGGGGACCGAAGAAGGTCTTGTGGGTCGACCCCGTGATGATGTCGGCCCCTTCTTTGAACGGCTCCTGGAAGGCCCCGTAAAGGCCCAGGACGTGCGCCATGTCGTACATGATGATAGGCCGCGGGTCCCAGTCCTTCACGATGTCGTGAACGAACTGCACCGGCTCGCGGTAGATGAACATGCTCTTGCCGAAGATGATCAGCTCCGGCTTGGCCTCATTCAACAGGTCGCCCAGGGCGTCGGTGTCGATCTTGTAGAGATTGTCCTTCCGAATCGGGAAGTTGGTGACGTTCTCCTTGCCGTCTGCTTTGAACTGAACGTAGTTGAACAGCGCGCCCATGGGCTGCGAGGACAGATGGCCACCCTTGGTCAGGTCGTTGTTCATCACCGAGCGGATGCGGCGCCACGGCTCGTCCTCGCCGCGTCCGCGGTTGAGGAAGTTGGTGACCGCCTTGAAGACCACCTCGTTGGCCATCTGGCCGCTGATTGCGCGCATCTCGGCGCGGGGGCATTCGAAATAGGCGCACATCTGCTCGGCGGCGGCCTCTTCGACGTCGCGGATGAAGTCGATGCCCTGATAGAAGTAGACCTCGTTGCCCTTCATGGTGCGGTGCTCGGCATAGCGTCCCGAAGGGTCGGAGATCTCCATCATCTTGACCAGCAGGCTGGGCGTGTTCTCCGAAGGGATCAGGTTGAAACAGCGGCGTTGCCGCCAGTCGTTGTTCGCAACCACCCGCTCGACCAGTTGACGTGCCTGCTCGTTCAAGCTCATGCCTGCCTCCCCGCGTTGTGATTCAGAAGGGGTGTGACCCATCCAAGTAAGAACGAACCAGGCTACCATACGGCGGCGGGGGCCGGAAAGGGGCTCTCGCTCCCGCGCGGGCGAATCGCGCTGCCGCTCGCCACGCACCGCTCCTCTACCGCGGGCAGGCTGCATCGCTTCTTGCATCCTGCACCGCGCGAAGGTCCTCGGAGCCTGGCTGGAAGCGACCAGCCGCAGCCTCGGGCCGGGCGTAGGGATTCTCTAACCTCTGGTCGGGCAAGCGGCTATGCGGCTCACGTGAGCGCCCGACGCGCCCATTGCACGTCGCGGCACCGGCTTTGCAAACAGGCTCACGGACGCGAATGCGCACGTCCGGACCGAGGCCCGGCATTCCTTCGGGCCGCTATGGCAATGCTCCTGAAAGCGCTGTTGCGAAGCGCAGGTTGGAGGGGAGATGTCGTCAGAAACCGTCGCCCGCCAAAGAGAGGGGAAAGGTCCAGACCGGTTCCCCCGGGTCTTGTCGCCGAAGCTGATCGCATTGCAGCTCCTGGCGCTGGTCGTGCTGGCGGTCGCCACCGTGGGACTGCTCCAGCGTGGAGAGCGGCTCAAAGAGGAGGCCCGACGCGACGTTCGCGATCGGGCCTTGGTCGAGCTGGTGGGACTGGCCATCGGAGCGGATGTGTCCTTCGAGGACGGCGCGCGCTTCCTGCGGATTCTGGAGCGCACGGCCCGCGACGGCCGCGTTCTGGGGGGGGCGGTTCTGGACAACGACGGCCAGATCGTGGCGCACACCGACGTTGCCCTCATCGGCGCCCGACCCGATCTGCCCGCGGCAACCGATCTGTCCGAGGAGGAGAAGACCGCCGCCTTCAGCCGCAATCTCTTCGCCGGACGGTCGGGGCGGGTGGTGGTGCACCCGCTGCTGGGCAGCAGCGGTCGGGTGGGGTCGGTCGTCCTGCTGTTGCCCGATGCACAGCACGCCTTCATCGACGTCGATCTGCTCAAGTTCGTCCTGCCCGCCGCTCTGCTGCTGCTGGCGTTTGTGGCCTTCACCACGACGACGATCCGTCAGGCCATCCAGCCGACGGCGGCTTTTCTGGAGCGGCTCAGCTCGACGCTGGCTTCGCCGGAGTGCCCGGAGGGCGAGCCCGAGAACGGCGAGTGTTCGGGCATGATGGAACAGGCGGTGGCCCGCATCAACGAGCTGCAAGAGGCCAAGGAGATGCTGACCATCGAGAACCGCGTGCTCGACTATGAACGGCGGCGCAAGGGCCTCATTCTCGACCACATCTCCGACGGCCTGATCATGACCGATGCGGGCGCCAAGGTGGTGTACGTCAACAGGGCGGCCGCCAGCTTGCTGGGGCACGGCTTGGACGAGATCGACGGCCGTGAGGTCAAGGCGCTGCCGCCGGATGTGGCCCGTCTGCTGCGGGAGACCCACACCGCCGGTCAGGCGATTCACACGAGCAAGCGCGACGGCAAGGAACAGCAGATCATGTTCGCCCGCCTGCCGCTCACGGCCGCGCACACCGGCAAGGCGGGGACGCTCTACACCCTGCGCGATGTCACCGCGCAGCACGCGGCCCAGCGCGCGCAGGCGGAGTTCCTTTCACAGATCTCGCACGAGCTGAAAGCGCCCCTCAACACCATGGTGACGTACGTGGATGCCTTGGCCGAGGAAGGGCTGCTCAGCCTCGAGGAGCGCAAGGAATACGCGAACACCCTGCGCGACGAGGCCCACCGCATGGCGCGTCTCATCGGAAACCTGCTGCAGCTCTCGCGCATCGAGCTGGGCAATCTGTCGGCCCGTTTCGGCTTCGTGAAGTCGAGCAATCTCATCAGCGGGCTGGCGGAGAGCGTGCGCTCGCAGGCGGAGAGCAAAGGCCAGACGGTCCTGATCGACGTGCCCGAGAACCTCCCGGCGCTCTACGGCGACAAGGACCTGATCGGGGTGGCGTTGACCAACCTGCTGACCAACGCTATCAAGTACACGCCCGCAGGAGGACGCATCGCCGTGCGGGCCGAGGCGGGCGACCGTGAGCTGACGATCGAGGTCGAGGACAGCGGCATCGGCATCGCGGACGACGAGAAGGAGCTGGTCTTCGAGCGCTTCAAGCGGTCGGAGCGTGAAGAGGTGCAGAAGGTTTCGGGGACCGGACTGGGTCTTGCCCTGGTCAAGGAGATCATCGAAGTCCACGAGGGCACGATCAGCGTCGAAAGCAGCCCGGGCAAGGGGAGCTGCTTCCGACTGCAGCTTCCGGTGCGGGAGGTCGGCACGCGACTGGACATGGCGGCATAGGGACTGGGGCGCAACCGCAAGGAGTGGTCTTCGCATGCAATCGAGACGGGTGTTGATCGTGGACGATGACTCCGCCGTGCAGCGCATTCTGGTGCGCGTCTTCCGCAGGGCCGGCTACGACGTCACCGCTGCATCCAACGGGCGCCAGGCCCTGGAGCGGCTTGGCGAGCAAAGCTTCGACGCCATGGTGAGCGACATTCAGATGCCGCAGATGACCGGACGCGAACTGGTCCAACACCTGTCCGCGGACGGGCCCTACCTCCCGGGATGCGTCTTCATCGTGACCTCACGCTCCGAGGCCGAAGAGCGCGACTGGGTTCACACCCACCCGGGGGTCGCCCTGTTGGAGAAGCCGATCAGTCCCAAGGAGATCCTGCGTCTGGTCGAACAGCGATTGGCCGAGGGTCCTCCGGCCCCGGGTCTCACCGATGAGCAGCGGAGGGCGGCATGACCCTTGAAGTTCTGCGCGACAGCTTTGCCGACTTCGTGAAGACGGTCTGCGGCCGACTGATCTGCGATCTGGCCGATCTGGCGGAGATCCGGCTGCGGGTGCTCGACCACGAGAACCAAGAACTGCTGGCGTGCGGCCCCGTGGCCGCGTCCAAGACTTCGCCCAAGACGGCTGCTCCAGCCGGCGGCTCCGGCGACGCAGGGGAGTTGGCGCACGAGCCGGATCCGCGGGCCGAGGCGATCCGTGTGCCGATCGAGGTGGCCGGAGAGACGCTCGGATGCCTGACCTGCAACCGATCGGGGGAGCGCCTGGAGGCGACGGTCCGCTCGCTGGCGGCCCACCTGGGAGAACGCTTCGCCGTGGAGCAGGACCTCGATCACATGACCGGCCAGCTCTCCCAGTCCTACGACGAGATCAACCTGCTCTACCGGTTCAGTCATGGGCTGCGCCCGGATGAGAGCTTCACCAAAGCCGCGCGCAAGCTCCTGGAGGAAACGGCCGACCTGCTCGAGCAGCGGCTCCTGATCTTCTGCCAGCCCGACCACGATCACATCGAATGGAGCGCGGGTTCCTCCTCCACGTTCCCCGATGTGGTCCACTGGCTTACCGGCAACTGGGACGCCCTCGAGGCGATCCAGACCGAGTTTACCACCAAGTTGCGCGGAAGGGAGTCGCGAGGGTCCTCACGGCACGCCTCCATCGTCTATGGCCCCGACGGACCGATTCACTACGTGATCTGCCCGGTGCGCGTGCGCAGCGAGGTGACCGGCTACGTCGGGGTGTTCCGCATCGAGAACGAGCCGTTCATCGAGACCGGTGAGCTGCGGCTGCTCGAGGTGCTCGCGGAGGAGCTCTCCAACGTCGCCACCACCCGGCAGCTCTATCAGGAGCTCAGAGAGATGCTCTTCAACACCGTGCGCAGCCTGGTGGCGGCCATCGAAGCCAAGGACGTCTACACCCGCGGCCACAGCGAGCGGGTGTACCGCTATTCGGTGAAGATCGGGGAGCGCATGGAGCTTCCGTCCGACGACATGCAGACGCTGAGCTGGGCTTCGGTCCTGCACGACGTCGGCAAGATCGGAATCTCCGGCGACATCCTGAACAAGCCCTCGAAGCTGACCGACGAGGAGTTCGCCGAGATCAAGACCCATCCGGCCAAGGGATGCCTGGTGCTCGCGCCGATTCCGCAGCTCGCCGCCACCATTCCCGGCATCCGCCACCACCATGAGAGGTTCGACGGCCGCGGCTATCCCGACGGCCTGCAGGGCGAGGGGATTCCCTTGATCGCCCGCATCATCGCGGTGGCCGACACGTTCGATGCCATCTACTCCTCCCGGGCCTATCGCGCGGCCCGCACGGTCGAGTGGGCGATCGAAGAGATCCGGCGTTGCTCGGGCACGCAGTTCGATCCGCGCATCGTCGAGGTCTTCCTTAAGCTGGCGGAGGAGGGGGCACTGGACGAGGTTAAGCACGAGGCCCAGGACGCCATGCCGAATCTGGACGCGGAGGCCGAGGCCGCCTAGGTCGGCAGCGAAGAGGATGGGCCGAATCATGCTGCGGGTGGAGAGCGCTCCGGCGCCGGCAGCGTGCCGGGGGAGAGACGGGATTTGTCGATGCAAGTCAAGACGAACAAACTGGGCGTGGCCTCCTATCTGAGTCCCGACGGGGCGCTGCTGGAGGACAACCTGGAGACGCTCGCCGCGGCGGTGGCTCGGGAGCGCGAGGCGGGCGCCGCCAACCTGGTGATCGATTTGCGGCGCGTGGCCTTCGCCGACAGCGCCGCCCTCGAGTTCGTGGTCGATCTGGCGGCTTCGTTGCGCGAGGCGGGCGGATCGTTGCGTCTGGCCGGTCCCAGCCAGGTGATGCGCGACGTCCTGGCGATCACGCGCGTGGATCAGTCGATCTCCGTCTACGAGGACATCGAGAGCGCCGGGAGGAGTCTGCTGTGATCAACCGCGGCGTCTCAAAGCGCGCTCCCCTGGGCGACATCCTCGTCGAGCAGGGCATCATCACGCCCGAGCAGAAGGAGAAGGCGCTGCTCGAGCATCAGAAGACGGGCAAGCGCATCGGCGAGGTGCTCGTCGGCCTGGGCATGGTGACCGAGGAGGACATCGGCATCGTGCTGGCGGCGCGCGACGGCGTTCCCTTCACCCGCCTGCGCAAGGGGATGGTCGATCCGAAGGTGGTGCACCTGCTGCCGCGGGAGAAGGCCGAAGCGCTCGAGGTGCTGCCGCTTTTCCGGATCCACGAAACGCTGACCCTGGCGGTCACCGACCCCCACAAGATTCACGTCCTGGACGCGGTGCGCAAGATGACCGGGTGCGACGTCCAGCCGGTCGTCACGCTGCGCCAGGACATCATGCGCATGGCCGCCGAGGTGTATGAAGACGGCGGCGATACGATGCTGGCCGACTTCGCCGCGGCCCTGGATGAGTCGGAGCTGGAGCTGGTCTCGGCCGAAACCGCCGGCCGTTTCGAGGACATCGCCGAGATGGCGGGCGAGAGCCCGATCATCAACCTTGTCAACCAGATCATCTTGAAGGCGATCAAGGAGCGCGCCAGCGACATCCACATCGAGCCCGAGCGCAAGTTCTTCCGGGTGCGCTTCAGGATCGACGGTGTTCTCTACGAGGTGATGCGCCAGCACATCGAGATGCACGCGCCGGTGGTTTCGCGGTTGAAGATTATGGCCAGTCTGGACATCGCCGAGCGCCGCCTGCCGCAGGACGGCCGCATCCAGGTGCTGGCGCTGGGGCGCACGGTCGATCTGCGCTTTTCGTCGCTGCCCGGCGTGCAGGGTGAGAAGATCGTGCTGCGCGTGCTCGACAAGGAGGCCGGACTTCTGGGGCTCGAGGACCTGGGTTTCTCTCCCGAGACGCTCAAGCGCTACCGGCAGCTTCTGCACAGCCCCCACGGCCTGGTGCTCGTGACCGGGCCCACCGGCAGCGGCAAGACCACCACGCTCTACGGGGGCATCCGCGAGCTCAATTCGCTCGAGAAGAACATCGTCACGATCGAGGATCCGGTCGAGTACCAGTTCGAGATCGTGAACCAGAACCAGGTGCGCGAGGACATCGGCCTTACCTTCGCGCGCATCCTGAAGCACGTGCTGCGCCAGGACCCCGACGTGATCATGGTGGGCGAGATCCGCGACGCCGAGACGGCCGAGATCGCCGTGCAGGCCGCGCTCACGGGCCACATGGTGCTCTCGACGATGCACACCAATGATGCCCCCAGCTCGGTCACCCGGCTGCTCGAGATGGGCGTGGAGCCCTATCTGCTGTCCTCCGCCCTCATCGGCGTCATGGGGCAGCGCCTGGCCCGCAGCGTCTGTCCGGGCTGCGCCGTCACCTACCGTCCGACGGAGGCCGAGCTGCAGACGCTGGGCGTGGCGGATCAGCCCAACGTGAAGCTCAGACGCGGCAAGGGGTGCAGCGCCTGCTTCGACAGCGGCTTCCGCGGCCGCACCGGGATCTACGAGCTGCTGGTGGCGGACCCCGAGATGTCGGGGCTCCTCCTCAAGGACCCCTCGGCGGCCCAGATCCGCGAGTACCAGATCCGCAAGAAGCTGCCGACCCTGCGCTCGGAGGCCATCAAGCGCATCCTGGAGGGCAGGACAACGCTCGAGGAGGCCACCCGGGCGGTTTTCGTCGACTAGGCCGCCACTCGGCCGGTCGCCCCCGCGCGTTTCTTGCCCGGCAAGCTCCCCGATGGTCGGGATGCGCCTTGGGCGCCAATGGCTGCCTGCGACCATCGGTCCGCACGGGCTGTCCGCCGGCGGCCCTCCCCGGGTTGCCTCAAGGGGCTCCGATTCACAGCCGATAACGAGGTGTACGCAACTCAGGTCTCCCGGCGCAGGCTGGGCAGACCGCTTCCGAGGAAAGGCGGCGACCGGTGGCGATCGATCTGACATCGGTGCAAGAGACGCAGCATGAGGCGGAGCGGACGCGAGCTTCGGCGCGACCGGATACCCCCATCCTGACGCAGCGGTTTCGCCGCTTCCTCGATATCCAGATCGGCGGCTCTTCCAAGGCGTCGCTCGAGGAGCTGGTCTTCACGACGCGTCAGCTCTCGCTCCTTCTGGAGACCGGCAACGGGTTGGTGCCCTCGATCGAGGCGATTGCCAAGCCGCTGCGGCCCTCCGATCTGAAGGCGGCGCTGCAGTCGGTCCACGACCGCCTGGAAGAGGGGGCCGTCCTCTCGGAGTGTCTCGAGCGCCACCCGCGGGTCTTCGACGCCTTCTACATCAGCATTGTGCGCGCAGGCGAGTCCACCGGAACGCTGAGAGAGAGTCTGGATCGGCTCGTGCGCGTGCTCGAGATCCGCCGGCACCTCCACAGCCGCTTCAAGGAGGCGATGACCTACCCCATCGTCCTGACCTGCATCATGGTTGCGGTGATCCTCTTCATGCTGGTCTACATGTTCCCCAGGTTCAGCGATCTGTTCGCCGATCTCGGGGACGAGCTGCCGGGGATGACGCGGCTCTTGCTCGAATCCGGCCAGTTTCTGCGCTCAAGGTGGATGTTCATTCTTCCGATGACAATCATGGTGGCCGTTGGCACCCGTAAACTGCTCCAAAGGCCGCAACTGCGCAGGGCTTGGGACGGCGCGAAGATGGGGTTGCCGATGCTGGGGGTGGTGTTCAAGAAGGCCTACCTGTTCCAGGTCTTCTCCAGCCTCGGGTTGCTGCTGAGCAGCAGGGTGCCGCACCTGGAAGCGATCCAGATCACGCGCCGGGCGGTCCACAACGTTCGGTTCGAGGGTTTCTTCGCCAGGCTGGCCGAACATGTGGAAGCCGGGCACGGTGTGGCGCTGGCCTTCCAGGAGTCGCGGATCTTCCCGCAAACGGTGAAGCTCATGGTCTCGACGGGAGAGGCCTCGGGCGCGTTGGACCGGATCATGACGCGCTTGAGCGAGCACTATCGGGAAGAGCTCGAGAGCGACATCCGGCGCCTGAGTTCGATGATCGAGCCGCTGATGTTGGTGGTGATGGGGGTCATGGTGGGGTCGGTGGCGGTTTCGTTCATATTGCCCCTCATCAAGCTCTCGCGGGGGGTTCATTAGCCAGGCCAGTGCGTCCGGCCTGCGGGTCGGGGCGGAGTCACTGGGGGGGAGAGTAGCAGGAGGAGTACCAGACATGAGACGTCGTCTCTCCAATCGGTCGGGGTTCACACTGGTTGAGCTGCTGATCGTAGTGGTCATTCTGGGCGTGCTGGCGGCGATTGCCATCCCGCAGTTCAACACCAGCTCCGAGGACGCGAAGATTTCGGCGCTGGACACAAACCTGTCGCATCTGCGCAACGCCATCGAGCTCTACTACCACCAGCACAAGCAGGTGTATCCGGGAGCCAAGAAGGAGACCGATGGCACCGATGTGGGCAACGCCACGCAGGCCCAGGCCGCCTTCGTCGCTCAGCTCACCATCTACAGCGCCGACACGGGGGTGACCTCCGCCTCGAAGGATTCGACCCACAAGTACGGTCCCTATCTCAAGAAGGGGATCCCGGTCAATCCGATCAACGGGCTGAGCACCGTGGTGTGCGACATCGCCGAAACCGACATCTCGGTGGCGGCCTCGGGTGGCACCGCCGGCTGGAAGTTCTACGTCAAGACCGGTCGGATCATCGCGGACGACGGCTCACACGATGATCACTAGACCCGGGCCTGCAGTCGCCGATGCGCGGCTGTCGGCTGGGTCCGCTGACGACGACGTGTACGGCGAGCGCGTGTGCCGGGCTGGACGTGGCAGAGAGCACCGCTGGGCGGAGCGCCTTGCGTCCGACCGTCACGGCGTGACGCTGGTCGAGCTCCTGATCGTCTTGGTCGTGATCGCGGTGTTCTCGGGCACCGCGATCTCGCTTTTGTCCTCGGGCCACGGCGACATGGTGGCCGACGAGGCGGTCAAGCGGCTGGTGACCGACCTGGAATTCGCCCAATCGAGCGCGATTGCGCATCGGGCCGAGCGCCGGGTGGTCTTCGATGAGAACGGGGAAAGCTACGGTGTCTACGAGGGGGCGACATTGCTCTGGCACCCGGTCTCCAAGCGGCCGTTCAGGGTGGATCTGGGTGAGATCTACCGCGGTGGGGCGCTGGATCTGGACGCGCCCGACTTCGGGGGATCGGACACGCTGCGCTTCAACGCCCAGGGTGTTCCGGTCACCGGGGGCACGGTCTGGATCAAGGGGCCGGGCGGAGGCTGGTCGATCCAGGTGGCGTCCGGCACGGGCCACATCACGGTCGCCGGTGGCTAGATTCGGCCGCTACGTGTCCCGGGCGTGGCGTCCGCACCCGGGATCGAAGCCGCGTGCGGCCACATCGGTGTCTCTCGTTCCGCGGCCCGGCGGCCGCCGCTGGGGAGCGCAGAGCGGCGTGACGCTGGTCGAGCTGCTGGTGGCCGGGGCCATCGCCGGTCTGCTGATGACCGCCCTGAGCAACATCCTGTCCAACCTGCTCGAGATCTCCCGCGTTGCCCGCGAGGGTCACAGCCTGGATCGCGACACGCAGCTCGTGCTGAGCCGCCTGCGCGAGGATGTCACCACGTCCAGCCGCGTGCTGGCGGTCACGCCCGCGAGCCTCGATCTGCAGAGCATCGACGGGAGCCTGGTCAGCTACGCAATGGCGGGCGGTGATTCCCTACATCGGCGTGTCAATGCCGGCGCCTGGCAACTCGTGGCCGCCAACGTGGACAGCCTCTTCTTCACGCTCCAGACGCTCGATCGACCCTACACCTACGAGGCCATGGTGCCCGATACGGTCGAGGCGCTCATGCGCAGCTTCGCGCCGGGCGACTTGGATGCCCACATCGCCAGCACCGACTGCGACTACGAAAGCCACGGGGAGCGCAAAGTCGAAAACGACGACTATTGCATGGTCGAGTTCTGGGAGCAGCCGGTGGGTTTCTTCGCCTTCAGCCGGGTGGAGATTCGGATGAAGGCGAAGGACCACGATCCTCCGGAAGTCGACACCTGGATCAAGATCCACAAGTCGGATGCCTTCGGCTGGCCGGGAAACGTGGTGGCGCAGGGCACGCTGAGCCGGCTGAGTGTCCCCAGCAGCTACGAGTGGGTCTCGATCGCTCTTACACCGACGGTTTACGAAACGATCCCCGACAACGGCGACTACTGGCTGGTGGTGGGGTCCGAGGGCTTCGGTGGCGGCACCTACGCCGGTCACTTCGAATACGAGAGGATCAAGGACTGCGATTGGGACGAGTGGCCGGCGAACGGCGCCTGCTTCTGGTACACCCACCAGCACTACGCCGACTACCACGAGGGCGGCGCCGACCGGGAGGGCTTCCACCGCATCTACGGACTGAGGCTTACCCCAAGGTTGACCGAGGTGACCGAGACGGTGACCGACACACTGGGTGTGGCCTACGCGCTCACCCTACAGCAACCGGGCGAGAGGGAGCACCGTGCGGGATTCATTGCGCTCTACCGGCCCTGACGGGCTCGGGTCGAGGTCCGCCGCGGGACCCCGTGACGGCGAGCGGGGCAGCATCCTGCTGGCCGCGCTGGTGGTCACGGCCGTGGCGGTCACCCTCGTGATCGGCTCGGCCTACGACGCCACCATGCGGTTGCGCATGCGGGCGGACCTGCAGGACAGCGCCATGGCCCTGGTCTGTGCGCAAGCTGGATTGGAGAACGCCCAGCGCATGGCCTCCACCGACACGACGCTCACCCGCACCGACGTCTCGCTGGTCTGGCTCAGCAACAAGGACGTGGGTCCGGGCCGGGTCTCGGTGAGCGCGTCCGATCCGGGCGACGGGATGATCGCCTCCGACGGCGGGAGCTTCTCGTCCAGCGCCGACACGGTGCGCCTGTCGGCCACCGGCGTGGCGGGCGACGTTTCACGCTCCCTCATGGCGGACTATGTCCGTCTTCCCCACGAGGCGCTGAAGTACGTCGTCTTCGCCAACAAGGACCTGGGGCTCGATGGCGTCAAGATCGAAGGACGGCTGCGAGCGAACGAGGACGTCTACGTCGACAACCACATTCCCGAGATCTTCGGCGACATCACGTCGGTGACCGGCAAGAGCATTGACGCGGTCTTCCACGACGCCGACACCGACACCTTCTATGCGCCGACGTCGCAGTGGCGGCCGGTGCCCGATTTCCAGTGGTTCAAAGATGCCGGCGTGCAGGTCCCCCTCCCCTTCACGCGCAGGGTCAGCGGCATGATTCTCGCCCCCGGGTTCAGCAACCGGTCGGCGCCCTCGGCCGAAGGCATCTACTGGATCAACGCCAACTACGGCGACATGTCCCTCACCAACTGCGCCCTCGAGGCCTGCCTGGCGATCGTGAACGCCGGCACGGTCTACATCAGCGACGGCTATGGCGGTACCACGCTCTATTATCATCATTCCCCCGACCCCGGCCGGCTCCCGGCGCTGGTCGTCGACGGGAAGCTCACCATGCGGATGGACTATGGAGAGGCGAGCGTCAATATGGGGGCCGGCACGGTCACGGTCGCGAGCGGTGTCCACGGGCTGGTCTACTGCACCGAGGAGTTTTGGGGCCCGCAGGTGAATCCCAGCGACCCGATCCTCTTCGAGGGCGCCATCATCGGGAACAACGTCCACATCATCGGGCCCGGCACGCTCATCCGCCACGACCCGGACCTGAATCTCAATCCGCTCGTCGAGTTCGCGCTGTCGGGACTGCGCCTGGTGCCCAACTCACGGAGGGAGCTGTGATGGCGGGCCTTCTGTCGGCGAAGGGCGAGGCCGGCCTCAGTTTGGTCGAGGTGCTGGTGGCCACGATGGTCGTCAGCCTGTTGGCCCTGGCGACCCACGGGGTGACGGGGCTGATTCTCGACACCCGCTCGGAGGCGGACGACGCCGACCTGGTCGACGAGTTGGGCGTCTCGCTGTTGGAAGAGATCGCCGTCCTGCCTTTCAACGATCCACAGGATGGGGGGACGTCGATCGGCCCCGAGACGGGGGAGTGGGTGCCCAACGGCGACCGGGTCCTCTTCGACGACGTCGATGACTACGCGGTGTGGAACGGCAGCCCACCCCTGCAGCAGAAAGACGGCACGCTTATCAACATCAGCAACTACACGCGAACCGTGTCGGTCAGCTACGTGAACCCCAGCAATTTCAATCTGGCTTCCTTCACGCCGACCGATTCGAAACGGATCACGGTCTACGTCCTCCGCAACGGGACGGTGGCCAAACGATTCTCGACCGTGCGGATCGAAGGGGGACGCTATGTCGACGACGACGGCTAAGCTGCCCGGTCGCGTGGCCGGGTTCTGGCGAGCGCGCGGCGCGCATAGCCCTGTGGGGGTGGAGGCGGGTGAGCATCACATGCGGATCGCCCAGTGGCGGGTGCGGCGCAACCTGCGCACCTGGCAGGCGACCGGCGTGCGGTTGCCGGAAGGCGCGGGGAACCCGCAGAAGACGCACAAGACGATCCGCGCGGCCATGCGGTCGGCCGGGATCGCGCCCGACCGCGCGGTCTGCATGGTCTGCACACCCCGCGTGGATGTGTTCCCGCTGACCGTTCGACAGGTGCCCGGAGAGTCGCTCGACCGCCTGGTCGCCAAGCAGGCGATCGAGCAGCTCAACTACCCGCCCGAGGAGGCGGTGATCGACTACGCGCGGTTGCCGGCGGAGGCGACCCGCGACAGTGACCAGGCCACCTCGGTGATCGTCTTCACCGCTCCGCGGGCGCTGGCCGAGAGCCTCGTGCGCACCCTGGACCGCGCCGGCTGTGAGGTGGAGCGGCTGATGACGCCCGCCTGCGCGCTGGCCGCGGCGCTGGCCAAGGGCGGGGCCGATGAGCGCCACCTGGTGCTGCTTCCCACGGAGGAAGCCACCTCCGTGGCCATCGTGGAGGGCGGGTCGGTGCTGCTCGAGCGCATCTTGCCCTGGAGCGTGCAGGGCATTGTGGGCCACATGCGATCCGAGCTGGACCTGCGGGAGGACCAGTGCCGCAAGCTGTTGTCGCAGGAGGCCGATCCGGGCGCCGCGCTGATCGAGCCCGCTGCAGTCGGCATGGCCTCGGGCGGCCTGGGCTCGCTCGAAGGCGCCCTGCGCGAGATCCTGGGCCCGTTCCTGCAAGAGCTCGCGCGCGAGGCGCTGGGCTGCGTCGGCTACTCGGACTCGTTCCTGCGTCGCCGCCGGGTGTCGGGGGTCGTCCTGACGGGCCCGATGGCCGGCAACGCACTGCTGCGCGAGTACATCGGCAAGGCCAGCGAGCTACCATTCGTGGAGCTGGAGGGGCTGGCCGGCCTGCCGCGTCGCGGCGAGTGCGCCGAGGACTTCGTCTACGCCCCGGCCGCCGGGTGCGCCGTTTGGCTGGAGGAGGTGGGGGCATGACGATCATCAACCTCATCCCCGCGCACGTTCTCGAAGAGCGTCATATCAGACGCTGCATGCGACGCTGGTCGGTCCGGTTGGTGACGTGCGCGGCCATCCTGGGCGGACTCTACGCCGGCATCGTGCGGGTGGCCACGGGACCCAACGCCGAAGTGCGCAAGCTGAGCGAGCAGGTGGAGCAGCTTCAGGTGCGCTTTCGGGGCGCAGAAGGGCTGATCGGCGAGCGCGACCGGCTCGCCAAGCGGCAGGAGGCGATCGCCTCGATCAGTGATGCGCGTCGCACCGGCTGGTACCTCGAGGAAGTGGGCCGCGCGCTGACCCCCGAAAGCTATCTGAACTATCTAGGGCTGGATCGTTGTTTCGTCGCCGAGGAGCAGCGTGGTGATCGAGCGCGGCGGGATGACTGCCGGGCGAATCTCAGCCTTCGCGGCTATGCCCCGGGGCATAGCGATGTGGGCAAGGTCCTGGCCGCACTGAAGGCGACCGGGGCATTCGAGGACGTCACGCTCGCCTCGGTCACCGAACTGCCGGGAGAGCGAGGGCAACGTAGCGTGCGCTTCCACATGGAGTGCCGGCTGGCACAGCGCTAGCGCACCGGGAGGGGGCCATGATCGAGGCCAAGAAGATCGACCTGATTGGTCGCGCCGGCATCGCCCTGCTGGTGGTGGCGTTCATGGCCATCATCTCGCACCAGGTGGTCCGCCCGTTTCTCGAGGCGCAGCGCCACATGGGGGACTTTCGCGAGGCGGTGGATCTGCTCTCGGAGGGCGAGGAGGGCATCGAGCGCCTCGATCGTCAGGTGCGGACCGTGCGGCAGCAGATCGCCCAGAGCGAGGCCCGCCTGCCCGGCGCACCCAATCTGGAGGTGTTCTTGGGTGAGGTGGCCGAGCTGGCCCGAGAGACCCAGGTGAACATCGAGAATCTGAAACCGGAGAACGTGCGTGAGCACAGGCTCTTCCGGGAGCTGGAGGTCGAGGTGCGCGTGACCGGCCGTTTCGCGGCGCTCTACGACTTCCTCAACCGGCTGGAGGAAGCCGAGCAGCTCTCGCGGGTCGAACAGCTCCGGATGGTGAGCAACCAGCTCGGCCAGCCGGTGGCGGCCGAGATGAGGTTGGCACTCTACTTCGCGCCCAGCGACAGGAGCTAGCGATGGACCCTCACCCGAAACCGCAGGCTACGCCCGATCCGGCCAGCGCCGGTCGTCCGGGCGCATCCGGTGATGCGGATCGCGCCCGCCGCATGGCGCGCAAGGTTGGCACCGGTCGTCCCGGGCAGTCCACGATTCTGCTCGGGGTCACGTTCTTGGCGATTCTGGGCTTCATTGCTGTGCCGGTTCTCAAGAGCCGCCGGCAGGACAGCTCTGCGGCCGAGGACGCGCGCGCGACGTACTTGTCGCTCATGTCACAGATGGAGTCCGGCGTCGACCACGTGGCGGCGGGCTCCTCACAGGATACGCCCGCGCCCCGCGGCGACCTTGGCGTGAGCGAAGAGGGGGCGCAGCCGGCCCGTCTGGAGCGTGATCTCTTCGCCCCGGCGCCGCGGCAGAAACCGGTTGCCGAACGTGAAGCCGCCCGAGCCGCCAAGCGACAGCCGCCCGCGTTGACCGGCATTTTCATCGACGGCGCTCAATCCAAGGCGGTTGTGGGCGGGAAGGTGATCGGCGAGGGGGATTGGGTGAAGGGCTTTCAGGTGGCCGAGATCCACCGCGACTGGGTGCTGTTGCGCCGAGGCGAGCAGGTCGAGCGATTGGAATTGGGAGGTCGGTGATGCAGGCGAGCCACACGTCATACCGGGAAATGCAGGGATGCTGCTGGGGCATCGCGGCTGGAAGGAGCGCGCGGATGCTGATCGCAGCGTTGATGGCGGCGTGTGTCGGCGCCGGCGTGAGCGCGGGCCAGTCCGGGGAATCCGCCGTCCAGCCACCTGCGGTTGCGGACATGGACTTGGCGCCGGTGACGCTTTCGGTCGAGAACCTGGAGATCAAGGAGATCCTCTCCATGCTGGCCGCCTCGCGGGGTCTCAACATCGTCTGTGAGGCGGATGTTGCCGGAAAGATCTCGCTCGATCTGCACGAGGTGCCGTTCATGGAGGCGTTGCGCGCGGCCGTGGGTATGGCCGGCTACGAAGTGATTCGCCGCGGCAACATCTTCTTCGTCCGCACGCCCGACGGCCGGCAGACCGACAAGGGGCTGTTCAACGATCTGCGCACCTACCGGCTGGACTTCGCCGCCCCCGAAGAGGTGAAGACGGTGGTGGACGAGATCCTCTCCCCGGTGGGGCGGGCGGTGGCGTACGAGCCGCTGCGGTCGCTGGTCGTGGAAGATCGCTCCGATGTGCTCGACAAGGTCGCGACCGTGATTCGGTCCATCGACCTGCCGCCCCGCCAAGTGCTCATCGAAGCCGAAATCCTCGAGGTCCACCTGACCAACGATGCCCAATTCGGGGTCAACTGGACGCTCTTCATGCACAGCGACGACGGGAGTGGGTCGATCGACCTGCAGGGCTTCGCCTCCCCCGCCACGGGAGGAGGGTCGGGCTTCTTCGGACGTTGGGACGGGACCGACTTCATCGCCTTCCTGGAAGCGATGGAGGGCGTGGAAAGCTTGAACACGCTGGCGGCACCCAAGGTGCTGGCCACCGACGGCGTCGACGCCGAGATCATCATCGGCGGTCAGCTCGGCTTCTCCGTCGTCACCACGGTCGAGAACACGGTGATCCAGTCGGTGGAGTTCCTGGACACCGGGGCGCAGCTTCGCATCACGCCCACGATCACCGGCGACGGCCAGGTGCTGATGGAGATCCATCCCGAGCTCTCCGACGGCGTCATCCAGAACGGGCTTCCCTCGAAGAGCACGACACAGGTTTCCAGCCACGTGCTCATCCCCGATGGAAAGACGCTCTTCATCGGCGGGCTGATCCGCGAGCGGGCGGAGAAGATCCGCAAAGGCGTGCCGCTGTTGGTGGACATCCCGGTGCTGGGCTACCTGTTCGGGCGGACGAGCCACGCGGTGCGCAAGAGCGAGATCGTCGTGCTGATCACACCGCACGTGGTTCCACTGGGCGCCGAGGTGCCGTACGAGGGGGCCGGGTTGCTCGAGAACCCCACCCGTCCATAGGGCCGCAGTGCACGGCGGCTCAGCTCCGCTTGATCCGCTCCAGCGCCTCCAGTGCGCGGTCGCGGGCCTCGAAGTGGTCCACGATGGGCGCGGGGTAGTCCTTTCCCAACCGGAGGCCCACCGAGCGCAAGACCTCGTCGGGCGCGTCCCATGGGGCGTGGATCCAGCGCGTGTCGAGGCGGGCCAGCTCGGGCACGTAGCGGCGGACGTAGGCGCCTTCCGGGTCGAACTTGCGGCCCTGGATCATCGGGTTGAAGATGCGGAAGAAGGGGGCCGCGTCGGCCCCGCAGCCGGCCGTCCACTGCCAGCCGAAGGTGTTGTTGGCCAGGTCCGCGTCCACCAGCGTGTCCCAGAACCAGCGCGCGCCCTGCTGCCAGGGCAGGAGCAGGTCCTTGACCAGGAACGAGGCGACGATCATCCGCGCGCGATTGTGCATCCACCCCGTCTCCCAGAGCTGGCGCATGGCCGCGTCGATCACCGGATAGCCGGTCTCCCCGCACTGCCACGCGGCGCGTGCCTTGCGGCCGCGGCTCCACGGCATCCGTGCGAAGCGCTCGTCCAGAGGGCGCTCCGGGGTGTGGGGGAAGTGATGCAGCAGGTGATGGGCGAACTCGCGCCAGATGAGCTGGCGCAGATACGCCTCCGCGCTGTCGAGCCCGACCGTGCTCCGGCGCCCGGTCCCGCGGCCGCTCTCCCGGGTCACCGGCTGCGATAGGGACCGCCACACCTGACGCGGCGAGATCTCGCCGAAGTGGAGGTGGGAGCTGAGCCGCGAGGTCGCATCGGAGTCCATGCGGTCCCGCCGGTCGGCGTACACGGCAACCGCATGTCGAGCGAACGCGCGCATGCGCCGGTGGGCCGCGCTCTCACCGATCGACCAGAAGCGGCGGATGCCGGCCGCCCAGTCGACGCGGGGCAATAGGCCGAGCGCATCGAGACCCTCACCACGCGGCCAGCGTCGCGGCGCCCTGATCCGACGGGGCGCGGGCACCGGGTCGGTGGGCCGCAGGTCGGCGAGGCACGCCCGGTAGTAGGGCGTGAAGACCCGGTAGGGCCCTCCGCTTGACGTGCGGATCTCCTCGGGCTCGAGCAGCAGGGCGCCCGGGAAGTGCTCCACCCGCAAGCCTTCGGCCGCAAGCGCGGCGGCCACCTCTCGATCGACACGCGCCGCGGCCGGCTCGTAGCGGCGGTTCCAGAAGACCGCGTCCGCGCCCACTTCCTTGGCCAGGTGGATCAGGGTCTGCGCATAGGGACCGGCGCGCAGGGTCAGCCTCGACCCGGCCGCCTGGAGGCGGTCCGCCAAGGCTTCCAGGGAGTGATGCAGCCAGACGCGCGAGGCCGCGCCGGGCGCCCAGTCGCCCTCTTCCTCCGGTGACCAGAGGAAGACCGGCGCCACCGGCCCGGCCCGGTCCACGGCGGCCCGCAGCGCGGGGTTGTCCGAGAGCCGCAGGTCCTGCCGGAACCAGACCAGGCTGGCCGGACCAGCGTCTCTCTTCGAACCCGCGCGTCCGCCACCTCGTCCTGGTCGGGCGGAGCCTTCCGAATGTCCCGAAGGTTGCGGTGCCATCATCCCGGTCTCTCCGGCCTCGCTTGTTGGGGGTTCTTACGACTTGTCCACTGTGGCCCAGACGGGGTCGGGTATGCAAGCGACACCCGGGCATGGTGCCGGTACCCGAGCCCCGACGTGACCGGCGCACCAGGCCTCGGCGGTCAGCCTAGGCGCTGCGAACGGAACCTCGCGCCCCGCGCCCGGTTTGGGGACACCACAACCTGGATCGCATTCGCCGGCCCTGGCGTCGGCGCAACACAATTACGGAACATGACGGGAGGCAACGATGAACGGACCGCGTGAGCATAGACATCTGCGTGCGGCGCTCCTGGCAGTCCTGGTGGGCTCCTTGAGCGTGGCGGGCCCGGCGATCTCGTCGCCGGCGTCCGCGCAGGGACAGGAGGGCAGCCCGCACCCGCATGTCGACATGAACATGCAGGAGATGATGAAGAAGTGGCAGGAGGCGGCCACGCCCGGTGAGCAGCACCGCCATTTGAATCGTCTGGTGGGCCAATGGACGACCAAGACCCGCATGTGGATGGGCCCGCCCGGATCGCCACCCATGGAGACCGAGGGCACGGCCGAGTACCGCTGGATTCTGGACGGCCACTACATGCTGATGGAGATCCACGGCGAGATGATGGGTCAGCCGCACACGGGTTGGGGCATCATCGGCTACGACAACTATCGCAAGCAGTACACGCAGGCCTGGATCGACAACATGTCGACCGCGACCTATTTCAGCGCCGGCAACTTCGACCCCAGCGGGAACGTGCTCACCCTCTACGGCACCATGGACGAGCCGATGACCGGCGAGATCGGCAAGACGGTCTTCTACAAGGTGCGCTTGGTGGATGAGGACAAGCACATCTTCGAAATCCACGACCCGGTCCTGGGCGAAGGCAACACGAAGGTGATGGAGATGGTCTACACGCGGATGTAGCCGTCGGCCGAGGATGCTCAGACACCGCACGCGCGAAGAGGTGGGAAGCTCCTTCGGAAGCATCCCACCTCTTTCCTTGACACATCCGGCGCGGAGCGCGGATTCTCCCGCGCTAACGCAGCACCACCACCGGCCGCTGCAATCGCCCATCCGGCGTCTGCAACCGGTAGTAGTAGATCCCGCTGCTCACCTGATGGCCGCTCTCGTCCCGGCCTTCCCAGACGGCCCGATGCGTGCCCGCCGGCATCTCGCCGCGCAACAGGTCGCGCACCAGGCGCCCGCTCGCGTCGAAGACCTGCAGCGTCGCCTCCTGGGCGCGCGGCAGCGTGAAGGCGATGCGCGTCAGCCCCGGGCTGGGATTGGGCCGACTCGGCGTCAGCGACAATGCCAGCCGCGCAGGCTGCAGCTCCTCGGCGCCCGAGGAGGAGGCCAGCCCGACGATGACGACGTCGTCGATGTACCAACCGTCGTAGCCAACGGCGTAGTCGCTGCCGAAGCGGAAGCGGAACCGGACCTCGCCGATCACACCGTCCAGATCGAAGGTCACCTCGGTCCAATCGAAGGCGCCCGAGAAGAAGGGCGTCTCGGATGGATACGGGCCCGGGCTCTGGAAGCGGTTGCGCACCAGGTGGGTGTAGCCGCCCACCGGCTCGATCGGCTCGAAGTCGCCGCCGTCGACCGACATCTCCACGAAGCCGCCGTCGTAGGCGTAGCCGGGGTACATGCCGCTCTCCTCGGCCTCCATCCAGTGCCAGAAAATGAGCTGGCCCTGGCCGCCGAGCGCGATCACCTGGGTTTCGAGGGCGGCGTCGAGGTCCTCGGTGTAGGCGCCGGTGCCCTCGTCGCCGCACTTCCAGCTATACATGCCGTTCTGGGTGTGATTCCGCTCCGAGGAGATGTGCCACTGATCGGCCCAACCCGCTTGTGCGGGCGCGTGGGTCCAGTCGCCGGGACCGCTCTCCACCGTTTCGTAGAAACCGCCGATCGGCAGCGTGATCTCCTCGATCTGCTCGAAACTGAGGCTGCCGGTCAGCGTGAGCACGAAGTCGCCCTCGTAGAGCGGGAAGGCCGGATCGATCGCCACCTCGAAGGGCGGCGACAGGAGCTTCGTCTGGCCCTGATTCAGGCCGGAGGTGATCACACCCGTGCCCACGAGGACGTCGATCATCGGGTGACTGCACGTGAACTCGCCCTCGACCAGCGGAAGACCGCCGGTGCCGGCGTTGTTCAGGCTCACCGAGATCACCGCCTCCTCGCCCGGCTCGAGACGGTAGTTGCCGTTGCCGCCCACCGTGTCGTCGATGTCGATCGCGGCGATCGTCACGATGGGCGCGCTGACGCGGAACTCGAGCGGCGCCTCCCAGCTCGGGCGGCCGGTGCAGCTCATGGTCAGGGTGAGCATGACCCGGTGCTGATCGGGGCACTGCGGCGAGATCGCCAGCTCGAACGCGTCGTTGGCCCACGACTCGCCGCCCGGGGCGATGTCGGGGTAGCCCTGCGTGTCGGTGACCACCGTCACGTACTCGTCCGTGGTGCTGAGGACCGCGCTTACGCCGGTGGCCGGATCGGGCCCCACGTTCTGGAGCAGGACATCGATCATGGCCGACTCGCCCGCATTGATCGTCTCGGATCCGTACGGGTCGAGATAGGTGGCGTCGGCGACGATCAGGTAAGGGCCGCTGGGAGGCGAGGCCGGCACCTCGTCGGTGGCCGGCAGGTAGTCGGGCTTGACCGCTTTGAGCTTGAGCGTGCCCGGCAGCACGTCGCCCGGATGGACGGCCGCGATGCCGTCGGCGTTGGTCATCGCGGTGCCCCAGGAGACCAGGTCCTCGGAGTAAAGCGTCACCGTGGCGCCCTCGACGGGCTCGCCGCCCGAGCGCACGGTCACGTAGTAGACGCCCTGGCCCAGGGTGTAGGACCCATCGTGCTCGAGCGCGAGGTCGCCAAGCATGTCGCGCCACTGCGGCATGGCCGGATCGCCCAGCAGACAGATCTCGTAGTGGCACCAGAGCATGTAATCGTCCAGCATCCAGATGCAATCGAACTTCGAGTCGCCGTTAGCCCAACCGACTTCCACGATCTCCTCGTCGTAGATGGCGTCGACCACTTGGCGGTCGAAGTGCTGCGAGGGGCCGTTGGTGCTGCTGGGCATGTACCAGCCGTAGCGCGTGTTGCCCAGGAAGGCGGCCGCGCCGTTGTCGTCGTAGAAGAGCGCCTCGGAGATCGCATCGGCGCCCAGGTTGTCGAAGTTGTTGGCGTAACAGCCCTGGGTGTTGATGAAACAGTAGCTGTGGGTGACGCCGTCGTTGGTGAAGTAGGCCACGTCGGAGTTGACCATCTTCATCGCGTACTGCGTGTTCGAGTGGCCCAGGTGGTGCGAGCTCGGATAGCCTGCGTTGAACGCGTCGATCACGTCCCACTTCGTGTAGGTGATATCGCGGTCGTAGAGCATGTCCTTGACGTAGGTGCCGGGATACCCGCAGGTCTCGTAGCCGTGCGTCGCGGCGTAGTCCTTGACCTCGTCCATGTAGTTGCCGCCGTAGGTCGTCTCATCAAGCTGCTCGCCGAGGAAGAGTGCGTTGAGGATCTCCTCGACGACCGGCGCCTCGGTGTACATCGCATTCTTGTGGAGCCAGTTGGCAAGCTGCTCGCTGGTGTCGATCGAGGCGCGGCCGACCGCCACCTCATTGATCAGGTCGGCTTCGTCCAGCTCGCCCCAGCGATCGTCGTTGTCGTCGTTCCAGGTGCCGTCGAGGCCCTCGTAGTAGCACTCGCCCGGGAAGCGGTCGATCGTGCCGCCGGCATTGCAGTAGAGCATGCGCGTAGGGATGATGCTCCGGTCGCCGCCCAGAAGCACGTAGCGCGTCTCCCAGTTGAGGTAGGCGTCGTAGATGAAGTTGCGGATCTGCTCGGCCAGGTCGACGCCCGGGTAGACCGGGGTGATCTCGCTCAGCGTGACCACCCGCGCGCGCATACCGCGCGAGCTCTCGAAGACGGCCAGCTCCTGGAACGCGTTCGAGAAGGTGTCGTTGGTGATGATGACGTAGGGGTAGTAGTCGGGGTCGATCCGGCTGTCGCGCGCGTCGAGCGCCTGCGCGCTCTCGTAGAGCGTCAGGTCCTCGGGATTGGCGACCACCGTGGCGAGCCGCTCGTGCGTGGCCGGATCGTTGCGCAAGAGCTCGATGCGCGTGGGATCCGCGCCGGGGACGGCGCGGGTCTCCACCTCCACGATCACGCGATCGTAGGCCGTCAGCTCGCCCGAGAGGGGGCGGTAGCTGACCGGATAGACCTGCAGAAACGCGAGCGTGTGGCCCCAGCCGCGCTGCACGGTGACGAGCTTGGCCGCTTCGGACGGGTAGGCCTCATCGCTGCCGTAGACGTCGGTGTTGGGCGGCGTCACCGGCCAGTCGCCTGGAAGACTGATGGGGCGCGGCGTCTGCGCGTGGGCGATGTGATGCCGCCCCTCGATCCGCGCACTACCCGCGGGGTACGCGCGCACGGCGGCGATCTCCTCGCCGGGTGGCAGCAAGATGACCGCGCCCTGTGCGGGAAGGAGCGGCATGCCGGGCGCACCCAGCGGGGTGCAATCGCGCACCTCGATCCGCGTCTGACCGTCGCGGGTGACGAGGGTCGGAGCCGCGAAGTCCATCTCGACGGTGATCGTCGTGGCGCCGGCCGGTGGCGCCGTGCCGAGTGTGAGTGCCGTGACCGCAAGGATGGCTGCCGGGATGCCGCGGCGGAGGCACGCCGGGGCCCCGCGCCGGTGGCGAACCGGTCGGTTCGTGCTGCTGCGCATGATCTCCTCCCTAAGAGCTGATGCCCGAATCGGGCGGCGGGGGAGCGATTCGGCTAACCTCTTATTCTGTAGATCTTTACGCCCAGAGAGGGCAGGTCGGGAAAGAGGCCGCCGATGCGATCCCAAGGGTTGTCCGCCCAGCGATGACCCGGTTAATTGTAGCCGATTTGAGGGCTCGACGCACGCAATGGTGCACCCGTGTGGCAGATAGATCGTGGATCGAAGATCCGTGATGGCGCCGGCGGCGCTGGGGGCTGATCGCCACCTGGGTGCCCACCTGGGGAGCCACCTGGGTGCCCACCGGAGGGCACCCAGGCGGGATGCGAACGGGCGGCGGGGAACGTACCGTCCCCGCCGCCCGCAGAAATGCGCCGCCGGTCGTCGGTTGGCCGGGCTGCTACCGGCTCACCACCACCGGCCGCGTGACGCTGAACTCGCCGGCCTGCATGCGCGCGTAGTAGACGCCCGCCGCCACCGGCTGGCCGCCGGCGTCCCGGCCGTCCCACGGCACGTTGTGCACGCCCGCGGAGAAGGTCCCGTCGGCCAGCGTCGAGACGGTGCGGCCGCTCACATCGAACAGGCTCAGCTCGACGTTCGAGGCCACCGGCACCTGGAAGCGGAATTGCGTCGCGCCCACCACCGGGTTCGACAGGCTGCCGTGGAGGGCAAAGCGCAGGTTGCCCGTGATCTGCTCGCCCGCGGACGAGAAGCCGAGCAGGGCCAGGATGTCGAAGTCGTCGACGGCCGCCTCGACGATCGAGCCGTCGTTGGCGTCCTCGGCCACGAACTTGAACTGCACGATGCCCAGGTCGTTGCCGTAGAGCGCGTACAGATCGAAGTCCCGGCGAACCCAGATGTTCTGGTCGATCTGGTTGTTCTCGAGGTTGGTCCAACCGCCGCCGTTGTTGCGCACCGCCACCTTCCACAGGTCGGCGTTGGGCGAGGCGCCGCGGTTGTTCGAGTACCAGCGCCAGTAGGACACGCTGGCCTCGGTGGCGTCGGTCAGGTCGTACTCGGCCGAGTAGACCGAGGTGAACCCGTCGTCGACATCGTTGGTGCCGACGCCCGAGCCCTGTGGCGCGTTGCCGGTCACCCAGCAGATCTCGCCTGGCGCCGAGGTGTGGTCCTCGTCGGGCTGCGCGTCGGTACCCACCGGCTCCTCGCGGACCCACTGGCCGGTCGTGGCGGTGTCGAGGCCCTCGAGGTTGACAATCCAACCGGTGTCGACCTCCATCTGATCGGCCACCAGCGCCACGTTGAATGAGTGCAGTTCATCGGGTGCCCGCGTTGGGCTGGTCCCGGTGTTGTTCTGCTCGTCCTCGGCACTCAGGTAGTACTCGACGATCGAGGGCTGCGTGAGGCTCTGGATCGTGGCGGCGTACTCGTCGGGATTGCCGGTGGGGTTCATGCTCATCGCCTCGAAGCCCCCGCCGTTGACCTGATAGTGGAGCGTGATCGACGCGGGCACGATGGGCGCAATCGTCGACCAGACCGTGGTCACGATCTCGACATCGCCCTCATCCTCGGTGCTCCAGGGCGGCGAGTGGTCGAAGCGCACGCCCACGATGGGATACTCGTAGCCGTGATTGTCGGCCGCCTCGGCCAGCAGCCAGTAGTTGGGCGTGCCGTTGTCGAGGTTGCCGTCGTCATCGTCGGCGATGAAGGTGGCGATCACCTGGTCATCCTGGAAATACGGGTGCTCCAGGATGCGGCCGAAGTGCCAGCGCTCCGCGGCCATGATCGTGCCTGTCTCGACACCGTAGGTGTCCTGCAGGAGCTCCATGAAGTCCCAGTGGAAGCCGGCGATGATCTGGCCGTCGTGGTGGATCTGGCCGGTCATGTCCTCCGGATACTGCAAGTTGTTGTCCGAGTTGCGGATGCCGCTCGTGCAGTTGTTCAGGTAGAAGCCGCGGCCGATGATCGACTCCTGCGTCATCAGGTTGGCAATGATGTCGCTGTTGCCCTCACCGAGCCCCTCATTGCCCTGACTGCCCAGAATCGCGTTCTGGATCCCGTGGCCGAACTCGTGGTGCACGACACCCTGGATCTCGCCGGTGTTGGCGCACCCGCCGCCCTCGGTATAGAAGTTGATCGTGCCGTTCCAGTAGGCGTTGCAGTTGGAGTTGATGCTCACATTGCAGTAAATGCGCTGGTTGATGTAGCTGAACGTGGGGTCGAAGCTCTGGAAGAAGTCGTGGATGTCGTTGATCGCGTCGAAGCAGTCGCGCTCGTCGCGCTGGGCGTTGCTGTCGTCGAACACGATCGGCAGCGGCACACCCGGCGTCGCCGTGGCCGAGAACTCGGCGTTGGAGCCGGACTGGTTCTGGACGCGGATGTAGGGGCCGAACATGGTAGCCGTGACGGTGCGATCGTCGGAGCCGGCGTAAGGCACCGTCCAGTTGCCGAACTCGTCGGTCGTCGTGGTGCCGACGCCGTCGACAGTGACATCCACATGGGGCATCGACTGTTCTTCCTGGCCGTTGCAGTAGGTAGCCGGCTGTGGGTTGCTGGTGGCGTCGCCCTGGAAATCAAGGAAGTGGATGTCGTTGTAACGCCAGACGATCTCGCCCGAGTGCGCATCCACGTGCGTGACCCAGATGCCCAGCGGATCCTCGGTCTCCACCCGCACGCGCCAGACCAGATGGTAATCCACCTCGGTCTCGCTCACGGGAACCGGCAGGACGAGCAGCGTACTGCCTTCCTGGATCTTGTCGGTGCGGCTGTCAAAGCCGATGTCCGTGGCCGCGATCTGCTCGACCTGATCGCGGGAGAGACTCGGGTTCGGGTCGACGTCGATGCCGGGATAGTACTGCGAGCCCATCACGAAGAGCCGTCCGCCCTCGGTGAAGGTCAGGCGGACCTTCCCCTGCCAGACATCCAGGCCGTGGTAGGTCTGCTGGAAGTGGACCGCAACCTTGCCCATGCCGCGCGGGGCCGAGTCGAAGCGCAGGTTGGCCAGATCGGCCTTGAAGACCTGCGGGTTGTCGGCGATCACCTGGCGGGCGACCGACTCGGCGTCGAAGCGGCTCACGATCTGGCCGGCCACATCCACGCCGCTGCCGATCAGGTAGCTGGGCGTGCGCGTCTGCGGATTCCACTTGTGCACGCGCCAGTTGCCGCCGTAGGTCTGCTCCACCAACGCCGCGGCCTCACTGCTGGCCCGCACGGTCTCGGGCGTGCGGTACTCGGAGAAGTAGAAGTGGCGCAGCGGAACTTCGTAGAGACTCTGTCCCTCCTGGGGGACGAACGCGGATGCGGCTGACAGAGCGCCGAGCGCGGCCAGCCCGAACAGCAGCAATCCACGCGTGCGAATGCTGGTGCCTCTCATGATGTGCGGACTCCTTTCGAGGGTTGACTCCGTCCCAGGCATGCCTGCGACCGCGATCCGACCGACCGATCCCGAAGCGCGGGTCGAGACGTGGTCACGAAGATGCCCACCAAGACGATTGTACACCTTCCGCGGTCCCTGCTGGAAGGAGCGGAGTGTGCAATTCTGTTGTAACTCCCAATGGGTCGCAACCTTATCGAGGGTACTCCTCGGAGGGCGGATGGTTCCGAACTGGGGGAAGCCCCCGGGGCTGCTAATCCCCCATGGGGAGCCATCCAGCCGACGTCTCCGGGTCCACGTCCAGATAGATCACCGCATCCGGGTTCAGGTAATCGCGGCCGGGCAGCATCGTTCCGGTGGCCTGGTAGGTGCGGTCGGCGGTGGCGCCCCAGGCCTCCAGAAGCAGGAGCGCCAAGGCCAGACCCGCCAGCGCGCGTCGCAGCCGGGGGCCCGGCGCGCCGGACGGCAGCCGCAGATGCGGACCCAGACCGGCGGGGATGAGGCTGTACCAGAAGGGGAGCATCAGCACGCCGGCGCGCGCATAGCCGAAGAAGAGGCCCACCACCAAGAGCAGACCCAGGCTCATCAACAAGACGAGCAGTGCCCAGCGGCGCCGGGGACCGGGCCGCGCGAGGGCACCGGCGCACCCCAGGAGGATGAGGGGCGCCATGATCCAGATCCCGATCCGACTGTGGGGCACAAACAGGTCGACCGGTCGCCGCAGGCCGTTCAGCCCCCCCGGCAGGTTCCACTGCGTCCAGCCCAGCTTGAGCGCTTCGAGCGCCAGACCCCACTTGCGCAGCACCAGCCGGCCGAAGGCGCCGGGGTGGGCGATGATCCAGTCGAAGGCGATGCGATCGCCGTGGAGCAGCAGCCGCAGGTGGCCCGGGTCGCCCAGCTGCAGCGCGCCGCCCCCCAGACGGAGTTCCTCACCATCCGACCCCCGCCAGGTCGGCGAGAAGCCCCCCGCGGCCCCCGCGTGATTGGCCAGCGCCATGTTGAGCGGGCCGTAGAGGCTGACCGGAACGAAGGTGGGCAGCGGCTCGGCGAGCTGGGGGCCCAGTCGGCGATTGAGCCGTCCGAGCTGCTCGGCGTTGCGCAATGTCCACGGGGTGAGCGCCACGACCAGGCCGAGCACCATCAACGCCCAGGGCTGCCACCGGTCCCGCCGACGCTTGGAGGTCAACGCGCTGCCCAGACCCACCGCCCACAGCAGCCCGGCGATCAGCAGTCCCTCGGCGCGCACCAGCGCGAGCAGTCCCAGCAGTGCGCCCAGCAGAAGGCCCCACCACGCGGAGCGGCTGCGCCCTCGATCGGCAGCCAGCACGTGGTTGCACCTGCGGGTCCAGATCAGGAGCGCCGTCATCCACAGCGCCAGGTAGAGCCCTTCGGTCACGGGCGCCACGGCCACCACGTAGAGACCAAAGCTATAGAGGCTCAGACCCGCGGCCACCAGAGCGCCGCTGCGACCCAGGTAGGGACGCGCCAGCAGGTAGAGCAGGCCCACGGGGAGGCTGCCGATCAACGCCATCACGGCCTTGACCGCCAGGTGGGGCACTGCGTCCGCCGGGTCGGCCGCGCCGATGAAGGCGTGCACGCCGGCCAGCAGGTAGGGGAATCCAGGAGGGTGAAAGGGCACGCCGCCGTCGTAGGGCACTCCACCCAGGATCGCGCGGGCGTACTGATAGAAGCGCTCGGCGTCGCCTTCGTAGAAAACCGTGAAGCCCCAGGCGCGGTCGCGGTTCGAAAGGAGAAACGCGATCCGGTGGGCCCAGGCCAGCAGGGTGAGCAGCAGGAACCAGCGGCCGTCGCGCGCAGGGCGGCCGCGCTGGGCGAAAGGCTCCTTTGGCGTTCGGCGCGCGGGCAGGTCGACACCTCTTCGGATCGTCGCGATCCGGCTCTGTCTCAGGGAATCCAGAAGTCGCGCGGATAGAGGCGCACGAGCCGCGCATCGGGCTCGCGATCACGCAGATAGACCTCATAGGCCTCCACCTGCGTCGACGGTGCGATCATCAGATTGACCGATCCCCAGTCTTCGCTGGCGCGCTTGCCGTAGCCCGGCAGCAACGGTCCGAGCACGTCGGGCAATCGTCCGCGCACGTCGGCCAAGAGCCCGTTGTCAGCGCCCGGTGACTCCACGGGAGCGTGCAGCGCGGTGTACCGGTCTTCCCATTCCTCGCGCAGTTGCAGCAAGCCCTCCTTGAACCGCCGCACCTGGTCGGGCGTGATGCCGTCGGCCAGGTCGCGGGCCATCGCGCGGCCGCGGCGCACGTACGTGTCGCCGGCGCGGTAGTCGCCAAAGCAGTTGGCCAGGGCGTAGTCGAGGAAGAAGGGGCTGTCGATCGTCCGGTCGGCGTCGTTCAGCAGTCCCGTGACGAAGCGCAGCGTCTCCACGCCGTCGCCGCAGCGCTCGGCGTAGTACGAGGCAAAGCCCGAACGGGGATTGGATCCCACGCCGTTGGAATAGGCCAGCCCCGCGCCCCACGTCTTCATGAAGAGTCCATGGGCGCCGGCACCGCCGTACAGTTTCGATGCGAGGTAGTCCAGCAGCTTGCCGCGTCGCACGGGGGCGTAGTTGGCTAGACGGACGGTGTGGTTGAAGAGGGCGTTGCGGGTCGCTTCGTGCAACAGGGCGGCGTAGGGCGCGCGGGCGCCCGGGGCGTTGTCGAGCCAGTCGTAGCGCGCGCGCAGGTTGGTCGTGATGACGCCGGGCGAGAGCGCCCCGCGTCCCGGCCGCCTGACGGTCTGTGGATCGGCCGCCGCATCCCACGACGCGGGAGGCGCCGCCGACGACTCGGCGAAGTCGGCCAAGCGGGCGACGGCCACGTCCAGCGCGGGCCGCACGCTGTCGACCTGCGCGTAGCTGCCGGTCACGTGGGCGCGGCTGAGGCCCTGCTCGAGCAGCCCCCCGACCATCGCGCGCAGGTCTGCCAGAACCTTCGTTGGCGCGACCATCAGATCGTCCAAGGCCTGACCGTAGAGCAACAGCAGATCCTCGCGCAGCGTCTCGTCCGGCGCGTGCTCCAGCTCGGTGCGCAGGTAGTCGGTGAGGGTCGCGGTGATTGCGGGCAGGCCGGAGGCGGGATCCGCCATGCGGGCAAGCTCCTCCCACAAGCCCGCGCGCGCGCCGTCCCAGGTCTCGAGGAAGTCATTGAGGTGATTGGCCAGCGCGGCGATCTCCATGTCGGGCGGCGGTTCGAGGAGGCGCCAGCGGATCCGCTCCAGATGGTGGATGCGCGTGAAGAGCGACGCGGCCGACAGGTAGACCCAGTCGCGCTGGAACCGGTAGGCGTCGGCGGGATTGTCGGCCCAGCTCTCCTCGGCGCCCTGGGGCCGCTGGCGCAAGGACGCGATCTCACGCTCCACCACATCCCGCAACCGCGGCAACGCCGCGCTGTCGAGCGCGGCCGCGCTCTGCAGCAGGCGCACCGCCCAGGTCAGCGCGCGGCGGCCCTCCTCGACGCCCAGGCCGGTGGCGTAGGCGGCCAGCTCCACGCGGCAACCGCCCTCGCACGGCGTCGTCGAATACTGCGTCCGAACGCTGCTGACCTCCTCTTGCAGGCGCTGCTGGAGCCGATCGTAGGCCAGCCAGTCGCCCTGATCGTTCCGGCAGCCGAGGTCGGTGAAGACCGACGGCAGGAGCGCAAGGTAGGGCAACGCCTCGGCGGGCGTGCCGGTGACGTCGTAGTAGAGGCCGAAGTCGAGCGTCAGGGTCCGGGCGAAACGGTTGACGCAGACCGGCAGCTCCCGCTGGGCGCCGCCCTGCGTGGTGACCACCAGGGCTTCGACCTGTGTGTCGATCAGATCATCCAGCGTCAGCGGCGGATCGGTGAGGAAGCCCGGCCGCGCGATGTCGCGCTCGAGGACATCCAGCTCGGCGGTGGCCGCCTCGAATTCCGCGCGGTAGCGCCGCAGCGTCTCCTGCGCATCCTCGAGACCCAGCTCACGCCCGAGGCGCGCCAGACCGGCGGCCAGCCGTTCGGCCTTGGCCGCCTCCAACGCCGCCGGCAGCGCGGTGTCGGGGTAGACGCAGATCACGAGGCGCGGCACGCCCAGATCGAAGCGCCGGACCAAACGAGGCCAGAACCCGGGGTCTTCCATCTCCTGCTCGATCTGGCGGCGGATCCCATCGCGCAGCAGGTCTTTGCGGAAGCCCGGCTCGGCGCTCAACAAGTACAGATGCTCGTACCAGAAACCTCCTGTTCCTCGGTAGCCGAAGCGTGGGGGCCGGTCGGTCTGTTCGATCAGCTCACGCCGGGTCGCGACCAGGTAGGTGCGGGCCCGGCGGTTCAACTCCTCGATCTCGGGCGCATCCGGCTCGAGCGCGGCCAGCCAGGCCAGCCGTTCGCCCACCACGGCGCGGATCTCTTCGAGCGACGCCTGGGTCTGCATGGGCGCTTCGAGACCGCCCAACCAGGCCATGGGGGGATGGCCGGGGTCGCCGTAGATCCAGCCGCCCACCGACGCGATACCGGGGCCCACGCGCCGCGTGGTGCCGTCCACGAGGTCCTTGTAGAAGTAGGAGGTCTCGTCGCCGGCCACCAGATACCAGAGCAAACGCAATCGGTAGAGGTCCGCAGTGCTCATCGAATCGTAAGGCGCCCAGGTCAAAACGGCGGCGCTCGACGCGTTGGCGCTGGCGCTCGGGAACGGCAGCCGATGGACCTCGGGCTTCTCGGGCGGTTCAAACGGCGGCAGGTGGCGCAGCGGGTCGCCGCCGGGGGTCGATCCCGCCGCGAGGCGCGGGCGCCCGTCGTTGCCGGGGGGCTCGGCTAGATACCCGTTGCAGACCTTGCGCAGCAGCCCGTCCAGATCCCCCAGGAACCGCTCCAGATCGTACTGCGAGGGCAAGGCGATGATCAGTCCGAAGCCTTCGCCCGGCCGGTAACAGCGGTCCAGGAACGCGCGCAGATGCTCGGGCTCCATCGTGCGGATCGCCTCGGGCAGGCCGCCCGATTCCAGGCCGAGCGGGTGCGTGGCGCCGTAGGTCAGCCGCCGCGCCGTGTGCCAGATCACCTGGCCAGGCTTCTCGAAGCTGCTGACCATCTCCAGATAGATGGTGCCCTTCTCCTCCAGGCCCAGACGCGCTCCGTCTTCTTCTTCCACGATGCCCAGGTGCGCCACCTCGCGCCGGATCTCCTCATCGGTGAAGTCCGGGTGCAGCAGGGCGTCGAGCTGCCGGTAGAGCAGGTCCAGGAAGGACTGGCGGCCGCCGGCGGTGTGGAAGTGGTAGACGGTGTGACTGCGGGCGGTGTAGGCCGAGCTCGAGCCCATCGACATATCGAAGGAGAGCTGCAGCAGGCGTCCCTTGCGCCCCTTGCCGAGCACCAGATGCTCGGCCGTGTGCGGCTCGCCGCGGTCCGAATCGGGCAGCGTCCGGATCCAGACCATGGCCTGCGGCACCGAGTCGAAGACGAGCAGATCGACCGGCATGCCGCTGGGCGCATGGGTGAAACGCGCGCCGGTGGGCGATTCGCTTGCGCCCAGGTAGAGCGAGGTTGAGCGGAACGACGCCACCGCGGCATCCGGTTGCAGAGCCGCGAGCCAGGTTTCGGCGGGTGTCGTCTGGGTACGCGCAGGAGCCGCCGAGAGAAGCGTCAATCCCAGGGACGCCAGGAGATACGCCGTTGCGTGGTGCGTCCCAGGACGGCCCGCGCGCGCGCGGTCAGCGTGCTTGTGCATGATTCGTCTCGTCTTCCTGAAGGATGAGCTCCGCCGAGACCAGGTCGGCTCGGTTGCGTCCACCACAGCGCAACCGACCACCCAGCGGAGCGGCGGAGTGGATCTGCATGAAAACAAAGCGATTGGAAAGCCCGGTCTCCCGGCTCGTCCAATCATCCGATACTCGGCTCATTGGAACGTACCCGGCCGGGGGTTGGCAAGGCGAATGATCGTCGCCGCCACCGGCGAATCCTCCTTGACCAGATCCGGGCGGCCCGGTATAGACGCTTTGATCCTTTAATTGGCGCCCGCGAGCGCCAGAAGGAGGTGTCGGATGAGGAGCCGGTACTCTGCCCAGGTGATCGATCCGCCTTCTGCGGCCGGACGTGACGAGGCGGCAGTCTACAGCCGTTCCACCCGCCCCTGGCCGGCGCGTCAGCCTCTTTCCCCCATCCAACGCAAGCGTGTGCATACCGCCGTGGCGGAGCGGGTCCGCGCCGTCATGGGTGCGCACGGATACGTGAAGCTCCCGGCGTCCGGCGCGCTGGATCCAGGCGTGGAGCGCGCCTACCACGAGCGGGAGCAACCGCGCGCAGGTTGCGTGACGGACGGGCCGTCCGCCGCCGGGGGCGTGCGGATCGAAGCCACGCAACGCGGCCTATCGCTCGGCGGGCTGTGCGATCTGCTCGAGCGGTTGCTCAAGGACATGGCCGGAGGTTTGCACGCCGATCTGATCGGAGGCGCGAACGCCACCCGCGCCGATCGCATGGTGAACACCGTGCATCCGCGCCTCACCTACCGCGAAGCGTTGGCCGCGCTCAACCGCCGGGGCTTCCAGTTGCGCTTCGGCGCTGAGCTGCAACCGGGGGCCGCGGCGGCCCTGCTGCACCACTGCGGCAATCTGCCGATCATGATCACGCACCATCCCGCCTCTGAACGATGGTTCCACGGGAAGCTCGACGCCGCCGATCCTCACGTGGTGGCGTGTGTCGACTACATCCTGCCCTTCGCCGGAAGCACCTTCAGCGGCGCGTTGCACAAGCCGATTGACGCCGGTCCGGATCACCCGATGGACGACGATCGGTCCGGCTTTGATCTCGCCGTCGAGCGGCTGCTGCAGTACGTGATCGGTCAGGACTCGGGCGGGGACGCGACGGCCTGATCGCCGCTCACCGCCGGGCCGCGAGCAGGTATCGCAGAAACCGCCCCACGCCATCCTCCCGATTGTCGAACAGCGTCACCGCGCGCGCGACGGCGCGCAGCGGCTCGGTGGCGTTTCTCATCGCCACGCCGAAACCCACCCGCTCCAGCATCGGTGTGTCGTTCCAGTGGCCGTCGCCGAAGGCCAGCGTCTCGGACAGCGGGACCCCCAGGTGTTGCGCCACGCGCGCGGCCGCCGTGCCCTTGTCGGCCCCGGAAGCTTGGACCAGCACGAACTGCATGCCGGTTGTCTGGGAGCGGTAGACCGGGCCGGCCGCCAGGTCGCCGGGCTCGACCGGCAGTGCACAGAGGATCGGCGACAGATCAGGGGCATAGACCGCCATCAGCAGAAGGTCGGGCGGGGGATCGGGACGCGGCGGGACTTCGCGGAAGTCCCGATGAAAGAGCGCGAAGACCCGGGCGGTTCGGGGATGCCGGATGACGGCCAAAGCTTCGTCGCGGCCGACGCAGCAATAGGAGGCGCCGAGAAGGTCGCAGCGGTCGATCAGCGCGCCGGCCGCCCGCGCCGGCATGCGATGCTCGGCCAGGGTCTCGCCGTTTGATGCAAGCACCAACGCCCCGTTGGCGCAGGCAAAGCACCCGAAGGCGCCAAGCACCGGCCCCAGCGCCGCAACCGTGTTGGCGCGACTGCGGCCCGACGCGCTGGCGAACTGCACGCCCTCGGCCGCCAGCGCGCGTATGCTCTGCGCGGTCGCCGCGGGCAAGTGGCCCGCGGGATTGAGCAACGTGCCGTCGATGTCGGAGATCACAAGTTTGATCGTCATGGCCTACCCGCGCGGTTGCGATGGGATGCGCCGACTCACTCAAACCTCGTCCGTGCGCGCTCGTAGTCCGGCGCGTTCATCCACCTGCCCTTGGCGACCACCTCGTGTCCCGTCTGCGGAACCTGCGGCACAGAGAGAGGACGTGGGGCGAGCGGGCATGTGCAGGTCCCACCATGCGCGTGAATCGCGCGTGGCCCATGGAGAGCGCGATGTGCAGGCGGCCAGCCGCCGTTCCAGCTCCAGCGCGTCTTGGGGCCGATCGCCGGGGTCCTTCGCGAGACAGGCCAGCACGACATCATCCAGGTCTTCGGGAACCGACAGCTCCGAGCGGAGCGACGGCGCCACCGGCTCGGTCTTGACGTGCGCCACCGCCATGGCGACCGGTGTCTCGGCCTCGAAGACCAGTGCGCCCGTGAGCAGCCAGTAGGCCACGCAACCCAAGGCATAGAGGTCGGCTCGGCCGTCGATGGTCTCCTCGCCCAGGGCCATCTCCGGCGCCATGAAGCCGGGGGTCCCGAAGGAAACCCCTTGCTGGGTCAAACGGGTGGCTTCCACGCCGCGGCGAGGAGAGCGCTTGACCAGACCAAAGTCGAGGACCTTCACGAAGTCGACGTCCAGACCATAGCGGCAGGTGTAGATGTTGGCCGGCTTGACGTCGCGGTGAATGAGGCCCGTCTGGTGGGCCTCGGCCAGGGAATGGCAGGCCTGTCGGAGCAGGTGGATCACCCGCCCGGGTGGGAGCGGCCCGTGCTGTTTCACCAGCGAGTCCAGATCCAGCCCCTCGAGCAGCTCCATGACATAGTAGAAGGTGCCGTCGTCGGTGGTGCCGAAATCGAACAGGTTGATCGTGTGGGGCGAGCACAGTGCGGCCGTGGCCTGAGCTTCACGCTCGAAGCGGCGCAGCAGCGTGGCGCCGCCGCTGGTGTCCTCGGCGATGGCGTGACCCCGGATCAGCTTGACAGCCGCGGGGCGGGCCAGCATCCGATGCTCGGCGCGCCACACCTCACCCATCCCACCGTGCCCCAGCAGCTCGACCAACTGGTAGCTTCCGATCTCACGGGCGCGCCTCAGGCTCGATCCCAGCTTGTGGATGCCGCGCGCCGTGAAGAACGCCAAGAAGGCGCACAGGTAGGTCGTGAAGGGAAAGTAGTAGTAGAGGAAGAAGCCGAGCGGCAGGTCGGGATGGTAGCCGCCGGCCGCCTTGGAGATCACCAGCACGACCGGCGCCGTCGACGCCGCCAGCAGCAGACCGATCAACGTCTTCAGCGGTCCGTGCGGGGCAAACATCGGATAGATCATGATCCAGAGGCATTCCCACGGCAGCCCGAAGTGGCCTCCCTCCACGCTCTCCGGCGTCCACAGCTCGCTGCGGTGCCAGAACTCCGCCATCGAGATGCCGAGCGATCCCACCACCAAGTAGATCAGTCCCAGGTCGAGGGCCTTCTTGGGGTGGACCCGCACGATGCGGGTCAGCCAGAAGAGCACCACGGAGACGACGATCGATACGGCCGCGACGATGGTGCCGACCGTGCGCATTTCTTTGCCGAACGTGCCCTCGCGGATCCAGTGCGGCACCCCGCTCACGAAGTAGGCCAAGAAGTAGGTCGCCGCGTAGATCAGCGCCACCCAGCCGAGCCGATCGGAGGCCTCCTGCAGCACATCGGTCGGCACCCCGGAGCTCGAGGCCCAGCGCGACAGGCGCCCGAAGGGCTGGCGGCTGTCGTCGGTCTTGCGGATCAGGATCGGGCAGTGGAGCGGCTTCATCGGTCTCGGCTCCCTCGGTGTTCACGGGCTGCGGCAAGGACCCCGGAGCAAATCCGGGTTCCAGGCGCACGTCGCGCGCATGATGCATCGGACGAAGCGTGGAAACAACCGGGTTGTGGCGCGTGCCGACGTGACGCGAGCGGCTGGGGCGCAGGAAGGCGGTTGCCGTGGGATCCGCGGCGGTATCCGCGCCCGGATCCCGGCTGAACGTCGACGTGCGGGTGGCCGATAAGGGGTTGGGAGGGCTGGATGTATTTGACAGGATTGGTGCAACGCGATCGGCTCTTCGACCTGGCGACGCGCTGGTTCCGCGATTGGGTCGAGCCCGACGACGGGCGCTTCGTCACCCAGGTATTCCTCTACGAGAGCCTCATCAGCGGACTGCCGGCGAGGCGATTCCTGACCGATGTCCTGCGGGCCGTCCACCCCGAGCCCTTCCGCCTGCGCCGTCTTCACCTCAAGGACGAGGTTCGTGAGGCGATCGTCGAGGGCTGCCCCGAGCTCAGCCCGCGCGTCGAGGCGCTCTTCCAGCAGTATCGGATGGTTCCCGAAGAGTTCTTTCCCCGCACCCCGGTCGATCTGATGCTGGCCACCAACCCGCGGGGGAAGCTGCTGGGAATGGCCCGCATCAAGCGCGTGCGCCGCGTGGCCGAGAAGGCCTCGCGCCGCATCGCCGATCACCTGGCCGGAGCGATCCAGGATACGGCCAGGACCCTGGCCGAGCGGCGCGCCCGCGTCGCAGGCCTGTCGCTCGATCGCATGATCACGCCGCCGGCGCAGATGCAGCAGGAGTTCGAGACGGCCGAGCGCATCGTCTCCCAGGCCTTCCGCGAGCGGGAGCTCGTCTTCCGCCCGCCCGATCTGCGCATCGACGATTTCATCGGGTTCAAGTTCGTGGGCCCGCCCGAGGAGCACGCCATCGTCGAGCGGGCGATCGCCGAGCACCCCCGCGCCACCATCGTGGAGCGGGAGGTCCACTCGGGCGATTACAACGCCGTCAATCTGCTGGTCGACATCCAACTGCCCCCGGCCGGCGAGACCATCGATCGCATGCGCGGCCGCGACTGGTCTTTCGGCGCGGGTCGCGGCATCGCTCCCGAGGCGTTGGCCCAGGGGTTTGCGGACTACGTGGAATCGGGCGCCCGCACGTTTCGCGCCGAGGTGGTCTTCACCACCTTCGAGGAGCTGGTGGAGTCGGAGTTCGGCCGCTGCATCCACGAGGTGCGCATCATCGATCAGCGCAGCACGATCGCCTACAACGGTCGCATCGCCAAGAACGCCTCCTTCCTGATCGAGTATCTGCTCATGTTGGCGATTTCCCCGACCGTGGTCCTCGAAAGCCTCCCGGTGAAGATGTGGGGACGGTATCTTCCCGAGACCTTCTCGACCGCCGTCTGGCAGCTCTTCGGCATCAGCCCCGGGACCTCGCTGTGGGACGCTTTCATACCCGGCCGCGGCGAGATGCTGCGCGAGGTGGAGGCGCATTGGGGTCCGGGCGTGCGCATCGAGGCCGAGGATCAGCCGGAAGCGGACGTCGGGTAGCCGGCCGGGCCAGCCCCTTGCCGCGCCTCCCGAGAATGCTATGCTGACGCTGAACGCACCCCCCAGATGGACCCATTACAGGAGAGAGACCATGAAGAGCGTTCTCGGTGCTTGCCTCTTGGCGATCCTGTTGTCTTCGGTTGTGGCGACGGCCCAGGAGGATGCCCCGGCGCCCGTCAAGCCGGCCCTGCTGGTGATCGACGTTCAGCGCCAGTACGTCCCGATGATGGATGCGAGCGAAGAGGAATCGGCCACCCGCTACATCAACGGCGCCATCTGGTACTTCCGCCAGCATGGGCTGCCGGTGATTCGGGTCTACCACACCGATCCGCAGCACGGTCCCGCCCCGGATAGCGAGGCGTTCGAGTTCGTCGAAACAATCCAAGTCCAGGAGGACGATCCCAAGGTCGTCAAGCACCACGGCAGCGCCTTCGTCGACACCGAGCTCGACGCGCTGCTGGAAGAGATGGGCGCCAACACGCTCTTCCTTTGCGGACTCAGCGCCACCGGCTGCGTGCTCGCGACCTATTTCGGGGCCCAGGAGCGCGGCTACGATGTCTTCATGATCGAAGGGGCGCTGCTGAGCCCCCGGGCGCCGCACACCGAGGCGGTGCAGGAGATCGTCCACACGGTGGGATTCCCCGCGCTGCGAACGATCTTGAACGCGGCCGCGCCGCGTTGAACCGGGTGTTGCCATCGGCAACCCGGGGAGAGAGAATCCCGCTGCGCTCGCGATTGGCGCGCGCGCGAACGGAGCGATGACGGCCGCGGTCCTTGCGGGAGAAGGAGAGCGAGGGATGCCTGATCTGACCACCAAGTACGCCGGTCTGGAGCTGAGGAATCCGATCCTGGTGGGTAGCTGCGACCTGACCGATTCGGTCGGCAAGATCGCCCGGCTGGAGAAGGCCGGCGCCGGCGCCGTGGTGCTGGGGTCGATCTTCGAGGAGGAGATCGCGCTGGAGTACGACAGCGTCCTGGAAGGTCTGCAGGCCCAGGGCCGGGATGTGGTCGACTACGACCGCTACGAGTATCAGATCCGCGCCCAGAACCTGGATGCGGTGCGCACGCTCATCAGCGACGCGAAGAAGAAGGTCGCCATTCCCATCATCGCCAGTGTCAACTGCGTCTATTCGCACGAGTGGACCGTATTTGCCAAGGAGCTGGAATCGGCGGGCGCCGACGCCCTCGAGCTGAACATGTTCTATCTGCCGTCGGACGTCAGTCGCGACAGCAAGCAGACCGAGGACCTCTACTTCAAGGTCATCAAGCTGGTCCAGCAGGAGGTCTCGATCCCGATCATCGTCAAGATGAGCTACTACTTCTCGGGCCTCGCCCAGATGATCCGGCGACTCTCCGAGAGCGGCATCGCGGGGGTCGTCCTGTTCAACCGCTTCTACTGCCCCGATTTCGACATCGAGGAGATCAAGGTCACCACGTCCAATGTGCTCAGCTCGCCCGAGGAGTTCCCCATCGCGCTGCGCTGGGTGGCGCTTACCTACGGGCGGATCCTGTGCGATATCGCGGCGTCGACCGGCATCCACGACTCGACCGCGGTCATCAAGCAGCTTCTGGCCGGCGCGACCGTGGTTCAGGTGGTCTCGGCCCTCTACCGGCACGGCCCCGACTACATCGGGAAACTGGTCGGGGAGCTGGAGAACTGGATGGCGCGGCACCACTTCGAGAACGTCGAGGAGTTCCGCGGCAAGCTGAGCCAGGCCGAGAGCAGCGATCCCGCGCTCTACGAGCGCGTGCAATTCATGAAGTTCTTCCGCGGCGGGTGGAAGAGCTGATCCGCACCGCACCGCACCGGACCGGACCAGGCTGGGGAGGACCCATGGCAGAAACGCGCGAAAACCTGAAGCAGGCCTTCGCCGGCGAAAGCCAGGCCTATCAGAAGTACCGGGCCTACGCGATCAAGGCGGAGAAGGAGGGGCTGACCAACATCGCGAAGCTGTTCCGGACGACGGCCGAGGCCGAGCGCATCCATGCCGGCGAGCACCTGCTGGCCATGGACGGCGTCGGCACGACCGCCGAGAACCTGCAGGCCGCCATCGACGGGGAGACCTACGAGTACACCGAGATGTACCCGCCGATGCTCGCCAAGGCTGAGACCGACGGCCACCGGGCCAAGCGGATGTTCGGCTTCGCCGTGAAGGCCGAGGAAGTCCACGCGCGGCTCTACGGGTTGGCCCTGGAGGCGGCCAAGAGCGGAAAGGACCTGGAAGAGACGCAGTTCTATCTCTGTCCCTATTGCGGCCACGTGGAGCTGGGGGCGCCGCCCGAGCGCTGCCCGATCTGCAACGTGCCGGCCGAGAAGTTCGTGCTGGTGGTCTAGGACCCCGCGCACGTCGTGGGACGTCCCATCGAGAGAATGAGACAGACCATGAGACAACCGCCCGCACCCCGATCGCAGCCCGTGCGCGGTGAGGGCGGGGAGGCTTGAGCCTGTAATTCCCCCACTTTCATAGAGTTGTGGCACTCGCCCAGCCCAGTCCGGACTCCCGGCGGCTGGGCTTCGCTTTTGGCCCACCCTCTGCATGGGTGCCGTTCAGGGAATCAAGGACGAGCCGCCTTCGAGGGCGGCGCGGAATCAGACCCGAGGAGGAGCACCGCATGCACGAGAGCAAGGAGAACCATGTGGCCGTGATCGCCTTCGTCCCGGAGTCCCGGGCAGCCCTGCTGGAGAGGCTGGCCGGCGAGATCTCGGTCAAGTACGAGCGCAGCGTGACGGAGGGATCGCTGGTTCGTGAGCTGGTGGAACTGGCTTGGGAGCTTTTCATTACACGATCCATTGCAGATCAGCGGGCGTGCGGCGGTCCCGAATTCCTGGCCACCCTGCGCACGATTCGCGAGCAAATGACAGAAGATTGCATTTCGTCGTGAGAACCTCCGAGCTCATCGACCTGCCCGAGGACCAGGGGCGGCGGGGCCACCGACCGTGGTGACGAACCTCCCGTGCCGGCGCGACCGCGCCCCGCTCTCCTGATCCGGCCCTCATGCATCCCACCGCGAGCAATGGCATAAGTCCTTCCAATTGAGCCAGTTGGGGGGCGGTCAGCGCGCATCGCGTCGTGTCGGCCGCTCGAGGACGGGCACGGGCCCCGCACGTGTCTGCCCGTCTGTCCGAGCGAAAGCGCAGAATGTACTCCTGTATACTTACTCCAGAGACCGGGTTGGCGGGTCCCTGGGCGAGCCTAAAACGTTTGACAATCGAAGACGCCGAGGACTAGCCTGGGGACGTAACTGGAGAAGACCACGGTCGACCTCCGGTTGACCGTTCATGATGCCTTCAGGATGAAGGCCATGTTGCCAGGAGGCACATCATGAGTCCCTACCGCAGGACATGGTGGGTGGCTGCTCTGCTGCTCTCCTTCTTCCTCGGCTTTGTCGCCAACTCTGCAGATGCGCTCGAGACCTGCCGAGTGATCAAGGAGGGATCCAGCGCAGATGCCCTCGGGGAGGAATTCCCCGAGCGCATCGGAGGTTTCAACGCCGAAGGCCTTGGGGAAGAGTTTCCCGAGCTCGTCCACATCTACCTTTTCGCCGCCGCGTTGGGGGAGGAGTTCCCCGAGCTGGTGGTGATTCTTGGGGCTGAGCTGGACGCGCTTGGCGAAGAATTCCCCGAGTAGCCCACCCCTATCCGCGTTCGAGATCCGCGGGATCCGCACCTGAACGAGCTCGATCCGCTGACGCCGGGACCTTTCGCCTGAAGGGCCCCGAGGCGGATCATCGTCCATCCGCCCGCCGCCCCGGGCCGTGGCGGGCGCACCGGGTCACCGTGGCTGATCGCACGACACGAGAGCAACCCACACACGCTGCGGCCGGGTTCGCCTCCGAAAGCCGCTGGCAATCCCTCAGCGCCCAGGCGCGTGTGTATCTGGCTGCCGGCGCGTGGCAGTCGGCGCACTTGCTGCTCGCCCCCCACTTCGACCCCTTCACCGGGCGCACGCGTATTCCGCTCGAAGCCATCGAGTGCCTCTGTCTCCTGATGGCGGCCTGGTTCAAGCTGAAGCAGACCGCCTCCCTGGCTCGCGGCACCGCCTGGCTGCGGGCCGACCTGGAGCACCTCGCTGCGCTGGATCCCGAGACGCGCGGGCTGGTCGCCCACGCGCTGGCGCTGCAGGAGGTCCGCACTGGACGCTACGATGAGGCCCGGGCCATGCTGGCGCGCATCTCGCCCGAGGAGCGCGAGCGCATCACGCCCTGGACCCGGGCGCGCGTGGCGCTGCTCGAGGGTCGCATCGAGGCCGAGACCGGATGCCAGCAGGAGGCCGAGCGGCACGGACTGGAGGCGGCTCGCAGCGCCGGCTTGGCGGGATGCGAGACGCTGCGTGGCGATGCGATGGCTCTCTTGGCGATCGTCGCCCGCCGTCGCGGACACCTGGAGGCGGCCAACGCGCTCTACGCGCAGGCCGCGACCCACTACTGGCAGGCCGGGAACGCGAGCGGCCATGCCACTGTGCTGCTGAACCGCGCCTGGGCCCTGGGGCTGATCGGGTTGCTGCCCGACAGCCGCAGGCTGTTCCAGGAGGCTCTGACCCTGGCCATGTCGCTCGAGCGCGCGCCCACCGCGCTGCGGGCCAAGCTGGGCCTGGGTTGGATCGCGGTGCGCGGGGGCGACCTGCCTGCGGCGCGCTCGCGGCTGCTGGGCGTGTGGCGTGAGGCGCGCCGGCTGCGGATGCCGCGCGAGGAGGGTCTGGCGCTCGAGTATCTGGCCGAGGTCTACACGCTCGCCGGCGAGCTGGCCAAAGCGGACTGGTCGGTGTCCGGCGCCGAGCGGATGGCGGCGCGATTGGGGTCGGGCGGCGATGTGGCTCTGGAGGCGGGGCTGCGGCGGGCCATGCTGCATCTGGCGCGGGGCGGACTCGCCGAGGCGGTCGCCAAGGCGAACGCGGTGGTCGCCGAGGCGATGCGGCTCGACATGCCGTGGGAGCAGGCGCAAGCGCTGCGCATCATCGGCATGGCTGCCTTCCGCGAAGGGCTGCTGGAACAGGCCGCCGAGGCGTTCGAGCGGGCGCGGGGGTTGTTGGGCGACATGGGCGAGCGGCTCGAGCTGGGGGTTATCGAAGCCTGGATCGCGGGCATCGCGCACCTGCGCGCGGCCGGCGGCGCGCGCACCGGCCTGAGCGCCGAGGTCGCGGCGAATCGTTCCCAGCGCGTATCACGAAGCGCCACTAGCACGATGCCCGAGCCGCAGCTCGCGCTGCCTGGAGGCAAGGGCGGGGGTCACCTGCCGGCGCGGGGATTCTGGCTCAGCCATCCGCTGCTGGGACCATGGTCCTGGCTGCGGGACAAGGGGGCCCCGCAGTCGGGCGCAGAGGAGCACGCCTTCGAGCGCGGACCGGCCGCGGTCGTGCCGGGCGTGTCCCGCGCCAACCTCCGGCCGTTGTGGGCCGAGCTGGGACTGGTGACGCGGACGCCCGAGCTGGTCGAGACGCTGCGGCTGGCCGAGACCTATGCGCCGGGACGGATCCCCGTCCTCATCCTCGGCGAGACGGGGACCGGCAAGGATCTGCTGGCCCAGGGGCTCGCGCGTCTGGCGGGCCGCAAGGGCAGCCTCGTGCCGGTCAACTGCGCCGCCGCGCAAAAAGAGCTGTTCGTCGCGGAGCTCTTCGGCGCCCGTCGCGGCGCCTATACCGGCGCGGTCGAGCGGCGCCGGGGGCTCATTGAGGAAGCGGCCGAGGGCACGCTCTTCTTCGATGAGATCGCCGACCTGCAGCCCGAGGCGCAGGGCTTCCTGCTGCGCTTTCTCGATTCGGGCGAGGTGCGTCCGCTGGGCGAGACACGCAGTCGCCGCATCGAGACACGCGTCATCGCCGCGACCTGCCGTGATCTCAGATCGATGGTACGCGAAGGGCGTTTCCGGCCCGACCTCTACGCGCGGCTGGCCGGATTGGTCCTGCGCGTGCCGCCGCTGCGCGAACGGCCCGAGGATCTGGACCTGCTGATCGAGATGCTGTGGCGGCGCGATGGCGGCGCCCTGAGCCAGTGCCGCGCGGTCTTCACGCCCCGTCTGCTGGAAGATCTGAAAGCACGCGACTGGGGCGGCAACGTGCGCGAGCTGCGCCATGCGGTCAGTCGCGCCCTGCTCTACTGCCGCACGCACGGCGCCCGTGCCACGCGCGCCGAACCGGAGCAGTGGCTGCGAGGCCTGGGCGCCGCCGCGGCGACGCCCGCGGCCGTCGCGGGCGTCATCGCCGACGCCGGTCGCGCCGGCGACCCCACGACGTCGCAACCTCGGCGCCAGGCCCGCGGCGACTGGAGCGAGGAGCGGCTGCGCGCCGCGCTGGATGCAGCCCACGGGCGCATCGCGGTGGCGGCCAAGCGGCTCGGGCTGTCGCGCAGTCACGCCTACCGGCTGTACAAGGAGCTTCGCGAGCGCGAGCGATAGGGCCGCCGGATCCCGTGCGACTTCGCCGAATGTCTCGTGAATCACTTGACATGCTTGACACCGGCCCCGCGGGCGGGCTATGCTTTCCGACAAGCGTACGGGCTCGGGAGCGGTGAATGCCGATGCCCGGCGCGAGAGGCAACCAAGAGGCATCATGCAGTCAATCATGGATCAGGTGGCGCATCCGAATACGGTGCAGCTCTGGGCTTGGCGATGGTGGCGCACCGCCCGACCGATAGCTGTGCCCGGCTCCCACTGATCCTGACGCTCTAGATCGAACCCAGGCCCCGCTATCGGAAAGGATGGCGGGGCCGATTGTTTTAACGGCGATAACGACCAGCACGAAGAGAGGTTCGGTGATGATCTGTCCAACGCCCGCGGAGTTCGCGCAACTCCATCGCAACGGCCGGCGCACCCCGGTGCGCCGGCGGATTCCCGCCGATCTGGAGACGCCGGTGTCAGCGTTCCTGAAGCTGAAGCCCAAGGGGGCGGCCTTCCTGCTCGAAAGCGTGGAGCAGGGCATCCAGGTAGGGCGCTACTCGTTTATCGGCATCTCGGCCGCGTCCAGCATCCGCTTGAAGGACGGGCGGATCGAGCGCCGGCGCAACGGCGCACGGCAGGTCGAGCCCGTGGACGAGCGCGATCCCCTGGGGCCGGTGCGCCGCGAGCTGTCGGCCTCCAGCGCCCTCGTAGGCGATCTGCTGCCCGGGCCCTTCGGGGGTGCAGTGGGCTACCTCGCCTACGACATCGTCCGCTACTTCGAGCGTACGCCCACGCCGCACGAGGAGGGAATCGATCTGCCCGACTACCAGTTCATCTTCCCCGAGACGCTGGCGGTTTTCGACCACGTGAAGTGCGAGATCGAGCTGCTTGTCCTGCCGCCCGCCGGCGACGATCCGGACTCGGCCTACGCAGCGGCCGTGGCCCAGCTCGAGGATCTGCTGGCGGCGCTGGCCGCGCCCCTGCCGCCCATCCAGACGCGCGTGGAGGGGGCCGCGCGGGGCGAGCCGGCCTTCAACATGACCCGGGAGGCCTTCGAGCGGAAGGTGGAACGGGCCAAGGAATACATCCTGGCAGGCGACGCGTTTCAGATCGTCCTGTCGCAGCGGCTGCGCGGCGCCACCGACGTGCCGCCCTTCCAGGTCTACCGGGCCCTGCGCATCCTCAACCCTTCTCCGTACATGTTCTTCCTCGACCTGGGCGACTTCCAGATCATCGGCAGCTCGCCCGAGATGCTGGTGAAGCTGGAGGACCGCCAGGCGACCCTCTGTCCCATCGCCGGCACCCGGCCGCGCGGCGGCACGCCGCAGGCCGACCAGAATCTGGAGGACGAGCTGCTGGCCAGCGAGAAGGAACGCGCCGAGCACGTGATGCTGGTCGACCTGGGGCGCAACGATCTGGGTCGGGTCTGCGAGCTGGGCAGCGTGCGCCCCGCATCGTTGATGCACGTCGAGAAGTACTCGCACGTCATGCACATCGTCTCGCGCATCACCGGAACCCTGCGGCGAGAGATGGACATGTTCGACCTGCTGGGCGCGTCGTTTCCGGCGGGCACCGTGTCGGGCGCGCCCAAAATCCGCGCGATGGAGATCATCCACGAGCTGGAGGAGCAGCGTCGCGGACCCTACGCCGGGGCGGTGGGCTACTTCGGTCGCCAGGGCGACATGGACATGTGCATCGCCATCCGCACGCTGATCATGCAGGGCCAGGACTACTACGCCCAGGCGGGCGCGGGGATCGTGGCCGACTCCGATCCGGGCTTCGAGTTCGAGGAGACGCTCAGCAAGATCCAGGCGCTGACCCGAGCGATCGCGATCGCCGAGGAGGGGTTCTAGCCATGCATCTGCTCATCGACAACTACGATTCCTTCACCTTCAACATCGTGCAAGGTCTGGGGGAGCTGGGCGCAGAGATTCACGTGGTGCGCAACGACCGGATCGACGTCGCCCAGGCCGAGAAGCTGGCGCCGCTCTCGCTCATCATCTCGCCCGGCCCGGGGACGCCCGACGACGCGGGCGTTTCGGTGGGGCTCATCCGACACTTCGCCGATCGGCTGCCGGTCCTGGGCGTCTGTCTGGGTCACCAATGCATCGTGGCGGCGTTCGGGGGCCGCATCCAACGGGCGGGTCGGGTGATGCACGGCAAGGTCAGCAACGTCTACCACGACGGGCGCACCATCTACGACGGCGTGTCCAATCCCTTCACGGCCACGCGCTACCACTCGCTGATCGCCCGCGAGGAGACCATCCCCAAGGAGCTGGAGGTGACCGCCTACACCTCGGACGGCGAGATCATGGGGGTGCGTCACCGGCAGCACCGGATCGAGGGGGTGCAGTTCCACCCCGAATCGATCCTGACGCCGGAGGGCAAGCAGATGCTGGCCAACTTCCTGCACATGGCCGGAGGCAACGGGGCGTGAAGACCGCGATCGGCGGATCGGGGAGGCGACCATGCTCTCACCAGTTCTCGAAAGGTTGATGCGGGGCGATCATCTGAAGCGGGATGAAGCCCGCGCCCTGATGAGCGCGATCATGGACGGCGAAATGACCGCGGCGGGCATCGCCGCCGTCCTGACCGCCTTGCGGATGAAGGGGGAGACGGTCGAAGAGATCGCCGGCTTCGCCGAGGCGATGCGGGCCCACGCGGTGGTCGTGACGCCGCAGCGCGACGGGCTGGTCGATACCTGTGGGACGGGCGGCGACGGCAAGCACACCTTCAACATCTCCACCGCGGCCGCGTTGGTGGCGGCGGCCATGGGCGTGGCGGTGGCCAAGCACGGCAACCGCGCGGTCTCGTCGAAGTCGGGCAGCGCCGACGTGCTCGAGGCGCTGGGGGTCAACATCGCCCTTTCGCCGACCGCGGTCGGCGCGCTGATCGACCGGGTCGGGATCGGGTTCCTCTTCGCGCCCCAGCACCACCCGGCGATGAAGCACGCGGCGCCGGTGCGGCGGGCCCTGGGCGTGCGCACGGTCTTCAACGTCCTGGGGCCGTTGACCAATCCGGCCGGCGTTCGCCGGCAGCTTCTGGGCGTGTTTCGTCCGGAGCTGACCGAGCTGCTCTGTGAGGTGCTGCACCAGCTCGGATCGGAGCGGGCCCTGGTGGTGCACGGCCGCGACGGTGTGGACGAGGTGTCGATCACCGCCGAGACGCAGATCAGCGAGCTGGTCGACGGCCGGGTGCGCACCTACGTCTTCGCGCCGGAAGAGGCTGGGGTCTCGCGGGCGACGGCCGAGGCGATCGCCGGCGGCGATCCGGCTCACAACGCGATGAGGATGGAGGCGATCCTCCATGGAGAGAACGGACCGCTGAGCGACGCGGTGGCGCTCAACGCCGGCCTGGCGGCCGTGGTGGCGGGCAAGGCCGCGTCGGCGGCCGACGGGGTGTGCCAGGCTCGGGCGGTGATGGCCGACGGGCGCGCGGCCAGGCTGCTGAATGAGTTGCGCGCGGTGTCGCAGGAGCTGGCCGGCTGAGCCGGCGCAGCCGCGACGAGCGGGGCCGCCGGGTGATGATGCGCACCGTGGGTGCCCGTTGCGGCCCGAGACGGCGACCGGGCGCGGGCGCGGAGAGGTAGAACGGAGGCGTTCTTGATGGAGCGGTTCCTGGATCGTGTCGTGCGAGAGAAGGAGGCCGAGATCGCGGTCAAGCGCGCGGAGCGCTCGATCGACGATCTGCAGCGCCGCGCCATTGCCGAGCCGGTGCGGGGTTTTGAGGCGGCGCTGCGCGGCGGGGGACGCATCATCGCCGAGATCAAGGAGCGCTCCCCCAGTGTGCCGGGCTTCCGCCACGGCAATGATCCCGACGCCCTGGCCCGCGCGTATCGCGAAAACGGCGCCGCGGCCATCTCGGTCGTGACCGATGCGCCCAACTTCGGCACCAGCCTCGCGACGGTGGGGCGCGTGCGCACGATCGTCGACCTGCCCGTGCTCGTGAAGGACTTCGTGATCGATCCCTACCAGGTGGTCGAAGCGCGGGGGGCCGGGGCGGACGGCCTGTTGCTCATCGCCCGCATTCTGTCGCCCGCATCCCTGGGCGATTTGCTGGAGCGGGCGCGGGCTCTGGGCATGGAAGCTCTGGTCGAATGCCACGACGAGGCCGACGTCGACGCGGCGCTGGGCGCGGGGGCGGCGATCATCGGCATCAACAACCGCGACTTATCCACGCTCCAGACCTCGCTCGACTGCTGCGAGCGGCTGCTGCCGCGCGTCGGCGACCGCGCGCTGTGCGTCGCGGAGAGCGGGATCCAGGTGCGGGCGGACGTGGAGCGACTGGCGGCCTTGGGTGCCGACGCGTTCTTGGTGGGTGGCGCGCTGCTCGACAGCGCCGACCCGGGACGTAAACTGGCCGAGCTCGCGGGCACGCTGCCCGAGCAGGGACGATCCTGAACCAGGGAAGGGGAGGGTACGCAACGATGGCGGAAACGCTCGTGAAGACCTGTGGCATCACCACGCCGGAGGACGCCGTGCGCTGTCTCGAGGCGGGAGCCGACTACCTGGGGTTCGTGTTTGCCTTCAGCCCACGCCACGTCACCGTGGAGCAGGTGGAAGCCATCCGCGAGGTGGTACCCGATGCGCGCGCGGTCGGCGTCTTCCTCGACGAGAAGGTCGATGCCGTGTTGGAGGTGGCCGAGAGCTGTCGCCTGGACCTGATCCAGCTTCACGGCAGCGAAGACCCCGCCTACTGCGAGGCCCTGGGTCAGCGCTCGGCGCTGCCGATCGTGAAGGCGATCCATAAGGGGCGCATGAACGGCGAGAACCTCGAGGACTACGCATCGGTGCACGGCTTTCTGTTCGATCTGCCCAAAGGCGATGCGGCCGGGCCCGAGGCGCGGGAGGATCTCTGGTCGCAAGCGGCCCAGGCGGCCCGTTTCGGCCACCGCGTCTTCCTGGCGGGGGGGCTGGATCCGGACAACGTGGCCGCCGCCGTGCAACGCGTCCATCCGTTCTGTGTAGACGTGGCGCGCGGCGTAGAGCGGGCCCCGGGGGTCAAGGACAGCGCCCTGGTGCGGCGTTTCGTGGATGAGGTTCGACGCGCTTGAGGCTCGCGGACTGGAGGACCCCTTCTGGACGGAAACGTCTGGGCGGAGATGTATGGACGGAGAGTTCTGGACGGCAAGGTCGAGGCGCACCGAGGAGGAGGATTCGTGGCACAGACCCGTGAAGTCAGGCGCGGCCGCTTCGGCGACTACGGCGGGCAATACGTGCCCGAGACGTTGATGCCGTGCCTTCAGGAATTGGAGCGCACGTGGGAAGACGCGCAGGGGGACGCGGCCTTTCACCGCGCGTTTCACGAGCTGTTGACCGAATACTCGGGCCGGCCCACGCCGCTCTATCATGCCGAGGGACTGAGCCGCCACTACGGCGGCGGCGCCAGGATCTACCTCAAGCGCGAGGACCTGAACCACACCGGGGCGCACAAGATCAACAACTGCCTGGGGCAGGTGCTGCTGGCGCAGCGCATGGGCAAGCGCAGAATCGTGGCCGAGACCGGCGCCGGACAACACGGGGTGGCCACCGCCACCGTGGCCGCGCGCGCTGGCCTGGCGTGCACCGTCTACATGGGCGCACTGGACACGCAGCGCCAGCGGCCCAACGTGCTGCGCATGCGCTTGCTGGGCGCGGACGTGCGCAGCGTGCCCAGCGGCAGCGGCACGCTCAAGGACGCGATGAACGAAGCGATCCGCGACTGGGTCACCCACGTCGCCGACACCCATTACATCATCGGATCGACGGCCGGCCCGCATCCCTACCCGACCATCGTGCGCGAGCTGCAGTCGGTCATCGGGCGCGAGACGCGCGAGCAGTTTCTGGCTCGCGAGGGCCGGCTGCCCACGCATGTCGTGGCCTGCGTGGGTGGGGGGTCGAATGCGCTGGGGATCTTCTGCGCCTTCCTGGACGACCCGGGGGTGACGCTGGTGGGCGTGGAGGCGGGCGGTTCGGCGGCCGGCCACGCCGCGGCCCTCGGCGCGGGACTGCCGGGCGTGCTGCACGGCGCGTTCAGCTACCTGCTCCAGGACGACGACGGGCAGGTGAAGCTCGCCCACTCGATCGCCCCCGGCCTCGACTATCCGGGGGTGGGACCCGAGCACAGCCATCTGAAGGACACCGGTCGGGTGACCTACCATCAGGTCACCGACGAGGAGGCCCTGGCTGCGTTCCAGGATCTGGCCCGCCACGAGGGGATCCTGCCGGCCTTGGAATCGAGCCACGCGGTGGCGCACGTGCGCAAGATGCTCTCCGGCCGCTCCGGCACCGGCGACCCTGGGGCCGATGATCGCGCGGCCGCGCCTGACCTGATCGTGATCAACCTCTCCGGCCGCGGCGACAAGGACATCGAGAGCGTCGAGGCCCTGTTGAAGGGCGGCGGCGGGACCGAACCGGGAGGCCGGACATGAGCCTGCAGGAGATCACCACCGCGATGCGCGCGCAGGGAGGCAAGGCGCTGGTGCCCTTCTTCACCGCCGGCTACCCGGACGAGGAGACCTTCGTGCGCGTCCTCGTGGCGGCGGCCGAGGAGGGCTGCCGCGTGATCGAGGTCGGCATTCCCTTCTCCGATCCGATGGCCGACGGACCCGTCATCCAGGCCTCTTCCCAGCGGGCGCTGGAGCAGGGCATGACCCTGGGGCGCGCCCTCGAGCTGATGGAACGCGCCACCGCCCAGGCGTCCGCCGGTCTGGTGGTGATGAGCTACCTGAACCCGATCCTGCGGATGGGCGTGGGTGCGTTCGCCGAGCGCGCGGCGCGGGCGGGCGTGCGCGGGGTGATCCTGCCCGACGTGCCGGTGGAGGAGGCGGGCAAGCTGCAGGCCGATCTGGCGCGATGTGGGATCGCGCTCGTCCACCTGGTCGCGCCCACCTCGGGCGACGAGCGCATTGCAGCGATCGCGCGCACCGGAGCGGGTTTCCTCTATCTGGTCTCGCTCACCGGCGTCACCGGCGTGCGCGCGCAGGTGTCGACCGGCCTGGACGCCTTCATCGGACGGGTGCGCGCGGCCACGGATCTGCCGCTCTACGTGGGCTTCGGTGTGTCGACTCCCACCCAGGCGGCCGAGGTGGCGCGCTGGGCTGATGGGGTAATCATCGGCTCGGCCCTGGTGCGGCTGCTCGATCAGGCGCCCGATGGGGACGAGGCGGTGGCGTCGGTGCGGCGGTTTCTGGCCGACGTCCGGCGGGCCATGCACGGTGGGGGTAGCGGGGAAGACGTGTAGGAGAGGAGAGACCTGGCCATGATGATCGTGGTGATGCAACCGGAAGCGCCGGTGTCGCAGATCAGCAGCGTGATCCGCGCGATCGAGAACCTGGGTTTCCAGCCGCGGCCGTCCCATGGGGCGCGCCAGACGCTGATCGGGATCATCGGGGCCGGTCAGGACGCGTCCTTGGATGCGGTCGCCGGCATGCCCGGTGTGGCCCAGGTGACGCCCGTCTCGACCGCCTTCAAGATGGTCAACCGCGAGTTCCACCCCGAGCCTACGGTCGTCAATGTGGGCGAGGCGGCCATCGGCGGCGCGGAGTTCGTGGTGATGGCCGGTCCATGCGGCGTCGAGTCGCGCGAGCAGCTTCTCTCCACCGCGCGCGCCGTGCGCGACGCCGGGGCGCGCATCCTACGCGGCGGGGCGTTCAAGCCGCGGACCTCGCCCTACAGCTTCCAGGGCATGGGCGAGGAGGGGTTGCGTCTCCTGGCCGAGGCGCGTCAGGAGACCGGTCTGGGCGTGGTCACCGAGGTGACGGCGCCCGACCTGGTGCCGCTCGTCTGCCAGTACGCCGACATCCTCCAGATCGGCGCGCGCAACATGCAGAACTACGCGCTGCTCTCGGCGGTCGGCCGCGTGCGCAAGCCGGTGCTGCTCAAGCGCGGCCTGATGTCGACCATCGAGGAGCTGCTCTTGGCGGCCGAGTATCTGCTCTCGAGCGGCAACCATCAGGTCATGTTGTGCGAGCGGGGCATCCGCACCTTCGAGACCGCCACGCGCAACACCCTCGACCTGTCGGCGGTGCCGGTCATCAAGCAGGCCAGTCACCTGCCGGTGATCGTCGATCCCAGCCACGCTGCCGGCAAGCGTCCCCTGGTGGGACCGCTGGCCAAGGCGGCCATCGCGGTCGGCGCCGACGGGATCATCATCGAGGTGCACCCGCGGCCCGAGGAGGCGCTCTCGGACGGACCGCAGAGTTTGCGCTTCGAGGAGTTCCACGAGTTGATGGCGCAGATGCGTCCCATCGCACGGGCGGTGGGACGGACGTTGGCGACCTCGGCGTGATGGTGCGCGGGCGGCAAGGCCGGAGAGGCTGCGATGAAGCGTGAGGTGCGATGCTGCGACGGGCTGCACGGCGCGTTGCAGGTGCCGGGCGACAAATCGATCGCCCACCGGGCCCTCATCCTGGGGGCGATGGCCGACGGTGAGCAGCGTGTGAGGGGTCTGCCCCCGTCCGAGGATCTGGCCAGCACCGCGCGGTGCCTGCGCGCGCTGGGGTGTCGGATCGAGGAGGACGGCGCCGGCGGCGCGGTCGCCTCGGGTGCCGGCCGCCTGCCCCGCGGCGCGGCGGCCCATCTGGACGCCGGCAACTCGGGGACCACGGCCCGCCTGCTCTCGGGACTGGCGGCCGGCTGGGGACTGGATGTCACCCTCGACGGTGACGACTCGCTGCGGCGACGGCCCATGCGGCGTATCGCGGACCCGATGGCACAGATGAACGTCGAGGTGACGAGCCGCGACGGACGGCTGCCGATGCGGCTGCGGCCGCGGGGGGAGGCGCTCACGCCGATCACCTATCATCCGCCGGCCGCCAGCGCGCAGGTCAAGAGCGCCATTCTGATCGCCGGGCTCTTCGCTCCCGGTACGACCACGGTGGTCGAGAAGGCGGCCACGCGCGACCACACCGAACGGATGCTGGCCGCCATGGGCGCGGTCGTGACACGCGACGGCCTGTCGGTGAGCGTGCAGGGCGGGGCCCGGCTGCGTCCGGCGGCGGTCGACGTGCCCGGCGACATCTCCTCGGCCGCCTTCTTCCTGGTCGCCGCGTCGATCACGCCGGGCTCGGAGCTGCGGCTGCGCAACGTGGGTGTCAATCCGACCCGCACCGGCGTCCTGGAGGCGCTGCGGGTGATGGGGGCCGACATCACCCTCGAGCCGCGCCCGGCGCAGGCCGGGGAGCCGGTGGCCGACCTGGTGGTGCGGACCGCGCCGCTGCGCGGGGTCGCGATCGGCGGCGCGCTCATACCCCGGCTCATCGACGAGCTGCCGGTCCTGGCGGTGGCGGCCAGTCAGGCCGAGGGGGAAACGGTGGTGCGTGACGCCGGCGAGCTGCGTCACAAGGAGTCGGATCGCATACGGCTCACGGTGGATACGCTCGCAGCCTTGGGGGCCGACATCCGGGAGACCGCGGACGGGTTCGCGGTGCGGGGGCCGCGGCGCCTGTCGGGCGTTCGGGTCTCGTCGGGCGGGGACCATCGCATCGCCATGGCGGCGGCCGTCGCGGCGCTGGTGGCCGATGGCGCCACCCGGATCGATGACAGCGCCGCGGTGGCCGTGTCGTATCCAGGCTTCTTCGACGACCTGGACCGATTGCGGCGGTAGGCGGGGGGAGGGATCAGGAGACGATGGCGATCTCGGGACGGACGAAGCTCTACGGTGTGCTGGGCGATCCGGTCGACCACAGCCGGTCGCCGTTTCTGATGAACCGCGCCTTCGCCACGCTCAGCATCGACGCCGTCTACGTGGCCCTCCCCGTCAAGGCTGTGGGATTCGCCGCGGCCCTGCAGGGGCTGCGCGCGGTCGGTCTGGCCGGCGCGAACGTGACCTACCCACACAAGGAGCGCGCCGCGCGGACGTGCGATCGGCTCTCCCCGCGCGCGGCGATGCTGGGCGCGGTCAACACCCTGACGGTCGCGCCCGACGGGCTGCGGGGCGAGAACACCGATGCCCCCGGCGCCGCGCTGGCCCTGCTCACGTTCGACGGCCCGACCGAGGACAAGCGGGTCGCGGTTCTTGGTGCCGGCGGCGCCGCCCGCGCCGCGGCGCTGGGCCTGCTCGAGGCCGGCGCTCGGAGGGTCACCTTCCTCGCGCGCCGTCCGGCGGCGGCATCCGAGGCGGTGGGCGCGTTGATGGACCACCACCCGGACGACCGGGTGCTGGTGGCGCGGGACCGCGGGCAGGCCGAGCAGGCCATGCGCGCGGCGGACCTGGTCATTCAGGCCACGCCGGTAGGGATGGCGGGCGGCGGGGATCCCGGGTTCCCGCCGCTGATCGAAGCGGCCTGGCTCCATGAGCGGCTCTGCTGCATGGACCTGGTCTATCATCCCCTGGAGACGCCCTTCCTGCACGCGGCGCGCACGCAGGGCGCCCGCTGCGTCAACGGGCTGGCGCTGCTGGCGGCCCAGGCCTGCGAAGCGCTGCGCATCTGGACCGGACAGGGCTTCGATCTGCGTGAGATGCATGCGGCCCTCGAGCGCGAACGGGAGACCTAGGCCGATGCGGGTGCGCTACGAGTTCCAGCCCAGCCCCCACGCCCCTCTGCCGGCGGGGGGGCTGCAGCCGGGTCTGATCGTGCTGGCCGGGTTCATGGGCACCGGCAAGACCCGAACCGGGCGCGCGCTGGCCGAGCTGCTCGGTGTTTCGTTCCTCGACACCGACGAGGTGATCGTTCGTGAAAGCGGCCGGTCGATCCCCGAGATCTTCGCGCGGGATGGGGAGGCAGCCTTCCGGCGTCTCGAGCACGACCTGTGCCGGAAGCTCGCGCGCCGCCGCGACCTGGTCGTGGCGACGGGCGGCGGGACGCTGGTCGACCAGCGCAACCACGCCTTGCTCTCCGAGGCTGGGACCGTGGTGCTGCTGGAGGCATCGCCGGAGACGATCCTCGCGCGGGTGGGAGACGCGGCCGATCGGCCGCTGCTGCAGGAGGAGACGATCCGCGGTCGCGAGGACCGCCTGCAGCGCATCCGGGAGCTGCTCGAACAGCGCGCGACCGCCTACGGGCGCATCGGCCTGCGGTGCGACACCGACCGCCTCGAGCCCCGCGCAGCGGCGGTCCGGATCGCGGCCCGCCTGCAGCTTCCGCACCACACGATCGAGCTGCGCTGGCCCGAGCTCGGCACCTCGCGCATCGCCATCGGCCGCGGACTGCTCTCGCGCCTGGGCGCCGAGCTGGCGCGCATGGAGCTGGGGCCGCGCGTCATGCTCCTCATGGCCGAGAGGCTCGTCCCGCTCTACCTGGATCAGATCGCCGCGGCGCTGGAAGAAGCCGGCCTGAAGCCCGAGGTGATTCCGGTCGCGGACGGGGACGCCCGCAAGAACCTGGATCAGGCGGCGCGGCTGATCGATCGACTGGCGCTTTGCGGCGCCGACCGCTGGACGCCCCTGGTGACGGTCGGGGGCGGGGTCACTGGAGACCTGGCCGGGTTCGTGGCCTCGATCTACATGCGGGGGATGCCGCTCGTCCACGTGCCGACCACGCTGCTGGCGCAGGTCGACGCGTCGATCGGCGGCAAGGTGGGGGTCAACCACCCGCGCGCCAAGAACCTGATCGGCAGCTTCCATCAACCGCGCCTGGTGGTTTCTGATCCCTGCGTCCTGCGCACGCTGCCCGACCGGCAGATCGCAGGGGGCATGGCCGAAGTGGTCAAGACCGCCACGCTGGGCTCGGCCGACCTGTTCACGCATCTCGAGCAGGCGCTCGTGGAGGAGCGTCCCGGGCGATTGGCGGACAACGCGCCGCTGCTGGAGCGCTGCGTGTCCGAGTGCGCGGCGATCAAGGCCGCGGTGGTGGAGCGCGATCCACTCGAGGCGGGCGAGCGGCGCGTGCTCAATCTCGGGCACACCGCCGGCCACGCCCTGGAGGCGGTGGGCGGCTACGAGCGCGTCCTGCACGGGGAGGCGGTCGCCGTGGGTCTGGTGATCGCCGCCCGGATCGCGTGCGACCGCGGCTTGATCCCCCGCGGCCTCCTGCGCCGCACGCGGCGCTTGCTGGCCGCCTGCGGGCTGCCGACGGTGGCGCCGGCGGTCGAGCGCGAGGCCTTCACGGCCAGCCTGCTGCTGGACAAGAAGAAACGCGGCGGCAGGCTGCGTTACGTGCTGCCGGCCGGGCTGGGGGTTTGCCTGGTGGTCGACGACGTGACGGCCGAAGAGGTGTGGCAGGCCCTGGAGGGCGAGCGCCACGAGCAGGGGGAGGCACGCGAATGAAGATCCTCGTGATTCACGGTCCGAATCTGAACCTGCTGGGGGTACGCGAGCCGGAGCACTACGGGACGCTGACCCTCGCGCAAATCGACGCGCGCATCCGGGCGCACGCCGCCGCGCGGGGCGTCGCGGTGGTGACGTTCCAGAGCAACCATGAGGGGCTCATCGTGGATCGCATCCACGCCGCCATCGGGCGAGCCGTTGATACCCAGGCGGGGGATGGGGCGACAGCAGCAGCCGGCGGACGCGCGGCCCCGGCGACGGCCGATGCGATCGTGATCAATCCCGCGGCCTACACCCACTACAGCATCGCCATCCGCGATGCGATCGCGGCGGCGGGCTTGCCGGCGATCGAGGTCCACCTGAGCAACATCCACGCGCGGGAACCGTTTCGCCACACCTCGGTGATCGCACCGGTCTGCCGCGGGCAGATCTGCGGTCTGGGGCCCGAGGGATACCTGCGGGCGATCGACGCATTGGTGGAGGCGCAGCGAAGCGGGTAGCCTATCACCGCTCACCGAAAGCGATCGACCAGCATCAGGTCGCAATCCAGCCGCTCGGAGTGGTCGTAGAGCAGGCCGCTCCCGTCCGGAGCGACCGCCAGGTGGGCGCAACCGAACCGGCGCACCGTGGCGACCGAATCGACGGCGCCGCTCTCCAGATCGATGCGCCACAGTTCGGTGGTCCCTTGCGGCGAACGGGTCAAGAAGAGGCTGCGGTCCGTCATCGCCAATCCGTTCCACCGTCCGAGCGCGCCGGCCGCGACAGCGCAGTGCTCGGTGCCGCCCGAGACGTCCCGTCGCCAGATGCCGGGTCGATCATCGCGCAAGTAGTAGAGGTGCGGGCCCGGTCCTGTCTCAGCCAGCGGGCCGGTGGCGCCCCGGATCAGCGTTTCGGTGCCGCTGCCGTCGGGTCGCGTGCGGCGGATCTCGGCCCCCGCGGCGCTCAGGGCCGTGAAGTAGAGCCACCGGCCATTGTGCGACCAGAGGGGCAGGATCTCGTGTGTGCCGAGGGGGTGCAGGCGACGAAAGCGACCGGTGGCGACCTCGATCACGTAGAGCCCCGCCCAACCGTCTTCCAGTCCCCGGAAGACAATCGCCTCGCCGCCCGGAGACCAGCGTGGGCTGCTGGCGTAGATGCCTTCCAAGCGTGAGAGCTGCCACGGCCGGCTGCCGTCGCGCTCGCAGATCCAGAGCTCGCGGCTGCCCGAGCGTGTGGACAAGAAGACGATCCGGCTTCCGTTGCACGAGTAGGCGGCATCGGAGTCCTCGTGGGTGGATGCAATCAGGGGCCCGGACGGCAGCCGGATCTCACCCGCCGGGCCCAGCGTGATCTCCCAAATGTCGTCGTTGTACGAGGTGTTCTCGTAGACCAGCCGGTTGCTCAGGGCGGCGATCGAAGGGTATTGGACGATGTCGCCCTTCGAAGGCAACCAGGTCAGCGCACCGTCGCTCGCCCGTACGAACCAGAGCTGATATGGAACAACCCTTGTCAACCCTGTTCGCGGGGTTTCTTCATCTT